>NTLA01000035.1 GCA_002457435.1 Acidimicrobiales bacterium MED-G01 | reverse complement strand
GGCGCCACGCATGGGTTGGATCCTCGGGTTTGCAACGATGGCCTCATTAGGATTGCCAGGATTGGCAGGCTTTTGGGGCGAATTCCCAGCAATCTTGTCGGCATACAATCCCGGTGCTGGCATGCCTGAAGAAACCTTCCGCACCTACATGGTTATTGCAGCTATTGGAACAGTGCTCGCAGCGGGCTATCTACTCTGGCTGTACCAACGAACGGCTTTCGGTGAGCCACCCGAGGAGTTTGCTGGCCATGAAATAGCTGACGTTAATCGCTACGAATGGATTGCTTGGACACCATTCCTAATCGGAATAGTCCTATTTGGTATTTGGCCCAACCTGATCTTCAACGTAACCGACGATGTAGTCAGCGGTATCACTGCAACCGTCGAGGCGATAGCGGCTGGCAGTTGAAGATGGAAGCCCTGCTCGCCTTCACGCGCCCTGCGCTTGACTGGCATGCCCTCGCGCCCGAACTGACCCTCCTGGCATTCGGAACGCTCATCACAGTTGTCGACATCATCTGGGATGATCGTTCGAAACAAGCAATGCCCACCTTGGCAGGAATGGGCCTGCTCGCAACCTTGCTTCCCATCCTGACTCTCGCAGTCGACGGCACTGAGCGATCGATGTTCGGAGGCGCCTACGTAGTAGACGACTTCTCCCTAGTGCTGAAAGCACTCTTCCTCATTTCGGGTTACATCGTGATCCTGATGTCGGTCGACTACATCCGCGACGGCGACTACTACGAAAATGAGTATTACACCCTGATGCTTACCTCATTGCTTGGCATGGTGATGATGAGCAGCTCCCGGGACCTCATTAGTGTTTTCGTAGCTCTTGAACTTCTGTCCATCCCCGCCTACATGCTTGCTGCATGGCGAAAGGGAGGACCGCGATCAAACGAAGCAGGCCTCAAGTACTACCTAATGGGAGTATTTGCCTCGGCAGTCATGCTCTACGGGATGTCGCTGGTATACGGACTCGCTGGTTCAACTACCTTCGGAGTAATAGCGGAAGAACTGGGATCAGGTGCAGCAAACCCGGTCGCTATTCTCGGAATCCTTTTTATCCTGATCGGTTTCGCCTTCAAAGTATCGGCTGTGCCATTCCACACATGGGCACCAGACACCTACGAAGGATCCCCAACCCCGGTCACAGCCTTCCTTGCCGTAGCATCCAAAACTGCTGGAATGGTCGCGCTGATCCAACTTGTCTTCGTCGCCTTCCCTGGCCGCGACGACGTCGTCCAGCCCTTCTTCTGGCTGATTGCCGCATTAACCATGACCATCGGCAACCTCATCGCTCTTCGCCAGAACAATATTGTTCGGCTACTTGCATATTCAGGCGTTGCCCAAGGCGGATTTATGTTGGTCCCATTCGCCGTTGCCGCTGAAGCTCCAGCCCGCGCGTTTGAAGCCGTTGTCATCTATATGGCGATATACGCGTTCATGAATCTTGGCGCTTTCACAGTTGTCTTGGCGGTAGCACGGAAAACGCGTTCAGGTGAAATCGAAAGCTACGGAGGACTCTTCCAATATGCGCCAGGTCTTGCTGTCGCAATGACAGTATTTCTGGCAGCGCTGGCAGGAATACCGCCCGCGGGTGGTTGGTTCGCAAAATTTGGGCTTTTCAGAGCCCTATTGGACGCGGGCGGAGGTTGGGCAGCGGCTCTGGGCGTCGTCGTTGCGATTAACACCGTTATCGCTTTCGCCTACTACGCGCGAATCCTCGTCCAAATGTGGTTCCAGCCAGTGCCTGATGGTGATGAGCGCCCAATTGTGATCACAGGGTCGCTGCGAGCTGCCTTAGCAGTGACACTGGTTGCGACGATGGCCTTTGGAGTCCTGCCAGGCCTCGTCGGGCACTTTGGCGAAGTTTCAGTACTCTCTGCTTTGGGCGGATAGGGACACAAGGTTGAACCACTCGAATGGTCACGCTTCGTGAAGCGGTTCGACTTGTTCGCAGAGGACGCGCTATACGGAGCCGAGGGCTTTTACACTCAACTTGGAACGGCGGGAACTGACGGGGGCGATTTCGTTACTTCCCCTGAAACAAGCCCCCTCTTTGGGGCCTGTGTCGCTGCTTATCTGGATCAGGTGTGGCATGACATGGAATGCCCAGATCCGTTTGTGGTGATCGAAGGCGGATCAGGAACCGGGACCCTGTGTAGGGATATTTTTCTGTCCGCTCAAGATTGCAGCGACGCCCTGCGCTACGTGATGGTCGAGAGATCGGACCGACAACGAGAAATTGGGTTTAGCCGAGTAACAACCACTTGCTTTGCAGATTCAGAAGAAGTTCCGTTTGCCGCACTAAAAGAACTACCAGCGGGACCCGTTACAGGAGTGGTGGTCGCGAATGAACTGCTAGATAATCTTCCACCGCGAATCGTGCGAAAAGCTGCAACAGGATGGCTGGAGCTCTATGTTGAAGACGATGCCGAAGTTTGGCATCCCGCCCCTCAGCCAGCTGAAGACATGGCGTCAGCGGTGGCGCCTAACGCGTCAATAGGAGCCACCCTTCCCTTACATCTCAAAGGTGCTGTGTGGGTAAATCGAGCGATGAAGCTTCTAGACCGCGGCCGAATCTTGACCTTTGACTATGGCGTGGAAAGCTCAGAAATGTTTAATGACCGACCCCTAGGTGAATGGCTGCGGACCTATAAAGGCCACCGCCGAGCCGGAGCGCCCTACAGTGACCCTGGGACTAGTGACATTACGTGCGACGTAGCGTTTGACCAGTTGCCAGGCTCGCCCACCATTTGCCTCCAGTCAGACTGGCTTGCATCTAAAGGCCTAGCCACGATGACGGAATGGGCTCAAGAGAAATGGGAAGATTCCGCCGCCTCACCCGATTCGACAGCGGTGGCCGCTCGACAAGTGTTAGCTGAGGCTGCTGCACTTACAGATCGGAATGGCCTTGGAGGGTTCCTAGTCGCAGAGTGGCAAATAAGTGATTAATCAGATCTCCTCCGAATGAGCAGCAACTAGGGGCTAGGCTCGCAAGCTGTTGAGCCCACGTTGAGGGGACCTTCCGCGAAGGGGGATCGAGATGTCTGAACCGACGATCGAGGACTATTACGTAGAAGACCGGACTTTCCCACCGTCAGCCAGTTTTCAAAGCGAAGCAATAATTACTGACAGAAGTCTGTACGAGGAAGCTGAAGCCGACAGGCTCGGCTTTTGGGCTCGGCAAGCAAGAGAACTCGTTAGCTGGTTCCAAGACTTCGACACCGTTCTTGAATGGGATCTCCCGTTCGCCAAATGGTTTATCGGTGGGAAGCTCAACATTTCGTACAACTGTCTCGATCGCCATGTGGAAGCCGGACGAGGAGACAAAGTTGCCTTCCACTGGGAAGGCGAACCTGGAGATACCAGAACCATCAATTACAGCGAACTTCTCGAAGAAGTGTCCAAGTTCGCGAACGTAATGAAATCTTTAGGTGTCGAGAAGGGCGATCGCGTTTGTATTTACATGCCGATGATCCCTGAACTTCCAGTAGCAATGCTGGCATGCGCAAGAATTGGTGCACCCCACTCAATTGTCTTCGGCGGATTTTCAGCTGACTCATTGTCAGACCGAATTGATGACGCAAGCGCGAAGCTTCTCATAACAGCAGATGGTGGTTACAGGCGCGGGGACCCGTTCCCACTTAAGGACACTGCGGATGCTTCGGTTGAAGCCACGACAACGATCGAAAATGTTGTGGTAGTCCAACGTACCGGCCAAGAGATTGCCTGGAATGAAACGGTCGATCACTGGTACCACGAATTAATGAAGACAGCCTCATCAGATTGCCCACCTGAGCATCTCGATAGTGAGGACTTGCTTTATTTGCTGTACACCTCAGGAACCACTGCCAAGCCCAAAGGAATCATGCACACCACGGGCGGCTACCTAACTCAAGTTGCGTTCACCCACAAATATATTTTCGATTTACACCCAGATTCTGACGTCTATTGGTGTGCGGCAGATATTGGGTGGGTGACGGGTCACAGCTACATCGTTTACGGACCATTAGCCAATGGGGCCACCTCGGTGATGTACGAGGGGACACCGGATACTCCGAGGCCCGAATTCCGTGTCGGGGACAGGAATGACTGGCCGAAAGATCGCCTATGGGACATAGTCCAGCGATACGGAGTCACTCAGCTATACACAGCTCCAACCGCTATCCGAACATTCATGAAATGGGGCGCCCAAGAAGTTGAACCCCATGACCTATCTAGCTTGCGGGTGCTGGGAACCGTCGGCGAGCCGATAAACCCAGAAGCCTGGATGTGGTATCACGAACACATCGGCGGCGAACGGTGCCCCATAGTCGACACTTGGTGGCAAACCGAAACCGGCGGACACATGATCACACCCATGCCCGGCGTGACCACCACTAAACCCGGATCAGCTACTCATGCCATCCCCGGCGTGATAGTCGAAGTAGTGGACGACGGTGGCAACAAGGTGGAAAAAGGTGGTGGCTACCTGACTATCACTGAACCCTGGCCGTCAATGCTTCGAGGTATCTGGGGTGACCCTGAACGATACAAGGAGACCTACTGGTCTGAATATCCTGGCCGATATTTTGCAGGCGACGGCGCAAAGATCGACGACGATGGGTACCTATGGCTTTTGGGACGAGTCGACGACGTGATGAACGTATCCGGACATCGGATTTCCACGACCGAAGTCGAGTCGGCGCTGGTCGACCACCCATCTGTTGCCGAAGCAGCAGTCGTCGGAGCAACCGATGACACAACAGGCCAAGCCATAGTTGGATACTGCATCTTGAGAGGTGGCAACGAGCCAAGTGAGGAACTAAGAGAAGAGATAAGACAACATGTCTCGACAAAGCTGGGGGCCATCGCTCGACCCAAGGCTGTTGTCCTGGTGCCTGACCTTCCCAAAACTCGTTCAGGAAAAATAATGCGGCGGTTACTTCGGGACGTTGCTGAAGGTCGAAAGCTCGGAGATACCACTACTCTTGCCGACGCGAGTGTGGTCGACGAAATTCGTGATCGTGCCGACCAGGCACCGCAGGAGGACTGACTTCTGCTGCCGGCTTCATGAGTTCTATCCCGAGACATTGGCACCTAAGACAAGAGCTAGTGCAACGAGGCGATTGCATAATTGTTGATATTGACGGTGTCTTGGCTGACGCTGGTCATCGCCAGCATTACCTAGATCCACCCTGGCGTGACTGGGATGGATTCTTCGCGGAGTGCGGCGGGGACGACGTGTTTGAGGAAAACAAAATGTTGCTCGAACTGGTGGATCCCGAGTTGACAATTGTCCTTTTGACATCGAGACCAACGTGGATTCAGAAGGCGACTCTTGACTGGCTAAATCGAAACAACATCAGATATGACCTTCTCATCATGAGACCACTAGGTGATTTTCAGGCATCACCTGGGTTCAAACGTGACGAAACACAAAGTCTCCGCCGTCTTGGGCACATTCCCGTTTTGGCTATTGATGACGATATGCGAAACGTTCGGATGTACAGAAGCGAGAACATTCCCACCATTTTTTTGGACAGCGGTTATCACCCACATTAAATGCTCAGCTTGTGCTGAGATTGTTGCTTCCGAAGCCGATACGTTTAGAGCTAAGCACCAACCATGGGGGACCCCCAATGAAAAACACCCTCAAAACCACAATGTTGCTCGCCACCATGGGCGCACTCATCATGTTTATCTCCAGTTTCTGGGGACCAGGTGGTCTGACGATTGGCCTATTCCTTGCACTGGCAATGGTCGGTGGCAGTTACTGGATGAGCGACAAGTTGGCTATCCGCTCTGCTCGTGCCGTCGAAGTAGAAGAGGGCCAATTACCCGAATACTGGTCCATCATGACAGAACTTTGTGCCCTTTCAGATCTACCTATGCCCCGAATTTATGTGAGTCCGGACCCACAACCCAACGCGTTCGCGACAGGACGAAATCCGAATCACGCAGCGGTATGTATCACCGAAGGACTTATACAACATCTTTCATGGGATCAGATACGAGGTGTCCTAGCGCATGAAATGGCCCATATAAAGAACCGCGACATCCTCATCGGATCAGTCGCTGCTGCCATAGCTATGGCGATCAGCTTCGTTGCCAACATGGCGCAATTTGCCATGATCTTTGGAGGCGGAAACAGAAACCGTGACCGGAATCCCTTAGTCGATCTACTTCTGATCATCGTTGCTCCAATAGCCGCAGCACTAATACAAATGGCGATCAGCCGAAGCCGTGAATTTCAGGCGGACCGAACGGCGGCAAGAATGATTAGCGACGGTGAACCTCTCGCAGCTGCTTTAGAAAAATTGGATGTAGCCAGTCGGTCCATTCCAAGTCTCGCCAACGCAAATCAAGCGCAAATGTACATAGCCAATCCGTTAGCGAGCCGCAAGATGGCATTTCGAAACCTTTTCACAACTCATCCGCCCATGGAGAAGAGGATCGCTCGATTGCGCGACGGCAGCTGGCGAGACGCTGTCTAAATCAGTCCCGGAAATTTTCAAACTGTAAAGGCAAGTCGAAGTCCGTCTCTTTCATTTTGGCGATGACTGTCTGCAGATGATCACGTTTTTTTGAGATGACCCGCACTTGGTCGCCTTGTGTTTGAGACTGGACACCTTTAATCCCCAATCCCTTAACGAACTTATTTAGTTCTTTGGCTTTGTCACTACTGATGCCGGCTTGAAGGGCAACCTGTTGTCGAACAGAGGCCCCTGAACCTTCTTCGACATCGCCGTAGCTCAGTGCCTTCAGACTTACCTTCCGTCTGACTAGTTTCTCTTCTAACACTTGCCGAAGAGCATTAAGACGATCCTCGCTACTACTCGCCAAAGAAATCTGAATGTCTGCAAGAGTTATCTCCGAACCAGTGTCTTTAAAGTCATAGCGAGTCGCTACCTCGCGAGCCGCCTGGTCTACGGCATTTCGAACTTCCTGCATATCCAATTGAGAAACAACGTCGAATGAACCCATGGAACGAAATATACAGAGCCGGTAAGCAGTCCCAAACTACTGAAACTCACGAGGGTCTTTGGGGCATTGAATCCAAACCGATAACGTAACCGCCGTTGGGTCGGTGCCCGAGCGGCCAAAGGGAACGGGCTGTAAACCCGTCGGTTCACACCTACGGAGGTTCGAATCCTCCTCGGCCCACCACGAACGGCGAGCGTTACGGCTCGCCGTTCGTCGCGTTCACCTGGACGCGCAAAGTGTTGCCGACAACCAACAGCCCACTTGACTGACCGGACAACACCCAAAGTCCTGCTTATCTAATTAACAAGAACGGGCGGCCCATAACGATCTTGGGCTAGCTTCCGGGCATGACTGATTCCTGTTACGCAGAACGTGATGGTCGAATTTTCACCGTCACAATTAACCGACCCGAGCGAATGAACGCCCTGCACCCGCCGGGCAACGCTGAGATGGCAGAACTATTTGACGAATTCCAGAATGACCCAGATTTGTGGGTAGCGATTGTGACAGGCGCCGGTGATCGCGCCTTCAGCGCCGGGAATGACTTGCGGTATCAAGCTGAGGGTGGAGATCGCTCTGCTATGCCCGATAGCGGGTTTGGTGGGCTAACTTCTCGCTGGGATCTCGACAAACCTGTCATTGCCGCGGTTAATGGAGTCGCGATGGGGGGTGGTTTTGAAATCGCCCTAGCTTGCGACATGATCGTTGCTAGTGAAAATGCTCGGATGGCTTTACCGGAGCCCAAGGTCGGTTTGGCTGCCTTAGCCGCTGGTGTCCACCGTCTTCCTCGGCAGATTGGGCTCAAACGCGCCATGGGGATGATGCTGACGGGGCGTCACGTGCTGGCCCAAGAGGGTTATGAATTGGGGTTCGTGACAGCTGTAGCGCCCGAAGGAGAGGCACTCAGCGAGGCTCGCCGCTGGGCAGAGATGATCCTCGAATGTTCACCGATGTCGATCCGAGCGACCAAGCAGGCCGCGATGCAGGGATTGGACCAGACTGGGGTGCGAGCCGCCCACGAAGGAAAGTACGAAGCTGTCAAAGCGATGAGTAAGAGCGAGGATTACATAGAAGGACCGGTTGCATTTTCTGAGAAACGTCCTCCTCAATGGAAAGGTCGTTAAAGGTCATTTGATGGAGACCAATAAGTAATGGCCAACGCCGAAAGAACTGCCGCAGTTGCCGACGCGATGTCAGACATTAGAGCTATCGATGCTCAAGGGATCGACCGTGACTCTGTTGAGTTGATTCGGCATCGGCTCATTGAATTAGCCCAACAAAAAGAGCTGTTCCCATGGAGTGACTTTCCGCCTGATGGTTCAAGCGACGGCAGCACCCTTTACCTGTTGTCGCAGGACGAAGATCATCGATTCGCGCTTTACATGCAGTCAGTCGCCGACACAACCCAAGCTCCGCCACACGACCACTTAACTTGGGCTTGCATTGTGGGTTTAGAAGGCCAAGAGACCAACCGAAGATATGAACAGCAAGCTGGACAAGGGCCACCCAAAGTTTCAGATGAATTTGTGGTTGAACACGGCACAGGCATCGCTTTTCTGCCCGATGACCTCCATTCCATACATGTGCAGGGTGGGTCACTAAATTTCCACTGTTATGGACACGATCTATTGGATCTTCCCCCGCGTAACTATTGGAGCGAACCTGACGGGGAATGGCGGACTATGAAAATTCGCTATCCGATAATTGACGCTCGCTCGTGACGACAGACAGCGTTTCGGTTAGCGAACTCGTAACAGCTATCAACGGTACTGACGAAATAGCGATCATTGACCCCAGAGATCACGAAACCTATAGCGAAGGCCATCTGTTGTGGGCCGCAAGCCTCCGCCTTGATGACGCACTCGTAGCTGCTGAAGTCCTCCTCCCGCGTCTCTCAACTCCAATAGTCATTGCAGGGGAAGAAGAAGACGAGGCTCGAGCAGTTCAATCCATTCTCACGGAAAATGGATGGACAAACGTCACGGTCTTAGAAGGCGGCATCGAATCTTGGGCGCATGCGGGACACGAACTTTATTCAGGTGTGAACGTGCCATCGAAGTTGTTTGGCGAATTGGTTGAACGTCACTATGGAACGCCACACGTAAAGGCAGAACAACTCAACGAATGGATATCAGAAGGGCGTCGTTTAGTTGTCTTAGATTCACGAACTGAGCGTGAGTTCAACCGCATGAGTATCCCCACCGGTCGCTCGTGTCCGGGTGGCGAACTTGTGCACCGAGTGTTCGACTTACTGGAACAGGACGCCACAGTTGTCGTGAACTGTGCGGGGCGAACCCGCAGCATTCTCGGAGCGGAATCGCTAGTGCGAGCAGGAATCCCTAACGATGTGGTCGCATTAGAGAATGGAACCATGGGATGGGAACTTGCCGACTTAACGTTGGAGCATGGTAACGACGATGTGACACCGACCCCTACCAGCACAGGCCGGCAACAGGCATTAAAGGCCGCGCAAGAAGTCTCCAAACGTTTCGATGTCAGCCAAATAACTAGCTCCATCATGAACCAATGGAAATCCGATGACTCCCGGACGCTGTATCAGTTTGATGTCCGGACACCCGCTGAATACAAAGCAGGCCATCGTGCCGGTTTCAGAAACGCTCCAGGAGGTCAACTAATTCAAGCCACCGACGAATATGCAATTACGCGAGGATCGCGAGTAGTTCTAGCTGATGATGACCTCACACGAGCCACGATGGCAGCTTCCTGGCTTATGGAAATGGGTTGGGAAACTCATGTACTTAACGACGAACCAAGCGATGAGAGTTCACTCGAACATGGAACTAGTGAACTCACATTTACTAGCCCACAGGTCGTCCTTCCCTATGACCCAGGAGATGCTCACGTAGCACGACGGGCAATGCAGCAGTACCTCGACTGGGAAGTAGCGTTAGTTGATCAATATGACCGAGACGCCCTCGCGCGGTTCACGCATGAAGGCTGGGCGTAAAGGGTCTACAAATCAGAATATTTCGCAATGATGTCCCCAAAACGCAGGGCATCTTCGGGTGAATCAATCAGAGTGGGCATCCCTGCCATCGCGGTCACCGGTACAACCAGCCGATCAACACCTCGAGCTTTCATTTTTGGGATGTCATCCGGATCTTCTGGCATTGGCATCGTGATTTCCAAGGAATCAGGATCTCTTCCGTATTCCTCGGCAGTTTTGCGAGCAAGGTCAATTCGCTCTTGGGGAGTGTCGCGAGCAGGGAAGTAGCCGTCACCAAGCCGACCAGCTCGGCGAGCCGCAAAGTCGGTATCTCCCCCCACAATTATGGGAACTGACCCGGCTACAGGTCTCGGTAGACAATAAGTATCGACAAACTGAACGAATTCACCTTCGAACGTGGCGCAGTCGTTTGCCCATAACTCCCGCATTGCTGCCACATATTCATCTGTTCGTGGTCCGCGTCGTTCGAAAGGCGCACCGATCGCATCGAACTCCTCTTTGAGCCAGCCAACCCCTATGCCCAGAAGTACTCTGCCACCAGACATGTAGTCCAATGTGGCCACTTGAGCTGCGCATACAACAGGCGAGTGCTGGGGCAAAATCAAGATCGCTGTGCCAAATTTTATTGTGCTCGTAGCACCCGCCATATGCGCCATCCAGATCAGTGGATCGGGCAAGATCAGATCTTCGGCGCCTCCAGCGATTTTTCCGGACTCGCTATATGGATAGACCGACTCGTATCCCGACGGGATAACGGTATGTTCGACCGTCCATGCGGATTCAAATCCAGCTTCTTCGCCCGCCTGTACAAGCTCGACGGCAAGTGCTGTATCTGTCGCGTACTTATCGGTATTGCAATATCTAAGACCAAACTTCATGATGTCCCCTTCGACGTACGCCTCTAATCTACGACTACAACCCTTGACGGTTCAGGAGTCCAATGTCTTACTTGCCGAATGTTTCAGATATCTTTGACGCTTCGCGGTGGCGCGAACTCCAAGGATTTGAGTTCAAAGACATCACTTACCACCGGGCGATAGACCAGGGCACAGTTCGCATCGCCTTTGATCGACCCGACGTTCGCAACGCTTTTAGGCCGAACACAGTCGACGAGCTATACACCGCTCTTGACCATGCTCGCATGAGTACTGACGTAGGAGTTGTGTTGCTGACAGGCAATGGCCCATCTACTAAAGATGCCGGTTGGTCTTTTTGTTCAGGAGGAGATCAACGTATTCGAGGGAAAGATGGTTACAAATACGCTGACGGAGAAACAAGCGAAACGATTGATCCAGCTCAAGTGGGCAGACTCCACATCCTCGAGTGTCAGCGGTTAATCAGGATGATGCCCAAGGTAGTGATCTGTGTCGTTCCTGGCTGGGCGGTAGGTGGCGGACATAGCCTCCATGTGACAGCTGACTTAACCCTTGCCAGTCGCGAACATGGGCGCTTCAAACAAACTGATACCGATGTCGCCAGCTTTGATGGAGGATTTGGTTCGGCCTATCTAGCGAAACAAGTTGGTCAGAAAAAAGCACGTGAAATATTTTTCCTGGGTCGCACCTACGATGCAGATGAACGATTTTTGATGGGCGATGTTAACGCTGTGGTGGAACACAAAAAACTAGAAAACGTGGCGTTGGAATGGGCGAATGAGATCAACTCGAAATCACCAACAGCGCAACGCATGGCAAAGTTTGCGTTCAACCTCACTGACGATGGCCTGATAGGGCAGCAAGTGTTCGCGGGCGAAGCCACTCGTTTGGCTTACGGAACCGAAGAGGCGGTTGAGGGACGTGACGCATTTCTTGAAAAACGTGAACAAGATTTCAAGCAGTTCCCCTGGCATTTCTAAAGAAAATAGATTCAGGTTCTGCGGGTGAGTCGCTGCATGATGGTGACATCTAGCCACCGTCCGAACTTACGTCCAACTTCTTTTTCCACACCTACAAGCTCGAAACCATGTTTTTGATGAAGAGTGAATGAAGACAGGTTTTCACCTGCTATCCGGGCAAAAATCGAGTGGAATCCGTACTCATCAGCAAGTCGTGTTAATTCTGCGAGCAATAAATTCCCGATCCCCATGCTCTGATGGTCCTGATGGACATAGATAGAATTTTCGACGCTGGTTCCGTACGCTGGCCTATCTCGGTACTTCGAAAGACAGGCCCACCCAACGACCGTACCGTCCTCGTTAAGAGCGACAACACACGGTAGGGCACCGGATCGATCACGAAGCCAATCTTGTTGCTCTTCAAGAGATTTTGGAACTAAATCGAAGGTCGCGACCCCGTAAAGAACTTCGTGGTTATAGATCGCAGCAATTTCCGCTGCATCAGAAAGTTTGGCTAAACGGACCTTCACATATCCAAAGGTACAGTCCAAGGGGTTGTGCATCATCGGTGTTAATCCGTAAGCTTTCAAGCCTGCGCGGGTTCGCCCGTTCATGGTTGCCGCGATAGCTCAGTTGGTAGAGCGCCTCCATGGTAAGGAGGAGGTCCCGGGTTCGAATCCCGGTCGTGGCTCGCTCGAGAGAGCATGGCGGGATAGCTCAGTTGGTCAGAGCGCACGGCTCATAATCGTGAGGTCCCGGGTTCGAACCCCGGTCCCGCTACAAATCTTGGTTAATCGGCCCCGGTGCGGGACCACGAAGTCGCACCAGATCATGGTTGCGACGACAACCATGATCGTTGCCCACGACTCCGCTAAATGACGAGTAGCGTCAAGGCATGCCGACACCGCAGATTCGTGCCGACGTCGCAGCCGCCCGCGATGGTGATGACGAAGCCTTCGAACGCCTTGTGGAGGCAACCTATAGCGACATCTTTCTGCTGGCTGCCCGGCTTACGCGAAACCATCATGATGCACTCGACGTGGTGCAAGAAGCCTACTTCAGGGCCTACCGAGGCCTAATCGACTTTCGTGGCGAAGCGAGATTTGGTACATGGATGCA
>NTLA01000034.1 GCA_002457435.1 Acidimicrobiales bacterium MED-G01 | reverse complement strand
AACGGCAAATTTGCTGAGCGTGGTCTGAGAGAGATTCGTACAGGTAGCGAGGCATCGAGCGCACCATTGGTTCATGAAACCATGGGGCGTAATACTCAATATTTGGTATCGCTCGGAGTTCATTCGAGAGGTTGGGTGTCCCTCCATGCCAGGCTCTCGGATCGCGTATGAGGACGCTACCGGCAGGTGCTGGACATACGGTGCTGTGCTTCATCCACGTTGGTTCGCTATCCAGATCGGGGATTGGTTCTCTTGAGTTCTGAGTTCCAGGAATTTGCCGGGTTGGTCCGTTCACGGCGTCGAGGTCTGTCATCAAAAAGTTGCAGCAAATGTATGGACATGGCAGATCTCTCAGGGTCATCAATCCGCGCGGGTCCCAAAAAGAACCAGAGAATTTTGATCCATCGCTGTCTGCGGCGGCCGCGTGGTCGGCTTTCTCGCGGCGATCGGCGACGTCACTGTGAAGTGGCTGATATTCAATAGCGCCAGGCAGACAAAAGTCGCCTCCGCCGCCACGACATATATAGTCAGGCGATTCGAAGATTGCTTCAAGGATTGGTGTGACTGTAGGAAGGTCGATCAGCATGGCCCACTCGGGTTGGTGAACTTGGTGGCCGCTGGCGCTGGCAGATCCGAAGCTATACCTGTGAGACCCTCGATTGCCTTGACGGGTGGTATCCAACTCCATGATTTCGGAGATCACCCGAGCACAACCGTCTCTGATAGTCGCGAGTTGTTCCTCAGTCAACGCATCTCGTACGACGACGAATCCATCTCGATAGAAAATTCTCTTTACGTCTTCAATTTGGTCAGGACTCAAAATTTCAAGTCCATCAATGCCGTTGTGTTCAGTTAAATGCTCACGTTGTTCCTGAAACTCTGGGGAGGCAGGGTTATGGCCAGTCCATCCGTAGCGGGTCCCCATGGGTACTGCGTTATTCACCCCTAGCTGCCTTCACTAGATTTCTGAGTAAACGGATCGCTTCATCGTGGGGTACCCGGCCGCATCCGCAGGACGTGGATAAGAGCAATCGTTGTTCGTTAACGATTTCGAGTAACAGTTCGATTCGTTCAGCCAAAACCGGAACAGGTTGAGGCTTTTGCTTCACGTCGGCGATGCCCGCGATGATCTCGATTGAATCTGGAATTTCGGCGAATAGATGTCGATCGGCCCACTGACCGGCGTGACTGCATTCAATATGCACCCGATCGACGAATCCATCCAACATTTGAATAAGCGGCAGTAGCGAGGACAGATTCTGCACCTCGGTTCCAGGACGCCTTGAAATATCTCCAAGGCAGAAATGAACGGTACGAGTGACATCAGAGAGGTCGCTAAACGGAGCGATCAAGGTGTCAAAAAGATCAGCCGCTGACGATGTCGCATTGACCAACGAAGTGGCTTCAGATGGGGCATCGAGTTGAATTTCACGAGCTCCTGCTTCCGCCATGTTGTCGACTTCGTCTTTAACGATTTGTGCGTAGTTGGGGAGTTGTTCTTTTAACCTCGGGTCCTTTTCCATGCCGAGAGTCATGGTTAGAGGACTTGGAACCGCACCTTTGTCCAGCATGGCTTCACTTTCGCGCTCTCTGCGATATCCCAACGCGTGACCAGTTCCTTTGGGAGCTGAGATGTCACCGACTATCCGGTAGCGACCGATCCCTTCGTAACCCTTCGAGGTATCACGTTGCTGAATGGTCTCAAGACCCGCCAGTCGAGGAGGAACGTGGTGAACAAAGTCGGGTCCCCAAACCTCGCCACCCATTATCTGATCAACACCGCAGGCAAGCATCTCATCCATCGAAATTCGCGCCGCTCGTGTCAGGAGAGGAGCAGCGTCAGCGTCACTGATCTCTCCTGCGTAATAACGCTTCAGCTGTGGCCGCAAACCAAACGGAATCGGCCAAGAGCCGACACACGTGGTTCGGAGCGTCATCAGTCGGCCTTAGCGGCGAGTGTCCGCCAAAGTGACCGGTAGTTGGACCAGGTATTCTCCTCGGTGATGTAGCCATCTTGTTCAAGCAAACGAGTCAATCGAGGCAGATTCCGAAATGGAACGCCACTGTCGACATGATGCGCGAGATGATGCCCCACGGCTAAGGGAACAAGAAAAACTCGAGCCATCACCCCTTGCCGGACGTGGTGTGTTGTTTGTCGCCGATCAGATGAACGAGTCATGCCACCGTGTTCGGCTATAGCTCTCAGCCGGTTCACCACTTGGTAGACGGTCATAAACGGCAACAGCCACAGATAGAAGTAGGCGAGTGGGTTCCCGGTGGCCGCAAAAAGCGTAAATATCGCAAGTTGCCCTATGTAGAAGCGAGCGCTGTTGACCCAGAATCGCTTGTTGAAGAGCCCAGTCAATCGTGGACGCAAGATTCGGTAGCCGGAAACACCTGTTGCGTCTCGTCGAAGTTTCCTCCGCATCGAGGCTGTCGTGATCGGATACAGGGAGTACAGCAAGAAATCCGGCTCTTTGGGTCCGAACTCGTCTCGATGATGGTTCACGTGCGCTCGACGATAAGCGTGAGTGCCAGTGCCGAAGGAAAGCCACCCAAAAATTGTGATCCCAACAAGGTCGTTGACTTTTCGACTTGTGAACAGGAGACGGTGTGCACCTTCATGATGAAGGATAAACATTCGATTTTGGACGAATCCCATGAGCAAGACGGCACCAAGGGTTGAGAGCCAGTGATCGAGCCACAAAGCCACAGCAACAAGAAGGACAGGCATCGTGATTGAGGAGACACAGGTCCATGCATTTCGGAGGTTGTGAATGGTTCGCAACTCTGACCGCAAATCAGACGTTGGTCGCCCATCTGTTCGCAAATTGTTGGTCGCGGCGAAAGGTGACTGTTGGGCGACCATTCCACCGGTCATGGAATTGACAAGTTCGTCGTGGCTTTGGCTAGTAGCCATATAGATACGGTACTGCTTTCCGAGTTTCGATTTGCTATTCCGTACCGAATAGATGCAAGGCTGTCTGATTGTGCAACGAATCATCGCATTAGATATGGAAGGGGTGGTGACACCCGAGATTTGGATAGCCGTGGCAACCCACACAGGGCTACCTGAGCTACGGCTCACCACACGAGACGAACCTGACTACCAAAAACTTATGGAGCATCGCATATCGATTCTTTCGGCGAATGGGATCGGCTTAGGTCTGGTGCGTGAGGTGATTTCAACTCTTAAGCCGTTGGAAGGCGCTAAAGATTTTCTTGATCAGTTACGTCGCGACCATCAGGTCGTCATTTTGTCTGACACCTTCGAACAGTTTGCTGATCATCTGATGAAAGAGCTTGGCTATCCACATTTGCTATGTCACGACTTAACATTGGAAATGGACAGAGTTGTCGAATTCGTCGCGCGAATCGATGACGCGAAACGGAAAGCTGTTGAGAGCTATCAAGGGTTGGGCTATCACGTGACGGCGGTCGGGGATTCCCACAACGACTTGGCGATGCTTCAGCAAGCCGATGCTGGCTGTTTGTTTAGGGCTGCAGAAGGTCTTCCAGAGAAATATCCCATGTTGCCGTGTCTCGAGGCGTACGATGAACTTAGGAATTGGATCGCAACCGCCGAGAAGGCATAGGGCCGGGGGATGGATTATGGCTGCACCAGCGAGACTTGCACACTTCGTCCTACGTACTAGCGACATTGACCGTCTGGCTAGTTGGTATTGCACGGTGCTGGAAGCGAAGGTTGTCCACGAAAATAAGATGATTTCCTTTGCTACCTTCGATGACGAGCATCACCGCATCGCCTTCCTTGACCGGGGTTTTGAGAAGAACCCTGATCCCGAAAGTAACGGTGTTGACCATGTGGCCTTTACTTATGAGTCGTTGGGGGATCTCTTGTCGACCTATGTTCGGCTACGAGACGAGGACATCCTCCCTGAGCGGACGATCAATCACGGTATGACGACTTCGATGTACTACAAAGATCCAGATGGGAATCGCATCGAACTGCAGGTCGAGAATTTTGATGACCCGCAGGAGGGTCTTAACTTTATGAATGGGCCGGTCTTTGAGAAGAATCCAATTGGAGTTCTTTTCGACGCTGATGAACTAGTGGAACGTTTTGAGGCCGGAGTTCCTGTGTCGGAGCTGGTACTTCAAGGAGGTAGCTAGCCACCTGCATGGTTCGCCTTACGGCTTCTTGCTTATGAAGTAGTTGTTGCCCCGGTCGTCGCGAATTCCTTCGATCTTTATGTCCGTAAATCCTGCTTCAGTTAGGTACTCGGTGGCTAGCTGGTGGCCCCAGGCTGCTCCCAAGCCTTCGCCCCCGTAGGCCAAGGAAACCGTCATGCAATGCATGGCGGAGATTGTGTACATGTACGGTGCCATTGGGTCAGGAATGTTGTCCTCTAGCTGACTGGATGCTTTGGGTTCAACACAGAGGTAGGTGCCGCCTGGGCGCAACATTTGGAATATTTCCGATAGAACCTTTTTGGGGTGAGCCTGATCGTGAATGGCGTCAAAGGTGGTGACGAGATCGAACCGCTGATCTTGACCCAAAGCCGCGGCATCTGCCACTTCGTAGGAAACATTCACTTGATCTGCGGCGATTTCGGATGCATGACTGATGCCACCTTCGGACATATCGAACCCAACAAAGTTGCTATTCGGGAACTCTTTCGCCAATAAATAACTTGCCAATCCGCTTCCACACCCGACATCTGCAACGGTGATGCCCGAGTTTAAAGCGTCGTCCATATCTAGGAGGGGCACTACTTGATTTACTAGGCCGGTTCGAAACCTTCGTTCACTACTTTCGGCGGTGAGCGCTTGAAAGCGTGGGTATTTGTCGTAGGGGATGCCGCCACCATTTTTGAAAGCATTGACGAGGTCGTCTTCAACCTCCCCTAACAGTGAGATATGTTGCATCGGAACGGTCAAGTTGAGTGGCCCTGCACGGCGTGTGACGAGGCCGGAATGCTCTTCAGGTAGTTGGAAGGTTTCATTGTCCGGGTCGTAATCCACGATTCCGCCGCATGCCATGGCATGAAGCCATTCTCGGACGTATCGTTCTTCTAGACCTGCACGAGTCGCTACTTCGATTGAACTTTCTGGGGGTGAACCGTCCATGGCATCGAAAAGTCCTGCTTTATGGCCGACGCTCATCATGAGGGACAAGGCGCCGTCGTTAAGGATTCCGAGCATTCTTGAGGTGAAGGCTCGTGCTCGGTCTTTGTCGAAGGAGGTCTCAGTATCAGGCATATCCCAATTGTCTCATTTTTGGGCGTGACTATGCGCAGCGCTTTGCTTTCTTGGATATAGAAACCACATAAGTGGGGCCACAATCAACATCAAGACGCCCAAAAGGAACCACATGAGGTCATATCTCGCGATGTCGTGTTGACCGTTCAATATTGTGATTGCCACTGCCACGCCCATGCCTCCAACCGCGTACCGCAAACTCTGATGTATCCCATTTGCTGTGGCTGTTGACTCGGGTGGAATGTCTCTTAACGCAGCGCTATTGAGTTGACTGGCCAATATTCCCATTCCAAAACCGAACATCACAGACGCTGGAAAAAACGCGAACCAAAATTCAACGTCTTCATCGAGGAACAGGTACAGCCAGAAGAAGCCGGCCGTAGCCACGAGGGATGCAAGAGCCATAATTCCTCGGAATCCGTGGCGGTCCGCCCAGCGTCCACCTAAGACCGCTACGAAGGCTGAAAGGACAGGAGATGGCGTGAAGGCCAAACCAACTTTAGTTTTGCTGTATGCCCAGACCTCGGTGAGGAAGAGGGGCCAGAGGAACCAGCTGGTGAATGCTCCGAGCATCGCTAGGGTCACGGCGATATTGGAGATACTGAACGACCTGATTCGAAATAAGCCCGGGTCGAAGAGTGGTTCAGGGTGGTTTGACGATCTAACTAGGAACAGAGGCAACAGAATGATCGCGCCGAAAAAGCAACCGATGGTCAGGGGGGAAGCCCAACCCCACGAGCGACCTTGAAGTGTGCCTAAGACGAGCAGGAAGACCGAACCGCTGCCCATCAGGACACCAAGAAGATCCAAAGGGCTCTGGGTGGAACGTTCTGCCGTCTCTTTAAGAAAGAGTTTGGCGCCGATGAGACCCAACGCGACGATGGGAACGAGAACCAAATAAACCCATCGCCATGAGCTGACCTCCAGAACGAAGGCAGCAAAGCCAGGAGATAATCCCGATGCCATCATTCCTGCTGCAGCCCAGAGACCTATGACACTTGCCTGCTTTGCTTGAGGGAATTGAGGCAGTACAAGAGCCAGAGATGAAGGAACCGTCAAAGCACCAAACATTCCCTGTACGGCTCGCGCCAGGACTAAAATCAAAGGGGTTGGGGCTAGTCCGGCGGCCAGAGCGCCAAACAAGAGACCTAAAAGGCCGAAACGGAATACTGATAGCCGTCCGTATCGGTCGGCGAGTCGTCCTCCGGCGAGCATCGTGGTGGCGAAGGCGAGTGAATAGCCGGCGATAATCCAGCCGGTCATGCCATTGCTGACTCCTGGAAATGAGCGAACTATTTCGGGAAACGCGACATTGGAAACGGTTACGTTGACTGTCCCTAGAACGAACGCTAATGACCCGGTTGCTAGGGCTAAATAAGGGTGCTGGGAGGATTCGAACTCCTGGCTAGTCGGCTTCTGGGCTGGAAGTACGGCGAACACTTCTGGCACGCGCTGGTTCGACTGGGATTGATCCACCGGCATCAGAGTACGCTGCCTCAGACCGGAAAGACATTGTCGACCTGAATGAGACGCATATGGAATCTGAACTAGTTCGGACAGAGATACGAGGCCACATATCGATTATCAGCCTTCATCGGCAAGATAAGAGGAACGCGTTTGACTTGGCCTTAACCAATGCACTCAATGAAGCACTGGACAAGTTTGAAGATGACCCTCAGCAGTGGGTCGCAGTATTAACGGGTGGTTCCGACATGTTCTCTGCGGGGAGCGACCTCAAAGAGGGAAGTGGAAGGGCTGACCGAGGTGGGGAATACGGAATAATTCGGAGAGGACGCATTAAGCCGGTTATAGCGGCAGCCGAAGGGCTGGCACTTGGCGGAGGCATGGAGATTCTCTTCTGCTGCGATTTGATCGTCGCCTCGAAGGACCTTCGGCTGGGATTGCCTGAAGTAAAGCGAGGCGTATTGCCTACAAGTGGTGGTTTGTTCAGAGCACTTCGGTCTCTGCCGATGCACATAGCCAAGGAAGTGGTCTTGACCGGTGAAGAACTGTCTGCTGAACGGGCTTTCCAATACGGTTTGGTCAACCGGCTTGTTGAGCCCGGCCAAGCGTTACCTACGGCGGTTCTCTTGGCGGAACAAGTTGCATCAAATTCGCCGACAGCTACGCGTAATTCTGTACAGGCAATGGAGCGAATACTTGCCAGCGGTGACGATCTCGGATGGGCGGCGACGGATTACGCGCGAGTCGAAGTGTTTGCGAGCGAGGACCGTAAGGAAGGCATTCGAGCGTTCTTTGAACGCCGCCAACCCGAGTGGACGGGGCGATGATGCGACTTTCGGTACCCAACGAAGAGGATCTGAACGATGCTCAACAAGCACTTCGAGATGCCGTCCTAGGAAGTCGAAAGGGTTTGGGGACAGAGGTATGGGGAAGGGGCCCCTTTGGAGTTTGGCAACATGCTCCGAATGTGGGCCATGCAGCGCTTGATTTAGGTGCGGCCGTAAGGTTCAACACCGACATTGCTGCCGATGTCCGCGAGGTAGCGATTTGCACGGTTGGAGTCCATTACAAGGCAAAGTTTGAGTTTGCAGCACACAGGGCAATAGGGATTGCGGCTGGCTTGCGAGCGGAGGCGTTGGACCGCTTGGCTGAAGGAAAGGACCCCGGGTGGGCAGGCGAACTTGAACTGGCGCACCGGTACACGATGACCCTCCTTGAAAACAAACGAGTTTCGGCTGATCTACACCAAGAACTTGTTGCTTGTTTCGGGGAACACGGCACCGTTGAGCTTGTCACGACAATCGGTTATTACTGTCTGATTTCTTTGACCCTGAACGCGTTTGAGGTCCCACTTCCTAATGAAATGCAGGACCCGTGGCCAAAAGAACCGTAAGCGTTATATGTTGTCCCCATGACATTTGATGGCGAATATGGCCCGAGTACTTGGGAATGGGTTGCAGAACAGGCTGAAGAGTACGAAAGCTCTAATGGCGAAAAGGGAAATACCCTGCGAGACACGGGGCTCCCCATCATCGTGATGACAACCATTGGGCATCAATCCGGTTTGGTTCGCAAGGTACCTCTGATGAAGGTCGAGCATGAAGGCCAATATGCGATCGTTGCCTCCAAAGGAGGTGCGGAAAATCATCCAGGTTGGTACCACAATTTGATGGCTAACCCGACTGTGCTGATCCAAGACGGCCCAGAACCCTTCGAGACCACCGTGCGTCTCCTGGGTGGCTCCGAACGCGAGCAGTGGTGGGAGCGCTCGGTTGCAGCATTTTCGCCCTATGCGGAATATCAAGAAAAGACCGACCGTGAAATTCCTCTGTTCATCACTGAAATCCCCGTATAGCCAAGAGCTGAGATTCTGATGCACCTAGAAGAGGTGCGGACATATGTCACGGTTCCCCCCACAGGTGTCGGAGGATCCTTCTGGGTTTTCGTTGAAATCACTACCGATACTGGGATCACAGGGGTAGGGGAGTGTTACGGAGTCCCCTTTTCGGGGGATCTAGTCGAGTCGATGGTGGTCGACACGTTCGGTCGGTTCATTGAGGGTGAAGACCCTCACCACTTGGAAAGCATGTATCGCCGGGCGTATTCGGCAGGATTTACTCAGCGACCCGACCTTTCGATGATGGGTGTATTCAGTGGAATCGAAATGGCCATCTGGGACATCCTCGGCAAACTGCATGATGTCCCGGTTTATGAACTCTTGGGTGGCAGGTTTCACGATCGGCTGCGGACCTACTCCTATTTGTACCCGACGGAGATGGACAATTCTGGAAACGCGGCAGAGGGTTACCCTGACGTTTACCACGACGGTGACGCAGCTGCGGAATGCGCGTTGCATTTCTTGGACCTTGGATTCACCGCCGTCAAACAGGACCCAGTCGGACCATATTCGTTTCAAGGGGGTCGCGAACTTTCACTTGCTGAACTTGACCGAGCCGAGTACTCGGTTCGCCGAATACGTGAAGCTGTGGGAGATCGAGCCGATATTTTGTTCGGCACTCATGGTCAGATGACCACAGGCTCAGCCATTCGGCTCGCGAAACGTATAGAACGATATGACCCGTTGTGGTTTGAAGAACCATGCCCTCCGGACCAGATAGACGGAATTGGAGAAGTCGCTGCGAGCACCGGCATCCCTATCGCCGCAGGTGAACGCCTGACCACCCGCAAAGAGTTTTACGAGCTACTAAAGGCAGGGGTTCGGGTTCTGCAACCGAATGTGGGCCGCAGCGGAGGCCTGTGGGAAACAAAAAAAATTGCCGCAGTCGCCGAGCTTTTCAATGCTCAGGTCGCTCCGCATATTTATTGTGGGCCGGTGGCACATGCCGCGGCCACCCATTTGAGTTTCACCTTGCCGAATTTCTTAATATTGGAAACCATCCAGACCGACTTCCATGATTCTGTGATTTGTGAACCGTTGACCTGGGATACCGGTTGGATGCTGCCTCCGATGAAGCCTGGGTTAGGCGTTGAATTGAACCATGACGTCCTGAGAGATAATCCGTATGAGACAGGGGGTCGCCTTCATTTAGAAATGACACAAACCCCTCTCGATTCCAACAACGCAAAGCTTGCCTCAGAGCTGGAATCGTAATTCCGCGGATAGGGCAGATCTCAAAGTTGGATTGTTGGCGGAGCATTGTTCAGCGAATCCATAGCAAAACCTGCTGCAGTTTTGTATTTGAGCATGTACTCCTCGATTTCATGACGAGGAATGACTTCTTCAATGTCATCAAAAATGCCTTCACAGCGTTCCTCAACTATCCCGAGTATTCCTATGGGGCCGGCTCCTCGGTTCCGAAGGATCAGTTGGTTCATGTCTTCAAGCATGGTCATTTCGTATAGGCCTAACGCTTCGGTACCAACTCCGTGTTGGTGAAACGCAGCACCTAAGACTCGGGCGTCAACAATGGCCTGGCTAGCACCGTTCGAGCCAACCGGGTACATCACATGAGCGGCGTCTCCGATCAGGACACAGCGGCCGTCAACCCAATTATCCAATGGATCGCGATCAACCATCGGGTATTCGTACACATCTGACGCGCCTTTGATCAGTTCTGGAACATCAAGCCAATCAAAGGACCAATCCTCAAACTCCTTTAAAAACTTATCTATCGAAACTTTGGTGTTCCAATCGCCGTCACCCCATCCTTGTGAAGTGTCGTAGGTGAGTTCCGCGATCCAATTAATCGTGGCCAGACCAGTCGCCGGATCTGGGTTGCTGATTGGGTAACAAATAAAACGCTGTTCGAGCTTGCCTACCAGAACAAACGAAGCACCCGTTCGGATGGGTACTGCCTCAGTGGTGCCCCTCCACATTACGGGACCACCCCAAACAGGGGGCCCTTCACCCGGGTGCATCTGTGATCGAACTGCACTGTGTAACCCGTCAGCGCCAATTAACACTTTGCCTTCGACCTCGACTTTTTTGCCTGAATCATTTCGAAAGTAAGACTTGATCGAGTCGTCTCGTGACTCGTAGCTCAACAGGCGACTTCCTGTGATGACTGACTTCTGACCCAGGCGACGGATGACCTCGTCATACAACAACATCTGAAGTCGTCCTCTGTGAACCGAATACTGAGGCCAGAGGTAGCCAGCATCCAGGCCCCGCGGCTCGGCCCAGACATCGTTTCCGTTACGGCCAACGAGGGCCCACTCTTTAGTCTCTACCCCGATCCGAGCGAGGGACTCATGGAGGTCCAATTCAAATAGCTCTCTGACAGCATTGGGTTGAAGGTTGATCCCCACCCCTAAAGGTTCTAATTGTTGAACGCTTTCGTGAACTACAACAGGGATTTCAAGTTGGTGACAGGTCAAGGCCATCGTCATTCCGGCTATGCCGCCCCCAGCCACAATTACAGTCATGGCAGAAGAATAGAGTCAGAACGTGCAACACTCATCTTGTGTCTGCAGCTAATAGTTCAAGAATCTTCGATATTGATTTAGCGCCAGAAGGCCATTTGGCTATCGAGTGGGCTCAGCGCCACTCTCCGCTAGTCGACGGATTCTTAAGGGAGCGACTCGGCGACGGTGCCTTAGCTGGGCGCCGCGTTGCGATTGTCGTCCACTTGGAGGCCAAAACGGCGTTCCTCGCGACCGTTTTGGCCGACGCCGGGGCGGAGGTAGTAGTTGCGGGATCAAACCCCCATTCGACGAGAGACGAGGTTGCCGCGGCCCTCGTAGACCGAGGGATCCAAGTGCATTCAACTCGTGAGAGTGGCTATCAAGCATGGGAAAAAGACTTGTTGGCGATCGCTGACACGGGCCCGGAGTTCATCATCGACGATGGAGCTGAGCTCACGATTCGTATGGCGACTCACCGACCGGACGCCTTCGCTGCGCTCAAGGGTGTGACGGAACAGACGACAACAGGCGTAGCGCGGTTAATCGAATTAGCGAAACGTGATCGTTTGCCCTGCCCTGCTCTCGCCGCAAATGACGCCGCCTGCAAGCATCTTTTCGATAACAAATATGGGACTGGCCAAAGCACCATCCAAGCAATTTTGAACCTGACAAACATGTTGATGGCAGGAAAGACGGTCGGAATTCTTGGCTACGGCTGGGTTGGCCGAGGCATCGCTGCGCACGTTCGTGCCTTAGGGGGAACTGCTTGGGTGATCGAGGTGGACCCGGTGAAAGCGTTGGAAGCGTTCATGGACGGCCACCAAGTAGGTAATTTAACCTCGGTGCTCCCGATAGCCGACTTTGTCATCACTGCGACAGGTGGACGCCGAGCATTAGGTCGTCAGCATTTTGGCGACATGAAGAATGGCGTTATCTTGGCAAACGCCGGCCACCACGATCTCGAGATCGATGTAGAAGCGCTCGCCGACGAGGCAACCGATTTTCGGGGAGTCCGAGAGGGCATTGACCAGTATCAGCTTGGAGACGGCCAGTCAGTGCTGGTTTTGGCCAATGGTGCCTTAGT
This sequence comes from Acidimicrobiales bacterium MED-G01, assembly GCA_002457435.1. Taxonomy (GTDB): domain Bacteria; phylum Actinomycetota; class Acidimicrobiia; order Acidimicrobiales; family Poriferisodalaceae; genus MedAcidi-G3. The sequence continues at coordinate 1,694 of NTLA01000034.1, read as the reverse complement.
GAATATCGCGGGAGGTCTCGGGCATCCAATAGAAATTATGGACCTTTCCTTTGCGGTTCAAGGAGTGGGATGCCATGAACTCGCCCGCAACGCCATTCCTGAAGGAGTACACGTCATCGATTCGGCAATCGATTCGGAAATTGCCCGAGCGAAACTCGCCTTCCACGGTATTTCCTTGGAGCAAAAACAATCCCACCAAGAAGACACGATCGACGACCTACTAGGGCCGGAGGGCTGATATGTCGACCCCCCATATAGAAGCTGAAGCCGACGACTTTGCCAAAGTCGTGCTTATGCCCGGCGATCCTCGGAGAGCTACCTACATCGCAAAGAACTATCTGGAGGACAGCAGGCTAATCACCGACGTTCGCAACGCTGTCGGTTACACGGGTTATTACCAAGAAACTGAGATTTCAATAATGCCCTCAGGGATGGGCATGCCATCAGCAGCAATTTATATAACCGAGCTATACCGATCATTCGAGGTGGAGACAATCATTCGAATCGGCACTGCCGGTGGGTTTGGGCCTGAACTCGACCTACGAGACATGGTCGTTGCATCTGGGTGTATCACCAACAGCCGCATGCCTGAGCTGTTGATCGGTAAGTCAGAATATGACCTCACTCCAACTCCGTCGCTACTCACTGCAGCCGTTGATTTGAGTGACGAAACAGGGTTAGTCCTTCATAGTGGAACCATCTTTACCTCAGACATTTTCTATGAACCTGATGTCGGCTTGAACGCCCGAATGATTCGAGATGGGGTTTTGTGTGTGGAAATGGAGACAGCAGCCCTCTATGCGATAGCCCAAGTTGAGAAGAAACAGGCTTTAAGTTTGGTCACAATCTCGGACCACCTAACCCGAGGCACGCATCTCAGCCCCGAGGAACGGCAGAGCACACTCGACGAAATGATTTCTTTTTCGCTGAAAGTAGCGTCCAAAGAAGCAGAGGCTATTGGGTGAACCAGGTTCGATAGATGTCGACGGCTCGATTGAGTTGGCTGATGTCAACCCACTCAACAGCTTGATGAGCCTGATCAATTGATCCCGGCCCGAAAACGACGCGCTGGTCAGCGACCTCTCCGTACTTGAGTGCGTTGGATCCGTATTCGGCTGTGGTTGGTGCAGTGTCAGCTAGCTGTGTGAGGACCGTCACTAGGGCACATGAGGGATCTTGGTAAAAACCGGGGCTGCCATCTCCGTATAGCGATTCGATAGTTGTTGATAAAGGAGCTGCACTATTTTCGATGAGTTCACACAGTGCCGCCCGAACTTCGTCTATGTCCTCTTCTGGAGCGGTGCGCCGCCCGACATATAACGCACATGCATCTGGAATGATGTTTCGAGCCAACCCGCCGGCCAGTTCCGTCACCGATACAGTGCCTTTCCCAACGGGGGTTGTCGCCTCAAGACCTGCAAGCCGTTCTTGTTCTTCGTCGATAGCGACCACGATGCGCGCCGCGCCGCTTAGCGCGTTAGCTCCGAGATGCGGTTTCGAAGAATGTGCTGCGTGTCCGTGGACGGTAACGTCGAGACCTATGCCGCCCTTGTGTCCGTGAACAGGAGCGCACATTGTTGGTTCGGCGACGACTATCTGCTCAATGCGTTGGCCTCGTTCCAACAACCAGTCGCGGTACCGCGCTGCGCCTAGCAACCCCCCTCCTTCTTCGGAAACGGTGCCAACTAAGTTCA
>NTLA01000033.1 GCA_002457435.1 Acidimicrobiales bacterium MED-G01 | reverse complement strand
GAGAGCTTCGTAGCTTGTGTGATCTCAAAATTATGTTCGACGAAATACCCCTCTGTGTCACCGAGATAGGCCCCATCGAACCAGACATCGCCCTGGTAGCAGAGACCATCGATAGCTAACCAACGCCTGTGACCTTCGGCAAGTTCACCTAATTCGAAATGTCGGCGATATAAGACCGCATCCGTGTCGGCAAGAACATCGCGTGAACGCCAGACACCCGGAACCTCAATATCAAGCCAATCGCTGTCATCCAGACCGACATCGCCGACGCGACGCCGCGTAGCTTCCTCAGCTGCAAGGACTTTCCAAGTGCCCGACAGAGAGATCTCTCGTCCCGTATCTCGTAACTTGCTCACTATCTTGCCGACCGTAGTGGCCTTAGCGACCCAAAGGGCGGCTCGGCGGTTAGGGTGCGGCCATGACTCAGCCAAGGAACCTCGGGGAACTGAAGAAGTCGGGATGGGTATCTCGACCGGTAAAAGAAGAAATGCGTCGAAATGCTGTCGCCCGAATAGCGGCAAGTGAGCCCCTATTCGAAGGGGTAGTTGGCTATGAAAACACTGTCTTGCCCCAACTTGAGAACGCTGTGCTTGCTGGCCACGACGTGATCTTTTTAGGAGAACGGGGTCAAGCGAAAACTCGAATGATTCGGTCACTGGTCAACCTGCTCGATGAATGGATGCCCTACATCGAAGGTTCAGAAATTTATGATGACCCCTACAACCCGGTGTCGAAGCATGCAAAAGACCTCGTCAAAAAACGTGGAGACAAAACCCCCCTCGCATGGGCACACCGTGACATTCGTTATGGAGAGAAGCTGGCGACTCCGGACACTTCAATCGCAGATCTGATTGGTGAAGTTGACCCAATAAAAGTCGCTGAAGGCAGATACCTCTCCGACGAACTCACCCTGCATTACGGAATGGTTCCCCGGACGAACCGAGGCATCTTCGCGATTAATGAGCTACCAGACCTCGCAGAACGAATTCAGGTTGGCCTGCTAAACGTCCTTGAGGAACGTGATGTCCAAATTCGCGGCTACAAAGTGCAGCTGCCACTTGACGTGTTGCTGGTCGCTTCCGCGAACCCCGAGGACTACACCAACAGAGGCCGGATGATTACGCCGCTCAAGGACAGATTCGGAGCGCAAATTCGTACTCATTACCCCTTGGAAATTGATACTGAAATTGATATCGCCGAACAAGAAGCAGTACCTCTTGATGCCCCGGGACTGTCCATAGCTGTTCCGGAATTCATGGCTGAAGTAATAGCGACCTTCAGCCACATATGCCGCTCAAGCCCCCAAGTGAATCAACGATCCGGGGTATCGGTCAGAATGACGGTCACTAACTACGAAACTCTTGCAGCGAACGCCACTCGTCGCGCCTTGCAAGCCGGCGAAACCCATGTCGTACCGAGAGTCAGCGATCTTGATGCATTGATGGCTTCATCAAGTGGAAAAATCGAAATCGAATCCATAGAAGAAGGGCGGGAAGGACAAATTGTCAAGCAGATGTTGGACGCAGCTGTACTGGAAGTCTTTAAAGGCCGCTTCTCACCAGAAGACCTCGTCGCCGTAGTGGATAGCTTTGACCAAGGTGTTGTCGCCCATACGGGCGACGATGTGGGATCAGGAGAGTACGCGGACCTACTCACCAGTCATCCTGCTCTTGCGGAAGCTGCTGCAGAACTTACCGATTCATCTGACCCCGCCGAACTAGCTAGCGCCGTCGAACTCATCCTCGAAGGACTGCACCTATCCAAACGTCTCAACAAGGAAGCACTCGGTGTGCGGGCCACCTACCGAGCCCGAGGCTGAACATCAATCCGAAATAGAACGAGTCGCTATGGTCATCAGAAAAAGAAACAAAAAGCGAGAAGGCACACGCTTCCGATATTCAGCATGGGATGGCACCCAAGTTGGCTTTGAGTACGACGCCCAAGACCTATTCAAAGAACTAACCGACGATTTGCTGTACCACGGCGACCTCAACGCAGCCATGCGACGCTTGATGCAGCAGGGCTTCGAAGACCGAGATGGCAACCGCATGCAAGGTCTACGCGACATGCTCGACCAACTCCGAGAACGCCGAGAAGAGATGTTGGACCAGTTTGACCTGGGCGGCATATACGACGAGATCAACGAAACTTTGGATGACGTCGTATCTGAGGAACGAGACGCAATCGAAGATCATGTCGCCGACGCTGTTGATTCCGGTGATCAGCGAGCAGGTGACATAGCTGAAGCTTCCTCAGTCGACAAGAACCTCCAACTAGACATGCTCCCTCCGGACCTCGCAGGCAAGGTACGCGGCTTACAAAACTACGAGTTCACCTCACCTGAAGCTCGAGAACAGTTCGAAGAGCTCATCGAGCGCCTCAAAAAAGAAATCGCTCAAAGTCAGTTCGATCAAATGGCTGGGGCAATGGGGGAGATGCAGCCAGAAGACCTCTCACCGATGAAAGACATGATGTCTGAACTCAATCAGATGATTGAGCAACGCAATAACGGGGAGGAACCGGATTTCGAAGGCTTCATGGACCGGCACGGAGATTTCTTCCCGGAAAATCCCGAATCCTTGGATGAACTCATGGAAATCATGGCCGAACGAATGGCAGCTATGCAGGCGATGATGAATTCGATGACACCCGAACAACGCCAGCAATTACAGGAACTCTCCGCTGAATTAATGGACGATATGGATCTGCAATGGCAAACGCAGCAACTTGCCCAACATCTCCAAGACGCATTCCCAGATATGAACTGGGACCGCAGCTACGAATTTGGCGGCGATGAGCAACTAAACATGCCCGAGGCCACTGACGTGATGCAGCAACTTGGAGATCTGGACGCGCTCCAACAAATGCTACAGAACGCCTCGAACCCAAGTGCCCTAGCCGAAGTAGACCCTCAACGAGTCGAAGAGCTTCTGGGAAATGAGTCAGCAGAAGCTTTGCAACGACTTAGCGAAATGGCTCGAATGCTCGAGGAAAATGGTCTCGCAGAGAACAAAGAAGGTCGTCTCGAGCTGACACCGCGTGCCCTGAGGGCCATCGGCCAGAACGCTCTCGGCGATTTATTCGACAAGTTGATGGATGACACAGTTGGCTCTCACCGAATCAACCGAACTGGAATCGGCCACGAGCGAGCCTATGAAACTAAGCCCTATGAATTCGGCGATAACTTCAACCTAAATATTGAACAAACCGTTCGTAACGCCATAAGCAGAACAGGACAAGGCACCCCAGTTCGTCTCACTCCTGATGATTTTGAAATCGAACGGACCGAGATGACAACACGCGCATCCACCGTTCTCATGCTCGACCTTTCGCTGTCCATGCCCATGCGCGACAACTTTCTTCCGGCGAAGAAAGTAACGATGGCATTGCATTCACTTATTAGCTCGCAATACCCCCGCGACTATCTAGGGCTCGTCGGTTTCGCAGAGTCAGCTTTCGAATTCAAGGCACAGCAATTACCCGAAGTTTCTTGGGACTACGCGTACGGCACCAATATGCAACACGGCTTCATGATCGCCCGACGGCTCTTGGCCCGCCAAAGCGGCACCAAACAGATCATCATGATCACGGATGGTGAACCAACAGCTCACATCGGACCAAGCGGGCAACCGTACTTCAATTACCCACCCTCACACGAAACGATTGAATCAACTCTTAAAGAGGTTGCTAGAGCCACCAAAGAAGACATCCGCATAAACATTTTCATGCTGGACCCCAATAACTACCTGCGCCAATTTGTCGAAAAAATGACACACATGAACGGCGGACGGGCGTTCTTCACAAGTCCCGACAACTTGGGTGATTACGTCCTTGTCGACTTCTTGGAGCACAGAAGGCGACTTTCATCGACAGGACGATTCTGATGCAAGACGCGAACGACCAAAGATCAGACTCTTCACAGTCTCTTCAGGAATACTAGATTCACGCCAATGAGTTCGACCGATCTCGCCCCCGATCGAATACGCAAAGGCGAACGCACGCGAACAAGAATCTTGGACGCCGCCGCTGACGTTCTTGCGCGTCGGGGATATGCGGCAGCAACGTTGACGGAGATCGCGTCCGTAGCGAAGATGCAAGCCGGCAGCCTCTACTATCACTTTGATTCGAAAGACGCGATTGTCGAAGAAGTAATGGCGGTCGGTCTAGATCACGCACGAGAAGCAATACGTGCGGCGCTGAAGGCTGTGGGCGAAGAAGCATCTGGTCACGACCGACTCATGGCAGCCGTGGTCGCGTACATCACCGCCATAACCCTTGACTCAGACTTCACCAAGGCAAACATCCGATGCTATGAAGAGTCGCCAGAGGCAACAAGAGCAAACCTTGGAGTCCCACTGCGTGAATTTGCGAACGGCTGGGTGCGGCTGATCGAATCCGGTCAGTCAGACGGCTCACTGAGGAGCGACATTGAGGCGCGAGTCGTCGCCCGAATGACGATTGCAGCGATGAACTCGGTGGTCGGATGGTGGCGATTTGACGGTGAATTCCATATCGAACACGTAGCACACATGTTTGCGAGCACTGTGGTGGATGGACTTGCTACCGACAGTTAAAACAAACTGTTTGGAGGATTAGCTATGAAATTTGATCTCTTCATGTATTGCACCATGGGCCGACGAGAAGAACTTGAATCGGGGTTAGCCGGTCTCAATAACGACTACTACCAACGGATGCTGGCAGAAATATCCGACATTGCTAAATATGCAGACCGCAATGGATGGCACGGTTTAGGTCACCCAGAACATCACCTACAAATCGAAGGATTCGAAACATCCAACGATCTTGGATTGATGGCCTCCTGGGTGGCGAACGCCACCGAACAGTTAAGGGTCATTTCTTGTGGTTTCGTTTCCACCACCCACAATCCGTTACGAGTAGCAGAACAAATCTCAACTCTGGATCACATGACCGGCGGACGCTTGGGTGTCGGAATTGTCAGGGGATACCAACATCGTTGGGTTGACCAGTTCAAAATTCGACCTGACCTGTCCGCCGTGGGTCATTGGAACAAAGACACAGATGTTGACGAGTACAACAGAAGATTTTTTGAAGAGTTTGTTGAGGTGGTGCTGACCGCATTGCGGAACCAGACCTTCAGCTATGAAGGCGAATTCTGGAAATTCCCAAACGACAATTTGAACCCACACCATCACAGCGTCTATTCCGACTATGGCGCGGGCATAGACCCGGACATGACCATCAATGAGATCGGGATAGCGCCCCGCCCGCTGCAAGAGCCGCACCCACCTCTATACGGGGGTTTCACGATGTCGATGAAGACGGCTTTGTTTTGGGCGAAATATGGAGGAACCCCGATTGTCCTGAGCGACAAACTCGATTTTTGTGAGGCGCTTTGGGAGACCTACCGAAATGAAGCAGCTCAATACGGCATCGAGAAACCGAAGGGCCAGGAAGCAGCATGGGGAGGCATCACCGTCTGCGCACCCACAGACCTGGAGGCTCAACAGCAGTTTGAAGATATGGAATGGTTTTGGGATACATGGGCCCGCCAATTCGGTCAGGGGATGCCCCTGAAATTGGTCGGTAGCCCGGACACGATCAGCAGACAAATTGAAGAGGCGCATAGTCGCCTTGGCTTCGAGGAAATTTTCTTTCTAATTCCACAAGGCATTCATTCCAGCGGTCAGATCATCGAATCGATGGATCTATTAACACATAAAGTGATGCCCCGATTTACCTGAAGCTTTTTCTGTGACCCTCTACCAAGATGAGGCGCGGCAAGTGGGGACAGTGGCTCTAGCCTTGTTAGTTCATGGCTGGATCTGACTCACTTCTGAAAAGGCCCACTTTCGCCAGTAGCGATAACAGCCTCGCGAAGTTCGTGGCTCGCCCCGTTCTCCGCTTCGTAGATCGCGAAGTAGCGGGAGGCGTCTTACTTTTAGTCGCGACAGCTATAGCACTGATATGGGTGAACTCAGGCTGGGATGACAGTTACCAGGACTTTTGGCATACCGAAATTGAGTTAGCGGTAGGGACTTGGCACCTCCCGCACATGAGTGTGGGCCATTTCGTCAATGACGGATTGATGGCTCTCTTCTTCTTCGTCGTTGGCCTAGAGATAAAGAGGGAGTTAGTTACTGGGGACCTGCGTTCTGTTCGGGCTGCGGCGCTGCCAGTCATCGGTGCTATGGGTGGAATGGTTGTACCTGCCCTGTTCTACCTGATGTTGAACAGTTCTGGAGAGGCTTCAAGAGGTTGGGGCATCCCCATGGCTACCGACATAGCTTTCGCAATAGGAATCGTCGCGCTACTGGGTAGTCGAGTTTCACCGAAGATCAAACTCTTCTTACTCACCTTGGCGATCGTGGATGACATCGGAGCAATTGCGGTTATAGCCATTTTTTACAGCAGCGACCTCAGTGTTGGGTGGCTACTCACCGCGTCCTTGGGGTTGATAGCGGTATGGATACTGCAACGTGTCCGAGTCTGGGCGATACCCGTCTATGCGGTGCTAGGTATTTTTGTCTGGTATGCGACTTTGGAGTCCGGTGTTCACGCGACTATCGCAGGGGTAGCGCTAGGGCTGTTAACTCCCGCCAAGCCGCTTCTCAACAAGCGTGATGCGCAACAAATCGTTGATGCCCTTCCGAGCAATGCGAATGTTGCTGAAGTCCGACACGCATCGTTCCTGGCTCAGGAATCAGTGCCTCTCACTGAACGACTGGAGAACATGCTCCACCCGTTCACTGCATTCATGATCATTCCGATTTTCGCGCTAGCGAACGCTGGAATAAAACTTAGCGGCAGCACCATTTCCGATGCCGCAACGAGCAACATCACCCTCGGAATCGTTTTGGGTCTCGTCATTGGAAAGCCTTTAGGAATAACACTTTTCGCCTGGGTTGCTACCCGCTTCGGATTAGCCCTCCCGGAAGGAGTTCACTGGCCGCAGTTCATCGGCATGGGATTCGCCGCCGGTATCGGATTCACAGTTTCAATCTTTGTTGGTGGCCTTGCCTTCGAAAGTCAAGACATCACCGACCTAGCCAAGATAGGAATCCTCGTTGCTTCCCTGATAGCGGCTGTGGCAGCGCTACTACTTCTGCGTTACGGAAAGCGGTTGGATCCCGCGGAATGATAGAGGCAGTCTTATTTGACTTCGATGGTGTTATACGTCAATGGGATGAATCCGACCTCTGGACTTTCGAAGCCGAGGCAAAGATAGAGACAGGCACGATATTTGCCGCAGCGTTCGCTAAAGAACTTCATGAGCCATTAACGCGCGGTGAACTTACATGGGTCCAATGGCGAGACGAAACCGAACACCGATTGGTTAAAGCCCATGGGGTCTTTATCCGCCCCATCGTCAAAAGATTCTTTGAATTTGAAGGTCGAATCGACTTAGAAATGGTCGAACTCGTCAAACAACTACCGGATCAACTTCGCCTCGGAATTCTGACCAATAATCACGACCGATTCGAGGACTACCTCCGAAGAGTAGGACTGGAAGAACTGTTCGATGTGGTGGTTAACACACATAGAATCGGCGTAGCTAAACCGGAACCATTGGCTTATCACAACGCCGTTTCGCGTTTAGGCGTTGAACCCACCAGCTGTCTTTTCGTAGACGACCTCGAAACAAATGTTCGTGGTGGGGCGGCCATAGGCCTTCATTGCCACCATTTCCAGAACCAAAGTGGTCTTGTTACCTTCTTAAGAGAATTCGACATTGAATTAATCAGTCGCCCGAAGTAGTTGCCGCCCGTGCAACGGTTTCGTAGGCTTTTCCTCTGGTGCCGAAACGCACCTCGCCGTATCGGACTCCGTCGGCCCGGACCGAAGCGGCATCTCCTACTAACCGGGCTGAACTGAGAGGACATCGTGACAGCGGTTCCGTATATCGCGCTAATTGCCTCGGCATTAGCGCTGTTACTTGCTTACTACTTCGCCAAGACAGTCATGAAGGCGGATGAGGGCACGGATCTCATGAAAGAGATCGGTCAAGCCATCCGAGAAGGAGCGATGGCGTTCCTTCGTCGGGAATACCAATGGGTCTCGGCCTTCGTGGTCGTAATGTTTGTGCTTCTTTTAGTAGTACCGATCGAAGGAAGACCATCAGCATCGTTCGCCTATCTGATGGGAGCAGTGCTTTCTTCCATCGCAGGCTTCATTGGCATGAGAATTGCAACTGCAGCGAACACCAGAACAGCCAACGCTGCCCGTGAAGGCGCAGCCAAAGCTCTACCACTGGCATTCAAGGGTGGCGCTGTTATGGGCTTCACTGTCGCCGGATTAGCACTACTCGGTATTTCGTTTAACTACCTGCTTTGGGTGACTTGGCTTAGCGTCGACAATGCATTCCAAGTCGTGGCGGCATTTGGCCTTGGAGCAAGCTCCATTGCGCTGTTTGCTCGTATTGGCGGAGGTATCTACACCAAGGCGGCGGATGTTGGCGGTGACCTCGTCGGCAAAGTTGAAGCAGGCATACCCGAAGACGATCCTCGTAATCCAGCGACCATCGCGGACGCAGTGGGTGACAACGTTGGCGACGTCGCCGGCATGGGCGCCGACCTATTCGAGTCCTACGCGGGCTCAGTTGTCGCCCCCATCGTGTTGGTATCGCTCCTATTTTCAGGCGTGTTCATCGAAGGAGACGAACTGCAAGTATTCGGAGATCACGAATCGTTGTTGATGTACCCGATTCTCATCGGCGCCTTGGGCATGATCGCCTCGATTGTCGGAGCCCTGCTGACAAGAGGAAAAGAAGGGCAGAGTCTTTCAACGCAGCTACATACCGGCCAATACGTAGCCATGGGCCTAACAATTATTTTCACCATTGTGGGCACCCAGTGGCTGTTTAGCGGAACGGGCATTGTTGAAACACCCATCTACTTGTCCCTAACCATCATCAGTGGTTTGCTTGGTGGCTGGGCTATCGGATTCGTATCGGAATACTTCACTTCCGAGCACTACAAACCGGTAAAAGGAATAGCCGCTCAGTCCGAAACCGGAGCAGCAACAGTCACCATAGAGGGAATTGCGCAAGGCAAGCTCTCAACGTTGCCATCAGTGGTGGTGGTCGTTGCCATGATCGGACTGTCTTATTGGCTCGGCGGTGCAGCCTTCGGCCAAGCAGGAGATGTCATTGGACTCTACGGCGTCTCGTTAGCAGCGATCGGCATGCTTGCTGTTACAGGAGTTATCGTCGCAGTTGATGCGTACGGTCCTATAGCTGACAATGCTGGTGGGATCGCCGAAATGGCGGAGCTTCCGTCTGAAGTTCGAGATGTTACCGACAGCCTCGACGCCCTAGGTAACACCACCGCGGCGGTAGCCAAGGGTTTTGCTGTTGGTTCAGCAGCGGTGACGGCGCTTGCCCTGTTCAAGTCCTTCAGCCTTACCGCAGGTCCCCAAGTCGATCTCGATATCAATGACACAGCCGTAACGATCGGACTTTTCCTTGGCGCCATGACGCCGTTCATCTTTGCGGCACTGACAATGTCATCGGTAGGCAGGGCGGCTCAAGCCATGATCGTGGAGGTCAGGCGACAATTCGCCGAAATCCCAGGACTGCGCGAAGGCAAACCGGGCGTCAAACCCGATAGCCGTCGGTGCGTAGATATCTCGACTCAGGCAGCTCTGCGGGAGATGTTGCTACCAGGTGGCCTCGCGATCATGCTGCCGCTAGTGATTGGGTTTATAGATGTCAATGCGTTAGGTGGGTTCCTCGCTGGAGCCGTGGTAACGGGCTTCCTTCTTGCTATTTACATGGCCAACTCTGGTGGCGCATGGGACAATGCCAAGAAATACATCGAAGCGGGGGCTCATGGGGGCAAAGGAACTGACGCCCACGCAGCTGCAGTCGTCGGAGACACTATTGGTGACCCATTCAAAGACACCTCAGGCCCAGCGATGAATATCCTGATCAAAGTTATGACGATCGTTTCGCTGGTGTTCGTCCCCGCCTTTATCTAAATAACCAACAACGACGTCTCGGAGGCTGCCGCATAGGCCGTCTCCGAGACGCCGTCGCGCTCCTGCGACAGCAGGCGCGTATTCTTAGTTAATGGACCTCAATAATGCCTGCGCGCTGATAACAGGAGCCAGCAAAGGAATCGGCGCCTCCATTGCCCGAGCTTTCGCCCGGCAGGGAGCACACGTAATCCTTGCAGCTCGATCGGTCAATGAAATTGACCAGCTAGCAGATGAGCTAAATGGCTCCCCACTGCCCCTAGACGTGTCGGACCACGAACAGCTTGCAGGCGTCATAAATCGCGTGGAAACCGAGATCGCACCCATCGATATCTTGATAAATAATGCCGGTGTTGAAACTGACGAATTCGTGGAAGACATTGATGAAAACCGGATCAAGGAGGTCCTCACAACGAACCTTTTGGCACCTATGCGACTTACCCGACAAGTTCTTCCCGGCATGATCAAACGTGGCCGTGGACACCTTCTCTACACGTCGTCTATGGCCGCCATTACTCCAGCCCCAGGCCTCGCCGCGTATTGCGCCTCGAAGGCGGGGCTTAGCCGTTTCGCCGAAACGGTCCGTATGGAAACCGATGGGACGGGCATTAACGTCACCACAATGCACCTCGGACCAGTCGACACTGAAATGTGGACCCGGGTGACCAACAACCCAGCCTTTGACCAAGCTCAGCGAAGGTTGCGGCAACTACGAATGCTTACCGACGTAAGCCCAGACAAAGTAGCTGCAGACGCAGTGCAAGCGGTCATTAAACAGAAAAGAGAAGTTCGACATCCGAAACGTCTCTGGGTCACCATGGCCCTAGCTGCAGCACCTGGCCGAATCACGGAGCTTCTAGTCCGAGGCGTCGATCATCGAATTCACAAAAATCTGAGTTGACCATTACTCTCGAACGGTCCAGTACTTAGCAAGAAAGCCCAACAGTGAAGGGTGCAGCATCCTGTGGCCGCGGTACGGTCCAATATGTGAGACGCCGTGTCCCCATCCACATTCTGCGTGGCTTCTGTATGGGCGTCGCAGACATCGTTCCCGGTGTCTCCGGTGGAACTGTCGCTCTCCTGCTGGGAATATATGACCGACTTATCGAACAAATCAGTACTGCGTCAAGCGGAATCAGCCGTTTGGTGCGGGGCGATGTAGCTGGCTGCAAGCAACAATTCCGAACTGTCCAATGGTCATTCCTAGCGAGTCTCTTGTTGGGCATAGCCCTTGCCCTGCTGCTCTTAGCTTCGTGGCTTCGAACGCAGATTCACGAAAGACCTGTGATCGTGTCGTCAGCTTTTTTCGGGGTCATAGCAGCCTCCGCGTATGCGACACGACGCGAGGTAAGAAAGTGGATGCCATCGCTCTACTTGATATTCGGGATCTTCGCGGTCGGCACCTTCATGCTGCTGGGAATTCGCTCGGGTTCGCTTGGGAATCCAGCACCTCTTGTCACCATATGTGCAGGTGCGATCGCTATATGCGCGATGATTTTGCCTGGAATCAGCGGCTCATTCGTTCTTTTGATGCTGGGCCTGTACGACCATCTCATTGCTGCGTTAGAACAACGAGACGTCTCGGTGCTCGGCATGTACGCGACCGGGGCTCTCGTCGGCCTAGTCCTCTTCAGCCGAGTTCTTAACAGGCTGTTGAATCGCTATCGCGATCTGGTTGTTTCAATACTTCTGGGTCTGATGGTCGGCTCGCTGAGAGTGTTGTGGCCATGGCCTTCCGACCAGGGCGGACTGGAAAACACCGGGCTCGGAACACCGCAAACTGAAGAGCTTCTCGGAGCCTTCACTGCTGCCCTGGTAGGGGTTGCTGCAGTTGTTTTGATCCTTACCCTGGTGGCTCACCGAGAAAATTTTGATAGTGATGATGCGTTGGAAATGCCGTAATGCCCGGTACCTTCCGCGGATGAGGTTGCTCTATTTGGGCAATCGAAGAACTTGACAGACCCACATGAATTAGGGAATTAATTGCCGTCGTGCCTAAATCGCTAGTAATCGTTGAATCACCTGCCAAGGCTAAAACCATTGAGCGGTACCTCGGTTCCGACTATGTGGTTGAGGCCTCAGTGGGCCATATACGTGACCTTCCGGCCAAAGCAACTGAGGTACCTGCCGTCTATAAAGGCGAGTCATGGGCGAATCTAGGTATAGACGTCGACAATGACTTCAAGGCGCTCTACGTAGTTACCGAGAAGGCGAAGAAACAAGTAGCGAAACTGAAAAAGCTGCTGAAGAGTTCGGACGGGCTCTACTTAGCGACGGATGAAGACCGGGAGGGTGAAGCTATCGCCTGGCATCTCCTCGAGGTACTAAATCCCCAAGTGCCCGTGTACCGAATGGTGTTCCACGAAATCACTGAAAAAGCTATTCGCGATGCGGTCGCTTCCCCCCGAGAGTTAGATCACCGCCTTGTTGATGCGCAAGAAGCTCGACGGAAGTTTGATCGGCTTTACGGATACAAAGTATCGCCTGTTATGTGGCAAAAAGTTAAGCCTGGCTTGTCTGCTGGCAGAGTCCAGAGTGTCGCTAACCGCTTGATTGTTGAGCGAGAACGTCAACGCATCGCGTTCCAAACAGCGGCGTATTCGAGCTTGGAGGCTGAGATGTCCTCTGATGGGACCTTCACGGCGGCTCTTACCGAAATCAATGATGTTCGTGTTGCCACCGGTCGAGACTTTGACGCGCAGGGCCAACTTAGCCAGGCTGACAGAACCATCGTCACGACCGACCAGGGCAAAGAACTGGCGTCGGCACTTACGGGGGTCGAGTTCACTGTTCAGTCTGTTGACTCCAAGCCGTATCGACGACGACCAGCGGCACCCTTCATGACCTCGACTCTTCAGCAAGAAGCCAGCGGGCGGTTAGGGTTCTCCGCCTCACGAACAATGGGTGCTGCCCAGAAGCTCTATGAAGAGGGGCACATCACCTATATGCGGACCGATAGCACGACCCTGTCGGCGGATGCCCTTAGTGCTGCTCGGACGCTGATCAGAGACCGCTTTGGGCAGGACCATTTACCTGCAGATGCTCGGGTGTATACCAAGAAGGTCAAAAACGCTCAAGAGGCCCACGAAGCTATCCGTCCCGCAGGAGACGCATGGCCAAATCCAGTCGACCTTGGTTTCAAGGGAGACAAAGCCGATAGTGATCAAGCGCGTTTGTACCAACTGATCTGGAGTCGCACGATAGCCAGTCAGATGAACGATGCTGAAGGCCAGACGGTCACTATTCGTTTAGCAGCTTCCCCAGCCGGATCGGAAACTTATGAATTCGGCACTAGTGGGACCGTAATCACGTCTCCTGGTTTTCTGGCTGTGTACGGGCGACAGTCAGATGAATCAAACGAAGAAGAACGAGAACTTCCCAACCTCTCACAGGGTGACACTGTTGTTGCCACGTCACTTGGAAGCAAAGACCACCAAACTAAACCACCGGCTCGGTACACCGAGGCAACCCTAGTTCGACAATTAGAAGAGCTAGGAGTGGGGCGGCCCAGCACCTATGCAAGCATTCTCGGCACCATCCAAAGTCGAGGCTACGTTTGGAAAAAAGGCCAGGCCTTGGTCCCTGCACTCACCGCTTTTGCCACGGTCGGGCTCATGGAAAACCACTTCCCACATTTAGTTGATTACGCCCTAACTGCGAGCATGGAAGATGATCTCGATCAGATATCCGTGGGCGAAATCGAACCTAATCCGTGGCTAGATGATTTCTATTTTGGGGGTGTTAACGCAAAAGGGGAGACACTGCCAGGTCTCCGCAATCTGGTATCAGATGAACGTCTTGCCGACATCGACCCAGTAGAAATCAACACGATTCCCATTGGGGTTGATAATGACGGTCAAGTCGTTGTGGCCAAAGTGGGCAAGAACTTTCCTTATGTGCAACGAGGCGAAGAATATCGATCATTACCTGCGGGCATCACTCCGGACGAGATCACCCTTGATTTAGCAATCGAACTGTTAGAGACACCCGAAGAACGCGTCCTGGGCCGCGACCCTGCGACTGGTATAGAAGTCATCGCCAGGCCAGGAACGTTCGGCCCATATGTGTCCTTGGGGCGACCTCCCAAAATGCCAGTCGCGTCGTCACCCGGAGGTCAACTCCTAGCTCTTCCTCTCCACAAGAAAGAACTCAAAGTAGCGCTCGCCTATATGCGGTGCATGACCGACGACCCTGACAATGACTCGGTAAAGCAAGCGATAAAGAACCCCAAACGCGGGATTGGTGACGCCGCCATCAAGCGGCTTATTGAGTTCGGCGAGACTCATGAGATCACCCTCTTGGAGGCTTTCAAGCGGTCAAAGGAAGCCGGTTCGTCACCTGCCGCGCAAAAAGCTATTCGATCATTCCTGAAGCTGAGAAAATCAATCGTTGATCTGCGCGAAGCAGACGCTCCTGCAGCGCTTCGGTCATGTCTAGAGCAGTCCGGTTACATCAAGGACTTGCAGCGCGGAGACAACGCGGACCGTCTCACCAACATCGATGCCCTCGTTGAAACGTCTCGAGTGTTTGACAGCATTGTCGAAGTCGTCAGCGAACT
>NTLA01000032.1 GCA_002457435.1 Acidimicrobiales bacterium MED-G01 | reverse complement strand
GTTGGTCAAGGAGCGCTGCTAGATCATCGGGTGAGCGGCGGCCAAGCCCGCATTCTGTTGCAACTCCGAACCGCGGGACGACTTGTGAGGCAGCGGCAATGCGATTCCGACTGCCTTCGATACCTCCAGTTTGATGAACTAAACCGAGGTACAACTCGGTCGAATCGGGCACTACGACCTCGCCGAGCGGTTCGAAATAGGCGAGGTCATTGCGGGAGCGAGGCACAGGAAGATGAATCCACTGCACTGGTCGTTGCACTCCGTCAAGTATCAACGTTGCCGCCCATGCCAGATGTCCGGTGTTCTCAGGTTCAATGAAATGCTGATGGCCTGAGTCGCCATAACAAAGATGAAATCCGAGTTCGACCGGTTCAGGTATCAGATTCCCTAAATGAAGGATTCGTTCAGCTATCTGGGATCGCGCATCACGGCCACTTACATCCGAATCCAGGAAACCCCAGAGTCCTTCGAGAATCCCGAACTCGATAACTATTTCCCACTGGATCGCTAGGAATTCATGAGGGACGTGATCAAGGATTTGCTGTACCTCGGCTTCCATGGCACTTGTCCAAGCTTCGATAACCAACGGTCGAGCTTCAGGCGTGACATACATGGTCACCACACTTAAAGGAGAGGGCAGTCCGACCATAAAACGTTGATGTGGACCGATGAGCCCTTCATTTTGAGCCTGCTCAAATGCCTTCCACGAATCCAAAGCCGCTGCAGCGTAGCCAAGTTCAATTAAATCCAATGAGGAAGATTTTTCGGTTACTACGAACTGTTGAAGTGAGCGCCCTGTATAGGTCGAGTCGGAACTTTCAGCAACAAGTTGCGGGCATTGCGCGAGTTTCGCGTACTGCCATCGAATCCAACTGTCGCGTTCACCAACTTCACCGTCGGGAACTCGACTTAGTTGATGGCCAAGGTGGCGGTGGACCAACGAGAACAGTTCCGACGGGCTGTCAACTGGTGCGCTTCCCACTAGATGCGCTCCAACAATTTCAACCATCGCTATTTACTCCTGGCACCTCGGCAAGCGATGAGACCCACGTGAACTAACGCGTGAAGCCCACCCAAGCAGCATCCTATTTCCCGTCTCGGTGTCTTCGAACCATTCAGAGACTCACTGCCTCTAGCCTTCGTGTCGTTTGTCCCCCCAACTCTTGTGAATACCTACTCAGCGAAGCGGTTGGAACGGCCGCGGTCTCGCGCGAGACTGCTGATGAACAAAAGCTGTAACAAATCTGCGAGGAGGGTGACTCGATGTCTACGTCTGATGACTCCCTCGATCATGTGCCGCCGAAACCGTCTGAGAGCGACCTAAACGACTTCAGTCTTTTCGACTCTGAGATCCAACAGTGCCCTCACAGGTATTACGCGAAGATGCAAAGCGAGCAGGGTGTTTTTGAGACGGATGCTCTGGGCACATCTATCTATTTGGTAACGAGATATGAAGATGTAGCGGCTTGCGCTATGAACACCTCAGCGTTCTCGTCCCGGTTCGATGTAGGAAGCATGCAAGGCAACTCCGAATACGCTCGACGAGCTCAAGAACTCTATGAACAAGAGGGCGGATTTGATCGGGTCGGCACGATGTTGACTGTCGATCCGCCTGAACACACTCGTTATCGTCGCTTAGTCAGTCAGGCATTCACTCCGAAAGCTATCGCTGCGCTGGAGCCAACTATTCGAGAGCTCGCCGGCCGACTCATTGATCATCTCATCTCCGGCACTGCTACTGGTCAGTCCTTGGATTTCGTGGAGTTGTTCGCTGTACCGCTCCCTGTTGCGGTCATAGCTAAAGCATTAAATGTTCCCGATGATCGTTTGGGTGACTTCAAACGATGGAGCGATGCTTCTGTTGCGGGGATTGGTACCAACATTTCTATTGATGAGCGCCTCGCCGCGGATCGAGAAGTGATCGAATTTCAAAAGTATTTCGCTGATCAGCTGGAATTACGTCGCAAGACCCCGCAGGACGACATCTTGACTGACCTTGTGAATGCGCAGATCAATAATGACGATGCTGAGGGTTTCGATTCGGCTCCGCTTGATATCGCTGAAATGTTAAGCATTATTCAACAGCTGCTGGTTGCTGGGAACCAAACCACAACCCATTTGTTGGGGGAAATGTTGCTCCTGCTTGACGAACATCCTGAGCAGTGGGCGCGCCTCGCTGAAGATCCTCTATACGGCAAAGACGTCGCTGACGAGGCGTTGCGTCTGGCGGCTCCCACGCAAGGGATGTTTCGCGTCGTGTCCGAAGACACTCAGATTGGATCTACCGCACTATCAGCTGGTTCGAGGGTTGTTTTGATGTACGCGGCGGCGAATCGTGATCCCGAGATGTGGGAACACCCGGATACCTTCCAGCCTGGACGTGAAGGCCAAACTAAACATTTGAGTTTCGGTAAGGGCCCGCATTACTGCGTCGGCGCAGGTCTCGCTCGCCTCGAAGCACGTATTGTCGCGGAAACATTGGGTGAGCGGTTAAGTAATATACAGGTAACCAACCGCTCCGAGTTGAGGTACATACCGAGCTTCGTCTTGAGGGGCCCCCAGCGAATAGATGTAATCGTGTCAGCTAAGAAAGAGATGACGAATGGTTGAGACGGTCAGCGGAACGAACCGGTCTGCGGGAATCAGTTACAAAGAACTTCTTAGCAGTGACTCTCGGTCAGTTCCTGAACATCTCCTGAATGAGTCACCTATGCCTTCGGGGTCTTCTCGTATACCGACCTCGGTGTACTTTTCTCAAGAGTTCCATGACCTAGAGGTTGAGCGACTTTGGTCGCGGGTGTGGCAGTTAGCCTGCCACGAAGACGAACTTTCTGATGTTGGGGACTATGTGGTTTACGACATTGCGCGACTCTCATTTCTGCTCGTTCGAACCGGTGAAGACCCCGATGACATCAAGGCCTACCGGAACGCTTGTCTTCATCGGGGGCGCAAACTTCGTGAACGGCCGGGGAAAGCTGCCTCTAATCTTCGGTGCAGTTTTCATGGATGGTCATGGGAGCTTGACGGAGCGTTACATGAGATCCCTTGTCAATGGGATTTTCCGGATATCGAACCTGAGCAGTGCAGTCTGCCCGAGGCCCAAGTTGGAAGATATGGCGGATTTGTTTTCCTTAATCCTGACCTTACCGCTGAGCCCTTAATAAATTTTTTGGGTGATTTTTCTGAACATCAAACCACGTTGCCTTTGGAACGTCGTTACAAAGCAGTCCATGTCGCCAAGGTCGTCCGATGTAATTGGAAGGTCTGTCAGGAAGCGTTCATGGAGTCCTATCACGTTGTAACGACTCATCCGACACTTATGGAATCCCTCGGCGACGCAAACAGTCAATATGACGCTTACGGCAGTTATTCGCGGGCTATTTCTCCTGCGCAGGTAACCAGTCCGCATCTAGCGACAGTCCCTGAGTGGGATTCTGATCCTGACGGGAGGCTCTACACAAGATTTCGTCATCCGATCAGCGGGCACATATATGAGCGAGCTGATTCCGGCAACGTCGAAGTAACCGATCTTGACGGTGCGGTAAGTACTTTTCGTTTCAACGGCGAATGGGTCGAAGGAAACTTGACTCATGCTGATCCGCATCTTTGTTTATGGATTGGCGGTGAACAGCTGCCTAAGTTCGAGGATGTCCCAATTCCTCGTAGCTCACGATCCAATTTCGCTGAAGAGCGTTCAGAACTCGCTGAACGTAAGCGCTCAGAACTGATTGCTCTTTTAGGCGACGCCGCCTCCAAAGTGGACGTTGAATCGATCTGTGACGCCGAACTCATTGACGCGATATTTTTTTCGGTGTTCCCGAACTGGCATCCATGGGGCTGCCTCAACCCGATTCAGTACCGCTTTCGACCCAACGGAGATAACCCGGATGAATGTCTCTTCGAATGCATGTTGTTCTTGCCTTCGCCGTTAACCGACGAGCGACCTCCGCCTGCAGAGGTTCAGTGGCTATCAGCAGATGACGACTGGACGCTCGCCCCTCAACTAGGGATGCTCGCGAAAGTCTTTAATCAAGATCTTTACAATCTGCCTCAGGTTCAACTCGGGTTGAAGAATCTTGCTAGTGGACACACCATGTTGGCGGAATATCAGGAAACAAAGTTGCGGCACTTTCATAATCTCCTTCAACGTCAACTTGAAGTTGATTATCAAGTGATGTTAGGGAGCTGAACAACGAAGATCTAGGGTCGTGGGTCAACGGTTTCGATGTTGAGCTGCCCTACTAATCCGGCTGCACGGTGCACAGCCAACGCCTGCCATTCTTCGGAAGTCGTCATCTCGAACAGTGCCGCCCGGTTCGGATATTTAGCGATAGCCACTTCATCCCAAAGATCTTCTACCTGACCAAGAGACAGCATGGTTACATCCCCCATAAAGAACACCTCGCCGCCGTACTTGGGTAGGAGCTGTGCGACGCCAAGTCCATATATTTGGTATGCCTGATATCCCGTGAGGTCGGTTTCTCGACCATCTTCATATTCGGCTTGATCTTTGAATTTTAAAAGGTTGACCATAAAAATCGGCCCTTCAGGACCTGGTTCCATCATCTCTTCAATGCGTTCACGACTTGTTGGTATGACTTCGTTGAAGACCTCCATAACCACCCCTTCCATATAGATGCCTTAATTAGCGATCCAGTGCGAAAATCTAACCGCTATCGAGACATCAGGCGTAGGTGTCAACGGTGAAACGGAACCCCGGCCGTTGAGTCTTCGCGGAGATCAGTTGTTGGCGCCCAGGTCGCTGGGTTAGTGATGAGGTCAGAAATCGCGTCAGAAGCAGCTTCGAGGAGTTGTTCACCTTTAGCCGCATTGGCTTTACTGGGGTCACCGAGGACACCGTTTGAGGTGACGGCTGCTAGGTCGCGCCAACGAAATGAGCCTTCTCCTGCTAACAAAAAACTTAGATCAGCCGGAGTTCGATGCGAAGCTAGGTCGCTGTCGTCAACGAGGTCGGCCTCCAGCTGCAACATCATTGAGGTTTCTGCTTCGCCTGCGTGCAACACGTTGGATTGGTCTTCGAGTATCGGTGCGATTCGCGAAGCTGCTTCTAACCAGTAAGTCGCTGCGATAATCGTTACGTCCTCAAGTTCCAGCGAGAGACTTTGGGCGATCATTTTGCAGGCGTCGATGTTGCCGCCATGGCCGTTGAGGATGACCACTTTGTTGAAGCCGTGGCGTTGGACACTGTCGACGATGCATCGAAATATCGATAGCAATGTTTCGTAGTTGAGGGTAATGGTCCCTCCAAATGGCATGTGGTGTTCAGATAAACCTGCCCAAACGACGGGCAGGACAACAGTTGCCTGTTCTTTGTGAGCTTTTTGTGCCGCTCTGTGTGAAACCTCGGTAGCTAAGCGACTGTCCACTTGTACCGGTAGGTGCGGTCCGTGTTGTTCCATGGCCGCTACCGGTGCTATCACGACCGCATCGTCAGCCGCGAGTGCCCGTAGTTCGTGCGCTTTGAGGTTTGCCCATTCCATCAATGCCATAGCGCGAAGGCTAATCGCCTCCCGCTAGTCAAAGTTTCAACGATTCGGAAGGTTGACTTAGAAGATTGCTCCAAGCCACAGCAAAACCGCTATCAAGATCACTTGGACGATCAAACGAATGACGTGGCCGGTGGCGCTTAGCAGGTTGCCGTTGAACGGAATGTCATTCAGGTACATGTTCAGATTCGCTAACGACATCAGCAACACCAAGACGACCAGAAGGCGTGCCGAAACGGTTCTGGTGACTGGAATCATGATTCCTAAGCCGAGAAGTATCTCCAATGCTCCGCTGGTGTAGGTCCAAAAAGACGGCGCTGCGAGGTAGCGGGGAACAATTTCGTTGAAAGCTTTGGGGTTAACGAAATGTTGGATTCCTACCCATATAAATGGAAGACCAAGTAGACATCCGACAATGTTTTTTGCGAGGTTCATGGGAGTTGTTCAATGTACAGTCCTCAACCACTGGTACCTAGTTAGGTGAGATCCATGGACAGTTACAGTCGAACCTTTGTTAGTCCTAGTTGGCTCGAAGACCATTTATATGACCCTGAGTTAGCGATTATCGACGTACGTGCCGGTTTTCGCCCCCAACCTCCAGGCCCTTCTGACTTTTTTTCGATGCGCACCGACTACGACGAAGCTCACATTCCGGGTGCCCACTACTTACATATGGTTGATGATCTTTCTGACCCGGCTGGTTCGTTCCCGTTTGCGGCTCTCGCTGCAACGAATGTGCACGATCTGTTGGGGGCCATGGGAATTTCCAATGATCAGACCTTGGTGCTTTACGGCGCCGACATGCATGTGGTCACCCATCGTTGTTGGTGGTCACTTCGTCAAGCAGGAGCAAACGACGTCCGGTTGCTAAATGGCACGTACGGCCACTGGGTGCGAGATGGTCGACCAGTTACCAATGTGATTCCCGATAACCCATCATGCGCTTTTGAAGCGAGTGAAATTCCTGAATGGATCGCGGACAAAGACGCTGTCACTGCGGCAGTGGATGACCCCGCGGTTGGCTTGGTCAACGCGTTATCTCATGAACAGTTCGAAGGAGACGGGCAACACTATGGTCGGCCCGGGCGTATTCCGGGCAGCGTCAGTGTCCCAGCGATGTCAGTTATCGATCCGTCTACGGGTGCGCTTCATGAACGTTCCGAACTTGAAACTGTTTTTCGTGATGCCGGTGCAGGCGGATTTGAGCGTTTAATCACATATTGCGGAGGGGGAATCGCCGCGAGTACCGCTTTCTTGGCGTTGGATGCACTCGGATACGAAAACGTATCGCTGTATGACGGGTCATTGTTGGAATGGACGAAAGACCCACAAGCCCGACTGGATCTTGGACCCGCCTAGTTGGCCTTTATGCGGCGTTGGCTTGCCTCAAGTAGCCGTCAAGCATCATGAGAGCTTCTTCTCTGGTGAGTCGCAAAGAAACTGTTGTTGAGGCACCGGGTCTCTCCATGGCGATAGAACGTCGAAGTATCTCAACTTGTACGTGACTGGTTAGTTCGTTTGGTCCTGGTATTCGCATACCGATAATGAGTAACTGTGGGGTGAGACACTCAACGACGCGGTCTACGCTTCCTGTTTGTTCCAATAGCTGGCAGAATTATGGAAGCACGAAACTGAAAGTTGACTAGGTATGGAGTTTGAGTTCGTACAGGGTGATCCCATCACTGAAGAGGAAGCATTCGCCGAAGCCAAGAAGCTCGGTCTTCACGCCTTCGCGTTTGACACCGACACCCAATATGACACGGACCTGCACTGGCACGAGTTCAGTGTGACGATTTGGTTGATGTCAGGTGAAGCGAACATTGCCACTGAAGATGGCACTGTGTATCACGCCACGCCGGGGTGTCGACTTCGCGCACCTGCGGGATGGTTACATAAAGAGTTGGTAAGTCCGGCGCATCGGTTAGTGATTGGTTCCGATATTCCCGTCGAAAGTTGGAGTCAGCCAATCGACAAGCCGCCAGCGGAACTATCTGTTTGACCCAACAGGTCAACGGCCGCCTCCAAGGGCGGCCGTTGACATTGGGTTCGACTTTTGTTTCTTTAGCTCAATAGATCTCGGGCGAGCATCGAGTTGGTTGCTTCAGCGGGGGGGTCAACGACGAATTCTGCGCCCAACGCAAGCCATTCTTGGTCTGTGTCCATCGCAACCATCGCGTTAGCGAAAGCAGCTTCGTCATCGAAGATCATCACGTAGGTCCACTGGCTTTGCGGTGCACCTGCGAGTGCTCCCAGAAGTTTGATTTCTGAAGCACCTAAACGTTTGTGTATCTCGGCTGCCCTCCGGTTCACATTGAGGAAGTCGCCTTGGCGCCCCATCTTTACTTGCCATTGCGTGGTATGAGTGACTTTCATTTGATTCGACCTTTGTTCGTGTGCGTGATGGAGAGACCATAGTGCGCCAGAACTTGACGGGCCTTTGAAGCTGGTGGGCTGACCGCTATTTGTTTGAGTCTGGTTCGCGTATGAAAAAGACTGCCAACGCTGCGATCGGTCCGGTAGCAGCGGTCACAAACCAAGCGTTGTGAAACGCGCCGATATCAACTCCGGAACCAACCATGGTGATGAGGGCTGCTACGCCGATAGTGGCACCGAACTGTCGGCCAACTTGGTTGAGTGATCCGCCAACCGCGAAGTCTTCAGGCGGAACTTCGCTTACCGCAGCTGCGCTGATGATGGGGAACGTTGTTGCTACACCGATTGCAACCAGAATTGAAGCCGGCAGCCACAAGCCCCAATAGTTAGGGGTTTCGTTAACAAATAAGGCATACATCAGTACACCTATCCCCCATGAGAAGGATCCGGGTACAGCGATGACTCGCACCCCGTAGCGGGTTCCAAGTTTCCCAACGAAAGGCGCTAAGCACGCTACGAACAAAGGAAGCGGCGCCGTGGCCAAACCCGCTAGGCGTATCGAGTATCCCCATCCTTGAGTGAGCCACAAAACGTTGACGAGTATTGAAGCAGACAGTCCCGCCGATTGGATCGCTGTCGCAAGATTCGCCATGTTCAACGATCGAATGCGAAATAGGTGCGTTGGAATGGCCGGCGCTTTATGTTTGAGACCTTT
Organism: Acidimicrobiales bacterium MED-G01; assembly: GCA_002457435.1. GTDB lineage: Bacteria > Actinomycetota > Acidimicrobiia > Acidimicrobiales > Poriferisodalaceae > MedAcidi-G3. Next base: position 6,907 of record NTLA01000032.1, on the reverse strand, counting down.
TACAAAGGTGAGGACCAAAAGAACCAGAGAGAGTAATAACGTGCCGACAACACCCGGTGACGTCCATCCCCAGGGCCCAACTTGGACGATAGAAAAAGCGAGCAACGCCATAGAGGTCGCTAGAAGTAATGCCCCAACGATGTCAGGGAAGGGGGCTTCGTCGTTTGGTGCGTTGCCCGGCAAAGTAGTTCTCCCGGTCAAATACGCCAGCAAACAAAATGGCGGTAACAGCAGGAACGCCCACCGCCACCCATAAGAGTCGACGATCAGGGAGCCAACTGCTGGACCGGTTGCTACCCCGAGTGCAGTGAGGGATCCCCATTTGGCGACCGTTGTCATCCGTGCAGAATCAGGAGTGACCGCCAAGAGCAGCCCTAACGACGCTGGAGTGAGCAGCGCTCCCCCAACGCCTTGAACGACGCGAGCAAGAATCACAATAGAAAAGTTTGGTGCCGCGCCGACAAGCATTGATGAAACCGCGAAAATTCCGAGGCCGATCATGAAGACGCTTCGTCGACCGAACCGATCAGCCAAACGTCCCGCTGGAATGAGCAGGGCCGCGAACGCGATGGTGTAGGCGTTGAGGGCCCAAGTGAGTGAGCCTCGACTGGTGTTGGTAAAAGTTTGTTCGAGGTCCGGAAAAGCGACATTCATGGTTGAGACGTTGGCAGTGACGAGAAAGGCGCCAAGTGCTGTCGACAAAAACACCAGTCGTGCTCGCCATAGATCAACATCTCCTGTTGAGGTTGCCGTGTCGGTGTCTGTGCCTGATGGTGCCACTTTGAACACTGCAGGTAGAGCGCTCCTTTTCGAGCGCGTTCCGCTAGTGGTCATCGTCAATCATTTTAAGACGACAGAAAGTTGGTCGCTGTTTACGCCTCTGCAACGGCTTTCAGGTTCGCCAAGCTCTGAGCGATGTTGTCCAACAATAGTTTGTGTCGGTTTATTTTTTGGAAGAACTCTCCATCGAGGAGGGGAGAATCGAAACTTTCGGTGACCCGACATCCGTCCGAGGTTGCTTGGATCTGGTAGCGCCATATGGTGCCGCGACCGTCATCTCCTGGTACTTCAAATGACCATTCTTTGCCGGGCTCAGCGGCTACTACGACACAACCCTGATCCCATTTGTTGCCTCCGTTGTCGTTATATCCCCGAAATTTGGCGCCAACAACTGCTGAGTTGGCGTCGCCTTCCCATTCTGCTTTATAGCACTCCGGGCTTAGTTCACTGATTCTGGTCAAGTCAGTCAAAATCGCGTAGACCGATTCGGGACTAGCTTCAATGTCGATACTTGTCTCACCAGTTGTTTCCACCATTTTGGTCTGCTTTCTTGAAGGTGTCTACCCGTCGGAACGTTACTATCTTAACGATAGTTACTAGGTGCGGACATCGTGGTTACCCAGTGCGATCTAGCAACCCCATGATGGCGTCAACACACCGGTCCGGTTGATGTTCTTGGATGAAGTGGCCTGCCTCTTCAACGACGACATGCGGCTGGTTGGCTGCCCCTGGCACGCTGGTTGACATCAAACCCTGCAACGGCCCTGTCACCGGGTCGTTATCCCCGAACGCTGTTGTCAGTGGAACGTGACAGTCGGTGAGGAGCGACCATATTTCTCGGCAGAGGTGGGCGCTGGGATGTACGCCTGATGTTGGGACCAATACCGGGAACTGACGTGCCCCAGCAACGTAGGTGTCATCAACAAACGGAGCATCGTAGGCCCGTTTTTCTTCTTCCGTGAGTTGGAAGCCGGGTATCGATGGCAGCGGCGAATCGTCGCCCGCGACGCATTCTGACGCTAAAAACGGAGTGATGTCTTGAGAGAATTGGCGCCATAAGGCAAACGGATCTTTGTCGGTCATGCCAATGTCTCGACCTAACGGGACACCGGTGTTTGATGCGACAGCCCCTCGATACATGTCGGGGTGTTGAGCCACATGACATAGACCTAACAGGCCACCCCAGTCTTGACAGAACAATGTGATGGTGCCCAATGGTGATGTTGTATCGATCTCATCGATGGTTTGGGTGAGCCAACGAAGGTGTCGTCCATAGGTGTAGTCGTCGCGCATCACCGGTTTGTCTGACCTGCCGAAACCAACGAGGTCTGGGACGACGACTCGGCATCCCGAGTTGACGAGGGTGGGGATCATTTTGCGATACAAGTAGCCCCAAGTTGGTTCGCCATGTAACAGCAGCACCGTTGGGCCGGTTCCTTCGTCGACGTAGTGGACGCGAAGGTTGCCGTCGATGGTCACATAACGAGGTTCGAACGGCCAATCAACTAGACCTTCGAATCGTTCATCTGGGGTTCGGAGTTTGTCCATAGCCGGCACCTTACTTGTAGGTGCGTTTCTTAGACGCAGCAGTCAACAAGCATCATGTACAGAGTTACTCTTAACGGCTGCGTTGATGGGCAGCTTTTTTGCGGTTCGGGTTTTGTTTGGATTTCGGGTAACCGTTGCCTCGTTTGGCGCCTTGAGGTTTGCCCTTCTTACCGGTGGTGGGTTTTCTTTTCGCGGATTTGCCCTTCCCGCCGGGCTTACCTTTGCCTGCTGGTTTGTTGCCACTCCCCGACTTGCCTTGACCGCCCGGTTTACCGTTTGCTCCAGGTTTTTGGTGCTGTCCGTTGCGTTGCCCGTCGTTTCTGTTTTGGGGTTTACGTTTGCCATTGCCATTCTTGTTTCGGCTTTGGCCTCCCGAAGGTTTGCGACCCTGTGGACGTGCTGACTTCTGATTCTGGCCGCCAGTTTTTTGTGGTTTCGGGCTGAGCGGTCGAACGTCTCCAAATAGGTCTAGGTCAGGGTCTACAACTCGCACGTCAATCCCAGCTTCGCGTTGCAAGTGCTTGACCGCTTTTCGTTGTGATTTATCAACGAAACACACAACGGTTCCGGTGGCACCAGCGCGAGCAGTCCGTCCGCTCCGATGTACATATGCCTTTCCGTCTTCTGGGGGGTCGAAATGAAGAACACATTCGACGCCATCAACGTGGATGCCTCTGGCGGCCACATCGGTAGCGACAAGAACTAGCGCTTCGCCGTCTGTGAAGTGGGCTAATGCTCGGTCGCGTTGACTTTGAGTTCGTGCCCCATGAATGACAGCTGCCTCGAGGCCTTCCCGTCCGAGTTGTTTCGCTGCACGGTCAGCTCCGTGACGTGTTCTGGTGAACACCACGGTCTTCCCTGTCCGTCTGATCAGGTTTACCGCGACGTTGACTCGTTCGCTTCGGTCAACAGACCAGAAATGATGTTGAAGAAGTTGAATGTCAGGGGTTTCTGGTCCCACTTCGTGGCGGACCGGGTCCGACTGATAGTCGCGGGTGAGTGCAGCGACGTCCTTATCAAGGGTCGCCGAAAACAGCAGCGTCTGCCGGTCCGAGGGCGTGAGATCTAATATGCGTCGAACGTCTGGCAAAAACCCCATATCGGCCATGCGGTCTGCTTCGTCGATGACAACAGTTCGAGCCGATTCAAGGGTCAACGCTTTGCGGTCAAGGAGATCTTGTAGCCGTCCTGGACATGCGACCAGAACGTCGACACCTTTTTTGAGGCGGTCGATTTGGCGATTGATGTTGGTACCACCGTATGCGGACAACACCCACAGGTCGTGTGCTTGGGCAAGGGGTCGTAGCTCATCAGCGATTTGTTCGGCTAATTCTCGGGTGGGGGCCAACACTAGAGCTGACGGCGCTTTGGGTCGGGACCCGGCTGTGCGCACGATGACAGGAATTCCAAACGCGATGGTCTTTCCTGAACCGGTTGGTGCACGCCCACAAATATCACGTCCAGCTAGCGCGTCTGGAATAGCAGCTGTTTGCACCTCAAATGGTTTATCTATCCCCTGACTGGCGAGGACGCGCGTCACTGAAGATGGCACGCCGAGTTCGGCGAAGTTGGCAGCCAACGGAGGATCCTTGCTCTCGGCGGTTAAAGCGGCGGGGAGGGGGCACCGAACCACTGTTCCGAGGTGTACCGAGGGTACCGGTTCAAGATCGTTGTACAGCGGACGCTAGGAGATCTATCTGTCGCCTATTTGCCAGCTTTTGATGATCTCTCTACTCGTCCAAGGTCGGACCGGCACCTCGTACTCTGGTTTGGCGCATCTTTCGCCGATAACGGTCAGCGTCGTACCCCGTGCCTCGATGCAATATGCAGCGGTTATCCCAAAAAATAGTGTCACCAGGTTGCCATTCCTGCGACCACCGGTGCTCGGCGTGAGTTGCCGAGTCGTTAAGTTCGTCGATGAGGCGTCGGCTGTCTATCCCACTCCATCCAACGATTGAACGGGCATGTGATCCGGCGTAGTAGTTGCGTCGCCCGTTGCCCGGGTTGGTTCGGACCAGCTTCTGTTCTATAGGAGGTAGCGAGGCCGCGTGATTGTCATGAACTGGCGCTTTTTTGGTGCGGCTGAACACATAATCATGGAGCACACGAAGGTCATTGATCTCGGATTGTCTATCTGAACCGAGCCGTTCATAGGCAGCACGTTGGCTCACAAATTCAGTTTCGCCCCCCTCAGCCGGCACTTCATAGGCATGCAGAATCGACACGTAGGACGGCACTCGTCGAAATGAAGAATCTGAATGCCACAGATTGTTGCCTTTCGAGGAACGGGTATGTGCAGCAGATTCGTCGTGTTTGGTTTCAGCATCAATGACGTTGCCAACCGTAGCGATATAGACAATCTCGCCAGTTCGTCCGAAGGTGACATGATTCTCTTCAGGTTCGCCGAGCGCTGAAGTGAGCTGCATCTGCGCCTCATCAGTCATGTTTTGCTGCGGGAACAACAAAACCGAGTATTCATCTATCGCTGCGTGCAACGCCGCCACCTCTTCGTTAGTAAGGGCACCGGTTAAGTCGATGCCATTGACGCGGGCACCGAAATCGTCGTGAAGAGGCTCAAACTCCATAGCCATCAGTTTTACACAGGCAGGACCGACCGGTCGAAAAGGCCGCATCTACAAACTTCACCTCCTCCGGAAAAGGAACCTCGGACACGGATCTCCTCCTCTTAGCTCACTTAGTAGCTCCCTACGATGGATGGAACGCTGTCTTTAACGGTGACGCCGAAGTTCGAGCACAGTTCATGACCGGAGAGGCCCTCGTCGGTCAAGCCGACGAAAACACCGCAGTGGTCGCATACGGCGGTGACCTCGAAGCAATGGCTAAATTCCTGGGCGCACCAGAATTTGCTGAACGCACAGCACAATTCGTCGGCCATCACACCATCTGCAACCTTTCAGAAGTGACGCCTCCGCAGTAATACGATCTAATCGTGCGTTACTTACCAACTGAACGTCGAGAATTCTGTCCCAAGATTCCCTTGAATGGGTCAGAAAACTGAACCCAACCCAACAAGATTCGGTGAGCACTAGAGTTCAGCCATGACTGTGACACTAGTGACCGGTGCTAATTCAGGTCTCGGACGCGCAACCGCCTTCCTCCTCGCCCAAAAAGGGCACAAGGTGTATGCCGGCATGCGAGATCTCGATAAAGGTTCAAAGCTGCTTGACCTGGCTAAGGATTACGATCTTTCAACAATAGAAATCGATGTCAGCAGCGATGACTCAGTTGTTGCCTGCGCCAACCAAATCGAAGCAAACGGCGATGCACTCGACGTACTGGTCAACAACGCCGGCGTCGCATTGAACTCAGTGACCGAAGACATCGATATCGACAGGGCAAAAGAGGTAATGGATGTCAACGTGTGGGGCCCAGTCCGTTGCGTGAAAGCGTTTGTACCTGGGATGCGAGCACGCGGTACCGGTCACATCTTCCAAGTGTCGTCTATCGCCGGTCTCATCGGCCACATCGGCCAAACCGTGTACGTCGGATCGAAATTCGCCCTGGAAGGAATGAGTGAAGCTCTAGCTCAAGAACTCATCAGCTTCGGCATTCGCGTCCATATCGTCGAACCAGGCGTTACACGCACTGCGATACTGCCCAAGAACGAAGGCAACCCTGTTCCCACCGCGTATCAAGATCACTACGACAGGATGTTCCAGTTCTATACCGCCGGAATTCAAGCCTCAGTTCAAGCAGAGACATTCGCCGAAACCATCTACGGGGCACTGACGAGCTCTGATTACCAGCTTCGTTATACGTGTGGCTGGGGTGGCAAAGAAATTGGTGAACGCCACCGAGCTATGAGCGATGAAGAGTTCGTTGAACTCGGCTCGTTGGTGTCATCGGCCGAAGAATACGGTCACGCGTTTTTTGACCTATTTGACCTTCGTATCTGAGGCTAGGTTCAATAGCTCGACACTTTCGCCTCGCTGCGCTAGCGGACCCTTTAGAAGCTGACCTGACCTGACCGGACCTGACCGGGGAAAGCGTTGGTGCGCTCATATCGGAAACCCTGGTGGGCATGAAGGAACCTGATTTAGAACAACATGGTCAGTGCTGTCGCGATGCCCAAGTTCGCACCGTTGACAAAAACCCGTCGATTAGGTCGTCTGAGATTTCGAGTGACAAGGCTATGAATCCGCGACGCGCTATGTACCAACCGTTGTCGAGCATCTCGTGGAAGAACAGTTCGAGCGCTGGTTCTTCGGCATGGATTGCGACCATTGATCCAACGCCTGTTGCTTGGAACTGGCATTCGTTGGCCTCGAAGATCTCATTGAGGCTCTCTCGGAGCCGGTCACCTCGTTCATTTACGGTTCGAATCGCCTCAGTGGTAAGTACCTCAGTCAAAGTTGCCACCACAGCTGTCATGGAAAGGATGTTGTTGTTGAATGTGCCTGCCTGACTTAACGCTCCCCCGAGTTGAGGATCAAAAGCCGAAAGTAAGTCTGCTCGTCCACCAAACGCTCCAAATGTCAAACCTCCAGCCAGGTACTTCCCCAATGTGGTTAGGTCCGGTAGGACCGACATCAATTCCTGAGCACCGCCGGGAGCGAGG
>NTLA01000031.1 GCA_002457435.1 Acidimicrobiales bacterium MED-G01 | reverse complement strand
GCAGAACTCATAAGCGTCAGCGGCGACCATCTCTTCTGAGTTATCAGGTCCCCACTCCCATAGTTCTCCGTTGGGCGATGTTAACTCCACTCGAATCGGTGTCTCTGGAGGTTGTAGACCTCTGTTGACATAGCTCCATCCGCGAGTAGTTACCCCAATGTGGGCCACATGTCGTAGGCGTTCCGTGCGCGGGTACTCAGCGCCGAACGTGTCAGCAACATCGTGGCCATGGGACCAGGTCTCCATTAGCCGAGCCGTAGCAAAGGAGAGTGCGCTCATGTCTGGCCCGAACCACGGAATGCGGTCTTTGGGGTCGAGTGCCCTAAAAGCTTCGGTCATCCGATTACGTTCATCGGCAAACCAGTTCCACAGATCGGCGCCACTCATTGAGCGAACGTCGAGACCTCCGAAACTGTGCAAGTCTCCGTCGCCTTTCAGCATTTGTTCTTTGGTTGCTTCAAAATTCTCTGGATCCAGAGCAGCGAGACTGGCGGCTACATCTGCCATACCTAAATGAATAATGGTTTCGTGGCTATCCCAACCCTCCGCCGGTGTCGGCAGTCTCCATTCGTCTTCAGTCAGACCAGCGACCACTTCGCGTAGCGCTTCTGTTTCTCCATCAAGATCGTCACATATTCCCCTCATGTCGGCGACCCTACACCGCTAAGGCGGGGTACTTCTGATTGAATCAGATTGGCGGCTACCGTAAACAAGATCCGCATCCTCTCGGAGGGACTGTGACCGATCCTCTTTGGACTCCAAGTTCGACGCGACGCGAGACTTCTAATCTGTGGACTTTCGCCGAATCGGTGGGATTTCCTTTAGAGGTCCACTCCTACGGTGATCTCCATCGCTGGTCGGTAAATGAAAATATCTCTTTCTGGAGAGCAGTATGGGACTTTGCTTCTGGCGTCGGCGACCTCGGCGAAACTGACTTCATAGATCTCGGCGTAGCTGATTCAAAGTTTTTTCCTGACGCAACACTCAACTTGGCTGAAAACTACTTAAGACGGTCCGGAGATGAACTTGCCCTCATGTATCGAGGTGAGAACGTTGTTGAGCGCTCATTGACGTTCAAGGAACTGAACCTTGCTGTAGGACGTGTTCAACAAGCTCTTCGGTCCGAGGGGGTGGGGCCCGGCGACCGAGTGGCAACGCTTCTGCCGAACAGCCCTGAGGCGGTCATCGTATTTCTAGCCGCGGCGAGCATTGGAGCGATTTATTCGTCGACCAGTCCAGACTTCGGAGCCGCCGGGGTGGTTGACCGTTTCGGACAAATCGAACCCAAAGTTCTTGTCGCCACCGATAGCTACCTTTATTCAGGCGTGCGGCACGACACCACCGAAAAAGTCGCACAAATCGTTAAACAATTACCTTCACTGAACCGGGTCGTCTTGGTGAGCTACGACGGTGCAGCAATTAAGTCCTCTGTTCCCGGTGCAGTGGAGTATGCAGAGTGGCTTGACGATACAGAAGAACGAGCCCCTGACTTCGTTCGCTTAGGGTTCGATCATCCGATCTATGTCCTGTACTCATCGGGTACTACCGGCAAACCTAAATGCATCGTTCATCGGGCTGGTGGGGTGTTACTTAAGCATTGGTCCGAACATCTACTGCACTGTGATCTGAAGCCTGGGGATCGGCTGATGTATTTCACGACGACCGGGTGGATGATGTGGAATTGGCTCATTGGAGGTATGGCGAGCGGTGTCTCGTTGATTTTGTATGACGGTTCGCCTTTCTTTCCTGGCCCGTCGCGTCTATTTGACATCGCTGATGATCTACAACCTCGGCTTTTCGGCGTCAGTGCAAAGTTCATTGAAGCCGTCATGAAAGAGGGGCTACGTCCTTTCGATACACACAAGCTCACAAGCGTTGAAACGATTGCCTCTACGGGTTCACCTCTAGCTCCCGAAGGTTTTGATTGGGTTTATGACGCGGTCAAACCAGATGTCCATCTTGCTTCGTTCTCAGGGGGCACCGATATTTGTGGGTGTTTCGTTATTGGAGATCCAACGAGCCCCGTTTACCGAGGAGAAATTCAAGCCCCTGCATTAGGCATGGATGTTGCTGTCTTTGATGACGATGGAAGCCGGCTTGAGGAAGGTTCACAAGGTGAACTCGTTTGCTGTAACTCCTTCCCTTCAATGCCACTCGAATTTTGGGACGATCCAAACAGAAGCAGGTATCACGGCGCTTACTTCGAACGTTTCGCGGGAGTCTGGCACCACGGGGACTTTGCCGAATGGACTCCTCAAAAAGGGATGGTTATTACGGGTAGGTCCGACGCGACGCTGAACCCTGGCGGAGTGCGAATAGGAACATCTGAGATTTATCGGCAGGTAGATCTGATTGACGAAGTGTTGGAGAGCATCGTTGTTGGTCAACAGTTCGAATCCGATACTCGAGTTGTTTTGTTCGTTCGACTCCGTGAGGAGTTAGTGCTTGACGATGAACTGACACAGAGGATTCGTAACCAGATACGTGTTGGTGCCTCCCCCCGACATATGCCTGCAGTCGTGGCTCAAGTCCCGACGATCCCTAGGACGCGCAGCGGCAAGCTAGTTGAGTTGGCGGTGCGTGATGTTATTCACGGCCGAGAGGTTAAGAACATCGAAGCTATTGACGACCCAGATGCTTTGGATCATTTTCGGGACCATCCGAAGCTAATCGGTTGATAGATATTTGGGGCTTCTGTGTGGGATAGTCGTCCACATGATCGTCTTGGGTGGCATTCTGATCAGGTAAACAACATCCCAATGAGCTGTGTCTTGAAATTAATTGTCGAGTGACTATCGAACAAGATGATCGCAAGCAGGGCATCCCCGCCGCGGCGATTGCGATGGTGGGGTGGGCGGCCTCTGGAGTGATCGCTAAGGGCATCACCGAGTTAGGGGCGTTAGCTGTTGTTTTCTGGAGAATGTGGATCTATGCCGTAATAGTGATTCTCTTCCTGAAGATCCGAGGGACGCCCCTGAGGAAAGAATCGTTCCGGGTCTCTTGGAGGGGCGGGGTCGCATTGGGTGCAGACATACTGCTCTTTTTCTCTGCTTTGCGTCTAACAACAGTGGCGAACGCAACAGTGATCGGGTCATGTCAGCCATTGCTTATGTTGTTGATCGCGGGCCGACTATTCGGTGAACGACCGAGACGCCATGACTGGGTTTTGGCGTTGGTCGCTATCTGTGGGGTCATCATCGTAATGTTTGGTTCGACGGGTGTTTCGGGCTGGAGTCCTGCTGGAGATCTCTTGTCTCTTGGGACCGTGGTGGCTTGGACTTTGTATTTCGTATTCTCGAAATTAAGCAGCCAAAAAATCGAGTCATCGCAGTACACCGGAGCGACTGCGGTTGTTTGTGCCTTGTTCGCGACACCTTTCGCTTTAGTTTCCGGGCAGGTTTTCGACGTGCCGTCAGGTAACGCATGGATCTGGTTAATAATTCTTTCCATAGGCCCGGGGTTTGCCTCTCACATGTTGATGAACTGGGCCTTGGTTCGCATACCGGTTTGGTTTGGTTCAACCTTGACTTTGGCTATTCCGGTGACTGCCACGGTTATGGCTTGGGTTTTCCTCGGCGAGGATGTGGTTGCGCTTCAGTTTCTCGGAATGGGGATCGTGTTGTTCGCGTTGGCGTTGATAGTTCTAGGACAATCAAACGCTGCTCGTCATTGAGGTAACTGTTCTCAGCGACCTTTCCAAGTCGGGGATCGTTTTTCTGCGAAGGCTTTGGGGCCCTCCCGTGCGTCCTCGCTTGCCATCATTGACACAACAGCTGGGTATTCCCCGTAAAAGGCCTCTCTTAGTGGGTGGTCCATCCCACGGGTCGCGGACTGTTTCGTTGCTCGAATAGATAGCGGGGCTCCAAGCAGTATGTCGTCAATCAGCTCATCGACGGCTGCGTCTAGATCTGAATATGCCACCACTTTGTTGACGATTCCGATTTCGAGAGCTCGTTGCGCTGTCATTGATTTGCTAGTCAGCAAGTACTCCATAGCTAATTTCAATGGGATTTGCCGTGGTAGTCGATGAACTCCGCCGCCGCCGGCGTAAATGCCACGTCGGGGCTCCGGTAGTCCGAATTCCACATGTTCTGCCGCAACCACCAGGTCACATGCCATTGCCACTTCAAAACCACCGCCGAGTGCTATGCCGTTAACTCGGGCGATGAGAGGCTTTGGATAGTCGAAACGTTCAATCAGTTTGGTAACCGTTTTCATCAAGTCAGCGTCAGCTCTCTTCTCATCTTCTGAGGAGTGCTGAATCTGTGTCAGATATTTCAGATCACGGCCCGCGCAGAAAGCCCTGTCACCACTTCCGGTGACGACAACAATCCATACGTCGTCATCGCTCGCTGCGTGGTCGAGGAGATCACTCCATTCTTTATGCGCAGGAGTGTTTATGGCATTTCTGACCTCCGGTCGGTTAATAGTTATCTTTGCGACGTGTGGCCGAGTCACCTCGTAGAGGAAATACTCAGGAGTGAAATCAAGTGGTTGCATGGTTCGATCGTAGGCAAGACAGCATCGATCCGTCAGACATGGTGGACTACAAGGATGAAGACTGAAGAAACACGAGCATTAATCAAGCGGTACTACAAGGCCTTGACTCATGGTGATCGCGATGATCTCCGGAGCTGTCTCAGCGATGACGTTGTTTGGCAACTTCCGGTCACAGCCGGAGCGAACGGTGCAGGGGGATCCGACGAGGACGGCATTGTTCGAGGCAGAGAAGCAGTGGCAGCCGAATTGGGTGGTCGAACAATCAAAGACACCTTCGATATTTCAGAACCATTCGCTTTGGAAATTCGAAGCATGATCGTCGATGGCGGGAATGCAGCGGTTCAACAAAGATTGACTGCTACGACGAGGGCAAAGGGTCTCCCCTATGACAATCAATACTGCTGGGTGTATTCCTGCGAAGCTAACCAAATAACTCGTATGGAGGAATACACCGACACCCTCTATGCGGCCCGCACCATGGGGTGGGAACTCGGGGACTCAAACCAATGATTGAAGAACACTTGACGATCGAAACAGACGAAGGTGAAATGTCGACCTTTATCGTTCGTCCCGAATCAGATGGGCCTTTCCCGGTGGTGTTATTCCTGATGGACGCACCAGGGAAACGAGAAGAGCTTCACGACATGGCTAGACGAGTCGCGGCCACGGGTTATTACGTCATGTTGCCTAACCTTTATTACCGGGACGTCCCCTCTTTTACAGTTCACCGAGAGGACCCGGCCAGTGCGCGGTACATGGCGCACTTAATGGGAAATCTAGGCAACGCGATGGTCGCTAGGGACGCTTCTAAGCTTCTCGAACATGCCGAATCCGACCGCTCGGCAGACGCAGACAGTGTGGGAGTTACCGGATACTGCATGAGCGGACCGTTTGCTTTATGGCTAGCTGCCGAATTCCCGCAGAAAATTAAAGCCGCCGCGTCGATTCATGGAGTTCGGCTCGCTACTGACGCTGACGACTCTCCCCATAAACGGGCAACCGAAATGACCGGCGAAATTCTGGTTATGGCAGCTGAGTTCGACGACTGGGTCGACCGTCCCCATTTCGATCGACTCGCAGAAGCTTTGGACGGGGCCGAGGTTTCCCATAGCGCTGAGTGGATCGAAGGTGTTCATCACGGTTTCGTTTTTCCGCAACGACCTAAATATGACAAAGTCGCCTCCGAACGACATTGGGAACTTTTGCATTCTTTATTCGACCGCAATTTAGGGTCGCAGCTGTGACGGTTAGCTCGGCGTCGTGTACCAGGTTCGCTGTCGCTGATCCTCCTGAGGTTTCTGCTGCGAACCCCATACACGATGAAAGTGCCATCAGCTACGGGTATGCGGGGGGCATTGTTGCCGGAATCCATACCTATGGTTGGATGGTTCCAGCAATTCTCGATTCTCTCGGTGATGCCTGGCTCTCACACGGGTGGTGCGAGTTTCGTTTACCTAGACCTGTGTACGCGGGCGATGAACTTCTCACTGAAGTGGTTCCTTCCCCAGAAGATCCTGATGTGGGGTTGATAACTCAGAGAGTTGTCTCCGATGACCGCGTAACCATCGAAGGGACTATCGGGTTGGGGGATGCTCCGTGGATAAACGAGTTCATACTTCCCACTGACCGGACCCCAGTGTCCGAGCCGGAGAACAGACCCTTTCTGGGATTGAATGACATTCCAAGTGATGTCGATTATCCCCCAATGTCAGTTCCCTTAACAGCTAACGATGCAAGAGTTTGGATGGGCGAACGAATTCATGATGACGATGCCGCATGGAGTTCTGGTGATGCTCCACTAGTTCACCCTTCGTGGGTTTTAGGCCAGATGACTCCGTTGATCAGACATTCGTATCGGATGCCAGCAGGAGTACATGCCTCAGGCAGGGTGCAGCACCTAAACACTTTCCACGCTGACGGGGATGTCGTGGTAACCGGAAGGTGGGGTGAGGTGGAAGTCAGGAAAGGGAAACCTTGGTCCACAACTGATGCGCTGTTCATTGATGCTCATGGGACCGAAGTTGCTCTTGTTCGACAGGTAGCCGTGATTCTTCCCTTACTTCCGAAGGACTGAGCGAGAACGACAGGGCCTACATGTTGTAGAACGGGCATAGAAAAGCATCCGTGGAGAGGTACCAATGCCCATCGAAAAGCTCCTGATAGCGAACCGTGGTGAAATCGCCGTACGAATAGCACGCGCCGCCGGGGACCTCGGAATTTCAAGCGTCGCTACTTTCAGTTCCGATGATCACTTGTCTTTGCACACGCAAGTGTCCGATGATTCGGTCGGGCTGGAAGGCAGCGGTGCAGCTGCCTATCTCGACATCGGTCAAATTGTTGCAGTGGCCATTTCTCATGGTTGTGATGCTGTTCACCCTGGATACGGCTTTCTCGCTGAAAACGCAGACTTTGCTCGTGCATTGGAGAACGAGGGCATCACATTTGTGGGCCCACTTTCGGACCAACTTGCTTTGTTTGGCAACAAACTGTCGGCGAGGAACCTCGCGACTCAGCTTGATGTTCCAGTAGTCCCGGCGACTTCGGGCACCGCCAACCTTGAAGAGATTGAGGACTTTCTAGCTGTACATGGGGCCATCATGGTCAAGGCGGTAGCGGGCGGTGGCGGCAGAGGAATGCGCGAGGTCACCAGCGGTCAGGACGTCGCCGAAATTTTCGAGCGATGCCGAAGCGAAGCGCAATCAGCTTTCGGAGTCGGCGACCTTTACGCTGAAAGGCTTATCCAGTCAGCGCGACACGTTGAAGTTCAAATCATCGGGGATGGCACCTCAGTGGCCCATCTGGGTGAACGAGAATGCACCCTCCAACGACAGAACCAGAAAATCATTGAGGTCGCTCCCTCACCGTCCATCAGTGAGGAGGTCCGTGACTTATTAACTGATGCTGCAACGAGAATGGCTGGCGAAGTTGGGTACCAGGGGTTAGGCACTTGGGAATTCTTAGTTGATACAACTGATCCCACAAATGTTGCTTTCATTGAAACCAACGCGCGCCTGCAAGTCGAACACACCGTTACCGAAGAAGTAACCGGAGTTGATTTGGTTCGTAGCCAAATTCTTGTAGCGGGCGGATCTTCACTCGGTGATTTAGGTCTCCAACAAGACCAGGTGCCCGAAGCGAAAGGGTTTGCTATTCAGTGTCGCGTCAACACCGAAACAATGACCGAGGAGGGTTTGGCTCGCCCAGCTGGGGGAACCATCTCCGCGTTTGAGACTCCGAGTGGCCCAGGAGTGAGAACCGACTCCTATGGTTATCAGGGCTACGCAACAAACCCGAACTTCGATTCTTTGATTGCAAAGGTCATCGGATACTCCCCTACGAGTGACTACGAAGATGCTGTCCGGAGAGTTAGGCGTGCTCTCGGTGAATTTCGGTTAGAGGGAGTTCTTACCAACATCACTTACCTTCTCGCTTTGCTTGACCGGCCAGAGGTACGAACAAACGAAGTGACCACAGGCTTCATCAACACATTTGCTGCTGAGCTGGTTGAGGCAGCCAAAGTTATTTCATCAGATCGGTGGTCCTCCCTTTCCAGCGACGAGGACACCAATACTTCGCTTGCAGGAGTTCGGGTGAGTAATGACCCATTAGCCGTTCTTCAGCACGGCGATATAGACGAAAGAAATACCGACTCTTCTTCAGCTGACAACGAGATATCACCAAGTGTTGGTCCTGACGGCAGTCGGCCGGTTGAAGCTCCGCTGCAGGGCACGATCATCTCAATCTCTGTAACCCCCGGAGACGAGGTGGCCATCGGTCAACCAGTAGCGGTTATGGAAGCAATGAAAATGGAACACGTCATAGCTTCGACCATGACGGGAATCGTTCGTTCTTTAGGTGTTAGCGAAGGTGACACCATTTATGAAGGTCATGCGCTTCTCTTCATTGAAGAAGCCGATCTCGACATTGAAAGCGACGAAACTAAAACAACAGTCGACCTTGACTTCATTCGGCCGGATCTGCAGGAAGTGTTCGACCGCCACTACAAGGGACTCGATGAGGCGAAACCGGCAGCCGTGGAGAAAAGGCATGGCAGAGGTCACCGAACCGCCCGCGAAAATCTGTCCCGACTGGTAGACGATGGCACCTTCGTCGAATACGGCCCATTGATGGTTGCCGCGCAACGAAGAAGGAGAAGCCTTGATGACCTCATCGACAACACCCAAGGCGACGGCATGGTCGCAGGAATCGGGAGTGTCAACGGCGATTTATTCGGTGACGACGATGCCCAGACAATGGTCATGTCCTACGACTACATGGTTCTAGCTGGTACCCAGGGCCTTCAAAATCATCGCAAGAAAGATCGACTTTTCGAATTAGCGGAACAAAACAAACTCCCAACAGTCTTATTAGCAGAAGGCGGCGGTGGGCGTCCCGGCGACACAGACACGATGGGAGGGGCTGGTCTCGACTGTTGGGCTTTCACTTTCTTCGCCAAGCTCTCCGGTTTAGTGCCCTTAGTTGGTGTCACAAACGGTCGATGCTTCGCTGGCAACGCCGTGTTGCTCGGTTGCTGCGATGTGATCATCGCGACCAAAGGGTCCAACATTGGGATCGGTGGTCCAGCAATGATTGAAGGTGGCGGATTGGGCGTATTTCGCCCCGAGGAGGTGGGGCCTGTAGAAGTTCAATATCCCAATGGCGTAATTGACATCCTCGTTGACGATGAAGATGAAGCGATGGAAGTCGCAAAGAAATATCTTTCTTATTTCCAGGGACCGGTAGATGGTTGGGAAGCACCAGATCAGCGTTTATTGAGACACATCGTCCCTGAAAACCGTCTCCGCGCTTACGACGTTCGTGAAGTAATCGACACGATGTGCGACATCGACTCAACCTTGGAAATCCGCAAAGGTTGGGGGCCTGGTTGTGTGACCACCTTGGGTCGGATCGAAGGTCGCCCGGTTGGAATCATCGCCAACAACAACCATCACCTGGGCGGCGCTATAGATGCCGACGTTGGAGATAAAGGCAGCAGATTCATGCAGCTCTGCGATGCCCATGACATCCCTTTGATCTTTTTGTGTGACACACCGGGAATCATGGTCGGCCCCCAAGCTGAGTATGAAGCTACCGTTCGACACGCAAGCAGAATGTTCGTCACCTCGGCCAGCGTCACAGTTCCGTTCATGACTGTCGTCCTACGAAAAGGGTACGGACTCGGCGCTCAAGCAATGGCCGGAGGCAGTTTTAAAGCACCTGTGTTTTGTGTGGCATGGCCTACGGGTGAGTTCGGCGGAATGGGGCTGGAAGGTTTCGTCAAGCTTGGCTACCGCAAAGAACTTGAATCTATTGAAGACCCCGACGAGCGCATCGCTTATTACGAAGAGATGGTGGCGAAACTGTACGAGAACGGCAAAGCAGTAAGCACAGCGACCTTCTTTGAGCTGGATGACGTCATTGATCCGTCAGAAACTCGCACATGGGTATCGATGGCCTTGCGTGCGGCCCCCAAACCAGAGCCTCGGGAGGGCAAGAAACGACCGATGATCGATACCTGGTAGTTGCTCGTTCAAGTTATTCGAGCAATTCAGCCACAGCGAGATCTGCGATCTGGTCCGGATCGTAACCAGCGCACTCCATCAGAACCTCGAAGCTGTGCTCACCAAAAATCGGGCCGGCATGGGTCACTTCGGCCGGAGTGCGTGACATATGGAAGCGAGTTCCATCGACAAAGAAAGGGTCGTGGCTCGCGTGAGCCACTTCGACGAAGCAGCCGCGATGTGTCATTTGTTCGTCGGCAACTAGTTCAGGCGAGTTTTGGACGATGTGCGCCGCGACCCCAAGAGCTTGAAGTCTCTCCATCAGCGCCACACCTTCTTGTTTCACCGTCCACGCGGAAACAATGGAGTCGAGTTCGTTGTGTCGAGCGTGCCGTTCGTCAACAGTGAGATGTGAAAGGTCACCGCGATTCATCTCTTCTGCCAAAGACTGCCACTGCTTGTCGTCTTTGCATGAGATCGCTATCCAGTTGTCATTTCCCTTGGTCCGGTAGCCACCCTGTGGGGCGAAAACCATGTCCCGGTTCCCGGCTCGCTCCCATACATTTCCGTTCACCGAATATTCGAGAAGTGCCGGCGTCATAAGATGCAAAGCCGCTTCTGCCTGAGACAGATCTATATATTGACCTTGACCTGTTCGCCTCTTATGTTCCAGTGCTCCCATGACGGACGCGACCAGCCAGCGCGGTGAGGTGTAATCGGTGTATGCGCTGTACGGACCGGTCGGTGCTCGGTCTGTCCACCCAACCGGATAAAAGAAACCCGATATTGCTGCCGCCATAGTCCCAAAGCCAGCCAACATGGCCAAGGGACCTGTCTGACCCATAAGGCAGCTTGAAGCCATAATGATGTCGGGTCGTCGCTTCCGGACCTGTTCGTAATCGATATCCCAGGCGGTCATCGCTTTGGGAGAGAACGATTCGAGCACCACATCAGCCCAGTCGATCAGGTCCCAAATGACATCAATAGCCCCCGGCTTGGCCATATCGAGGGTGAGCCCTCGCTTTCCGGCATTCATGTTGTGATAGATGCCTGACTTATCAGGGTCTGCGACATCCGCCGGAAAGGGCGAGAGGCTTCGAACGGCATCAAGTTTGTTGGCTGATTCCACGCGAACGATTTCAGCACCGTAGTCAGCTAACACTCGTGAAGCGGCTGGCCCGGCCATAGCCCACATAAAGTCCAAAACCTTTACCCCTTTGAGAGGAAGTGCCGTCGAGGCAACCGGTTCGCTTATGGCAATATCTGCGCTGCGGTCGGGCTCATTTAACACCTGCACGGTGTGTTCACCGAGGTGTGGGGCTTCGGCCAGCACCTGCAGCGGGGTTTCCGCGAACTTAGCGAACGCTCCTGGATAATGAACTGTTGAGCCGTCGTCATGTGTGACCGATTCCCAATAGCCACGAAAGTCAAGTTGTTCGCTGTTCACCACCTCTTCGGTCGTAGTGACCGGTGTGATTAGGACGCGGCGTTTCATCGCCGCCTCCAAAAGCTCAGCTTTGGTCTTGGTAGCAAAGAATGCGGTGAGGATGTCTTTAACTCTTTGGTATTCCTCAGCCGATTCTCGGCCGTCGATAAGCATCATCGCATACTCGACCCAATCCTTGTCTCTGGTGGCTTCATCACAGAAACCCTCCTCACACACCCAATTCATGAGATTTGATGTGAAGGGGCCGAATGCTGGCCCAAACAGGAAGCTGACTGAGGCAAAACCGTCTAAACACGGCCACATAACCTGGATGTGAATTCCCCCAAGTTCCACTCCACCAGCAAGCCTGGTAGGCGGTGTTGCTCCCAACGGAGTCGCTAAAGAGTTCGACTGAGTGCACTGGTTCATCGAGTGTTGAGCCGATACATCAATGTGCTGTCCCAGCCCTGATGTCGACTGTCGTTCAAATAGAGCTATCAGCGCGGCTCCGGCTGCCTCAGACGCGGCATTGCCAAATGCTTGAGGCAGGGTACCTCCCGCTCGCAGCGGAGAACGGTCCTCGTCACCCGTCAACGCCATATTTCCAGCAGCTGCTTGAAGGGTAAGGTCGCTGTGTTCCCAGTTCGCCTTGGGACCATCACCACCAAATGCCGTAATAGACACGTCGATCATTTGGGGGTTAAGTTCAGCGATTTCTGAGGGAGTAAGCCCCAGCGACTCCATAACTCCGGGATCAAACGAGTCGAACATAACGTCCGCGCCGGTTATGAGACGCCGAAGTTGACTAAGACCGTCGGGCGTATCTAAGTCCAGGACAACACTTTTTTTGCCACGGTTATACGCCCAATGGTGAAGGGAGTGTTCACCGTCATCGATTCCTTCGGCAAACGGTGCAAGTCGGCGTGCACTAGATCCCGCCGGTGGTTCGATAGAGATAACCTCTGCCCCCATTTGCGCGAGAATGAATGCCGCTAGATGACCACGCTCATCGGTTAGATCTAGAACCCTGTAATCACGAAGCACGCGTACCCCCTCTGCGACTCCAGCCCGCTACTTGTGACGATAGTCCCCCTGCAGCTGTGGTTCTGACTACGGTTCTGTTATGGCCTTACCTCCACATCGCGTTGACTATTTGCCGATGGCGGATCGTCCCAAAATATCTTGGCCCGATGAGGCCAAAGTAGCGTTGTGGATCGCGCCCAATATTGAGCACTACGAGTACCTTCCTCCGCGGGATCCTCGTCGAAACCCTTGGCCTCGATCACCTCATCCCGAGGTCCAGGGCTACTCCCATCGCGACTACGGGAATCGGGTTGGTTTTTGGCGGATGTTGGATGTCCTTGACGAGTACGGAGTGCGTTGCACTGCTTCCACAAATTTGGCTGTATTCGAGCACTACCCAGACATCGGCAAGGCCATGACTGAGCGCGGCTGGGAAATCATGAGTCATGGCATCTACAACACGCGATACCTATCTTCTCTGACGGAGGAAGAAGAACGCGAGTTCTATGTTGATTGCGTCGACACGCTGCGCAGACACACAGGGCAAGATCTCAAGGGCATGCTCGGCCCGGCGGTATCCAACACAGTTCGTACTCCTGACCTGATGGCTGAGGCCGGCCTTATTTATCATGCCGATTGGCTTCACGACGATCAGCCCATACCGATAAATGTCGACAACGGCCCGCTCGTTTCAGTTCCATACAGTATTGAACTGAATGATGTTCCGGTCTTCCTTCACCATCACGACACGGCAGAGTTCGTTGAAATGGTCAAAGCCCAATTCGACACTCTCTACGAAGAGGGCGAAAACTCTGGGCGCGTGATGGCTCTCGCTCTTCATCCTTATCTGATGGGAATGCCTCATCGAATTCAAGCCTTAGAAGAAATCTTGGATTATCTACTAGGTCACGACGCTATTTGGCAGACCACAGCGTCAGCCATAGCAGAACATTTCATCGAGCACCATTATCAAGAATTCGTTGAACATGCAGAAGCGATCAGCGCGGTACACGATGCCAGCTGAACGCTCCGTGGGAATGGATCATTCTCATTACCCGTACTCGCCGTTGCCGACTAGGTCTGCACTTACTTGGCCATCCGGAAAACCTCTGGCGATGGGGGCCCTAGTTCTGCTCGAGCATTACGAATGGGACCCGCCTCCAGACGCCTACAGTTTGCGGAACTCGAGCGGCGGGTTAATCAAATTACCGGCACCCGATTATGTGCAATTAACTCATCGCGAATACGGCCACCGAGTCGGTGTTTTCCGCCTCTTGGACACCCTGGAACGTCACGGGATTCCGGTCACGGTGGCCGTCGACAAACTCACCGCAGTTCATTATCCGTGGCTCATTGATCATCTGATGCAACGTGATTGCGAACTAGTTGCTCATGGAGTGGCAGCGAGCCAACTGATTACGTCCAAACTCAGCGAAGAGGACGAGGCTGAGATCATCACTGATTGTTTAGACACCTTGGAAAAGCTTTCGGGGAATCGACCTTCGGGCTGGTTCTCACCTGAAGGGGTCGAATCGTCTCGTACCCCGGAATTGTTGGCCGCAGCGGGAGTCAACTATGTGTGTGATTGGCCCAACGATGAACAGCCATACAAGATGACAACCCCGGTCGGTGATCTGGTGTCGCTTCCTCTTTTTCTAGAAGTGGACGACGAGTTTGCGCTTTGGCACCGTCGGGCCAGTCTCGCTAGCTGGGAGGGCATGATTGTTGCAGCAGCCACCAGACTTCATGTGGACGGACAAACTTCAGCACGTCACATGATGCTGACATTACGACCCTGGTTAACAGGACAACCATTTCGCATTCGTTCTCTCGATCGCGCATTGAGACAAGTTACGCAACTTGGTGGCGTGTGGGCTGCGCACGGCAACGACATCGTCAAAGCCTTCAGTGAATCCTGACTACCTAGCGGCGCCATGCTCCCGGCAGCGGTTGCGTTAGTCCTAAGTTATCTCGCAGGGTGTTACCTGAATACTCTGTTCGAAACAGGCCACGACGCTGCAACTCTGGCACCACCAAATCTACGAAGTCCTCAAAAGCTCCAGGCATATGCGTCCCCGCTATGACGAAGCCGTCACATGCCGGAGCTGTGAACCACTCCTCAAAATAGTCAGCGAGTTCGGTTGGTCCGCCCACCACTGGATGAGCCAATCGGCCCCGCCCCGAGACCTCTACAAAGTCCTTCACACTGGGGGTCTGATTGCCAGTTACTTCGATCACTTGGTTGCGAATACCCTGAATACCGGTCATTGCTGCAACGTCTTCTGCTGAAAGCGGCTCGTTCAGTTCTTTCTCCGAAAAGTCGAAATTCAATCCCTCTGACAGTAAAGAGAGATCGTCGATCAGGTTAGGGAGCAGGTCATATGCGGCTCGCCTATCTTCGGCTTCGGCCATGGTCCTACCCACGACTGGGAACGTAAGGTTCGCTACTTTTACTTGATCTGGATCTCTACCGATCGCTTCAACCGTTGACTTGACGGTGGCGTAGTTGTCTTTAGCCCTCGAAAGGCTCGGGTTTGACATGAACAGCAACTCGCCCCATCGAGACGCAAACTCGACTCCTCGGCCGCTTTGGCCTGCCTGAATGATCACTGGGTGACCTTGGGGGGTTCGAGGCACAGTAAATGGCCCTCGGGATCGGTAGTGAGCGCCTTGATGATCTAATCGGTGAACTTTCTCTCCGCGCGCATATAAGCCCGAGGATCGGTCCGCTACGATCGCATCGGCCTCCCATGTGTCCCAATGTCCGTGGACGATCTCCATGAATTCGTCTGCTCGGTCGTAACGAACGTCGTGAGCGGGAGCCTCATCTAAGCCCATGTTTCTGGCTTCATTGTCGTTCACCGATGTCACCACGTTCCAAGCCGCCCGACCCCCGGACATGTGATCAAGTGTTGAGAAGAGTCGCGCTACATGAAATGGAGGGAAATAGGTCGTGGAGTACGTGGCTCCCAGCCCCAGATTCTTAGTGGCCATCCCCATAGTCGTCAGGACGGTTACGGCATCTAGCTTCACGCACCTAATGCCATGTTCAACGGTGTGTTGGTGATCGCCGCCGTACATGTCAGGCATAGCGAGACGGTCATCGAAAAAACCAAGATCGAATAGGCCCCGTTCCAGGACTTTTGCTATGTGCTGGTAGAAATCGACATTGGTCACATCGTGCCGGGCTTCTGGGTGACGCCACGCTGCCGGAATGGTGGTGCAGTTCTGGGCCTGGAGGAAACCGACTAGTGCGATTTGGCGTCTCGGGGGGTTCACGACAGGTGTGATTTAACTAGTTCTGCGACGATTCGTCCCTCCGCTTTGCCTGCAACCTCGGCATTAACGGCCTTCATAGCTTGACCCATATCGGCCATCGTTGAGTAACCGCCAGCTGCGAGCACGCGTTCAACAATTACGGCCAAAGCGTCGGCATCTAGTTGTTCCGGAAGATACTGCTCAAGAATCGTCAACTCTGCCCGCTCATCGGCAGCTTTTTCTGTTCGCCCACCTTCTTCAAATGCTTCCGCTGCTTCCACCCGACGTTTCGCTTGAGCAGCTATGACTTTTTGTACCTGCTCATCATCCAGGGTGGTTGCTGAGGCCCCCGCAACTTCAGCTTCTTGTACCGCCGCGACAACTGAACGTAAGGTCGCTACGGTGAGTTTGTCTTTAGATTTCATCGCTGCTGTAAGGTCAGCGCGAATTTGGTCTAACAAGCCCATGTGCCCGTTGGGTGTCGTTCGACGTCATCTGAGGGGATTGCGTCTGGTTGGTGGTTAATGGCTAATTCAGAGGAAGACTCTCCAGCGATTCTTGTGTGCCACATGCGTCGCGGTTCTCTCATGTCAAACGGCGTCCCTCGATGCTGGAGCCGTCGATTATCCCAAACCACTGCGTCACCAGCGGTCCATTGGTGGTGATACGTCCGTGGCGGTTGACAAGCCCAATCGTTCAAATCGTCGAGAAGTTTGACTGATTCTTCTCTCTCCATTCCCACGATGTCGTGAGCATGTCGGCCAATGAGAAGGTTTGGCTGACCTGTAACCGGATGAACTTTGACAAGGGGACGTAAAGAGACGTCCATGTCGTGGTACCCGTACAAATTGTAGGTGCCGTCTTCGTTTTGTTTATCGGGCAGGTACCCAGACCGGCCCTGACTGTAATAAAGCGAGTGGTACGCAGTGAGGTTTGAGATGCGATCTTTGGTGTCGGCGTCAAGTTCTTCATACGCGGCTCGCATGTCAGCCCAACCCGTGGCTGCGCCCGACGAAGGGACAATTTCAGCACTGAAAACGGCGCCCTTGGCTTGCAACGGCATATAGGTGCTGTCGTGGTGCCAGCCTTCGTTTCCCCTCAAAGACTTAACAACTTCATCTCCGTCTTCGAAATGGACTTTGCCGTCTTTGCCGATGTTCGAAAGGGCGGCCCGAGGAAATTCCAGATCTCCGAATCGGCGAGCAAATCGGTCTTGGGCTTCCTCTGTGAGAGAGACTCCTGGAAAGACCAGTAACGCCCGATCAATCCACAGGTCGTATAACTCATTCCATTCGGATTCATCAATGGCTTCGATGTCAATATCGGTGACCACTGAACCGAACGTGACTCCTTCGAGATGTTCAACTTCCATGTCACCACAATCCTTCTCGGTAACCCTGTTCTTATCGTAGCGAGCACACAGTGACTCATGTTGCGTGCGAGACTTCAAGCATGCACAAACTTCCACTAATCAAGCCTTCTGGCCTGAGGTAGCTATGGCCGGTTACTTCGTCTTACACACCAAATGGCACACCTTGGATCGGTTGAGTGAGTATCAGCAAGGCGCGCAGTCAGCGATCAGTAAGTACCAGGGACGGGGGATCGTGTACGACACACGACCTGAAGTTGTTGAGGGAGAATCTCAACTCGCTGCAACAGTAATTATCGAGTTCGATGACCTGACGGCAGCTAGAGCTTGGTACAACTCAGCGGAGTATCAAGAAGTGCTTCCGATACGTCTCGAGTCCTCCGTTGGTATCGGCCGCATTGTGGGAAACACGAGATAATCAGCGAGGGCCGCAACACACTCCGTGAAGTCCGTTGCGGC
>NTLA01000030.1 GCA_002457435.1 Acidimicrobiales bacterium MED-G01 | reverse complement strand
AAAAGTTTGCTCGACTGGTCGGCATCGTGGCTGTGGTGTGGGCAGTTGCCATCGTTATCGACCCGAGTGTCGCTCCAGGCCTTGATCCTGATGCCGTGATGAACATGGACATGGACATGGACGAAGACATGGACATGGACGAAGACATGGACATGGACATGGACATGGACATGGACATGACAAATAACTAAAGCTGACAAACAAAAATAGTAAGGGCCCGGCCATATAGGCCGGGCCCTTTTACTTGGTGGCGGGGGTTGGATTTGAACCAACGACCTTCGGGTTATGAGCCCGACGAGCTACCAAACTGCTCCACCCCGCGGCGAAGAGTCATCAGTATGGCGGCTATATCTAACGAACTGCAACTTTGCGGCAAGAAGAACCACAAATCGCTGTATTCATTGGCTTAAGGATCAAGCCAATCTTCAAGTTCCAGCAAGGTTTCATCGAAAGCGCCCATCACCGTCGCAACACCGCTCCCGGCTACCGGAACTTCACCTGAACTTGCATCCGCGACAGCAATATTCCCCGATGGCGTGGTTGAAAACAGTGTCAGCAACAAAAACGAAATGAGGCCAAGTCCCAAACCAACCAACAACGGCATGGTGTAACCGCCAGAGACATCGATCATGCGACCTGCCACAGGAGGGCCAATGAGGGCACCTAAACCGCACGCTGTGTACAAAAGCCCCATCAGCGAACCGAGACCCACTACCCCAAATAAGTCCGCAAGTACCAGTGGACTAACCGCGACAAACGAACCGTATCCAACACCCATAATGATCATAAAAATCACGAGAGTCACGAAAGACGACCCGGCTAATAGCCAAGTGGCGAAAGCTATTGGACACAGCACAAAACCAAATCGAAAGATACGAAAAATACCGAAATGGTTAGTGAGCCAACTAAAACCAATCCGAGACAAAACACTAGATCCGCCAAGTAAGCCAACCAAGGTGGCTGCAGCGACAGCTGAGATTCCCCGCTCTTTGGCATAGGGAACCACAAAAACGAAAGGAATAAACAGAGCAGTGGCGTAACAGAGAGCAGCTAACCAGAGCTTTCGAAACGTCGGAGAGAAAAATGCCTCACGCATCCTTGATGGGGCTGCGCCAGCTTCTCCGGGAGCCCGAGCCATCATCAAAGTGCCAACCACCAGAACGAGTGAACCTACGACACCGAATATTCGGTAGGTACTTCTCCACCCATATGAGTCAATAAGTCTGGCTGCCAACGGGTTCATGACCAGCGTGCCAACACCAATACCAGCCACCGAAATGCCCACCGCTGTGGCGCGTGATTTTTCAAACCAGCCGCCGACATGGCCGACCATCGGAATGTAAGCACATGCCGCCGCAATACCAGCCCCAACACCGAAGGTTATGTAGCCAGCCCCAATTGAATTGACATAACTAGTGGCCCAAAGTCCGACAAACAGCGCAACCGCTCCCGTCGCAAGCACGGGTCGCGGCCCATACCGGTCTGAAAGACGACTTGTGATCAAACTCAACCAGAAAAACGAGAAAGTAGTGAGCCCAAAGATGACGGCAGTTGAGCCTTTCCCTGTTCCGAAATCATCAGCCATCGATTCGAAGAACGCACCGAAGCTGTATACCGCGCCCAGCGCCACCGCAGAAGAGAAAAAGGTGGCGACGACAGTAAGCCAACCGCGGGGCGAGTCAATTAGCTGTCTTTCGCTCATACGCCCCTACTTCAGCAACTTCGTCACTTTACTCGGTGTTGATAACTCGAAAGCCTTCCGCAAGGCGGCCTGGTTCCATATTCGCTGTTGATGCCACGCCTGACGCCCACTCTCGAAGTAGCTCATCTAGACCTTCGATGCGATCGGTTTGACTTGAATGGCAACGTAGAGCCTTGACTTTCTCTTCAAAGGTGGCGGTGATGTCTACGTGCATCATCGTTCCTTCAGGAGCAGCCATCCACATCATCCAAACTTCGGTCACCGTGTGCGGTTCGTGACCTTCAGCTAGGAGTTCGGGGTGTGATCGAGGGTTTCGAGCATCAGGATAGACAGCGGCCATCGTCGCCCACGCCGTCGCTAAATGATCCGGGTGAGACCCGTAAATTCGATCCCAATTAGCGGTTGTGGGCTGCGTCACAACAACATCGGGTCGAACTATCCGGATAATCCGCGCGATATCGCGCCGA
The DNA here is from genome assembly GCA_002457435.1 of Acidimicrobiales bacterium MED-G01. Lineage (GTDB taxonomy): Bacteria > Actinomycetota > Acidimicrobiia > Acidimicrobiales > Poriferisodalaceae > MedAcidi-G3. The sequence goes on along the minus strand of NTLA01000030.1, from coordinate 16,999 downwards.
AGCTCAAGGTTGTTTTCGACTCGACCATCAGGGTGACCTAACCAATGCAAATCTTCTACTCCCACCGCTAACGCTGCAGCTGTTTGTTCTTCCTGACGCAGAGCCGCGAGGTCTTTACTGTCGAGGGTTAGATCGTCATCACCAGCGTCGCCGCTTGTGACCAAACAGTAAGAGACCTGCGAACCGGCCCTAACTAACGCCGCCATAGTGCCAGCGGTACCAAAATCAACGTCGTCAGGGTGGGCGACAACGACCAGAACTCGTTCTGGTGTCGTTACGTCGCCTGTAGAAGTAGGGATTGTGCCCGGCACAGCGTTATGCAGCGTCAGCGTCGTCTCGAACGGGAGACTCACCAAGCAACTTCTGAGCCTTCGATATATACCCAGCAGCTTTCTCGACCCAACGTTGATAACCAGCTAGGTCACCCGCTCGCAGTGCTGCATCAGCGCTAGCGAACGCTTCCCCGGATAGAGCCAACAACTCTTCAACGGACATCTCATCAGATTCTTCGTCTTCTTCGGGTTCAGGCGACTCAGAACTCTCGTCATCGTCGGGTACTGCGACATCAAGCTCTGGTTCCACGGAGCCAGACTGCAAATCGATGTTGAGTCCAGGGATCGCGCGGGCCAATGCCGCCTCGAAACTGTCGGCAATTACGACTTCTGGGCCCACACCGACGATAACCAACTGCAATTCAGGAACCGCTGTAGTTCCAGTGGCCTCTATGTACAGTGGACGAACGTACAGCAACGAGTTCTCAACTGGAATGAGAAGCAGATTTCCCGGCACAACAGTTGAACCATTCTGATTCAACAGTGTCACTCGTTCAGAAATTTCTTCCTCGGTCTGAATATTCGAGTTGAACAAAGCTGGCCCATCAACTGGAGTTGATGAACGAATCTCATAGACCTCAATTTCTCCATAACGTTCAGGGTCGTTGTGAACAACCATGAAACCTTCCAGGTTCTTACGCGAATCATCATCGGAGAACGGGACGAACGGTCGGAAAATGACGAACGACTCATCGTCATCACCCGGTAGTCGCATCAATAGGTATTGAGGCGCAATGCGCACCTCAGCACTGCTAATGATGTTGCCTGATGCATCAATGACTGATTCCACTGCGGTCTGACCGATTGAATTTCCTGGATCTTGGGCAACGCTCCAAGCTCCCGCTGCGTCATAGAACTCCGAAGCCTCGGTGATGCGATATCGACCCCACATATCTGTTTGCATTCGGAATAGATCTTCTGGGTAACGGAAATGCTCTGCGACCTCAGCGGGAGGCTGCTCCTCACTGAACAAATTGGGGAACTGTTTGCGGTACGACTTCGCTATGGGGTCTTCGTCGTCGACTATGTAGAAGGTGGGAGTTCCGTCGTAAGCATCTACAACGACTTTGATCGAGTTTCGTACATAATTTGCTTGTGTACGGAGGTCACCTGATCTGACCGCGCGAGGATTCACTCGTTGCGCATAGGGGAACATATCTGTGGAGGTATACGCGTCGAGGATCCACATGACTTTGCCGTCGATAATCGCTGGGTACGGGTCTCGGTCAAATTTCAGGAACGGGGCAAGGGTTTTTGCCCGGTCAACCACATCGCGCTTGTACAAAATACGGCTATCTGAGCCAAGCTCGCCCGAGACAACAAGGTTCGGTTCTGCGAAACGCAAAGCAAACGCAAGTTTTCTCGGAAGCGAATTGATATCCACCCCGTCAGCCCCGGAATAGCGAGTCACTTCGGTCTGGTCATCATTATCTTGGAAGTCAACTTCGTCTCGAGCTGCGCCGACAATGGCATAGCCCCTCAAACCTTCACCTATATAGAGACCTGGTGTATCTACAGTCAAAGACTCAGCCCCTGGACCTGCTGACACGGGTATGTCGGCTAAGGCGTAGTCCGGGCGGCCGTTGGCATCGATGGCGTTAGCGGGCGCGGCCGCGATTCCATATCCATGTGTAAACGCAATATGTTCAGACTCCCATGAGCTATTTGGAAGGTCGGTTTGTTTTAGTTCTCTAGCGGCAAGTACAACCTGGGTGGTCCGACCATCAATTTCGTATCGGTCGACATCGATGTCGCGGAAGTCGTAAAAACTCTTTATGCCTTGCGTCTGTTGGAAGGTGTCACGCATTATGGCGGGATCTAAGAGCCGCACATTGCGAACCGTCGCAAGATTTTCCTCAATTTCGGGTGCCGTGAGCGTGGGTTCGTAATCGAAGTTTCGTGGTGTCACCTGGTCGAGACTCATCGCGATACGCGTCATCTCGATATTGCGTTCGATGTACGGGGCTTCTTTGGTCGACTCCGATGGCTCTACCTGAAAGCGTTGGACCAAAGCTGGGTAAATCGTTCCGGCCAGGCTGGCGACCAGTGCCCAGAGACCAACCGCAATGATTGGGTAGGTAAATCCCCGCCGCCATATGTTAAAGATCAACAGTCCAAAGCAGAACACACTGACGATCATCAGAAGCTGTAACGCAGGCAACTGTGCTTTGACGTCGGTGTAGGTGGCCCCAGTTACAAAGCCACGTTCAGACAAAGTCAGTTCGTATCTATCGAGGTAATAACCGACGCCTTTCACCAATGCGAGCAAGCCCAAGAGAAGCGATAAGTGGGCCTTAACTTGCGGCGTAACTCGAGATCCGGCCTGCCCTTGGAGGCGTATACCGCCATTGAGGTAATGCTGGATGGTCGTAACAACAAAGATGACCAGTATCGCGGCAAAGGCCCAACTAACGACGAACGTCAGAAATGGAAGTTGGAAGACATAAAAACCGACATCGATACCGAACTGCTGATCGACGATTCCGAAGTCGACTCGGTTGGTGAAGAACAGCCAGCTTTGCCACTGCGAGGACACTCCCGCTCCAACTAGAAGCGCAAACAACAGTGAAACAACGCTTCTGATGAGAACTGTCCGAGAGGAAGTGAATTGTTGCCACCTTCGCGAAAGTTCGTCTTCTGGTCCTGGTGGCCGAACCTTGGGGGCGAGACGGTCAGCGATGAACAGGTTTATCCAGAGTGACGCGAAAAATACTGCGGTGAACAACAGCCCGAGGCCAATCTTGGCCCAAAGCACCGATGTCCACACCGATGACAATGAGAGGCTGTCGAACCACAGATAGTCGGTCCAGAAACCAGCGAGGCCTCGGATCGACGTGAAGAACAAAAAGATGGCCAACCCACCGATGCCGAGCAGTACTCGTGCCCGATTGGTTCGCCGACGACGTGACTTCATTCGCTCAGGTGGTCGCATATACCTGGAATGTTACAAGCCCGCGGGCACGACCAGACTCCGACATCCCGGACCAATCGGGGGAAGCAGATGCCCTGAGGGGAATTCTTTACCTTTTCTGCGTGCTAAGGCTGACGCGTTGTCATAGCACGTCATGCTGCAGCAACCATCTGAGGGGGTTTCCCATTTGATTTGTTCATCCGACGGGATCGTGGCGTAGAGGCCTAGAGCAAACGCTTCGGCTATTGCGTCCGTGGCAATCAGGTCTACAGCAGATTTCTTCCATTCCCGGTAGACAGCTCGAAGTCGGACCTCGATGGCGACATCATCGTCCAGGTGGGCCTGGAGGCGGTCGCGTAGCCAATCTCCAGTGATTCTTGCGACTTTGTTCGGTATGCCATCAACGTTGACCTTTATTCCGCCTGCTCCAAATTTTGCTGCGGCAGCCACGAACGGTGTCAGGCCTTCGATGAACTCGTCATCCATTCCTTTCGGCACTAATTGCGACATTTCAAACTTGTTTGAAGAAAGGGTTTTTAGTTCCGGTAGAAGACTCTCGAGCCGCGTCGCAAGGTTTCTCTTGAGTTGTCCTACCGAGGCGCTAGATAGCTCCGCAACCGTGCTTCGTAGACGGTCATGGTGGTCACGGATTGTTTCTGCGTCTCCGTGAAGTGAAACGTATGGGGATTCAGGGATCGCCGGGATCTCTCCTGTACGAATGAGAACTTCCTTCGCCCATTCAACATCGTCGAGCTGTGGTTCTCCGAGACGCGCGAAAAGCTCATCAATTACTGCTCGCCGTTGAGGTGGAGCTGCGCTAGGAAATGGAACCACTTGCCGTTGTTCTAAATCTTTTTCCGATCTCTCTTGGATGTCGGCCAGTCGCAGACCATCTAGGTGATGGTCATCAACAATTTCGGGGTCTAGGTCGATGGAATTGTCATCGCGCTCGAGAGTGAGTCGATGAGATTGCAGATCAATGACGGTTCCGGGACCAACGGAGGTTGTCGAACGATTCTGTGTTTCATCACTCAGATCAAGTGGTCCTTCTGTCGCAGCAGCTACAACTTGCTGAACTGAACGTGCTGCTGCGAGTTCATTTTTCAAACGATGCAGTTCACGACCTACGTCTTCTAGGAACGATCGCACTTCGTCGATCGAATACCCGCGAAACACGTGAGCGAATTCAGCGTTCACGACCGCTTCTGGATCAATTTCGAACGCCCCCTCGGCGTGCTGAACCATGATGACCGAGGGTACCGATCGTTCCTAGCTGAGCGCGGATGGTCCGGCGGTACCAACAGGTTTTAATGGCTCAATAACTCAATCCCAGACACGTCGCCTCCTAGCGAACGAAGTTTGTATAACGCATCATCTAGGGTCTCCACTCCAACAACTTCGATCATGTCGCCGAGTACCGCTTTCGCTTGGTCGGTCTGTCCTGCGGGGACCAAGAAAAGGTCAGCTCCGTTGCGCATCACGGTGTGGCTTTTCTGTTCGACGCCGCCAACTGCGCCAACGTTTCCCAATGGGTCAACGGTGCCCGTGGCTACAACCTTCAAGCCGTTCAGAAGTTCTCCGGGGAGCATTCGTTCTAACAGTGCCAAGGTAAGGCTGAGCCCAGCTGAAGGGCCTCCGACTCGTTCGACTTGGAAGTCGATTTGGAAAGGTAATTCATCCATCTCGACGTAGGTGCTAATCGACACTCCTAGGAATGCTTTCCCATTTCTTTCAGTGAGTGTCACTGTTTCATCCCGAATAGTCCCGTCTATCTGCAGTACAGAGAACGAGAAACTGTCTCCTGGTGACTTGGTGCTTACTAGTTCGCCGAGATCACGTGATGTTTTTACATCACTGTTTTCTGCCTTGACGATGACATCACCGCGATCCAGGGTTCCAGATGCCGGGGTGTCGGGCACAATCTGAACGACTAAAGCTCCGGCTTCTGCGATCACGTCATAGCCGATTCGTTCAAGTGCTACTCGGGCAGCAACATCGAGGCTTCTTGCCATTTGTTCTTGTCCAAGGGTGCGGTTTTGTTCAACGGTCCGGTCACCCAATATTTCGTACCGCGGCGAAATTTTTATGGAATCGTCAAGCCAACCACCTACCAGTTCCAGGATCGAAGGTTGAAGGTTCGATTTGACGGTCACCATTTCGATTTGACCCTCAGCGTTGTAGGTCTTTGTCGGGTCTACTTGGAGCATCGGCCCTATGTCCCGGGTCGCACCTGGGCTAGTCAAAACCTTTGAGGTAATAGTGATCCGGTCGAGGGCAGCGACTGTGAGTAAACCTGCTGCGAGTACGGCGGCAATGACTGCCGCCCAACGTGGAACTCGACGAGTGGTCGATACTTCAACGGCGGGGAGGGAAGTATTGTCGTTCATAGGCGGCTCGGACATCAGTTATAAGCGTGCCACGCTGTACCCCTGTGACGGCACGCGGCTTGGATGAATTTAATGAACGATAGAGAAACTGATCCCAAACTCACTGCACCTCTCGAAGCGATACAGCCCTCTGAGTCACTGTCTATCGACTCCGATGACCTCGGCTCTGACTTACAGTCGCGACGTCAACTTAATTTGAATGATCCGCGCCGGATTCTGCCGCCGCGGCCGTATAAGGGTTCTTCGCTGTGGAGAAAGTTGGTTGCCCTTCTCGGTCTCGGCGCTTTTTCTGTTTTGGGTGGTTTGGCCATCACTCTTATTGTCGGATTATTGGCGATTGTGGCGGCTCTGATTTTGCAAGCAGCGATCAGTTGACGCAAAGTGATCCGCGTGCGGCGCGTGTACGGGCAGTGCTAGCCGGACATCGAGGCGACGAGGCAGAGGCACGGAGTTTGTTGACCGATGTCGATGTCGGTACTCGGTGCGCAGCTTTAGGAGCGTTGGATCGAATCGGTTCGCTAACTACTTCAGATCTCCAATCAGCACTCGAGGACATGGATGGCTCGGTGAGGAGGCGGGCTTTGGAGATTGCGGCAAAAAGATCGGACGTTGAAATCGCTGCATGTCTACACGATTCGGTTCCCGCTGTTGCTGAAACTGCGGCCTTTGCGCTCGGTGAACGCACAGAAACCACCGCAGTGTCATCGCTTATTGCGATGGCTAATGATCATGAAGATGCCTTGTGCAGGGAAAGTGCGGTCGCTGCTTTAGGTGCTTTGGCGACGGCGGACGAAGTTGACCGAGCTGAGATCTTGACCTGTCTTCTTGGGGTGATGAGCGACCGACCTCAGATACGTCGACGCGCTGTTTTGGGTCTTTTTCAGTTCGATGAACTTGAGGCAGAGGAAGCCTTACAGGGTGCTCTCGCTGATAAGGATCGTCAGGTTCGTGCTATTGCGGGTGATCTTCTCGGGGTTATGACTGATTAATTAATCAAGTATTTCATCAGCTAGTGACGCAAAGTTTTGTGGGCGCAGCCTTCGTTCAAGCTTCCAGTCACGGCCATCTAATTCATCTTCTTCAGCGACCTTGATTCTGATGCTCATCTCCCGAGGCAACGACAGTTGTTCAAGGGACATATCTACATCTTCCGCGAGTCCGAACATTTCGATCCGTGCGTGGGTCTGAGCGGCTTCAAATACGGTCAGGCGTCTTAGATCTCTGCCTCGGACGGCTCGTTCCAACAGTTCATGTAATCGAATTTGGGACACATACCCGTCACGCATCCTTGTGTCCGGTTCGGCATCCGGAGCGTGGCGCAACAACGACGCCAGAAATGGTCGCATGCCGGCTGCAGCGTCAACGTGCCAGGCTGGACCTGAGTCAATATAAGCAAACTGTAGGTCGCTACGATGAACCATTGGATCGGTAAGCCCTGCTTGACGGAAGACGGTTCGGCTGGCTGGGATCGATGCAACTAGCTTCTCTTGAAACTTTTCTGAAACTTCAACGAGAACATGTTCGCAAGCTGCTGCCAATATCGCGGCGTTCAGGTCTTCATCGACCTTGATCAAGGTGACGCTTTGTGCTCCGGCAATTCGTGCTGCTCCAGACGCAGAGTTTCTGACTCCCACCCCCAGTGGTGATCCATCAGTTATCACACACCACTTAGAAGAAGGCGAGTTTTCGAAAAGGGCGAGGACAACCGCTTCAACTGGAGGGCTGTGGGTTAAAAAGCGAGGATCAGATTCCCAGTCCAGCGTTGATGTAGGAGCTACCCCGAGAACTTGGCCTTCGACAAGAAACGGGTGCACCGCTCCCATTGCCGTTTCATCTATAAATGTCAGAGCTACAACCTCATCAAGTAACCCGGGCACAAGTTCTTCGGCGACCTCCGGGTTTCCTCCGTGGTCGAGAACTTCTAGTTCTACTGCGTATCGGCCGCCAACTCCTCCCGAGGCGTTGATGTCCGACCAGTAGGCGTTAACTCCGGTCAGGCGCGCTCGGTCTAACGCTGATCCGGGGCCACTCAAATTGGCAATAACTCCAAGTCGGATGATGTCTCCATCGAAGCCGACTGATCTTTCAACTGACAGTGTTTGTTCATTATCAACATCGGAGACGTTCGGTCCTTGTTCGGAGCAGGCACCAGCGAACAACAGTGCTGTGGTGATGAGGGAGATTCGATATTTGTTGAACATGCCAATGTGCACGTGAGCTTTACCAGCGATTGCTGTATGTGTTGAGCGTTGACGAAAGTGCGTCAAAATTATCTAGAGCCCGTCCTGCCCCTAGAACCACAGCTTCCATTGGGGTCCGAACAATTCGTACCGGTACACGTGCATCATTTTCTATTCGTTGGGCAAGTCCTTTTAAGAGGCCACCACCACCGACCAAATGGACACCGTGCACTAGTAGATCTTGCGATAGTTCAGGCGGTGCCTGGCTGAGGCAGTCGATCACGGAGTCGATTACGGCTTGGACTGGTTCATCCAACGCTGATCGCACTTGGTCTGGAGTCAATATAAATGTCCGAGGCAAGCCGGTAGTGAGATCTCGTCCCTTTACTTCGGCATCAAACTCATCTTCGACGGCCCAAGCAGACCCAATTTGAACTTTGATTTCTTCAGCTGTCCGTTCGCCAATAGCTACCCCATGCACACGCCTGGCATAGTTCTGCAAAGCCACGTCGAAATCGAACGAACCGACTCGCACGGCTTTGAGAGAAACGATCCCTCCCATAGAGACCATTGCAGTTTCAGCCGTTCCACCGCCAATGTCGATGACCATATTCCCTATCGGCTCATGAATGGGTAAACCAGATCCGATGGCTGCGGCCATCGGTTGTTCGATGAGACGCACATCGCTGGCTCCTGCCCGGCGGGCAGCGTCTGTAACAGCGCGTCGTTCGACGGGAGTGATGACCGAGGGTACACACACAACGACACGAGTTTTCCCGAACCGGCCGACGCCTACCTGTTGAAGGATCAGCCTGATCATTCGCTGTGTTGTGTCAAAGTCAGTGATGGCCCCCTTTCGTAGTGGGCGCACCGCGACGATGTAGGAAGGGGTTCTGCCGATCATCTGCCATGCCTCACGTCCGACTGCGAGGACATCACCGGAGCGTTCGTTCATGGCTATTACCGACGGCTCGTTCAGCACGATGCCGCGGCCACGCTCGTACACCAACGTGTTGGCGGTGCCGAGATCGATGGCTAGGTCACGTGCCAGCGGAATGCCTCCCGCTGCCGGGTGATGGCTCGTCGTCTAATAGTTCCACGACCCGGTTTTCTTCCGGTGCCAGGGCGTCCAGACGCTTTTGGAAGGCATTGATGCTCGAATCCCAAGGGGTTCGTTTTCGGCTACCAATCAGCAGAAATAGTGAACCAACAAGTGTGATTGCTGCTGCTAGGCCTAAGAAAGCGAGTGGGGTCACGACGACCTCGTATCGGGTTGTTGGGTTGACGGGACGTCTGTGATGTCTTGGGCAGCGAGCGCCCAGTCTTCACCGTCTTTCCACACTTCTCGTTTCCATATCGGAACGGTTGCTTTGAGCGTATCTATGCCGAATCTTGCCGCTTCAAAGGCCTCTGGCCGGTGTGGCGATGAGACGGCTACCACTACTGAGCTTTCACCGATTTTGAGAGGACCTGTCCGGTGGGCCATGACAACGCGACAAATGTCTGGCCATTGATTGCGCATCTCGCTGACTATTGCTTCTAAACGCGGTTCTACGTGTTCTTCATACGCTTCGTATTCGAGCAGAGACACATCATCACGACCGTCAGCGTGGTCACGTGCTGTCCCCGAAAAAAGGACTACGGCACCGCTTGACGGGTGGACACACCAGTCATAGATCTCGCTGATCAGTAATTCATCGGGAGTAAGTACAACCCAGGAATCGTTGTTTCGTGGAGCGGACACATTGCTTATGGTACGCCGAGGAAGGCGCGCCTCCCTGTCGGATACGTGGGCCGCGGATAATAACTCGAATTCGGTGGGTACGTTTTGGGGTGTGGATCGAACTGACGACCCTGGACAAGACCCAGACGAACCGGCGAACAATGAGAGTTCAGGCGGTTCTTCTGATGATTTTGCTTCTGTTGAGTGGGAGCTAGGCGGCTCGGTTGATTGGTCTCAGATTCCTGATGACCCCAATGTCAGTAGCGAAGCAACCCCGACGAGTCGATACGCCTTGCACCCAGATGATCGTATTTGGCGACATCCCAGTGAGCTGCAATATGTAGCTCCCGGTTCAGGTCAAACGGGGCCGTTGTCGGGCAGGCGCGGGGTTATTGGCGCTGGTCTTGTTGGCGCAGTCATCGGCGCTGCAGTCGCCGCCCTAGTTATTGGAGTTGTCTTCCAAGCATCACCACAGGTGGTCGAACGAATCGTCGAACGTGAGATCGCCACCGCGAATGTTTCGGCCTCAGGAACAAGAACTGCTGGATCATTTACTGTCGCTGACATTGCGGCGGAGGTAACTCCAAGTGTGGTTCGTGTCGAAGTAATTCAATTTGGTCGCGTCATAGGTTCTGGTTCCGGGGTCATTTTTCGCGATGACGGCCATCTCATAACAAATACTCATGTAATAGAGAATGCTGATAGCTACCGGATAGTTCTTGCTGATGGAAGCGTTTTTGAAGCTGATTTGGTTGGAGCGGACCGGCGCACAGATGTGGCTGTGCTGAGACCGACGGAGGTTTCAGACACAAAGTTCGCTCCGGCGACGTTGGGTCTAACTTCGGCTCTTCGCGCTGGAGAAACAGCGATCGCTATCGGGTCGCCTTTGAGTTTGCGTGGAGGTCCAACCGTTACGGTCGGCGTCATCAGCGCCATTAACCGGCGTCTGCAGTCACCTCAGGGAGACTGGTTGTATGAATTGGTTCAAACTGATGCCCCCATATCTCCCGGTTCGTCAGGTGGTGCGTTAGTTGACGCTCGTGGAGCAGTAGTTGGTATCACCACGGTCATAGCCGTTACTGAGGTTGGTGCTGAAGGACTCGGTTTCGCTACTCCGATCGAAATCGCGCACGATGTCGCCACCGACATTATCCAGTGGGGCCGAGCCCGTCATGGGCGTCTCGGCATCCGAGGTTCAGACGCGTCGGCGCAGCTTTTACCGCCAAGTCACAACGCAGGGGTTCTGGTCCAGTCCGTTGATTTGGATGGCCCGGCTGACCGCGGTGGTGTTGAGGTGGGTGATGTCGTGGTGGAAGTTGATGGTCGGGTTGTTCCCGATATGGGCGCGTTAGTCGTTGACGCTCGGATGCTGCAGCCGGGCGATATGACGTCATTAAGAATTTGGCGCAATGAGCAGCTGTTGGTGCTGAAGATTGAGGTCGGAGAACTTAACTAGTTCTGCTATCGAGAGATTGTTCGTTTCAGCCATGAACCAAGCGCACACAGCAGGCCAATAACCGCTGCTGCTCCTACCCCCAGCGACACGTTTTGTCGCTGTTTGGCGTTCATTGAATCCCACGGCATTCCAGCTTCTGCAGCGACGAACACTTGGTCGTTTCCGTATCGCGGGACCCACCCTGTGCTTCGCAACCGGTCGTTGGCTACCACCCACGGGTATCGGGTATAAGGCAGGAGGCCGGTGGGTGCTTGGTGCCCGACGCGACGTGCCACATACCGGTCCAGGCGGCCTGGTAAAGGGATCGGTAGTCGGATGGTTGGTCGCGCGCCTACGAGGTCTTTCACTTCTCGTGCTGTGAGCCACCCGTCAGGTGCGACATTAAATACGCCCGAGTCGTCAAGCTGAACCACTGTGGCGACAGCTGTCGCTAGATCATCCAAGTGCACGAACTGTTGTGGTGGGTCATCTCGGCGGGTTCGTATGGGTGCTGCAGCGAGCAGGGCTTCACCAATCAGTCCCGATGCATTTGGGGACGCGACCGCGGTGGGTCGCAAGATCGTTACTTGCCGCTCGAGGTTGAAATCGGCCCATTCCAGCGCTGTTCGTTCTGCGTCAGCTTGGTGGACTGCGAACGTTGACTCGGGGTTAGGTCGAACTGCGGCGTCTTCTGACAGGGGTATCGAGTTGTTGGGCCATGCCCCGTACACCATCGCGCTCGAGACGACTACTAGTCGGGAGATTTCAGCTTCAGTGGCAAGTTCTAGGAGACCGATGAGATTTTTTTGGTCTGAGTCTTCGGAGAACGCTAAATGAACGACACATTCAACCTCAGTCAAAGAAACTGCATCCAACCCAAATGTGAAGCTGATGACTTGATCAAAGAGTTGGGTGAGTGCTTCAGAAATTCTGGACCTCAACGCCCCTTCTGCTCCCGAGATTGCCACTGTTGTCATCGATCATTTCCCACTTCGGATTTGGGCTAATCAGCTAACTGGGGTGAAGCTGTACACGCACCGGCCTACCATGCCAACGTGGCTAGTGACGATCCTTTTGATGAAGATAACCCTTTCGGCGGTCTCCCATTCTTGGGTGATCTCGGGAAACTCTTCAACGCGCAAGGACCAATAGCGTGGGATATTGCCCGCCAGTTTGCCTATCAGATTGCTACGGAAGGTAAATCTGAAGCGAACGTAGACCCACTTCAAAGGACCAAATTGGCTGAGTTGGTCAGGGTCGCCGAGTTACACGTCGCAAATATCACATCCCTGGAAACAGGATCTTCAGGTAAACCTGTGTCATTAGAAGCAGCAACTCGGTCTGAGTGGGCGTCGGCAACATTGGAGGCGTACCGGCCGTTGCTGGATCGTCTGGCGGAGCGGTTGACACAAGGAACGCTGCCTTCCGAAATTGATGGCGCTGATGCCCAAATTCTTGATGGCCTCCTCAGAGCTCTCAACCCGATGATGATGGCTATGAGCGCGGGCTCCATAGCAGGACACCTCGCTACCAAGGCGTTCGGGAATTACGCGCTGCCTATTCCCCGCCCTGACCACCAGATTCTTATTTTGATCAACAATATTGAGGCCTTTGCTGAGGAATGGTCGCTTCCTTCCGCGGATGTCCAGTTGTGGGTGTGTGTGAGTGAGATAGCTACCCACTCAGTCTTGTCTGTGAACCACGTCAAGACAGCGTTTGAACAATTATTGCAACGCTATGTTGATGGGTTTCAGACTGATCCGCGAGGTTTCGAGGACCGATTCATGGATCTAGATATCGGCAGCGGCGACCCGGCGGAGTTGCAGCAACAACTACAAAGTGCGTTAAGTGATCCAGAAAATTTGTTGGGAGCATTGCGTTCTGATGCTCAAAGCGCCGTCATTCCCGACCTTGAGGCACTCTTGGCTGTGGTTGTGGGCTACGTGGATTATGTAGTTGAAAAAGTTGCTCAGGGTTTGTTGAGTTCTTATGACTCGCTTTCAGAAGTTGTTCGGCGTCGCCGGTTCACTACAAGTGCCAGTGATCAATTCGTTGAGAAGCTCTTTGGTGTTGAGATCACCGCCGACTTGGTCGATCGCGGTTCAACATTTATCTCGGGTGTACTGGATCGAGCTGACGAGGTGACGTTGGCGCGTCTGTGGAACGATCCAAAGGCGCTGCCGACCCCGAATGAGGTTGATGCCCCTGGTCTGTGGCTTGCTCGGATTGATTTGCCGGAGCTAGATCAGGGTTGAGGTTTTTCGCGTCGCGACGGGTCGGGAATTATGCGGGTCATCCATTGCGGTAACCGGTTGCTGAGTCGCCGGTATCTCTTTTCGGTCCAAACTTGATCCGCGATGACTCGCGATGGGGTTCGTTTTCCGCGTGCTAACGCGATCAGGCCACCTAAATATAGGAATGCTGCTGAGCCACTGGAAAGCGCAAGAATAATGAGTCCGGCTCGTAGGGGCAGCACTCCATTAGGCGCGATGACCGGGATCAACGCGCCGAGGACCCAAAAAAGTTGAAATCTCGTTTCGAAACGGGCGAACGATCGTCCTTGGTTCACCGTCGGTGCGTCGCGTTGAACTATTGCGTCGAAAGATAGTTTCCCGAGTCCTGCAGCGAAGCCGACTGACATAACAAAAGCCAGTACGGCCGTTCGGTCGCCGGGGAAGGTGGCGAAAAATCCGACAGCAGCAGCGATGGTTAGCACCCCGCCGAGCAAATATTCTTCTTTAACAAGCCGACGCAACAGAGGTGCCGCGACTGCGCCAATAAAGGCTCCGAGGGCGCTTGAGACGACCATCAACCCGAACCAGATGGTGGCTGCGTCTTCGCGACGCAGCCAGAATGCAACCAAGAAAAGGGTGAAACCTGTCATTCCGCGCAAGATCGCCATCGCAGATGCTGCCAAGACGATTCCGGCGCTACGCAGGTCGTTGCGCTCGTCTTGAGGTGTTGGGTCTCGCGCTATCGAGGTCTTAGGTAAGCGCGCGGCGAATGGAACTACTGCGCCGAAAGCGATCATCGCTGCCCCCAGCACCCACTTCGAGCCAATGAGACTCAGAAGTAGTCCTGGTCCAGCCGCGAGTGCGCCACCGACCCCGCTTAAGAGAACCAGCTTGGAGTTTGCTTCTACCAGGTCTTCGTGCCCGCGAACGAGTCCTGGGACTATCGCGCTTTTCGCTACGTGATATGTCTTGCCGAGAACAAGTGCTCCAAACGCTTCGGGAAACAGGAGTAACGAGTCCAGGTGGCGGATCATCAAAAACGCCAACACCGCTCGCCCCATACCGCTAACGATCACCATTGCTCGTCGACCACCGCGAAGACGGTCAATGAGGGGGCCGATGAGTGGACCGACGACCGCAAACGGGGCGATTGTCAAGATGAGATATAGGGCGACTTTTGGTCGCGCTGCGTCGGGGTCGAGATTGAAAAACAACGATCCGGCGAGCGCGATCGTGAACAGTGCATCTCCGGCGGCGGAGACAAGTTGAACTCTCGCTAAACGAGCAAAGGGGCCGAGGGGAACGCGTTTCGGTGGCTGTTCACTGTCGCTGGCTACACCTTCGCTGAATTGGGAGGCCGCATTTGAGGAGTGTTGTTCCTCTTCCACAATTTCACCTTAGGGCCGACGCTGACCGGCTACTCACAGCTAACTGAAATCTGTTGTGGTCAATCAGTTGGGTCTATGACTCGCACGGGTTCAGTAGCTGCAAGGACAGCGCTATTGAGGTTGGCAACAATTCTTTTGAGGTACCGGTGATACACAGCCCGGGGGACAACCTGATGGCCTGGCTCATCTGATGTCATGTAACCGTCAATACGAGCCTGAATCTGGTCGACCATCTGATCTAATCGGTCTCGGAAACCTTCTGGTATGCCCTCATGTTCGGCGAGAATTGTGCTTGCTTCTGAAAAGAAGCCGGACACAGTTCGTCGCTCTTCAAGTAGCTCATCGATATCAGGCTCATTGGCAAATGACACGCCGCTTTCGGCAAGGTCAAGGATGTTCTTTGCGTGATCGCCTACACGTTCGATTTTCTTCAATAGGAGGATCAGGCCTATGACTTCGCCGATGTCGTTGGGTCCGTGGACACTGATATGCACAGCCAGTTCGCCGCGGAGTTGCTGCTCGTTTGCGTTGATTCGAAGGTCGGTTTCTCTCACGTCGTCAGCTATGGATTTAGGTTGAGCGCCGCTTAGGAGAGCTGTGCAAGCTAAGTCAAAGGAGTGGCGGGCGTCGCTCACCATGGCAACTGATCGGGTGACGACATGATCTAGCCCTGTGTCACCTGCTCGGAAAAATGAAAGAACCATATGAAACTCCCCGTTATCGAAGGATAGCTACACCAACCAAAGGTGCAACAATGAACAGTCCGACGACGTAACAGACCGCTAGGACTCGTCTGCGTACAGCTATCTCGGCCATTGCCGTCGCTGCAATCACCGGAACTTCTCTGAAGAACGGTAGGGCGTACAAAGACAGAATGCCGATGACGTTAAAGGTCGTGTGCGCTAAAGCTACGGTCAACGAGTCGGGACTTGAGGCTGCAAGAGCAGCGAGCAGCGCCGTAATGGTCGTTCCTACATTTGCGCCCAGTGTGACTGGGTAGGCGTTTCGTAGGGTCAGCACTCCAGCTGCTGAAAGCGGTATCAGTATTGAGGTTGTGATACTTGAGGATTGCACGGCGATCGTCACGATCATGCCGACCACGAGAGCTACTAGTCCCCCGGCTTTGCCGAGGATCGCGTTGAGGGATCTTTCGATTCGCGCTGCCACGAGGGCTTTCATGTTTTTGGTGACCAAGGCGAGCGCTATCAGGACGATCACGAGTCCCGTTGCGACCATGAGGGCACCTTTAACGTTGCCTGACGCTCCGAACTGGTCCCAAAGGTCTTTCAGCCATCCAACGGGTTCTTTTACCCATTTCTTTACTGGGCTTTTCCATTCGGTTCCTCCGGAACCGACGAGGAGTTCGCTTATCCATTTCGCTATTCCTGAAATTGGTTTGAAGATCAGTTCGATCGGAAGAAGAATCGAAACAGCTAAGACGTTGAAGAAGTCGTGGACGGTTGCAGCAGCGAACGCACGTTTGAATTCTGCTGATTGGCGAACATGTCCTAATGAGACGAGCGTGTTGGTGACGGTGGTTCCTATGTTGGCTCCCATGACCATTGGAACGGCCTGGTCTACGCCAAGTGCGCCAGATGCCACAAGACCGACTATTACTGAAGTGCTGGCTGATGACGATTGCACAAGCACTGTCCCTAAGATTCCGACACAAAGACCTGCAATCGGATTACTGACCGCTGAAAACAAGCGTTCTTGGGTGTCGGCGCCCATGATCTTGATGCCAGCCTCGAGGGAGGAAACACCTACCAAAAACAGGTAGATCAGCGCGACAACGAGAGCTGCGCGAGCACCTGTCGGCATTTGACGGTCAGCGGTGCCGGGGGGACGGGCCACGACCGGCAACGTAGTATCTCAACGCGTCTTAGTGGCGGAATGTTTGCTTTTTATTTAATGTCCGTTCAGTAACGGAACTTAGTCAAAAACACCTGCATAACAGCAGCTGCGGGAATCACTCAGCAGTTTGTTTACGTTCAAACCGGTAACCGACGCCGCGCACCGTTGTTATAAGGCTTGGCTCGGAAGGATCCACCTCAATTTTCGATCGCAACCTCTTGATATGAACGTCAATAGTCTTGGTGTCGCCGAGGTAGTCGTACCCCCACACGTTCTGCATAAGACTTTCTCGCGTCACGACCCGGCCTGAATTTTCCATCAGGTAGGCCAAGAGCTCAAATTCTTTAAGTGCTAGCGGCACGAATTTATTGTCGACTCGAAGTTCGTGTCTGTCTAGGTCTAAGTGGACTCCACCTTCAGCAAAGACCACTCCGACTTCGAAAGCTTCGCCGGCATCTTCGTCTGTGGACTGTCGGCGCAGCACTGCTCGCATCCTCGCGACAAGCTCTTTCAGCCGGTAGGGCTTGGTCACATAATCGTCAGCTCCTACCTCAA
>NTLA01000003.1 GCA_002457435.1 Acidimicrobiales bacterium MED-G01 | reverse complement strand
CTCGGGGTCAGGATTAGCCATTGCGAAGACGATGGGCTTGTCAGCCATCGCAGCGACGTCGTCTCGGGTCACAAGCCCAGGACCGCTAAGCCCCATAAACACGTCAGCACCCGCCATTGCCTGCGCAACTGTGCCGGCAATTTGATCGGTGTTGGTGTTATGGGCGATCCACTCTTTGGCGGCGTTCAAATTATCTCGGCCGGGGTAAATAGTGCCTTGTCGATCACAGACGACAACATCGCCGATGCCGCGACCTAACAGGATCTTTGCGCACGCAACGCCCGCCGCTCCGGCACCCAAGATGACGCAGCGTAGATCTTTGAAATCTTTTCCTGTGAGACGAACCGAGTTCTCCAAAGCAGCTAGAGCGACAACCGCTGTTCCGTGTTGATCATCGTGGAATACCGGAATGTCGAGTGCCCGACGCAGCTCTGCCTCAACTTCGAAGGCGCCCGGGGCAGCAATATCTTCTAGGTTTATTCCCCCGAAAGTCGGTGCGAGCCGAATGACTGTTTCAATAATTTGTTCCGGAGTTTCAACGTCAAGGCAGATCGGAAAGGCATCGACATCGGCAAATTCTTTAAATAACAGTGCTTTGCCTTCCATGACAGGCATGGCAGCCTCTGGACCAATATCGCCAAGCCCGAGAACGGCGGTGCCGTCGCTAACAATCGCAACTGTGTTTTTTCTGATCGTCAACTCATGAGAGGCCGCTTCATCTTCGTGGATAGCCATACACACCCGAGCGACTCCTGGTGTGTACGCCATCGATAAATCATCAGCGTCTCTCAATGGGATTCGGCTTATCGTTTCAAGCTTGCCGCCCTCGTGGATTTTAAAAGTTCTGTCAACCGCACTAATAACCTTGATCCCTTCGAGCCCGTCGACTGCTTCGCAAATTTCGTCGACGTGGGCTTCGCTAGCTGCGTCAACCACAACTTCTTCACGCAATGACCCTGCGGTTACGGTAAAGCCTCGGAGGCTACGAATATTTCCGCCGACGTCGCCAATCGCTGTGCAAAGTCGGCCGAGAGTGCCCGGCTCATGAGCAAGCTCAACTTCTAATGTGGCTGAGAAAGCAGCCGTTGGTCGCGACATCAGGTCTCCTGCAGTGGGATACGAGCGCTCTATTGTGGCGGAACGATCCGACTTGTCCACACGGTCCTAGTGCATTTGTTCTATGGGCCCTCATATTCAAAACCCAAATCAGGGGCAGTTAACAGCGCGTAAAAGCTGATTCCGGCTTGTTTCGCTAGGTCTTCGCAGGTGCCACCGCGATCCACAACCGAAATAATCATGACGGGTTCTGCGCCGAATGCTCTGACTGCTTCTGCTGCTTCTAGAGGCGATACTCCCCGGGTAACAACATCCTCGGTGATGGCTACTCGGTCACCTTTTCGCAGTGCACCAGCTATTCGTCCCTCTACTCCATGGTCCTTCGATTCTTTTCGGACGCTAAAGCTCCTAATTTTTTGACCGCGATCAGCAGCTATAGCTGAGACACCGTATGCCACGGGGTCAGCGCCCATCGTCAAGCCCCCCATTGCGTCTATTCCATTAATTTCATTCAAGACGATGTCCGCTACAAGTTGAATGCCTTCAGGGGTACAGACGGTTTGTTTACCGTCAATAAACC
The DNA here is from genome assembly GCA_002457435.1 of Acidimicrobiales bacterium MED-G01. Taxonomy (GTDB): domain Bacteria; phylum Actinomycetota; class Acidimicrobiia; order Acidimicrobiales; family Poriferisodalaceae; genus MedAcidi-G3. The sequence continues at coordinate 139,585 of NTLA01000003.1, read as the reverse complement.
AGTTGCTTTTCCGACCGGATTTCAACACGAAATCCCCTGTACGCACCGCGTGAGTCAGGAGATGTTCTCTAAGCTTTGTTCGTAGCGGGTCGAGTTCCCTCATCAATCCATCCACCTTGCTTGGCCATTTCCCGCACCAACCTGCCCAACAACCCACGCCTCATGTCCATGCTTGTTGGCAAGGTCCATAACTGAATCAGCCTCGCCACTCGGGACGATCAACACCATGCCAATACCTAGGTTGAAAACATTCCGCATTTCTTCCTCAGAGACAGGTCCTTCAACGGCAATCTGATCAAAGATTTGTGGCCTCGGCCATCTTCCTGCATCTAGTTGTATTTCTACTTCATCACCAATCACCCGTTTCAGATTGCCAATAAGCCCTCCACCGGTTATGTGCGCGGCCGCGTGAACCTCACATTGTCGGAATGCACTTAAGACTGTGGGGGCATAAATGATCGATGGACGGAGTAGTTCGTCCCCGAGTGAAGAGTCCGCGCCTGGCCATGCTGGTTGATCTAAAGCACGGCCGTCCATAAGCACCCGACGGGCCAAGCTGTATCCGTTGCACCGCAAACCTGTCGAAGCAAGCCCCACTAAAATATCTCCTTGAACAACCGAAGATTTGTCGGGTATGTCGCCACGTTCGGCTACCCCCACTGCAAAACCCGACACATCAAAATCGTCTTCGCCCATCGTGTCTGGGTGCTCAGCAATTTCACCCCCTGTTAAAGCACACCCTGCTGTGATGCATCCTTGAGCGAAGCCAATTACGAGTTGTTCGATGACTTCGGGGTCGACTTTCCCGACAGTTAGTTGATCTAAGAAAAACAGCGGTTCAGCCCCGGATGTAACGATGTCATCGACGCACATTGCGACAACGTCAACACCAATGGTGTCGTATCTCTCCAATTTCTTGGCTACCAGTGTCTTGGTCCCGGCTCCGTCGTTCCCAGATACCAACACCGGCTCACGATATCCCTCAGGTATTGCCACAATTGAGCCGAATCCGCCGACGTCACTGAGTACCTCTGGTCTAAAGGTTGACTGGGCATGGGGGATGAGTCGTTCCACGGCTTCGTCTGCTTTATCTATATCGACGCCAGACTCGGAGTAGGTGACCTCAGAACTCATTGGCCAAGCTTCATTTGTGGGGCAGAGATAAATGCAGATCCCTGATCGTCTTGTCTTTCCCCTAAGACCTCCCTACCAATTTCGGCTGGGATTTCTACGGGATACCTTCCATCGAGACAAGCGGTGCAAAACCCGGCACCTGCCGCACCGGTCGCGTCGATTAGACGATCGAGTTCTAGATAACCAATAGAGTCGACACCCAAGTATTCACGTATTTCGTCCACCGTGAGATTTGCAGCAAGAAGCTCTGCTCTTGTACCCGTATCCATACCGTAAAAGCATGGCCACCTGTAGGGTGGCGACGAAATTCTCAGATGTACCTCTGCTGCTCCCGCTGCACGGAGCATCTCGACTATCGCCCGTGTGGTCGTTCCACGAACAATTGAATCATCAACAACTATCAGGCGTTGACCTTCAATGTTGTGTCGAATCGGGTTGAGTTTCATCTTCACCCCCAGGGCTCTCATTTCCTGGGATGGGGCAATGAAGGTACGGCCTATGTAACGATTTTTGACTAGCCCATCTCGGTAAGGAATACCGCTTGCTCGAGCGAACCCTTGTGCGGCAGGAATACCCGATTCTGGAACGGGCATCACTAGATCTGCATCAACTGGAGCCTGGTCGGCTAGTTGCTCGCCCATTCGTTGTCTTGCCGCATGCACGTTGCGGCCATACAGAACAGTGTCTGGGCGTGAAAAATATACGAACTCGAAGACACACAGCTTCGGGTCGGGATTGTCGAAGGGATGTTCTGAAGTCCACCCGGCGCGATTTATAACAACCATCTCACCGGGGTCAACCTCGCGGACAAAGTGGGCTCCGACGGTGTCCAACGCCGGACTTTCTGATGCAACTACCCAGCCATTATCCAAGCGCCCCAGACACAGTGGCCAAAATCCTTCTGGCCCTCTTGCTCCAACCAAATGGTGTCGGTCCATGGCAACAAAGGAGAAACCTCCCTTTAGTCGCGGCAACACACGTTTCAGTGCCCAGGGAAGTTCATTGCCTTCAGGTGCGTCTCCGCTCGCAAGTTCGAGGGCAACTAATTCAGCTACCAGATCACTGTCACTTGTGACAGTTCCATCGAGCATGCCTGTCTCGGCGGCAAGTTCAGCTGTGTTAACGAGGTTGCCGTTGTGGGCCAAGGCGAATTCGAGGTCGCCGACGTCACGATAAAACGGTTGCGACGCTCGCCAAGAACTTGACCCCGTCGTTGAATAACGAGTGTGACCAATCGCAATAGCGCCTTCGAGCGCTGCGAGAATGCGATCGTCAAAAGCGCTGGAGACAAGCCCCATATCTTTCACAACCGTGACGTTAGAGCCATCGCTCACAGCGATCCCGGCAGATTCTTGTCCTCGATGTTGCAGGGCGTAAAGACCTAGGTATGTCTGGTGAGCGACAGCGCCACCCGGAGCTAACACCCCGAAAACACCGCAAGCTTCTCGAGGTTTGTCGATTTCCACTTCCGTGATTTTTTCCGTCATGCGCTGACGGTTCCTTGGCCTAATGCTTCTGGTAGCTGGTTGAACGACGCAGCTGTTAGGACGTCTAGAGGTACCTTCACAGCAGGCCCGAACTCCAACAACGACCCGCCAGTTCGACCAATTACCTTGGCCGTAACGTTCTTGTTGGCTGCTTCTTCCAAGAATTCTTCCAAACCATCATTTGAAACAACAACGAGCACTCGACCGCCAGATTCGTTGAACATCGAAATGTGGTTGTCATAACTGTCTAATTGAGCGCCAACACCAGTGTCGATAGCCATCTCAGCAGCTGCTACGGCGACGCCTCCCTCTCCGACGTCGTGCACTGCTTCTAGCCGTCGTTTCTGAACTGACTCAGCAACAAAAGCAGCTGTTCTGACTGCCTGCTCAAGATCGAACGCAGGGAGAGAGCCATCTTTACAACCACCAATTTCCCAAGCCCACCGGCTTCCCCCCATAGATACATTTGGGCCAGGTTCTTGTCCTAACAGCAACAAAAGCGCGTCCGGCGGCAACCCAATATGTGGTGGAGCCTCTGAAAGGGTCGGGTGCATACCAATAACACCGACTACTGGAGTGGGAGCTATATCGACGGAGTTCGTTTCGTTGTACAAACTTACGTTGCCGCCAACTACCGGCGCGTTGAAGGCAAGACAAGCTTCAGACATCCCGTCGACAGCTTCCGATAGTTGCCACATAACTTCTGGGTGTTCCGGGTTCCCGAAATTCAAACAATTGACAACGGCGAGAGGGTACGCGCCGACACACGAGATGTTCATAACAGCTTCAGCAACAACCATCTTCGTACCCTCATATGGGTCTACGTAACACCACCGGTGGTTTCCGTCTGTTGAGAGCGCTAATCCCCTCCCAGTTTCGTTGCCGCTGGTCGGATGTCGAAGACGCAGCAGCGTCCCGTCGCTCCCAGGCCCAACCACAGTATTAAGAAATAACTGGTGGTCATATTGGCGATAAACCCACGAAGGATCGCACACCAGTGCCAACAAGTTCTCCACACAATCAACCGGACCTTGAGAAGCGTCGGCTAATCGTCTCTGGTCCAAGTCATCTGGCCGAGCGATCGGTCGGTCATACTCAGGGGCATCATCATGCAAAGTGGAGGCAGGCAGCTCTGCCAGCACTTCACCATCGAAGCCATCGAGGATTCTCAACTGCCCATTCCCGGTCACACGACCTATCACGCTCGCCGTTATTTCCCATTGAGCTGAAATTTCGAGGACCCGATCAAGGTATTGAGGTTCAACGATTGCAAGCATTCTTTCTTGCGATTCCGAAGTCATTAACTCAAACGGTTCCATCCCCTCTTCACGGGAATGGATAGCTGAAACATCAACATCCATCCCTGCCCCACCCCGAGAGGCAGTTTCACTTGTTGCACATGTGATGCCAGCACCTCCAAGATCTTGGATTCCGCTCACTAAACCTTCATCGAGCAGTTCAAGGCATGCTTCTAAAAGCCGTTTTTCTTCAAACGGGTCTCCGACTTGCACACTCGGCCGTTTATCCCGATCATCGGAGTTCTCATCAAAGCCAGCCGAAGCGAGAACACTGACGCCCCCTATGCCGTCTCGACCTGTAGATGCCCCCAACAGAATTGCAAGATTCCCAATGCCGCTGGCTTGTCCAAGTACGAGTCGTTCTGATGGGAGCACGCCCATCGCAAGAACATTGACCAGAGGATTGCCTTTGTAGGTTTCGTCAAAGACAAGTTCACCTCCGACCGTCGGGACGCCAACACTGTTTCCGTAACCCGAAACCCCACTAACTACGCCCTCGGCTATCCATCGGCTGCGAGGATCATCGAGGGGGCCGAAGCGCAGGGGATCCATTACGGCTATGGGTCTCGCCCCCATAGTGAAGATATCTCTGAGAATCCCTCCGACACCTGTCGCCGCGCCTTGATAGGGCTCAATCGCAGAAGGGTGATTGTGGCTTTCTATTCGAATCGCAACAGCGATGTCATCACCTACATCAATTACTCCTGCGTTTTCTCCCGGGCCAACTAGAACCCATGGTGCCTCCGTAGGGAGTCTTTTGAGATGAATCTTTGACGACTTATAAGAACAGTGCTCTGACCACATCACTGAATACATCGCCAGTTCAAGATGGTTTGGATGTCGTTCTAAAAGCTCATATATAAGGTCATATTCTTCATCACTAAGACCAAGTGCCCGATGAACTGATGCATCTTCAGGGGCGACACTCACGCCCCAAATCTACTCGCGGCCGCAGCTTTCTCATGGATGCCCTCTGGCACATTCGCAGCCGAAAGTCATCTTCGAAGACCAAAATATAAACCGTTTATATTTTCGCAACCCACCATGGGCTACAACCATTTACGCGTATACGGGAATGGCGCGTAGCTGACTTCGTCAAGCAGCCAGGAAAGAGCGGATAAGCGCAGTGCCGTCAGTTGAGCCTAAAAGCAGAGAGGTTGCTCTTTCCGGGTGGGGCATCATGCCCACAACATTCCCGCTTTCATTGCAAATGCCGGCTATATCTCTTGTTGAACCATTGGGATTATCCGTGTAGCGGAACACGATTTGTTGTCGAGCTTCTAATTCTGCCAGAGCTTCAGGGGGACATACATAGTTACCCTCGAAATGGTTAATGGGAATTTTTATACAGTCTCCGACTGTTGAACCCTTTCCAAGAACGTTTCCGGTTGAAACAACTTCGATTTGTTGCATCGAACACAGGAATTTCATACCGATGTTCTTCTGCAAGGCTCCGGGTAGCAATCCAGCTTCGGTTAAAACTTGAAAACCGTTGCAAATCCCTAAAACTGGGCCGCCATTCAGTGCAAACGCAGCAACCGATTCCATTACCGGAGAAAATCTTGCTATTGCCCCGCAGCGCAAGTAATCGCCGTGTGCGAAACCTCCCGGTATCACCACCGCGTCAACGTTCTTCAACGACGGGTCCCCATGCCAGAGAACTTCGGCGTCACCTCCAAGAGCTCGTATTGCATCGATAGTGTCGAATTCACAGTTCGTACCTGGGAAACGAACAACTCCTACCCGATGACTCATGTTGCTAGAACTTCCACCAAAGCATCTTCGATGACGGGGTTAGTCAGGAACCGATTGCACATGTCTTCAACGAGTGATTGCGCTGCATCGGCTGACTCAGCTTCGACCTGGAGGCGGATGACCTTGCCAACCCGCACATTGCCAGTCATCTCGAAGCCCAACGCAGGCAACGCTCGTTCAATCGTCGAACCTTCAGGGTTTGCTATGCCATCTCGCGGTGAGACTTCGATTTTTACCTCGAAGTGCATCAGCTTTGCCCAATCCATTGTGTGAATGATTCGCCCGTAATTCGTTCGTAAGCCGTGACGTACCGGTCGCGGGTTGCTTGCACTGTTTCAGGAGAAAGAGGTGGCGGCGGGGGTGACTTATCCCAGCCAGTGGCTTCCGTTGCGTCTCTAACTGGTTGTTTGTCCAACGAAACTGGTGTTGCACCTGGGTTCCAATTTTCCGCAGGCCAAAACCTTGATGAATCAGGGGTTAGAAGCTCATCGGCTATCACCATTTCGCCATCAACTATCCCTAATTCGAACTTGGTGTCGGCGATGATCACGCCGTGCTGCGCGGCGTGTTGTGAGGCTTGTCGGTATGCCTCGATAGAGACCGAACGTGCTGCGTCTGCTAGCTCCGTTCCAACTATTTTTACAGCTTCGTCGTAGCTGATATTGATGTCATGGCCTTCGGTAGCTTTAGTGGACGGTGTGAAGACAGGTTCAGGTAGCTGTTGGGCTTCTAGTAACCCGGCAGGCAACGTTGACCCGTGCATTGTTCCTGCTTCTTGGTATTCCTTCCATGCGGATCCGGTTATATACCCGCGCACAATGCATTCGAGGGGCAACATTTCAGCCCTTCGAACTAGCAGTGCTCGACCTGCCCATTCCGGCCGCTTCGCCGCTTCTGGAAAGTCAGCTGGGTCAGCGGATACTAGATGGGTAGATGCGACGGAAGCTAAGTATTCAGACCACCAAACTGTCATCGCAGTTAACACTCTCCCCTTGTCAGGGATAGGTTCGTTGAACACAACGTCGAATGCTGAGATTCGATCGCTTGCCACCATAAGAAGATGCTGGTCGTCGACGACATACATCTCTCTAACTTTGCCGCTGTGGAGTAATTGGAGTTCGCTCACGTCTCTTCTCTACTAGAGAATGGGGGATGGGCGATAGGACCCTGCCCCAGGATGTTCAGAATTAATTGTGGCCGCAGTTGCTACGAAGTCTGACACTTGGGAATCAGCCAGCCCGATGAAAGCCCTGCGATCAGAAAGTGCCTCAGTGACGGCGTCCCGGTCCAAGGGTAGGAGCGGGTCGTTAACAAGACGTTCGATTAGGTCATTTTCGCCAGAGCTACCTTCTCGAATTTCCAGAGCTGCTGCTATCGCATGTTGCTTAATGAGCTCATGAGCTTCTTCCCGACCAGCACCCGCTTTGACTGATGCCATCAATAGTCGCGTAGTGGCGAGGAATGGTAAGTACCGTTCTAATTCCCGATTGATGACATTGCTGTAGGACCCAAAGCCATCCAAGACCGTCAAAATAGTTTCGAGTGCGCCGTCGATCGCGAAGAAGGCGTCAGGGAGTACGACACGTCGGACCACCGAACAACTGACATCACCTTCATTCCACTGGTCACCCGCGATAGATGCTGCCATCGTGAGGTGCCCTCGCAACACCGATACAAACCCGTTAACGCGTTCGGCTGAGCGTGCATTCATCTTGTGGGGCATAGCCGACGAACCAACTTGCCCTTCATTAAAACCTTCAGTGGCGAGATCTAGTCCGGCCATAAGGCGAATTTGCAGAGCGATATTTCCTAACGGACTTGCAGTCTGCGTCAGTGCACTAACAACATCTAAATCAAGTGACCGCGGGTATATCTGGCCAACAGCTTGCAGCGTCTGTCCAAAACCTAACTGGTCAGCAACCCGTTCCTCTAGCTCAGCGACCTTGCCCATATCGCCTTCAAAAAGATCGAGGAGGTCCTGTTGTGTCCCAACTGGACCTTTCAAACCACGGAGGGGGTACTTGTTCAAAAGATCCTCTAAGCGCTGATAGGCCAGCAGAGTTTCTTGACCCAGGTTCGCGAAACGTTTCCCTAAAGTCGTCATTTGGGCCGGCACGTTATGCGAACGGCCGGTTATCGCGGTCTCTTGATATCGAACAGCTAAGTCAGCAAGTCGAGAAATGACAGCTACTAGCCGTTGTTGGGTCAACACTAACGAGCGTTTGATCTGTAACTGTTCAACGTTTTCTGTCAGGTCTCGAGAAGTAAGCCCTTTATGGATGTGTTCGTACCCAGCCAGCGAGCAAAACTCCTCAATTCGTGCTTTGACGTCGTGCAATGTCACACGTTCACGACGATCAATGGATTCCAGGTCGACATCAGTCATGGCTGATCGATATGCGTCGACGACGACGTCGTCAATTTTGATACCTAAATCTTTTTGAGCCACCAGAACTGCTACCCAAAGTTCGCGTTCTAAGACGACTTTATTTTCTGCTGACCAGATTTCTGCCATCTCAGGCGACGCGTATCGATTCGCTAAGACATTGGCTACAAGGGGCTTGGGCCCTGTCACCTTGCACCTTCAGCTCTAAAAGTCTGAAGCCGTTCTATCAAGTCCGGATTATTCAGTGACAGTATTTCTATGGCCAACACTGCAGCGTTGGCGGAGCCGTCGACAGCTACGGTTGCAACGGGAATACCCCTTGGCATCTGCACCGTTGAGAGTAAAGCGTCCATTCCACCACTGACGCCACCCGATAAAGGCACACCAATCACTGGCAGCGTTGTGTGCGCTGAGACCGCACCCGCGAGATGTGCCGCCATTCCAGCACCACAAATAATTACGCCGTATCCGTTATCGCGAGCCTTCGATGCGAGCTCTGCTACCTGTTCGGGAGTTCGGTGGGCTGACATGACGAGGACTTCGTGCGGGACGTCAAAGCGTTCAAGCATTTCCGAAGCCCCAGCCATTTTGTCTCCGTCACGAGGCGAACCCATTAAAATCGCTACCTTCATTTGATTCCCTCCCGGTTGATATCTGTCTCAATCGAAGCACCAATATCGGTGCGATGTTGCATCCCTGGCCATGAGATTGCATCCACTGCTCTGTACGCGATCTGCCGGGCCGCGTCCAAAGTAGGGGCTCGGCCACAAATATTGAGTACTCGACCACCGTTAGTTATAAGTTCACCTTGGGTGTTTGAGTCGACGCCAGCGCAAAATACAGTCACGCCTTCAATTGCCTTTGCTTCATCCAAACCGTGAATGACATCTCCGGTCCTTGGTGATGTTGGGTAGCCCTCTGCCGCAAGCACAACGGTGACCATCGCATCAGCTGAAACCGTTGGTTGTGACGTGAGGTTTCCTTTGGCTACTTCTAACAAAGTTTCGCTCAGGTTGCCTTCAACCCGAGGCAAGATCACTTGGGCTTCGGGATCACCGAACCGGACGTTGTACTCCAGTAATTTCGGTCCGTCCTTTGTCATCATGAACCCGGCGAATAACACTCCCCTGTAGTCAATGTCACGTTTCTTAAGTTCTTGAACTGTGGGATGCACCGCTATGTCCATTAATTCTTCAAGATCAGGGAGTCCCAGGCTCGGCATCGGCGAGTAGCAGCCCATTCCTCCGGTGTTGGGGCCATGGTCGTGATCATGCAGCCTTTTATGATCCTGTGCAGAAGTGGGAATTAACACAGCCTTTTGTCCATCACACAATGCGAATAAGGAGAGTTCTGCTCCTGTAAGCCCTTCTTCAATAACTATTCGACGACCAGCGTCTCCAAAAGAAACTCCTGACAACTTATTTCTTGCATCGTCTTCAGCTTCCTCAAGATTGTCGGTGACCAAAACACCTTTACCGGCAGCTAATCCATCAGTTTTGACAACATAAGGTGGGCACAGCGTCGATAAGAACTCAGTTGCTTCCTCTGCTTGGTTTTCGTCAAAGGATGCATACCTGGCAGTCGGGACACCCGCTGCCTGAACCAAGTCTTTCATCCAAGCCTTTGAAGCCTCTAAGAGAGCTCCATCTATACCCGGGCCAAATACATGGCGGCCAGACGCACGAAGTTCATCTGCTAGCCCGTTGACTAAAGGAACTTCGGGACCAATGACATAGAGGTCCGCATCAACTGCAGTTGCTGGCTTCTCTGTGCTGCCGTCTATGCCCGCTGATCCCGGGGTAACGACGACCTCTGCACCGATTGAGAGAGTTGCAGCAAACGCGTGTTCGCGGCCCCCTGAACCGACAACACAGACCTTCATGCTGCAAACCGCAAATATTGCTCTCGCCCGGGGCCAACACACACGAATCGGATTGGGACACCCATCTGGCGCTCAAGGAAAGATATGTATTCGACGGCCTCCCTCGGTAAATCATTGCGCTCGGTTGCTGCGGACAAGTCGGTTTGCCAACCGGGGAATTCTGCATAAACCGGAGTGGCTTTGTCATGCAACCGTCGCAGGTGCGGCAGATATTCATAACGTTGCCCTTCTACCTCGTAGGCCACACAGACCTTTATGGTCTCCAATTGGTCCAGAACATCTAATTTGGTAAGAGCAATTTCCGTGCATGCGTTGAGTCGAACGGCTTGACGTGCCATGACTGCGTCGAACCATCCGGTGCGCCGACGTCGCCCTGTGTTCGTCCCGAATTCTTTGCCAACCTCGACAAGATAATCACCTACTTCATCCTCGAGTTCGGTAACAAATGGGCCGGCGCCGACTCGAGTCAAATATGCCTTAGCAATTCCGATGACCTGATCGATGGCCCCAGGTCCGATACCCGCTCCAACAAGCGCGAACCCAGCAACAGGGTTCGATGAAGTAACAAACGGGTAGGTCCCGTGGTCTAGATCGAGAAATGTCGCCTGGGCACCCTCGAACAAAACGCGCTGCCCGGCGTGCAAAGCTTCATGAAGGTGCCCAATCGTGTCTCCTATGTACGGAGCTACACGGGGCGCTACCTCGTTAGTTAATTCATCGGCTAACTGATCCGGGTCTACGCCTTCATGGCCATAGATGTCTCGCAGAATTACGTTCCGTTCAGATAAAGCACTGCGTAGTCGAGACCTGAGATGGTCTGGGTCAAGTAAATCTTCGACGCGTATTCCAACTCTTGACGCTTTGTCGGCGTAAGCAGGTCCAATTCCGCGTTTAGTGGTGCCAATTTTATTCTCTCCCAGCTGGCTCTCAGCCAATTCGTCAAGGATCTGATGGTAGGGAAGCACTAAATGTGCTTGTGGGCTCAACATCAGACGTTGGCAATCAACACCTTTGGCGGTGAGGGCGTCAATTTCAGCAAGCAGCACATAGGGGTCGATTACGACGCCATTGCCGATTATTGGCACTACATGGTCATACAAAATACCGCTGGGGATTAATTGCAATGCGAAAACTTCGCCGTCAACGACAAGCGTGTGGCCCGCGTTATGTCCGCCTTGGTAGCGCACCACATGGGCACACTCCTTAGCCACGATGTCGACGACTCGGCCCTTGCCTTCATCGCCCCACTGGGTACCGACCACTATTGATCCCGGCAAGGAACACTCCAAACGTCATCTGCTGACGTTGTCAGATCCTAATTGCGTAACTTGACTTTTCTAGGATGAATTAGCGCCCTTATTTTGTTTTATAACGAAAAGCACCACCGGGTTTGTTTCAACTGCGGCGCCGACGTGGATCTAACCAAGGAATTACGGACTGTTGAAGAGGTACTAAATCTCTTCGATATTGACGATGGGTTTCCATCACCGTTGCGTTTGCAGCCGCCCGAAGCTCACGCATTTCTACTTCTAGTTGGATGAGACGTTGTTCTAGATCAAGAACACGTTTCACTCCAGCCAAATTCAATCCCTCGTTGGTTAGCTCCTGGATCCGACGAAGGAGAGCTATGTCTATTTCGCTATACCGGCGGCTCCCTCCAGGGGTTCGAGCCGGTTCAAGTAATCCTTTCCGCTCATATATTCGTAGAGTTTGAGCGTGAACTCCGGCAAGTTCTGCTGCTACGGAAATTACGTACACAGCCCTGTCAGGCTCAGGAGTCGGTGCCATTGGTTCCATAATCAGACCTCCTCTTGTGGTTCGTTTCGAGGTGACCAGTCAGTTACCTCACTCAGTGCTTCAATTGCTGCTCTTTCTTTTGGACTTAACTCCGCAGGGACAGCTATCTCAACAGTCACTAACAAATCTCCAGTGGACTTCGTAGTCGCGACGCCTCGGCCCTTGACCCGAAATGTTGTCCCCGATTTGGTGCCCGCTGGAATTTTTAATGTGACAGTCGAATGATCATAAGTAGGGATCTTAATTTCGGATCCCAAGGCTGCTTCGGGAAACGTCACGGGAATAACCAAAGTCAAATGTTTCCCCTTCCGTCCAAACATTGAATCTGGGGCGACTTCAACGACAACATAAAGGTCCCCGTTGGGGCCACCATTTCTTCCAGCTCCGCCTTTACCCGCTAACCGAATACGTTGACCATTGTCGACACCAGGGGGAATGCGAACTTTTACCTGGCGTCGTTCACCGTCGGCGACACCTCCGAGTAGGACGTTCGTCGTTACACCGTCAATGGCATCACGAAAACCTAGATGTATGCGTGTTTCTTGGTCGACTCCGCGCATCGAAACCGGACCTCGTTGCCCACGCCCGAACAGGTTCCCAAACATGCCGCTGAGATCGTCAAAATCGTCGAAGTGGACATTGAAGCCATCGGCACCCGAAGCGAACCCCCCAGCTGCTGAGGGGCCGAGCCTCCGGGCCTCATCATATTCTTCACGTTTTGCGTCATCACCCAAAACGTCGTACGCGGCCGACACCTCCTTGAAACGCTCCTCATCCCCCCCTTTTGCATCCGGGTGGTGGGAACGCGCCAGCTTTCGGTAGGCCTTAGTAATTTCTTTCGGGGCAGCGGTCGATGACACCCCAAGAACGCCGTAGTAGTCCTTCTCAAACCATTCGCGCTGGGCAGCCATCTGTCACCTCCTCGCTACATCTAAAGCAAATTATTGCTCGCGGACCTTGACCATGGCAGGACGCAACACTGTGCCGTTCCACAAGTAACCAGGCCGCAGTTCCTCAACTACGACTTGTTCGTTCCCTTCCCCAGTTTCGAAAGACATCGCCTCATGGTGGGTCGGATCAAATGGGACTCCCAGGGTTTCAATACGGTTTAAGCCGTTGTTGTTGAGCACAGTCTCAAGCGCACTTTGGATTGGGCCTACCTCATTCAGTCCTTGGGCGGCGGCAGCATCACAGGCATCAAGAACTGGCAAGAGCGTCTCCGCGAGTCTTGATACTCCAGCGGAAATCCGCTGCTCCGCTTCACTAGAACTCCTCCGACGAAAGTTCTCAAATTCAGCCTGCAATCTTTGCAAGGAATCTCGAAAGTCATCACGTTCAGCTGTGACTCCTTCCAACGATTCAAGCAATGCCTCAACTGAAAGCGGATCTTCGGGGACCGGTTCGGAAGACTCTGATTCTTTTTCGGCCAATGGAGCCATTATCTCTTCCACCTGTAGCTCAAGCTCCTCATATTCAGAGTCGCTTAGCTCTCCGTCGTTCACTGGTCCTCATCGATAATTTCGGCGTCCACGACATCGTCAACGCTGTCCGAAGTTTCTCCGGTTCCATCATCGGCTTGTTGAGCTGCAGCCTCGTAGAGTTTTTGGCTAAAGGATTGACTCACTTCGGTCAGCGTTTCAGTCGCTTTGCTGATTGCTTCCATGTCGTCGTCCTCGCTTTCCAGAGCTGCTTTGAGGCCGGACAATGCTTCTTCGACTTCAGCTTTATCCTCGTCGGCAACCTGATCGGCCTGGTCCGCCAACATTTTCTCAATCTGGTAAACCAAAGCGTCAGCATTATTTCGGACTTCAGCTGCTTCACGCCGTTGACGATCTTCTTCAGCGTGAGATTCGGCGTCCTTAACCATTGTGTCGATGTCGGCGTCACTCAGATTCGATTGACCGCTTATCGTTATTGACTGTTCTTTATCGGTTGCTCGATCTTTCGCGGACACGTTTACGATGCCATTGGCGTCAATATCAAAGGTGACTTCGATTTGAGGGACTCCCCTCGGTGCCGGGGGTAAATCAACTAATTGGAACTTCCCCAAAGTCTTATTCCCTGATGCCATCTCTCGTTCTCCCTGCAAGACATGGATTTCGACGGACGGTTGCATGTCGTCAGCGGTCGTAAAGACCTCTGTTCTTTTTGTCGGGATGGTGGTATTGCGTTCGATCAATCTGGTCATAACGCTTCCCTTAGTTTCGATACCAAGACTCAGGGGTGTGACATCGAGAAGCAAAACATCTTTCACGTCACCCTTCAAAACGCCGGCCTGAACGGCCGCTCCAACGGCGACAACTTCGTCGGGATTAACTCCCTTATGCGGTTCTTTACCAGCGATCTCCACCACTAGTTCCTGCACTGATGGCATGCGTGTCGAACCGCCAACCATGATGACGTGATCAATATCGCTAGAAGTTAGGTTCGCGTCTTCTATCGCCTGTTTAAAGGGTGCGCGACAGCGATCGACTAAGTCGGCAGTGATTTCTTGGAACTTGGCTCGGCTCAGCTCATAATCCAAGTGCAGCGGGCCGCTGTCTGTTGCTGTGATGAAGGGCAGGTTGATTTGGGTTGTCTGCTTCGAGGACAAGTCTTTCTTGGCTTGTTCGGCAGCTTCTTTGAGCCGTTGAAGCGCCATAGGGTCAGCTTTGAGGTCGACGCCGTGGTCACCTTTGAAGGAATCGCCGAGCCAATCAATAACTCTCTCATCCCAGTCATCCCCACCAAGTTGGGTATCCCCAGCGGTTGATTTCACTTCGAAAACCCCATCACCGATTTCCAGCACCGACACATCGAATGTGCCCCCACCCAGATCGAACACCAATATGGTTTGGTCTTCGGTTTCCTTATCGAGGCCGTAAGCGAGAGCAGCTGCAGTCGGTTCGTTGATGATTCTTAAGACATCCAGTCCGGCAATCTGTCCGGCTTCTTTGGTTGCTGTGCGTTGGGCATCATCGAAATAGGCCGGCACTGTAATGACTGCTTCTGTAACTTCGTCGCCCAGGTATTGCTCAGCGTCACGTTTAAGTTTCTGAAGCACTCGTGCCGCAATTTCTTGCGGTGTATAGGACTTATCGTCAATGTCGACCGTCCAATTTGTACCTACATGTCGTTTTACTGAGGCCAGCGTGCGGTCAGGGTTGGTAACTGCTTGTCGCTTCGCAACCTCACCTGTTAGTACTTCACCACCCTTGGCAAAACCAACAATTGAAGGTGTGGTTCGGTCACCTTCAGCATTCGCTATGACCGTCGGTTCGCCGCCTTCCATGGCGGAAACGACTGAATTAGTGGTTCCGAGGTCTATGCCAACTGCTTTCGACATGAGTGTCTCCTATTCTGGGATATTGAGTCAGGTGTTATTTCGAGCGCCCCAAGATCTCGCCGAATAGTGGCTAAATCTGCGCTCGGGGGATCACCATCATAAAAGTTGAGTGTGTCATTTACAACTTTTATGTAAACATTCTTGACCTAGCTAGGGTCGAATCATGCGGCTAAGGTGCCAATCATGGTCAAAAAGGCCACAAGGCTGGTTCTTCTTCGGCACGGTCAAAGTCAGTGGAATCTTGAAAATAGATTTACCGGTTGGTTCGATGTCGGATTAACGGAAAAGGGAATTCAAGAGGCCACCACGGCTGGGGATCTCTTGAGGTCATCTGGGATAAGCCCGGATGTTGTTCACACTTCGCTTCAGACTCGCGCAATTGCGACCGCTCATTTGGCACTTGCTGCTTGCGAACAACTGTGGATTCCGGTTCGTCGAAGTTGGCGACTCAACGAGCGTCATTACGGTGATCTCACCGGATTGAACAAACAAGAAACTATTGATCTGCACGGCGAAGAAAAGGTCCATGAGTGGAGGCGAAGCTATTCCGTTGCGCCGCCTCCGATGGCAGCTGACCATCCTTACAACCCAAACACCGACCTTCGTTACCGTTCTGTCCCCACCAATCTTTTGCCGGAAACTGAATGTTTGGCTGACGTCCTCGAACGGCTGGTCCCCTACTGGCGGGATCAATTAGCTCGAGACTTACAAGAATTCGACACCGTTCTCGTGGCGGCCCACGGGAATAGTTTGAGGGCTCTGGTTAAGCATCTTGAAGAGATCCCAGAAAATGAGATCGCAGGAGTCGAGATACCGACTGGCGCTCCGATTGTCTATGAACTCGACTCGGCACTGCGCCCTACTGAGTCACTGTCTATATCTGAACGCTATTTGGCCTAAATCGAGTTGTGAATCGGTAAACACTACAGAGCGTCGACTCCACGCTCTCCTGTGCGTATCCGAGTGACACTTTCGACTTCGGTGACCCAAACCTTGCCGTCACCGATCTTTTCTGTGCGCGCGACTTCAACCAAACAATCCACAACACGTTCGGTGTCAGCAGCATCTACCAAGATTTCAACTCGAACCTTAGGGATGAAATCGACATGATATTCGGTACCGCGGTAGGTCTCGGTGTGGCCTCCCTGTCGCCCAAAACCACGCACCTCGGAAGCAGTGAGCCCCTGGACGTTTGTGTCTTGCAAGGCGTCAACCACCGCCTCAAGGCGGTGAGGTTTAATTACCGCTGTCACCAAACGAACCATGCGGACGCCTCCTTAGTCACTTAATACCTACCAACCTTGTCACGTGAGGTGTTCCGCGGCCAGCGTCATTACGGCAAAGATTGCCGGGCGGCGACAAACACCCGGGGAACCACAATTGACCAAAGGCTGCGGGCAACAACGCCTCACAACAACGCAGAAGCCGATCTTCGGCGTAATCATTAACGTTTGTGCACCAAGTGTCCGATAACTTGGCCTACGTGAAAGCACGAGTAAAACCGCATCACCTCGCGCTCGGAATTGGAATCGCGTTCGCTTCGGTGACCGCAGTTTCGGGAATCGCTGCGACTGTCTTTGGGTTCCACAACAACAACGCCGTTCATCGGGAAGTGTTCGGCAATGTTCCTGGTGCCCTGAAACTGGCGTTCTATGTCATCACCCCAATCCTCATAGTTTTTGGGGGTTGGAACTTTGCCCAGCGAGTAAAGAACTGGGAACGGGGTGCCCCGGATCGTCGATCAACCACTGGTGCTAACGCAAAGAAACGAATTCGCGATTACCGCGCTGGCGTCATGATGCAGACACTGCTGCGTGACCCTGCCGCGGGTGTCATGCATGCCCTTATGTACTACGGCTTCTTGGTGCTCTTGGCTGTTACAACAACTCTGGAAATCGATCATCAACTGCCTGAACGATTGAAGTTCTTACATGGAGGCACCTATCAGGGATTCAGCTTCGTTGCTGATTTGGCTGGCCTGATGTTCACAGTCGCGATGATCTGGTCTGTGGTTCGCCGCTACGTGCAAAAGCCCTACCGGATAAAGATCAAAACACGACCCGAACATGCCCTTATTCTCGGGGTTCTTTTAGGTCTGGGACTTACCGGCTTTGCCGCTGAAGCCTTCCGGATTGCTGCGGAAGGACGCCCAGCGTATGAACAATGGTCGTTCATTGGGTACCCGCTGTCAGCGTTAGTGGAACAAGTCGGAGCAGTCGCCGGCTGGCATCAAGCTATGTGGATAGCCCACGTCCTCTGCTTCATGGCTTTTCTGGTGATGCTTCCCATGACCATGCTTCGACACATGTTTACTTCACCACTCAATATGTATCTGAAAGACCGCGAACGGCCCAAAGGTGCGATGCGAGCTTTGCCAGATCTCATGGAGGCCGAAGATATTGAAACCATTGGAGCCTCGGTAATTGAAGACTTCACCTGGAAACAACTCTTAGATACAGACAGTTGCACTATGTGTGGTCGGTGCACAGCTGTGTGTCCCGCCCACGCAACAGGAAAACCGCTCGACCCAAGAGAAATTGTGCTCAAAACAGGCGAAGTGATGGCAGCAACAGGAGAACACGGACAGGTTTCTCCCCCGATAGGCACAGATCCCGAAATAACAATTGAAGCAAACAGCATGTTTGAGCGAATCAGCAACGAAGAGTTGTGGTCGTGCACCACCTGCCGGGCCTGCGATGAACATTGTCCTGTCAATATTGAAATCTTGGACAAGATCCTCGACATGCGTCGCTATCTGACCCTTATGGAGAGTGATTTCCCTAACGAGTTGGGCAGCGCTTTCAGAGGCATGGAAAACAACGCCAACCCTTGGAATATGAACAATGCCGAACGCGCCGATTGGGCAGAAGACATCGATGTTGAGGTTGTGGACCCTTCAGACCCGTTTGATCACGAGTATCTGTATTGGGTTGGGTGTGCCGGCTCTTTCGACGACAAGAATCAGAAAGTGTCCGAAGCGACAGCGAAGTTGTTGCGTCGCGCTGGCGTTGATTTCGCCATTCTCGGACCATCAGAAATGTGCACAGGCGACAGTGCACGACGTTCAGGCAATGAATACCTATTCCAGATGTTGGCAACCGAAAACATCAACAACCTCAACGAGATGGGGGTCCAGAAAATCGTTACCCAGTGCCCACATTGCTTCAACGCGCTAAGCAACGAATACCCGCAATATGGAGGCAACTGGGAAGTACTTCACCACACCCAGTTCTTGGAAGAGCTAGTCGAATCAGGTGCTCTTGATTTGAGTGAAGCCCGTTTGGATGAACGAATCGTCTACCACGACTCCTGCTACCTGGGTCGACACAATGACATCTACATGTCTCCCCGAAACGTCATTGGGACGCTCAGCGGAGTCGAGATAGTTGAAGCTCCTCGAAACGGCAACGAAGGGATGTGTTGCGGTGCTGGTGGTGCTCGCATGTGGATGGAAGAAACTATTGGGACCAAAGTAAATGACGAACGGTCTGAAGAACTCATAAACACAGGGGCAAGCCGCATTGCGACTGCGTGCCCATTCTGTTACGTCATGATTGACGATGGGGTCAAGGGCCAAGGATTTGAGGAAGACCAAATTAAAGTCGCCGATATATCAATTCATCTCGTCGAAGCTTTGGAGGCGGGACAATCTGACCCAACACCGAGCGACTAATACTTCACTTAAAATTTTCGTGAAACCGGCTCGGGGTAGGACCACGTTGACCTCGATATTTCGAACCCAATGAGGAAGCACCGTACGGCACGTCGGCGGGTGTGGTCATTTGGATAAAACTAATTTGGCCGATTTTCATTTCGGGATAAAGAGTGATCGGAAGATTAGCGACATTAGAAAGCTCTAAAGTGAGATGTCCATCCCATCCCGCGTCAACAAATCCCGCTGTGGTGTGAATAAGTAATCCAAGCCGACCTAACGAAGATTTGCCTTCAATTCGCCCGACCAGATCATCTGGGATAGCTACCCGTTCAAGAGTTGAACCCAACGCAAATTCCCCTGGGTGAAGCACGAACGCGTCATCTTCATCAACGACCACTTCTTGGGTCAGTTCCGTCTGATCTTGTTTAACGTCGATAACTCTTCTCGTGTGATTCAAGAACACTCTAAATCTGTTATCCAGATGAAGGTCCACTGAAGACGGCTGGATGTCTTGCGGATCTAATGGGTCAATCACAATTCGTCCTGTTGCCAACAACTCGCGGATTGTCCGGTCGGAGAGAATCATGAGAAAGGCAGCCTAGCGTTGACAGTGATTATCAATTGTTTCAAAGGCAAGCTTCGCTGCTGAACCGAGCCCTAGTATGGCGTCTTCGTTAGAATGCGCTGCCGATTAACTGCGTGATTTGCGGGTGTAGTTCAATGGTAGAACGTCAGCTTCCCAAGCTGAGAACGCGGGTTCGATTCCCGTCACCCGCTCCACTGATATCCACTGTAAATCGCCTGTTCAGAGCAAGTTTTTGCTCTGAGGAGAACTCGTAGCTGCGCCCCCTTGCGGTCCGTGGAACGCCGCTATTCCCCTTGCTAGTTGCACGGATCTGGGTACCAGCCAGCGGGTGTCGTCGTCATTACGTTCGCCCTTCATGTCGCTGCGTAGCACTGCAAATCCGAGCTGCGATCGGGCGGTAAAGGTCTGATATTGACGAAGGGCCGGACGTCGGTCAACCCTTAGGTCCATGCCCAGGTTATTCCAGTTCGGTCCAGCCATAGTCCTTCAGAGCTGCTCGTCTCGACACATAGCCTTTCCGGACATCTTCAGCGACCGAGTCTGTTAAGCGCTCGACGGGGTTCCCGTGACCGCCTCCGCCACCGCTGAAAAGCAACGCCCGATCGCCCACGGCGAGCGAGGCCGAACCCTTGATCAGAACTTCGCTGCAGTCTGCTCCAGCACGATGAATCTCAATACGACCCGTTTCACCTTCTCGACCTCCGTCCAGCCCCCACGGCGGACATTTCGTGCGCTCGATGATCGCGGTGACGTCAGCGGGGCCGAGCATCGTGTAGCACTTCTCGATTCCGAGGCCGCCTCGGTGTTTGCCGGCGCCCCCCGAATCAGCACGCAGCCGGACCCAGTCGACACGATATGGATGGTTCGCCTCTTGCAGCTCGACGGGGACCTCCATTGTGTCACCGTGCACGATCGAGCGAAACGGACCAACGCCATCGTGGTCGGACCACGCACCCCAGCCACCGATCGTCGATTCCATGTGTTGGAACCAGCCGCCGTCATCTGCGAGCTGTCCGGTGATCACGTGTAGGCAGTAGGTGCCATGATGGCCGGCAGGCACCTTCTCGGGGACTGCCGCTCCGAGGGCCTTGAGGATTGTGTCAACGACCGTTGGCAACATGTTCCCCGAGCCGCTCAATGGCGCCGTTGGTCCTGCGCTCAAAAATCTTCCCGGTGGGCAATGCACCTTGATCGGGCGAAAGGCACCGTCGTTGGCGGGGTCGTCGGGCGAGAAAAAGTACTTGCACGCGATGCGGGATGCCGCGACGGCACCGCCCTCATACCCGGCGTTCATCGGTCCGCTGCCTTCGGGGCCGATTCCGCTCAAATCGACGGTGATCCCTTCGTTGGTGACATGTACCGCGACGTTGACCTCGACGGTCTCGTCTTCATGGACGCCGTCGTTGTCGAGGAACGAGCTCGCCTCGTAGGTTCCGTTGGGAATATCGGCGATAGCTCGCTTGACGGCCGCCTCGGACTGGTCCCAATACCGTTCCACCGCTCCTTGGACCTGGTCAGCGCCGTATCGGTCCAGGAGCTCGTCGACGAGAGTGCAACCGTGTAAACAGCCGGCGATCTGGGCCTCGAGATCTCCGAGCACCATGTGAGGAAACCGCGTGTTGGCGGTGATCATCCGGTACATCTCTTCAACCGGCTCACCTCGTGAGTGGAGCTTTACGGTGTGGAACTGGATCCCTTCCTGGAACACATCAGTCGTCTCGTTCGACAGGCAGGAGCCGACCACGATGCCGCCGACGTCTACCCAGTGCATGACGATCGCCATGAAGCCGAACAGGCCGTCATCGCCTTCGCTTCGACGAATCGGCGTATACATCACGACGTTGTTGAGGTGTTGACCCATGGTCCCTGCGTGGTTAGTGATGACAATGTCGCCGGTCTGTAGTCCGCTCTTGCCGTAGATCTCAAGGCCATCGCGTACCGCCGCCGACAGCGCGTTGGCCACGAAGATCGGGATGCCACCCTTGCATTGGGTGATCAGTTTCCCGTCGGCGTCAACGATCCCGACGGCATAATCCTTGTATTCCGACACAAGGGGACTAAACGCAGTTTTGGTGATGTTCTTGTCGATCAGATTGGGGATGGCCGAAATGGCATGCACGACGATCTCTGCGGTGATTGGGTCAATCATGATTCGCCTTTCAGGGTTACGATGATCTCGCCCAGTTCGCCCACGGCGATCGATTCGTTCGGCCCGACCACCGTGGTGGCGCCGAACTCCTCGAGGATCAGGGGGCCGTCGAATTCGAAGCCGATGGGTAGCTCGTCCCTCGAGAACACTGGGGTTGACATTCGGCAAGCGGCCGCAAGCGAAAACACTTCACGGTTCTCGCGAGGCTTAGGCGAGCCCGAGCCGATTATTCGGTGAACTTCAGAGATTTCAGGGACGGCGGTAGGCGCCGCGACCGAGACGCGGACGCCGATGACCTCCACTGGGGCAGCTTCATCGACATGACCGTATTGTCGGAGGTATTCGTCTAAGAACGACCGCCGAACGGAATCGGTGGTGTCATTGCGGGAGAACGAAACCTTCAGCGAGTGGCGTTGACCTGTGAACCGAAGCTCGGCCTGCCACTCCGATATCTGGGTCGCAGTCGGGAAGTCCTCAGCCAGCGTCTTGGCCAGGGCCCTCGTCGTAGCCTCGGCCTCCTCCATCAGTCGGGTGGAGGCATCGTCAACAAGATCGTGGCGCAAGCTGAAAGACTCGTCGAGGCGGGCATCGGAGAACAGCATTCCCAAGGCTGAGAAGTTGCCGGGCTCGGGCGGCACAACGACTCGAGGGATGTGAAGCTCGCGCGCCAAGTCGATGGCGTGCAGCGGGCCGCCTCCGCCGAAGGCAAACAGCACGAAGTCGCGGACGTCTCGACCGCGTTCGATCGTGATCTCTTTGATCGCCGTGGCCATCTGGGCGTTGGCAAGAGCGAGGATGCCCGCAGCCACTGTGTCGGTCTGCGTGGAAGCTTCGTAACCGAGTGGACGTCCGACGCGGTCGTCTAGAGCGGCTCTGGCGCCGTGGCGATCGAGCGGAAGTGCTCCTCGGAGGAACTGGTTACCGCTAATGCGGTCAAGCGCCACGTTGGCGTCGGTCACCGTCGGCTCGACGCCGCCTTGTCGAAAAGACACTGGCCCCGGCTCCGAACCAGCGCTACGCGGCCCAACTAGTAGGCGCTCGTCGACGACATGCGCAATCGAGCCGCCGCCGGTGCCCACCTCTACGATGTCGAGGACAGGTGTTCGCAACGGGAATCCGTAGTCGTAGCCGCCGACGTAGTAGGTCGGCTGCACGCCGAAGCGCCCGTCTTCCACAAGTGCGCACTTCGCAGTGGTTCCACCCATATCGAACGCGATCAAGCTCTCGATCCCAAGGCGTTCGGCAAAGAACGCGGCGCCCACGCACCCGCCGATCGGTCCGGACTCGACAAGAGCGATCGGGCTTCGCTTGGCCTGGTCGGCCGTAAGCACTCCTCCGTTGGATGCCATGAGATAGAAACGGCCAGTGAAGTCCTCACCGTCCAACCGCTGCTGGAAACGATCGAAGTACCGGGTCGCGGTCGGACCAATGTAAGCATTGGCTGCAGCAGTCGACGTGCGCTCGTACTCGAACCACTCTCTCGACAGTTCGGTGCCTGCCGTCACATACACCTCAGGCAGCGCGGCCCGAAGTCGTTCGACTGCCATCATCTCGTGTTCAGGATTGGCGAAGGAATTGAGAAAGGACACAGCCACCGATTCGACGGCAGCCTCTTTGAGACGACTGGCTATCTCGTCGAGTGCAACCACATCAAGCGGGACCACGATTGAACCGTCTGCGCCGATGCGCTCGTCGATTTCGAATCGCATTTCACGTTCGATGAGCGGCGCCGGCCGGTCGTAGTCCAAGCGAAAAGCAACTGGTCGCCCAGCTCGGCCGATCTCGAGGACATCTCGAAATCCCGTGGTAGTGACGAGCGCTGTCCGCGCTCCGCTTCTTTCGAGCAGCGTGTTGATGATGTGGGTCGTACCGTGTTTGAGCAGGTCAATCTCGGAAGGTGCAACGTCGATCTCGGCGAGGCAGCTAAGAACGCTCTCAGCGAGATCGGTTCGGTTTGTTAGCCGTTTGCCGTACACCACGGTGGCCCGCTCGGAGTCGTAGCCAACGACATCGGTAAAGGTCCCGCCGATGTCAGATCCGACCAAGACTGCCATATCCCACCTGCCTCCAGCGACCGATCGAAGATCGCGTCGAGTTCACTCTTTCATAGTCAGCCCCAGCACGCATCGGTGGAACACGTCGGAGGCCATGCGACAACCCAGCCAGCTACTCAACAGACGATTATTGAGTTCTGCGAACTGTCTAGAGAAAACGGCCCTTTATCCAATGAGTGTCGCCAGAGCCCATATTGAAGCCAGTAGCCCGACTACTACCATCAACAGACTTCGCCCTATTGGCGCCCGCCTTAGTTCATTTTCACTACGCGGTTCAGCTTGGGGTTTTAGCATCGCTAGTCCGTTGCCCACGAAAAGCGCCGCTCCAAAAGCGAGCATCAGAAACGGGATTAGATCAGGTCCTAGAAACATCTCTTATCAGATCTTACGCCGGGTCTTGATAGCGACTCATGTTCGCAAATCTCGTGTAATTACTCAGCCAAGCAAGCCGCACGGTCCCTGTCGGGCCATTGCGATGCTTGGCAACAATCACTTCAGCGGAACCTATGTCGGGGGATTCGGGGTTGTACACCTCGTCGCGGTAGAGAAAGGCCACCACATCCGCATCTTGCTCTATCGACCCAGACTCTCGCAGATCAGCCAGCATGGGGCGCTTATCTGTCCGTGACTCCAAAGCACGACTGAGTTGGGACAACGCGACGATCGGAGTATCAAGCTCTCGGGCCAGAATCTTGAGACCGCGAGACATCTCAGAAACTTCTACTTGACGATTCTCAGCGGTTCCTCTGCCACTCATCAGTTGTAAATAGTCAACGACGATCAGACCTAGGTCACCTAAGCGACTCTTCAGCCGTCTTGCCTTCGCCCGTATTTCCATCACTGTCAAATTTGGGTTGTCATCAATCCATATTGGTGCTTCTCCCAATTTGCCCACTGCCCGAGTGATCTTTGGCCAATCATCCTCGGAAAGATTTCCATTCCGCATTCGTTGTGAATCGACCCTGGCATCCGAGCACAGCATCCGCTGTGTTAGTTCAAGGTGGCCCATCTCCAGCGAGAAGAATAAGACTGGTCGTTGAGCCTCCAAGGCTGCGTTCGCCGCCATTCCCAAACCGAAGGCAGTCTTACCCATTGAAGGGCGGGCTCCAACGATTACCAAGTTGCTTGGTTGAAGCCCGGAGAGAAGTTCATCGAAATCGAAATACCCGGTTGGGAGCCCGGTAATGGCGTCTCCCTTTTCGTAAAGTTCTTCCAGTCGGTCAAGATTTGCGTCAAGCAATTCCCGAATTGGTTTGGTGCTATCAATCACTCGACGTTCCGCTATCTGGAACATCATCGCTTCTGCTTCATCAACGGTTTTCACTACATCCTCAGGACGGCTGTACCCCAACTCGACGATGTCCCCTGCTACCCCGATAAGTCGTCGAAGCAAGGCGTGTTCTTCAACGATGGTTGCGTAACGAGCAGCGTTCGAAGCTGCAGGAGTGGCCATCTGTAATTCAAGTAACCGCTGAGGACCGCCAACTTGTTCCAAAAGATTTGCTCGTGTGAGTTCTTCGGCGACAGTGACTGGGTCAGCTGGTTCTCCTGCCCCATACAAAGATGCGATGGCGTCGAAAATGTAGCCGTGGGCGGGAACATAGAACTGATCACCGTTGAGGGTTTCAACCGCGGGGCCAATCGCATCACGAGACAGGAGCATGGCTCCGAGAAGTGATGCCTCAGCATCAACGTTATGCGGTGGAACGCGTGTATTTGAGTTTGATGGCGGTGGGGTGAAAGTCGGGTCGTTACTCATTGTCGTTAGCTTCCCAGATATCTCATGTGTAGAACTAGGGGCAGACATTGGGGATTTCTCACCCTTTTTCTGTGGATAACTACCTTAGTTATCCACAGAACATGACAGATGTGTGACAAACCACCCCTAGTGGGTTTCACTCATCTCTCGGTCAAAATTCGCGCGGGAAGTGAACCCGTCCGGGAAACAGCTTTTACGACGCAATACGGCGAGCACATTGTTGGGCATCGTCGTGGTCTAGGTAACGCTCCGGAATAGGGATCCCGAAAACTTCAGCAGCGTTCAACCCAAGAATTCTTGCCCGAGTAAGGTCATCTAACCCACCCATAGTTCGTTCAATTGCTTCAGCTGAATGAGGCCACGAACCTTCGTGGTGAGGATAATCACTAGCCCACATGAAATTCGCCACCAAGTCGTGGCTGAGCGCCAAATCAAGCCCAGCTGCGTCTTCCTGGAAAGTAGCGAAACCTTGCCGCTTGAAATATTCGCTCGGAAGCAACTCCAGTTTCGGCCTCACCGCCCAATGGTGTTTTATATATGCCTCGTCCATAGCCTGCAAGGCCCACGGAACCCAACCGATGCCCGCTTCAACACTGCCGAACCTCAAATTCGGGAATTGTTCTGCTACCCCGGACGCACAAAGATTCGCTATCGGTTCAATATTTTGGGCGAGTGAATGTACTGCGTAGTTAATTACGGCTCCTCCTCGGCTACGAGAAGTGCGAGGGTCTCTTCCTGTAGAAATATGGAAAGTGACTGGTAGGTCAACTTCGGAAATAGCGGCCCATAACGGATCGAACTCTTTCAGATTGTAATTAAGCGCTTCATGGTCGGGAGCACCCCAGATTGGCTTGCTTGGCAACTGCAACCCCTTGAAACCCAAATCAGCGCATCGTTGAATCTCAGCTATGGCTTCCTCGAGCGCGGCAGGTGCAATACATGCCATCGGTAACAGTTGATCTTGGTAAGGGCCGAACACTTCCCAGGCCCAGTCGTTGTAGACATGACACATAGCATGACTAAATTCGGGGTCAGCCGTAGCCCACATCGTCAACCCTTTGTTAGGAAAAATGATTTCCGCATCAGTCCCATCTGCAGCAAGATCGGCTAGCCGCCCTTCCGGTGTGTACCCCGCTTTGTTTCGCAGTCGATCTTGCCCTTCAAACTCAATATTGTTCAGTTTTAGAGGGTTCCGAAACCCTTCAGTCTTTTGAAACTTTTCACCCTTCATCCCGATTATCACGCCAGGTAACCGGTCTTGGTATTTGGCATCCATTCGGGTAGCCCACAGATCCTTAGGTTCCTGGGCATGTCCATCGGTGGACACCATCAGATATTTGTTCGCGGCATCGGGTCGAGGTGACCGCTCCCAGTCGGACGATCCTGGGCTAGACAGCCGCCATTCGTTATTTAAATCTGGGGCAGGAATAACAGTGGTCATACTTTTTCTCCGTCTACAGCATCGCGCATAAATGGTCGATAGTTCAGCACAACATCCCTCACCGAGCGGCTCGGGTATTCAGATACATGGAATAAAGACTTGTCGTCGCACATATATATAGACGGTTTCTCTTGAGACCCCCGAATTCCACGTTGGCAACCACCTCAGGGATTCGTATTTTCCCAATCAGCACGCCATCGGGCGAATAGCAGTGGACCCCATCTCCTGCCGACGTCCAGATATTTCCATCTAGGTCAACACGAAACCCATCAAAAACCCCAGAAGTACAGGTGGCGAACGTTGTGTAAGCACCGTCCACGCTTGTGCCGTCAGTAGAAACTGGGTACGCCCTGATATCTGGGGGACATTCCATCCCTACATGGGAAATACCTGTATCTGCAACGTAGAGAGTTCCTTCATCCGGCGAAAACGCCAGCCCGTTTGGGCGAACCATGTCACGGATGACTGCCTCTAGGTTTCCATCGGTGCTGCGCCGATACACATACGATGCACCAATTTCTGATTCTGCGCTATCCCCTTCATAATCACTATCAATGCCGTAGGTAGGGTCGGTGAACCAGATACTTCCATCTGATTTGACTACAACATCGTTCGGCGAGTTGAGCTTCTTTTCTTCGTAACAGTCGACGAGCACCTCTCGTAGGCCGTCGTGACCGATTCGGCTTACAGCGCGACCTCGATGTTCTGCCGTGATGATTCGTCCCTCGTTGTCAAGGCTGTGACCATTTGCGTTGAAGGCTGGGGTTTCGAAAACGTCGACATTTCCTGTTCTTTCGTCATATCGCATCGTTCTGTCGTTAGGGATGTCAGAGAACACCAGATGTTGCGCGCTAGGGACATAAACCGGCCCTTCAGCCCATCTTGCCCCAGACCAAAGATGTTCGACATGGGCGTTGTGGATCACTAGTCGATAAAACCTTGAATCCAAGACCTCAATAGCTTCGTCGAGAGCCATGGTTTCCTCTAACCCACTAGTTCTAGTTATTCAGTTATTCAGATTTCAGTCGACTGGGCTGACTTCGATAGTTATTTGGATTCGTACATCTGAGTGCAGCCGCATATCGACTTGATGAGTACCGACAGTACGAATTGGTTCTTCCAGTGACATATCTCTACGATCCAGCACTAACCCAGTCTGGGCTTGCACAGCTTCTGCTATTTCACTTGTAGTAACAGACCCATAAAGCTGATCGTCTTGGCCCACACGAGCTTGGATTGCAATGGTTTGAGCCTCAAGTCGCTGCCCTAACTCTTCCGCTCCTTGTAGTTCTTTCACACCGCGAAGTTCCTCGGAACGTTGCATAGCTTCTGCCTGGGTCGCCGCCCCTTCGGTAGCTCGCATAGCTAGCCCCTTGGGCATAAGGAAGTTCTGCGCGTAACCATTAGCGACGTCAACTACATCACCGGTGTTGCCTACACCTTCTACGTTTGATCGGAGGATTACTTTCATTCGTTAACGACCTCCTCCATTGTTTCTTCGACTGTTTCGCTATTTTCGTCAGACACCGTCTCCACGAAATCATCCACTGGCGCTTCTGGCATGGCCACGTCATCCATATCTTCGTCAGACGTGTTCTCTGAGCGTGAATCATCCCGATCAGGACGGCCCCGCCGACGATCACCTTTTCGTTGCGATACCACTCGTTGGTGGTAAGGGATCAGAGCCAATTCGCGAGCAAGCTTTATGGCTTTCGCCACGTCACGTTGTTGTTGTCGATTGTTGCCAGATACTCGTTGTCCCCGAATCTTGGCTCGGTCCGAAATAAACGCCCGTAATAAATTGACGTCCTTGTAATCAACGTATTCAATTTTGTCTTTGACTATCGGACTGACCTTCTTTTTCCGAGGTTTCCTCAAGTCTTTTGCGCTCATACGCGGCTGCTTTTTCTTACCCGCCATTAGAAGGGCTCCTCATCAGGGATCTCGTAGCCTGCTCCGAAATCGGAGCCGGTGTTAGATGGATTTGGTTGCGAAGGTTGCGAAGACCCGCCACCTCCGCGTTCGTTTTTACTTACCTGGGCAGTCGCCCATCTGATACTTGGGCTGACCTCATCTGCCACAATTTGCACTGCTGATCTCTTCTCACCGTTTTGTCCTTCCCAGGTTCGATAATCAAGCCTGCCGTAAACAACAACTCTCATACCCCTGGTCAGGGACTCGGCGACGTTTTCTGCGAGATCTCTCCAGCACGAAATATCGAAAAAGTGCGCTTTATCTTCGCCTTGTTGTGAACGTTGATTCCAAGCAAGCCCGAAACTGCACACAGCAGCTCCGCCTTGAGTAAATCGAAGTTCTGGGTCGCGTGTCACATTTCCGACAAGCACGACATTGTTATCGAAAGCCATTTCAATCCCCCCGAGTCAGTCCGATTCGTTTGCTGGTAAAGGCCCAGCTAACAGGCCACGTCGAGCAGCTTCATCGTCCGGTAGGCGAATCAGTTTATGTCGAACCACGCTGTCCGCTATACGCAGTGCACGTTCGACAGGGTCCATCGCCCCACCCTCTGCCGTCAGCTCGATGACTGAGTAGTAGCCCTCGGTCTTGTGGTCGATTTCATAGGCAAATCGACGTCGCCCCCAAAAGTCAACTTCGGCGATTGTGCCAACTTCATCAATTCGACTACGCAGGTCTTTAAGTTCGTCTTGGACTTGGACATCGTCAAGGTCTCCGTCGTGGATAACCATGAGTTCGTATGCGCGCACGCCATTTCCTCCTTCGGACCCGGAAACCCGGGGCCCCTCACGGGGCAGGGGTTATAAGTTTTCTGAAACGGAACTCAGTGCTTATTCTGCAGAGCGTTCGGCTGTACACCGTATTGGTTGAAGAGCGGAAACCCACCAAAAGGACTCGGAAGAAGTTCCTTCTAAGGCGATAACACCGTTCAACCATCACTATGTAGTTCACTGAAAATATTGCCAGCTACCCGAACAACCTCTCGGCTGCTTCGTAAATGAAAAATTTCGATTTCTTCACCTGTCGTTTCTTCTTCCGACGGGTATCTCATCCATAGCGCGACGGCGAAACGTGCGCTAGCTCCTCCATACCACGTCACGTTAAGTTCCGTGTCGCTGCCTTGCTTTCCTCTCACTCCGGACTGGCCGTCTGACAACCCTATGTTTTCGTCAATAGTCACGAGGTCATCGAGTTCCGTAGCTATTTCTGCAATTGTTTGAGAATCGAATTTCGCCGACACTCGATGACTGAAACGCTCGACCTGTTCTCCGGAGCGATCTGAGATTTTGAGCAACACTCCCGTCTCGTACTTGATCCCATCTCGGGCAACTAGTGAATGTAGTTCTGCAAGTTGGAGCAGTGAAAAATCGTTTGCCGCATTCAATATTTCTAAGTCCATTACTTTCGGTGACCAGGCAATCCGTTGCAGAGGTCCTAATTTAATTTCTTCAGGGGAGAGACCCGCCGTTCCATACGCGGCTCGCAGTTGGTTGCGGTCGTCGAGGACGACGATGTTCAATTGTTGGATCTGTGAAGTGGATACTGCCGTATCAGCGATGCGGGCGAGTCTTCTTTGAAGATCGAGGTCTAGCGTCGAGACAATCATTACATCTCCTTTGACCAGGACTTCCTTTCCGTACTGATCAGCAAGGCTGTCGTATATTTTCTCCAATGTTGACATCACCCCAGCATCAGCAACTGTGGGTTTAATCGGCTTGCCAGTCTTCTCCGGAACGAGGACGCCCTGAAGCAATGCTCGGCGTTGGCTTATTGCCTCTCTTTCCGTGATCAGGCCCGCTTCATAAAGCTCAGCAAGAATGCTGTCACCTGAAGTTTCATGACCGAGGGGCCAGGCACGCTCAGCCATTTGGGAGGCCAGATGAGCGGCTTGACCAATCCCAAGATCTTTCGCGCTGCTTCCATACCAATTAAACGCTGCTGCTTCGACTCCAAATGCGTCCCTTCCAAGAGGCACTTGTGAAAGATATTGCTCAAGTAAAGCCTCACGCG
Source organism: Acidimicrobiales bacterium MED-G01 (assembly GCA_002457435.1). GTDB lineage: Bacteria > Actinomycetota > Acidimicrobiia > Acidimicrobiales > Poriferisodalaceae > MedAcidi-G3. The sequence goes on along the minus strand of NTLA01000003.1, from coordinate 108,893 downwards.
GATAGGTGCGTTCAAGATGGATGACCTTTGACGCTTCCTGTAATGCTGCTGTTCGAGAGTTTGGAACCCCATCTTCTAATCTGAGATACAGCTGTGTGATCGACGGCAGGTCCTCCTCAGAGTTCCCCACCATAATTGGCGACAAAAGATTCAAGATCTCGACTTTGTCGCGCTTGAGATAATCGGGGTCCAGAGCCGTCAACACCGCATCAACCAGGATTGGCGCCATATTTTCTAAAGTCACCGGCAACATATTCATCTCTGAATGGAAGCGTCCCAACTCGACACCTTGGCGGTCGTAAATCACAGTGTCATTGTCAGGTCTTGGGTCCGAGATCGCTGTCGATTGACCGGTTGTTCTGACGAAGATGCCACAACTCAATACCAGGACGATCATCGCGACATACAAACTCGCCAGCCAAGCAGGTCTATGAGTTGGCCCCTGCTCTTCCCCATATGGATCTGACATGTACCTAACAGTGCTCCGACGCTAATTGGCTTCAATAAGACTCAATTAGGGAGAGTACCGATCCGGTGTACTTCTACTCTGCCGCAGTTACCTGAAGGTCATTCGAGGGGATAGCTGCGGCGAAGATGGTTCCACCCACAGCTCGCGCAGACTTCGACCTCGTAAGAGACGAATTTTCCTTGTCGTTGACTAATTTTTTGGAGTTCTTCATCGGAGATAACGCATTTACCACCGGCTCCCAATCGAGGACCAAAAACGTAGGCAACTAGGCGCAACTCGTCTTTCAGACACAACGGGCAGTCCTCCGCGCTTCGAGGGGCTGCGTTACGAGCAACGCGAAGTAGCTCCGGGTGGACATCGCAAGCTTCTGACCGGTCAACCACTCCGCGTTCTATGTCGCTGAGTAAACGTCGGCGCTGGAGCCGGTAATCGACTTCTCCCAGCTCTTGTGTTGCGTCTGTTTTCGTTAGGTGCGGAACGAATTGCACACGGCCAGCGTAGTCATCGCTACCCGCTACTTTGCCATTCCAAGACCAAAGCAATTGCTTCTTCTTTCGACAGAGGCCCCGAATCAAGCCTGTGTTCCATCAAGCGGTTCAGGGTGGTTCCAACGTCAGGCCCTTTTTTTCCTATTAAGTCGGTGACTTCAAAGCCATCAAGAGGCACTTCGAAACTTTGCGTGCCCTCTTCCTCCTCAAGCCTGTTCATAGCTATAAGAACTTCGTCCGGCGGGGCCTGTCCGTATGCCTTAACTAGGGTGATCGCCGCGACGGTATTCGGTCGGGTCGCATGCAGTAATCGTCGAATCGAAGATGGATTTACGTCTGCGGCTTGCGTTAATTGCTGGCATGCATCCAGAATCGCCGCTACCTGAGACGAAATTGATTTGGATACTCTCAGATCATTCAAAAGGCTCCGGGCCGAGCCAGCTTCTCCCACCACGGGCCAAAGCAGCGAGGCCCACCGGGCCACAAGGTCGGGCTGAACCAAATTAACTGCGTCGGGCTTAATCGCTTCGAAATTCCTAGCTTTGGGGAAAATCTGTTGTATCAACCCGGTGCGTTGCAACAAAGCAACACCTTCACCGGGCTGTTCCACTAGTAAAAATTTCGTCATTTCGTCATTGATGCGTTCTTTCGAGACAATTGATAGGCGTTCCGCGATGCTGGCGATGGCATCTTCTAGTTCTTGATCTGGCGTCAACCCATATCCAGCTATAAAACGCGCCGCTCTCAACATTCGTAAGGGATCTTCTGAAAATGCGGTTTGAGGTCCGAGGGGCGTCGATAAAACACCCTGCTCTAAGTGTTCTCTCCCATTGAAAGGGTCTACTAACCGCCAAGATGGAAGTTCAATTGCCATTGAATTAACGGTGAAGTCTCGTCTGGCAAGATCATCTTCAATCGCCCCGGAAAATTTCACTTGTGGCTTTCGCGAAGTCTCTTCATATTGTTCTGAGCGGTGCGTTGTGACTTCGACGACGACATCACCGGAGCGAGCTCCGATGGTTCCAAATCGCGCACCTTGGTCCCATACAGCCTCTCCCCAATCAGCCAAAATTGAAGCCGTCTCTTCAGGGTGAGCATCGGTGGTGATATCGATATCACCACTACGTTTCCCCAACAACAAGTCTCTGACAACACCACCAACCACAAAAAAGCGCCAACCAGCGTCCACAAAACGTTCACTGAGACTTCCGACACGGCGAACTAGGTCATCGCGATCGGATTGAGCGATGCCATCCATAGGAAGGAACCGTAGCTTCGTCTGGAAGTAAAGCTGAACGGATTTAACCGCAAAGCATCAAATTACTCTCAGATATCTTCGACCAACCGGTTGGAGATCCGTTCTAGTCGTGGCAACCTTAGAGGTCCGGATTCCATACTGGGCCGGGAATCAAAAGTTTGATGGAGTGGGCATGAAGTTTGACCTCGGCGATCGAGTGATTTACCCGCATCACGGCGCAGCGCTTATTACTGCTCGAGAGAAGAGGAAGGCGTTCGGAGAAGAACGCGAATATCTAGTTCTCGAAACAGCTCACGGGGACTTGACTTTGTCGGTCCCTGCGGACATGGCCGATTCAGTAGGTATGCGCCCTCCTATCGACGAAGACGACGTTGAAGACCTGTTCGAACTATTAGCGAAGAAAGACATCCGTGAACCGGCTAACTGGAGTCGCCGCTTCAAAAACCATCAAGAGAAACTGAAGTCTGGCGACATTTACCAAGTAGCCGAAGTTGTCAGAAATCTTGCGCTACGCGAATCCGCGAAGGGTCTTTCCGCTGGGGAAAAATCTATGCTCGACAAGTCACGTCAAATTTTGATCTCTGAACTTTCGATAAGTATGGATGTGACCGAGGACGAGGCGTTAGAGCACGTTGAGACTCGTCTAGCAGGATAAAACTCGTCCAAGGCAGCCCACGCGACCACCCCTAGTTAATTCACCCCTATAACTTCGTTACTGGGAGGGGTCCGTGTCGTCAGACCATCTGCTCCAATGGAGCTCAAATGGCCTACGTGTCCGAATGAGTGGCACTACTCATTTAGTCGCGCATGTAACTCCCCTGCTCCCAACTCAAAAGCTCCGAAAAGCCGAAGTTCTGCATTCGCTAGACGACCTCTCCAAGGCAGGGGCAGAGAAAGTTTTCACCTCAGCTTTGAGACCTAGAGAACAACAGTTCTTTGCCGATCTTGGCTTCACTCTTCACGAAGAGCTCTTTCTGCTGGCCCATAATTTTGAAACTCCGATCGATCTTCCGACGCGCCCCTCAAGAAGGTTTCGTCGTTCCGATTGGGAAGAACTCCTGAAGATCGACAGTTCAGCATTCCCACAATTTTGGCAATTCGATGGCCTAGCACTTGCTGAAGCGATCTCTGCGACCTCAAAAACCAGAATCCGTGTCGACGTTCAGGACACTCCGGCCGGATTTGCGATAACGGGCCGATCGGGTCGGATGGGTTTTCTCCAACGCGTTGCGGTAGATCCTCGTCACCAAAGGATTGGCATTGGACGTTCTCTGGTCGCCGATGCTCTGCAATGGTCAAAGAAACGTTTTGTTAAGGAGTTACTAGTCAATACTCAAGTCAGTAATTCGAATGCCCTATCACTATATGAATCCATGGGATTTATTAAGAAATATGGTGGACTTGCTGTACTGCAGTGGACCGTCACCTCATGAACATCCAGAGGTTATTAACGGCTTCGCTAATTGGTTTCGTAATAGCAATGGGCGCATCTAACGCTATTGGCGCTGCCGAAGTTGGTTCTGGTGGAATGCAAATATTTCACCAATCTTCGACTACTCGAGTCGGTCAATCGTTCAAGATGGACCTGCAACTTCCCGGCGTTGTCACAGCCGGAGACCAGATCACGGTCACAATCCACGAACCAGTAAAGAACGAGGTTCAGTTCCTGGACTCAACGGTTGCAGAGAACTTGGGAGGCGTCCTCACTTCGCTTCGGTTTGATCTAGCAGAACTGAGGCCCGATGCCTGGGGTCGAGCGACAATCGACCTCCCTATCACCAACTCAAAATCTGAGGGGATCCGCATAGCCCGGCCTGGCGTCTATCCCGTCAGTATCGAGATGAGAACTGCACGTCAGGAATTAATCGGCAAAGTTTCGACACATTTGATCCGAACCGGTGATGGTCCTTCACAAAAACTTCGGCTCGCGGTTGTCGCCGATCTACAAACTGCTCTCAGCTCTTCAAATTCAGGGCCCGCTTCAATTGATGAATGGCTGGATGTCTTTAGTTCTCATCCTTCAATTCCGGTAATCATCACTCTTCACCCAACTTTGATGAATCAAGATTTGTTCACCGACACTTCGGTCAAACTTGGTTCAACAAATCATGAAGTCGTACGAAATTCTTTTACCCCGATTAACGAAGCTTCATTAGTAGACGCTGGTTTGAGAGGTGAAGTTTCGTTACTTCTGGATATGGGCTCAGAACAGCTGGCTCGATTTGGAACGCTTGCTCCTCCGACCTTTTGGGTTGGCCACGGACGCGCTGACGAAGCACAACTGGACGTCCGATGGGATCGCGGGATCCGCGAGGTAGTGGTCAAGGCTGTTTCGTTGTCACCCATCCCTGAGAAAAGTCCTCGGGGGCCTGTCGAACTATTGACTAGCTCGTCAACGCTGAGAGGATTAGTCATAGACGACCTTGCCCCTGAACAACCGCACGACACACCATCCAGTGCGGCACATCGGGCATTATCTCATCTGGCCGCCATCGCACTGACAGATCAATCCAACCCACTACTGACAATTTCCCTCGGAAGTAGCGAAAGAGGCCCTGAGTTCGCCGACCTCTTTCTTGCCGGCATTGAAAATTTGGAGTGGCTTGACCCCTTATCGGCAAGTGAAACGATAAATACTTCGCTCCTGGTCGAAGGTGGGCAACCTCAACAATTTCGAATTCGAACTCGTCTCAGTTCCTCGACCCGAAACTTCGCTGACTACCGAGAGGCTGTCCGACATTTAGAGGCTCTTCGATCAATGGTTCGCGATGAAGACGCAACAACTTACGACCAACTATCCGACAAATTGTTACTGAGTTTGTCGAGCGATGTTTCTGAGTTGGAGCAACGGGAACTCTGGGGATCCACAGTTGACCTGGTTCGTTTAGAAACAAGTCTGGTCGACATACCCCCAGATGAATCCATCCAGTTGACCTCACAAAAAGCTTCCGTTCCTTTCAGTTTTCAAAACAGAGCCGGTATACCTCTGCGAGTTGAGTTAAAAATCATCAGCGAACGATTAACGGTCGAGGATTTTGATGATGGCGAAAGCACAACGCTCGTACTTGACCCCGGAGTCACTACTCACCGCTTCCGTTTAAGAGCTCTGGGGTCCGGTTCTTTCCCAATTTCAATTGAACTTCACTCCCCCAATGGTGGACTCATGATTGGGAAAGCCCAAGCTGCTCTTCGCGCCACTACACCCACCGGAGTTGGCCTAGGGCTGACAATCGGAGCTGCCGTATTCCTAGCTTTTTGGTGGCTCGTTGACAGCCGAAGAAGAAAGGCCCGACAGGTATGAGTGGATCCGGGGCCGGTGCAGCTGCAGGGGGAATTGGGCTCTCCAGATTTTTTGGTGTAATTCGTTCAGTCCTTATCACCAATGTTCTTGGGATTGGGCTCGTTGGCGATGCCTTCGCGGCGGCTCAACGGATTCCTAATATTCTGCAAAACCTATTTGGGGAAGGGGCTTTATCCGCCGCCTTCGTCCCTGAATACAGTCGGCTAGCCGATACGGACCCAGACAGAGCGGGAAAATTGGCTGGTGGTGTCGCGTCCTTTTTAGTCTGCCTTGTCGCCTTTTTAACTGCGATTGGTTTCTTGGCTGCAGAACCAATAACGAGAGCCGTCGCATGGGGTTTTACGGGAGACCGTTTCGATTTAACAGTCCGCCTAGTTCGCATCATTCTGCTTGGTGCCGGTGTCCTAGTTATGAGCGCTTGGTGCCTAGCGCTTCTGAACAGCCATGGACGGTTCTTCCTGGGCTACGCAGCTCCCGTTGTCTGGAATTTGGCCCAAATATCAGTTCTGATATCAATCGCTGTGTCGGAAATTCGCGACTCCTCGTCCGCTGAGGCGTTGGCGTGGGCACTTGTTATTGGCTCCGTTCTCCAGGTCCTTATCCAAATACCCAGTGTGTTACGCGAAAACCCTCAGATTCGAATGACCCTATTTTGGAAGGACCCTTCCACCGTTTTGGTGCTCAAAAGGTTCCTGCCAGCAGTTCTCGGGAGAGGGGCTTTACAATTTTCGTCATTCATTGATCTCGCGCTGGCTTCACTCTTATCCCTCGGCGCGGCCTCGTCTTTGGCGGCCGCGCAAACGCTGTACCTACTACCCGTCGCTCTTATCGCGACAAGTATCGTCGCCGTAGAGCTTCCGGAGCTGAGCCGTTCTGAAGATACGGAGGCCATCAGCCAACGACTGTCGGGACGATTACTCCAAATGTTGTGGCTGGCTGGCCCACTCCTGGCCTTGTACCTGGCAGCCGGACCCCAAATAGCGGACGCTCTTTTTAATCTTGGAGGCTTCCGTGTCCGGATAGCACCGGACGATTTAATGGTAATCGGATTAACTCTCAGCGCCTATTCCCTCGGTCTCCCAGCTCTAATGTCCTCACGTCTACTCCAAAGCGTGTGTTTCAGTTCGGGTGATACAAGGACGCCCGCCCGGATAGCTGTTAAAAGAGTTCTCGTTTCATTAATAGCTGGCGCTGTTTTGATGTTCCAGTTCGAGCAAGTGTTAGTTCTCGGTCAAACCATGATTGGTTTCGGGGATTGGACTCTCGTGTGGGGACCGTTATCTGAAATCACCCGTAACTCCTCAAATCTCCCCGCTCGGCTAGGACCAGTCGGCTTAGCTCTTGGGTCTGCTATTGGCGCCTGGGTCGAGTTTTGGATGCTACGCAAACACGTCGTTTCCGGATGGCAACTTAAACGGCTGACGGAATCATCTCTTTGGAAGCACGTAGTGCCCACGTTGTCTGCCCTCAGCGCGGCAGTGGCTCTTCGGCAACTTAAGATTGAACAACCACTCATCCAAGTATCTCTAATTGGGGTCGCAATACTAGGAGTTCATTTCGCCACCTCGGCAGTGTTGGGTATACCGAGCCTCTCCCAACTAGTTTCAAACTTCCGGGCAACTCGATCAAACTCAAAATCTTAAAAGGATAAAAATCATTATGGCTTCAGTTCACATTGTCACTGATAGTTCGTGCGATCTTCCCGACAATCTCATTACTGAGATGAATATCAAAATTGTGCCTCTAAAAATTAGATTCGGAGACACTGAGTTTGTTGATCGAGTTGAACTTACTACTGACCAATTTTGGGAAAAGTGCCAGATTTCTGATGAATTGCCTTCAACAGCCGCTCCCTCCCCTGGGGCTTTTGTCGAGGAGTTCCAGAACGCAGCCAGCGAGGGGGCTACCGGTATTGTGGCAATAATTCTGAGCGGAGAACTTTCCGCCACTATTGATGCCGCGCAACAAGCAGCCCAATTAGTTAAAGATGAAATTGAAGTTAGAGTCATCGACAGCAGGACGGTGACATTGGGACTTGGTTCAGTTGTCGTAAGGGCGGCAACGGCAGCTAATTCGGGTGCCACCATCGAGGAAGTCTCGGCAATAGCAACTGACAGCATTAATCGAACACAGGTCCATGCTGCCTTGGATACGCTTGAAAATTTGCGTAAAGGAGGCCGTATCGGTGCTGCTGGGTCTCTTCTCGGTTCGATGCTTTCAATAAAACCTATAATTGAAGTTCGTAACGGAGTGGTTGAGCCCGCTGGCAAACAACGCACCAGAGGTAAGGCCCTCAGTTATCTAGTTGGGGTAGTGGAACAGAACGCTGACCAAATCGAACAAATCTTTGTGACTCACGCTGCTTGTGACGACGTCGACTCTTTCTTAGAACAGGTCAGGTCGGTTGTAAATGTCGAAGTATTAGTCGGCCAGGTTGGCCCCGTGGTTGGGGCTCACGCGGGGATCGGGACAATAGGCGTCGCGTTCCAAACAGCTAACTGACCGGCCTTTACGACAAAATGGTCGACGGTCATGAGAGATATCGAATTGACGAGCGTGTCCGCGTCGGCCCAGTCGAATCTTGGTCCGGGTTAGACCGGACATTAGACCGTCTAGTCACAATCAGGGTTCTAGATCCTAAAACCGAGATTGGGAAACGGGTTCAACTTCAGGCTCGGTCTTTGACCCGCCTCGAACATCCCGCACTGCTGCATGTTTTGGACACGATTGAATTTGATGACCGGTTCGGCCTCGTAACAGAATCTTTGCCCGAGGAGAGTCTGGCAGAGCACCTGTCCACTAAAGGAACTCTTCCCGCTGAAGAGACACTAGAAATTGCAATCCAGCTCGGTGAAGCGCTGTCAGCGCTTCACGCGGCCGGATTCGCTATAGGTGATCTTCAAACGAGTCATATAGGCCTCCGAAAAGACGGCACTGTCGTAATTGTCGAAGGCCCCCCCACAGGAGATGCAAACAAGATCCCGGCCCGTCCTCAAGATGACATCGTTGCTCTGGGGGAACTGATTCATGAACTTCTAGTGGGTTTTCGTCCTCAGCTTGATCATCAAGGCCGTCATGAACTCCACCCATCAGTTTCTGTTTCATTTCGTCAACTGATACGTCGGTCTGTTGATATTGAAGGCCAATGGTCTAGCGCTTCGGCTCTCGTGCTGGCGTTACGATCACTCAACCAAGATCTGGATCGTCTCGCGACTACCGAAGAATCTGAACAGATTGATTACTTACAGGCGGAGCGTTCATGGCTCGCTCCGGCTGCGTTCGTCGCCATGTTGGCGGCTGTGGTCATTCTTGTAGGCCTCTTTGTCACCAGAACACAAATTGGCTCATCTCTCGTCGACAACGTCAGGGAGGTAGTACGGCTGGAACCGGAACAACCACTGATTATTGAGAGCTTTGAGAGCCCAAATCTCGGCACTCCTCCAGTGACTTCTCGCCCAGGGGCTATTTCCGCTGAACTTCAGATTGTGAGAATCGTAGATTTCGACCCAGCCGGCCGCCCGGTCAGAGAAGAACACCCTGAAAAAATCGTGTTCATCAATGATGGAGACTCGAGCACCGGCTGGTACACAGAGCGATACACGACTAGTGATTTTGGGAAATTAAAAGAGGGAGTCGGTCTCATCATCGGACTCGGCCCTCCTCAACAAATAGACCGGTTGCGAATTAGTTCTCCCAATATTGACTGGTCTTTTGAAATCTTTACTTCAGACAAAGACGCTGCTGGTGCTGGCGCGACGTGGGGCCAGCCCGTCGCGAAACGGGAAGAAATCAGTGGCACTATTACCGTCGACCTAGAAGGATCGTCCGGCGCGACATTGTTGCTTTGGATCACTGACTTAGGACAAGAACTAGCTATCGGCGGACATCGCGTGACTATCACAGGGCTTACGGTTACGGGTCGGCCCATATATGGCTAACTGTCTCCACCTTCAAATAGCTGTGTAGTCATGGATAAGATCACTCTGTGACTGCTCAGCCGGAAGAAAAGTCAACAGATGACGGTCTGGCGTCTCAGGCGACGAGTGTTGTCGTAAACCTTGTTAAATCAGTGCGAGGTAAGACAACCGGACCTCTACTTTTCGTCGCCCGGCTTGTCGTTTACAGCATCGCTATTTTGATCGCCGCCTCGGCCGCGATCATCTTGTTCGTCATAGCTGCGGTAAAAATCGTGAACCAGTTACTCCCCGGCGATGTGTGGGCCGCTTATCTTCTATTGGGCGCTGTATTCGCTTTAGTCGGAACTTTTTTCTGGTCTAAACGCGTTGCTTGAACCCAACCTAGAAATATCTCTACTGGAGAAAATGTGAACGATACCCATGACGTCATAATCATCGGCAGCGGCCCTGCTGGCCTTACGGCAGCCATTTACACCGCTCGAGCCAACATGGCTCCACTTGTCATCGAAGGTGAGCCTTCTTCCACAAGTGACCAACCAGGTGGCCAACTTATGTTGACGACCGACGTAGAAAATTTTCCAGGATTTCCCGACGGGATTATGGGTCCCGAACTGATGTCAAACTTCCGTTCTCAAGCTTCAAGGTTCGGAGCGGAGTTCATCACTGCAAAGGTCACGAACGTTGATTTCAGCGAACGTCCATTCACTATTGAAGTTGGCGAGACCTCATATAAATCCCATACGGTCATAGTGTCGACCGGCGCTCAAAGTCTGATGTTGGGCCTCCCAAATGAGGACCGGCTCATCGGGCATGGTCTTTCAACTTGCGCAACCTGTGATGGTTTCTTCTTCAGAGATCAAGAGATAGCCGTTGTGGGCGGTGGCGATAGCGCAGTAGAAGAGGCCACCTTTTTAACAAAGTTTGCTTCCAAGGTGTATTTGGTGCATCGACGCGATGAGCTTCGCGCCTCAAAAATCATGTGTCAGCGAGCATTCGACAACCCGAAAATTGAGATCTTGTGGAACAGCCAGGTGGTAGAAATCCAAGGCGAAGGAAAGCTCTCAGGAGTCACCCTTAAAGACACGCTTACTGAAGCAACACGGTCGCTTTCAGTGGATGGACTCTTTATTGCAATTGGTCATCGTCCCAACACTGATCTATTCAAAGGCCATTTGGAACTGAAAGAAAACGGGTACCTCGTCACGGAACCAAATAGCAGCCTGACCAAAGTACCCGGGGTCTTCGCTTGTGGGGATGTCCAAGACGACTACTACCGTCAAGCGATCACCGCAGCGGGATCAGGATGTATGGCAGCAATTGATGCTGAGCGGTGGTTAGAGGAGTACCCGTCGTAAAACTTGAGATAGCCCCGAGGTCTGCGGCTAAGCCGATATTTATGTCCCAAATGGCACTAGAGTGCCTTCACCTAAGATAAGGAGTTAGAGATGGCTGAAGGAATCACTGACCTTGATATGAACTCGTTCGATGAGACAATTTCTTCTTCCGACACCCCAGTTCTTGTCGACTTCTGGGCCGAGTGGTGTGGCCCCTGCAAAATGATTGCTCCCATCCTCGAAGAGATCGCAGTTGAGCAAGAAAACATCAAAATCGCCAAAGTAAATGTTGACGACAGCCCCGATCTTGCGAGGCGCTACGAAATAATGAGTATCCCGGCTCTCATCGTCTTCGAGAATGGCGAGCCCGCCAAGAAACTTATCGGAGCAAAACCCAAGGGCGCTCTGCTTGAGGAGATCGGCGAATTCCTGTAGATCATTCTCTCATTCGTCCATTTGGCGTCGGGGCTCAAGGGGACCATGTTCGTGATCTGCAAACCAGGCTGGTTTCTCTCGGCCATGAGGTCGGTGACCTTGATGGTCTTTTTGGTGACTTGACTGAAACAGCTTTAAAGAATTTCCAAGTACAACGATCCATAGACGTCGATGGGATTTGTGGTTCTCAAACTTGGAGCCAGCTGGTTGAGGCTGGACACCGCTTAGGTTCACGGTTGTTATACCTACAAGTACGTCCTCTTAGAGGCGACGACGTTGCAGATCTACAAAGACTTCTGACTTCCCTCGGTTTTCCGATGGGACAAATCGATGGCATTCATGATCAACAAACCGCTGACTCGTTGGTGGATTTCCAGCTCAACGCGGGTCTTGTACCTGATGGTGTGTGTGGCCCCGTCACTATTGAGCTGTTGAATCGAGTTGGGACGCGGTTTGGTGAAGCAACGGATTTATCCCGATTACAAGAAGAACAAAGATTTTTGCACCCCAGTACTGAACTCAATGGCTACAAAATTTTATTGGCCGAGACTGGTGGCCTTGACGCGGTCGTGGCCTCTCTACGGAGAACGCTGATTGAGACCGGGGCAAAAGTATTAACTTCTCATCACCCTGACTGGAGCAACCATGCCCGGCAGGCAAATGGGTTCGACGCGGATTTCTGTTTTGGGGTCGAGGTTCGCGACGAAGGTTCTTCCGTTTGTCATTTCTTGGGTGACCATTTTGAAAGTCCGACTGGCAAACAGTTAGGCGAGGTGATCTCCAATGATCTATCTGACTTGTTTGGCGACGTCCCGTCCCTCGGAATGAGACTTCCTCTACTGCGTGAAACCCGGATGCCGGCTTTACTCTTGAGAATTGACGACATTAACGCTTTGGTTAGAGGCCACCAGGCCATGGCCAAAGTCGTGACGGCTGCGCTCCGCCAGTTCGTTGAAGCAGGTCTTAATTAATCATCGAGAATCTCGACCTCTTTACCAACCGAAACCAAGTTAATCCATGTCGCCATTCGGGCAGATGAGGTCATAGATTCGCTGTAAGTCGTCTACCGTAGCGAAATCTATCGTTATTTTACCACGGTTAGCGTTTAACTGAACACTTACCGTGGTATTTAAATAGTCACCAAGTTGATTTTGTGCTTCCAGAACAGAAGCTTGAGGCATTGTGTTTCGGGGCTTTGGTCGAGCAGGCAACCCAGAAGCAACTTTTTCTTTTGCAATGGCTTCAGCCTCACGTACTGAAATATTTTCACCCATAATCTTGCTTAAAAGATCGGTCTGCTGGGCCAAAGAACTACATGCCAACAATGCTCTTGCGTGTCCTGCTGTGATTTTCCCTTCAACTATTGCCATTTGGGCATCAGCCGGCAGTTCAAGCAAGCGGACCGAATTCGAGATCGTGGCGCGTCCTTTCCCTAGACGGTCCCCCAGCTCAGAGTGAGTTACGCCAAAATCGTCCAGTAATTGCCTGAACGCGGCGGCTTCCTCTAACGGATTTAAATCCTCGCGATGTAGATTCTCAACAAGAGCTTCGACCAGGCTTGACTCTTCAGTTGAATTCCGAACGACAGCGGGCACCGTTGGTTTTCCAGCCAATTCCGAGGCACGCCACCGTCGCTCCCCTGCTATCAATTCAAAGGGTTTATCGCCATCGCTACGTCGAACCACCACAGGTTGCAACACACCAAAACGTCTTATTGACTCCGCTAGAACCCTCAGTGCGTCATCCTCGAAGACCTTTCTGGGTTGCAGCTGATTGACAACTATGGCGTCTAGCGGAATTTCCACGTACCCACCGGGTTCTGGCCTCTGTGGAGGTGAATCTGGCCGCTGTGAACCCTCATCTTTTGACTTGGTGCTGGGATCAGCAGGAGGGATTAAAGCCCCTATGCCTCGTCCTAATCCTCCCTGTGGGCGCGCCATCAAAAGCTCCTTTCAGACAGAGTCTCTGGATCTGTGAGTTGTTGACCAATAATTTCTTTAGTGACTTCACGGTATGCAAAAGCCCCACTGCTGCTCGGATCATAAAGTTCAACGGGTTTCCCATAACTCGGAGCCTCCGACAAACGAACTGAACGCGGAACAACCGTCTTCAAAACCAAGTCCCCGAAATGTTCCCTAACCTCCGCAGCAACTTGCTCTGCTAGCCGGGTTCGAGCGTCAAACATCACCAGCACTATGGATGACACCTGCAGGTCCGCATTCAAACTTTCTTGAACGAGCGCAACATTCCCCAGGAGCTGTCCGAGACCTTCCAACGCATAATATTCACACTGGAGGGGAACAATTACTTCCGTCGCCGCCGCCAAACTATTTACTGTCAACATCCCCAAACTGGGAGGGCAGTCAATAAAGATGTAGTCATACTCACTGGAAACTAGAGCAAGAGCGGAACGAAGCCGAAGTTCTCTACTGAACATCGGAACAAGTTCCACCTCTGCGCCCGCTAAGTCCATAGTCGCGGGAACGAGGTCGAGCCCCTCCACAACGGTCTCAACACGGGTAGCACTAATTGGAAGCTGCTGGACTAGAACGTTATAGCTCGAGCTTTCGAGGTTTCGCGGGTTCACGCCAAGACCAGTCGTTGCATTCCCTTGCGGATCAAGATCGATTAGGAGAGTCCTATACCCTGACAACGCAACATTTGTAGCAACACTCACAACGGTGGTGGTCTTTCCAACGCCACCCTTCTGATTGGCTACCGCAAGAATTCGCGACAAAGACCCATCTCTTTCAACGAACCGACATAGGTACGGCTAACAACCCAATCTCAGTCTTTTTAAATGGCCTGGTCAAGGACCAAGGCTTCGTTTCACGTGAAACAAACTCTCAACAAGCCAGCCTGTCTCCCCTCTAGGTTTAAAACAGAGGCTTCTTAGTCATCTGTTTCCATGTTCTTGGCACGTCAGGTCCTGGGGGAGTAGCAACTGCTAATTTTGCGAATCTTGGCGGTCCGTCAATCATTTCAACTCCCGCGAACCCCAATGTCTGCAAACTTTTCAAAGACCAACGTCGCGTCGACGCCGTCGGGGGTTCACTCACAACCAAACAGCCTGTCTTGCGCAAAAACCCTATTGCACATTCAGCAGTAATCGAAGGGGGGCCGAAGGAGCGACAAAAAACACCATCAAACTCACCCCGGTAAAGACCATTGTGAGCCAGCACAGTGGCATCACCTTCAACCACTTCCAAATTCGCCCCAACATCCAGCTGATTCACAGCTTCTGCAAGAAATTCAACCCTCGTTGATGAACGGTCTAACAAAGTCAACTTCAGGTCCGGTCGTTCAACTGCGACTATAAGTCCTGGCAGACCACCACCTGAGCCCAAGTCGCACCAACGCGATCCGGGCGCTGGATCAGCTACGGAAAGATGGGAGATGGAATGTTTGACGTAGCTGTCGATTTCCCCAGGCCCGATGTGTCCCAGGTTCTGTGCTCTCTCTAGGAGCTCTGCGAGCTGTCGCGAGCTCATGAATTGTCTCAGTCGCTGGAGACAACGAGAACCACGCGTCGCCTAGGTTCATCGCCAACTGAGATGGTGCCGACACCGGAAATTTCATTGACTGTGTCGTGAACCACTTTTCGATCCGCGGCGTTCATCGGTTCCAATCCTTTTTCAACTCCTTCGCTGGCAACGCTTTTGGCCAACTCCTGCACATAGGCGCTAAGAGCCTCTCTACGTCGACTTCTATAGCCGCCCACGTCGACACGAATACGAGCCCTGTTAACTCCTGGCATCCGCCGTTGCAACATTGTCTTAGATACCTCATGTATCGCAACGAGGTGATTGCCTTTGGGCCCAATCAACAATCCAAGCTCTTTGTCGTCGCCTGCCAAGTTGACTTCAAAGCTGTCTTCGTCAGAAAACACATTTTCGGCATCAGCTTTAATACCAAATGACTGAGCAAGGCCTTGTAGGAACTCACCAACCAATTGCTGTTGTTCTTCAACGTTCATTTCAGTGGTCATCGCAGTCTCCTGCTTCTCTTAAAGGGAAGTGTTCCCTAGTGGTCGATCTTTCTGGTACGCCGAACCTTTGTTGGCTCGGGTTGTGGGGAGTCATTTCGGTCATCTATCGAACGTACGTTCGTTTGTTCAGGAGTGCTCGTAATAGTTCTTTTCCTGATGTTTGGTGCCTTTGAAGCTTGCCCGTTCTCGTGGGAAACAGTATTCGCCGCTGTCTTGTTTTCTTTTCTCGGGGACTTAGCTGTCTTTTTGTTTCGATTAACTCCAGAAGTTTGGGGCCGTTTTCTGTCGGTGTCTTTAGTGGGCCTTGTTTTAGCGTTCTGGCCTTGTTTTTTTGCCTTTTTGCGCTTGTCTGACTTAGCTGGTCTTCTCCACTCACGCTTAGCTGGGGGCTCAACTGGACGAATACGCGCCCGCACTTGAGCTCGGTTTCGACGAGACCCAAAGAGTGAATTCTTTGGCTCTTTAACAACTTCGAATTCAATATCTTCCTGGGTTACAGACAACTCATCTAAGGCAATGTCAAGTGCCGCCTCAACAGTCGGTCCTGTAGTAACTATCCAATCCATGGTCATTTACGCCTTTTCTTGGTGCGCCCGTCACCAGAAGTTCGTTTGGATTGAATGGGGTTCTGTTCCTCTTCGTTCTTCGATTTTTGTGCCTTGGGTGATTCTTTCTTCGAAGAAGGCGGTCGTCGTCCAGATCTTCTTTGTTTGCTCCGCTCTTCACGGGCCTGGCGGCGCTCGTCCTGAGCCTCTATTGCCTTCTTTGAACGTTGGTTCGTGACCTCTTTGGTGACAGGTTCTTCTTCAATAGAATCCGTGTCAATTGGGATAGCGTCAGTTTCGATGGGCGCAGCGTCAGTTGTTACCGGCTTCATAGTCTTATGGATGAATGCTTGTTGAGCTATTCGGTACAGGCTCGAAGCAATGAAATAAACACCGAGAGCCGCTTGAACCAAAAACGCGAAGATGGGCAGCATGTAGGGCATGATTTTCATCAGCATTTCCATCTGCGGATTTTGTGCAGCAGCGTCTCCGCGATGTGCTTTCATTTGCGCTTGTTGGAGAAAAGACAAGATGAAAGTAATCGCCACGAGAGCCAAGTAGGGGAGGCCGTCGACGAAGTTGGCTTGTATTACATCTTTGGCTGCTTCTGATAAATCAATTCCGAACGACACCATCTCACCGTTGTCGCTAACCAAATCCTGGTAAAGAGCTGAGTCTTTCTTTAGATAAGACGGGTTGGGAATTCCATCCCCACCCATCTTGGTCATGCCGTTAATAACTCGGTAAAGAACGATAAATACTGGAAGTTGAACCAGGGTAGGAAGGCAGCCAGCTAACGGGTTTGCGCCATGTTGTTGATACAGGGCCATGGTGGCTTCATTGATTTTCTGGCGGTCTCCTTTATGTTGAGTCTGTATCCTTTTCAACTCTGGCTGCAGTTGTTGTATCCGCATCATCGAGCGTGTGCCTTTGAGTGTTAAAGGCGTCAGAATCAACATGATCAGAAATGTCAGAAGTACGATGGAAATCGCATAGCTGCCAGAAAAGTCGTAGAACCAAGACAGGACGCGTGCAATTAAGTCAAACATCAGACCTCAACTCTTTGGGTTGAGGCTGGTACGGGGTCATATCCCCACCCTCCCCAAGGATGGCACCTACAAATCCTGCGCACTGCATGTATGGCTCCCCGCAGAGCCCCATGGTGTTCGATAGCTTCTATGGCGTAGCGGGAACATGTCGGATCAAATCGGCAGACAGGGATTCGTCGTGAGGTAAGTGTCTGGTACACGCGGATGAGTTTCGTGAGGAGCATCTTGGGGAAGTTCATTTTTCTTCTTCCAATCGAACTATGAGATCGGTCATGTCCTCATGTAATTGCGAGAAAGCGACGGACGAAGCCGACGGTCGAACTCCTATTAAGTAACGGCCCTTCGGGAGTTGATTTTCTGCTTCACGAAGAATTGCCTGGCTTTGTCTTCTTGTGCGATTTCGTCGAACCGCGTTTCCATAGCTACGCCCTATTGCATAAGCCACGCGCGGATTTTTTAGGGTTGAATCAGGAGAGAACATCATCCAAAAATGCTGCCCAGATAGCCTATTAGAACGCCTTAGTGCGACAAAATCGGCTCTTTGGGTACAACTTTCAATCAAGCGCTCAGCCGTTGCCGGCCCTTAGCACGCCGTGCTTTGATGATTGACCGTCCTGCTTTGCTTGACATCCGGTGCCGGAAACCGTGTCGGCGCGACCGTCGACGGGTATTGGGTTGGAAGGTACGTTTCATAATCTCGGCCTCCGATTTGGGGCTGGATAAGTCCGTTGCGGTACCTGAAAGGGGAAGGAGCTAGACCGCGATCGTTGATTGCATCGCTTTTTATCTAGAGTCCACGATTGCCTTACAGGACAACAATTTGGACAGTTGAATAGGAATTTTCTTAAAACTTGTCTGATGAGTCATTCGACTACATCTGAACGGAATCAGCCTAGGGGGGAATGCAATGAAACGGAAACGCGCTAGCTGAAAGTCCTGAGTTTTCGCGTGGTTTGTCAATTCTCGCGCGGAACGTGCTAAATGCGACGTAATAGTTACAAAGTTACCACTTAAAGTAGTTGTTTTGCTCTTGTTGGCCACGGAGTGCTAGGTTCCACAACTCGCGAATGAGTGGGACTTGGGGTTTTACACAGCAGCCACAGGTTTTCCACACGGTGTGACTTGTGAGGCCTTATGGCTGATAAAACCCTAAGTAATCAGGAAAATGTAGACGTAACCGACGGCATTGGCTTAAATGCTGACGCTGTTTGGACAACTTGCCGGGGATTACTCCGAAGTCAGGTCTCAGAGGCGGTTTGGCTTACTTCGTTCCGTGATCTCCATATGGTGACGATGGCGACCGACCGCGTTGTCTTAGTAGCTCCGAGCAGTGTCATCCGGGACCGCGTGCTGAACCGGTATTTGCCCATGGTTGAAGCGGCACTGGCTGATGCTGGGTGTAGAACCAGCATCGTCGAAATTGACGTGCAACCAGAACTCGAGAACTCACCCTTGATCGATGACGAACCTCGCGTCGAAGAAGAAACGCCTGCTGCACCTGACCTGCAGGATCGATTAGGAAGCCCAACGAGCAACACTGCTGGTCGAAATGGTTCAGCTGGTGATTCTTATACAGACACGATTCATCCGCTCTACACCTTTGAGTCGTTCGTCACCGGAACCAGCAACCGATTCGCTCATGCAGCAGCACTGGCCGTAGCTGAAACCCCGGGCAGAAGTTACAACCCTCTGTTTATTCATGGAGGCGCCGGACTAGGAAAAACCCATCTTCTCCAGGCCATAGTTCATTACATCAGGAGCACATATCCCAACTACACAGCTAGATATGTGTCGACGGAGACGTTCATGAATGAATTCGTTGAAGCGATACGTACCTCCACAACCAGCACCTTCAAGCGTCGCTATCGCGACATCGATGTTTTGTTAATCGACGACATTCAGTTCATGGAAGGGAAAGAAGGGCTTCAAGAAGAGTTTTTCCATACATTCAATTCACTTCATGGAGCTGGCAGACAAGTCATTTTGTCTTCGGACAGACCTCCGAGGAATATCGCTACGTTGGAAGATCGTCTTCGCAGCAGATTTGAATGGGGCCTCATTACCGATATCCAACCACCTGACGTTGAAACTCGCCTTGCGATTCTTAGGAAAAAAACTGAAGTGGCGCGAAGTGAAGTTCCTGACGAAGCATTGGAATTTATTGCTGAACTGATAACGAACAACATCCGTGAGTTGGAGGGGGCCCTGATCCGGGTCAGCGCTTACGCCTCATTAACTGATGAACCTATTTCGGTTGATCTTGCTGAGAGGGTTCTCGGCGACATTGTTCACAACAACGAGTCCAGACCAATCACTCCAGATCGAATTCTCAACGCCACATCCGAAATGTTTGGGTATGACGTGGATGAGCTGATGGGAAAACGAAGGCACCGGAGCCTGGTTCAGGCCCGCCAAATAAGCATGTATGTCGTTCGTGAATTGACGGACTTGAGTTATCCAGCAATCGCTCGAGAGTTCGGTGGAAGGGATCACACAACGGTCATGCACGCTGTTGAAAAAGTCGGAAACCAAATGGCTGAACGGCGACAAGTTTACGACCAAGTAAGTGCCCTGATTTCTGACATTAAGTCCAATTAGCCCGTGGATAAAGCTCTGGATTTCACTGTGGGGATAGGGTGGACAAAGTTCGGTTATCCACACATTTTGGGACTTTTTCTAAACACGTTCCGTCCCCTGTGGGTAGCGGTGGACAGTAGTGTCGATAAAGAAACAGCAACTGACTAGGGGTTATGTGAGTTTGTCCACAATCCACAGGACCTATTACCACTATTTAATTTTAGAAAACAAATAGAAAGAAGAAGGGCGACGTGAAATTTCGATGTGAACGCGACGCACTCGTCGAACAATTAAGTACTGCAAGTAGAGCTGTGAGTAGCCGAGGTGGTGCTTTGCCAGTTCTTACTGGCATTCATTTGAAAGCACACAATGACGTTCTCACGATGACTGGGAGTGACTTAGAGATCACCGTTAGGGCGTCAGTGACTGCAGCGGTATCAGAATCTGGTGAAGCCGTTCTGCCGTCGCGTATAGCGGTCGACATCATTCGTTCTCTTGACTCTGGGGCAGTTGAGGTTGAGGTTGCTGGGGAGGAGGCCAAAATTTCGGGGGGACGTTCCCAATTTTCGGTCCGTACGCTTCCGGTGGATGATTTTCCTTCTCTGTCCGATCCGAAAGGTGATGAGGTATCGGTCTCAACAGCAGACCTGGCAGCGGGTTTGAAGCAAGTTGTGAGGGCTGCGAGCGGAGATGATGCGAGGCCCATTCTCACTGGCGTTTTGATGTCGGCTGAGGATGGCGGTCTTCGCCTTGTAGCTACCGATTCATATCGCCTCGCTGTGCGCGATCTTCCTGAAGCAACAGTTTTGAGTGAAGGTCAGAAGGTGTTGGTTCCTTCCAGAGCACTCGATGAGTTGGGACGGGTATTGGGTGAGTCTGATGAGGTCACTGTTCGGTTGGGTGAACGCGAGGTCAGCTTTGATGTAACTGTCGATAACGGTGAAGTTCAGGTAACAACCCGACTAATTGAGGGAGAGTTCCCTAACTACAGACAACTGATTCCGAGTAGTTATCCGAACCAATTAACCATTGGTCGAGAGCCCTTGTTGGAAGCTGTTCGACGAGTGAAGTTGATGGCGCGAGATACGACTCCGCTGAGAATCACCCAGAAGTCTGATTGTGTGGAACTGATGGCCGTTACTCAAGATGTGGGCCAAGCACACGAAGAAGTTGATGCTCAATACAACGGAGATGAGCTGACCGTTGCCTTCAACCCTGATTATCTCATTCAGGGATTGGAAGCGGCACCTGGTGATGAAGTCGTGTTGGAAACCCTTGATGCATTAAAACCGGCGGTCCTTCGTTCAAGCGAAGGTGGCGACTTCCTGTATCTGTTAATGCCCGTTCGAGTTTCTTGAGTAAACCGACAAGATATTGATCATTAAGCGCCTGTGGCTTACAGATTTCCGTAACCACCTAGCAACCGATGTTGCGCTGAATGAAAAGGTCACTCTTGTTATCGGGTTGAACGGACATGGGAAAACGAACCTCATCGAAGGTCTTCATTTGTTGAGTGGAGCTCGATCATTCCGCGGAGCAAAGGTTGATGCCTTAGTTGCTGCTGGGAGGCCGTCCGCTTATTTGAGGGCCGAAGTTGAACATGGGGACAGAACCTCACTTGTTGAAGTGGAGCTAGCAGCGCACGGGCGTTCAAAAGCTCAGGTAAATAAGCAAAAACTAAAGAGGTTCCGAGACTTGGGAGACACGGTTCGTATTGTTGTCTTTAGTCCTGACGATCTAGGCATCATTAAAGGCTCTCCCTCGATCCGAAGATCTTTGTTGGATGAAACAATCGCCATAGGAAGTGCTGAATTCAGGGCAGCGCGAACGGACTTCGATCAAATCGTTCGGCAGCGAAACAACTTACTGAAACAGGCGCGTGGCCGCTCTTCGGAGGATTTGGCATCCAACCTGCTTGTTTGGGATGAGCAGCTAATAGGGGCAGCGAATGTTGTGGGACAACATCGATCGAATTTCATAGCCTCGATCCAGCCAGTGGTTTGTGACTTTTACCAACGGGTGGCGGGTCTCGATACCGAGGTGTCGTTGCAGCTTGAGACTGACTGGTGGAATGAGGGACTAGCGGATGCCCTATCGCGAGTTCGGGCCGATGAAATTAAAAGAGGAATGACGTTAGTGGGCCCTCACCGTGACGACCTGACCATCCTTTTAGGGTCACTTCATTCCCGATTTCACGCCTCACAAGGAGAGCAACGCAGTTTGGCCTTGGCGTTTCGGCTAGCAACATATGTTTTCGTTGAAGAAGTAACCGGGGATCAGTCAGTTGTCCTGTTGGATGATGTGTTTTCGGAACTAGACGAAAGTCGTGCTAAAAGACTTGTGGAATGTCTTCCTGACTCACAAATAATTTTGACGTCGGCGACAGGAACAGTTCCGGATGGGATCGACCCAGTCCAGACTTTGGAAATTACTGAAGGCCGAATCCATGGAAGCTAGCGGTGGGGGATCAGCTCGATGGCATGAACCGCGGTCGTTGCGTGATGTTTTGAAACGGCTCGTTACCGACTTTGGAGACGGAGGAGCCATGTTTCTCGTCTACCAACATTGGGGAGAAGCCGTCGGCCCGACCATTGCTGACCACTGTAAGCCGCGCCGAGTCGTCGACAACTGTCTTCTCGTAGATGTTGACCATCCAGGCTGGGCAACTGAAATTCAGTATTTGGAACAAGAGTTGGTTGCAAAATTGAGAGATATAGACCCCAAACTCAACTTTTCTGGCCTCAAAGTTCACGTCAAAGGTGTATAAGCAAAGTATTTTGCTTCAGAAGCCTTGAGAAGCCGTATAACGGTTTCAGCCCTACCTCTATGGGTCCCCTCCTACTGGTAGTATTTGGCTCACGAAAAGGGGTTAAGTGAGCGACGTCACATATCAGGCAGAAAATATTCAAGTCCTTGAAGGTTTGGAAGCAGTTCGTAAACGGCCAGGTATGTATATCGGATCAACGGGTCCAGCCGGGCTCCATCATCTGGTTTATGAAGTCGTAGATAATTCGGTTGATGAAGCGATGGCCGGTCACTGCACAACCATTCAAGTTGTCATTCTTGCTGACGGCCGCTGTCGCGTGATTGATGACGGCCGTGGTATTCCCGTGGGCCAACATCCGAAATATCCGGACAAGTCTGCAGCTGAAGTTGTGATGACGGTGTTGCATGCCGGCGGAAAGTTTGGTGGAGGCGGATACAAAGTCTCAGGTGGATTGCATGGAGTAGGGGTGTCGGTTGTTAATGCCTTGTCGATAAATGTGGAACTGGAGATAGATCGCGACGGTCGTCGCTGGAGACAAGATTTTCGTGATGGAGGACAACCAGTTGGACCGATCGAAGAGGTAGGGGACTCGCCTGAATCAAAAACAGGCACAAGTGTCACCTTTGAGCCGGACCCATCCATATTCGATTCCGTTGAGTTCCGCGCGCAAACCCTCCTCGAGCGATTTCAGATGATGGCGTTTTTGAACGCAGGACTCCGGATTACATTTCGCGACGAAAGGGACATTTCTCCGACGGAAGCGGAATTTCAATACGACGGAGGAATCAGAGATTTTGTCCGCCACCTCAATGACGCTAAGGACCCACTTTTTGAAGATGTCGGGTATCTCGGGGCGGCAGAAGAAGGAGATGAAGTTGAAATAGCTTTCCAATGGAATACGGGCTACCAACTTGACGGTATTCATTCCTTTGCCAATGGAATCAGCACGATTGAGGGTGGGATGCACGAAGAAGGGTTCAAAACTGCCCTGACCTCTACTGTTAACCGTTATGCCCGAGCCAAGAATCTTCTCAAAGAAAAAGAAGACAACCTCCAGGGTGACGACATCCGTGAGGGACTAACGGCGATCGTCAGCGTTCGCCTCCAAGAACCCCAATTTGAAGGTCAAACTAAAGCCAAGCTGGGGAACACTTCGATGAGAAGCCTGGTCCAAAAAGCAACTAATGACGCCTTAACTGACTGGCTTGAAGAACATCCTAAAGAGGCCAAAAGAACGATCAATAAAGCGATTGACGCGCGGAGGGCGCGTCTCGCGGCCCAAAAAGCAAAAAATACAGTACGTAAGTCTGCGTTAGCTGGTGCGGGTCTGCCCGGCAAACTCACCGATTGTTCATCGGGGGACGCTGCCGAAAGCGAACTCTACATAGTCGAAGGAGACTCAGCTGGAGGATCTGCAAAAGACGCCAGAGACCCTAGAACTATGGCGATCCTTCCCATTCGAGGAAAGATATTGAACGTTGAGCGTCTCGGTGGGCGACTTGAAAAAATGTTCCAAAATACCGAGGTCCAGGCACTAATTTCTGCGATAGGAGCGGGAGTCGGCGACGGCGAAGGAAATTTCGATGCCCAAAAAATTCGCTACCACAAGGTTGTCTTGCTGTGTGATGCCGACGTAGATGGAAGTCATATTCGAACGCTGCTGCTGACATTTTTTTGGCGCCAGATGAAAGATTTAGTGCTCGGTGGACATATCTATATTGCCCAACCACCGCTTTATTCAACCAAAGTCGGCAATGACACGGTTTACCTCAAAGATGACGTAGCGAAATCAGATTTTCTGTCCGACAGGCCTAATCACAAGAATGACTTTCAGCGGCTCAAAGGGCTCGGTGAAATGGACGCGGACGAGTTATGGGAAACAACGATGAATCCCGAAACCAGGACTCTGCTTCAAGTAACTGTCGACGAAGCATCAATAGCTGACAACATTTTCAGCGTTCTGATGGGTGAACACGTCGAAAGTCGAAAAGGATTTATCCAAAACAATGCACATGACGTCCGATTCTTGGATATTTGAGCAACATGAGCGATCAATCTCCACCTGATGACCAAACCCCAGACGACGAAAATCACTTATCAATAGAGCCAATTGAAATTCAGCAAGAAATGGAGCAATCATTTCTTGATTACGCGATGTCAGTTATCACCGCTCGGGCTCTCCCAGATGCCCGTGACGGACTGAAGCCCGTCCATCGACGAATTTTGTGGTCAATGTTTTCAACTGGGATGAGACCGGATAGACCGCACAAGAAATGCGCAACAGTCGTCGGAGATGTCATCGGCAACTATCACCCACATGGGGATAACGCAATCTATGAGGCAATGGTCCGAATGGGGCAAACATTTAGCCTGGCGAACACACTGATTGACCCCCACGGCAACTTTGGTTCGCCGAGTGACCCGCCAGCCGCGTACAGATATACCGAATGTCGACTTACGGACCTCGCAATGCGAATGGTCGAAAGTATTGACGAGGACACGGTTGACCTAGCACCGACTTTCGACGGTTCAGGTGAAGAGCCGTTAGTGATGCCGGCACGTTTCCCGAATTTACTTGTTAACGGAAGCCAAGGAATAGCAGTCGGAATGGCAACAAACATTCCGACACACAACCTGACAGAAGTTATCGACGCAACGCTTCATTTGATTGACAACCCAGACGCAACAGTCGCTGATCTGATGGAATTCGTACAAGGCCCAGATTTCCCAACGGGAGGGCTCATCATGGGAAGGGCAGGTCTGACAAGCGCATTTACGACAGGGCGCGGCTCCATTCGAATCAGAGCCCAAGCAGAAATTGTTGAAGATGGGAAGAACACTCAAATAGTTGTCACTGAGATTCCATACCAACAATCAGTCGAAAATATTGAACAAAAAATCGCAGATGCGGTCGACAGAAAAATTATTGACGGAATACGAGAGCTGCGTAATGAGTCAGCTAAAGGTCAAACCAGATTTGTTGTTGAACTCAAAAGAGACGCTCCGGCTAGCGTTGTCCTAAATAACCTTTATAAACACACGCCGTTACAAACAAGTTTTGCAGCCAACATGGTTGCTCTTATCGATGGGGTTCCGCGGACCATAAACCTGCGAGACGCGTTGGTTGCCTACGTTGAACACCAAATTGACGTAGTAACGCGGCGCTCACAATACCGACTTAGACAAGCACAAGATCGGGCACACATCGTTGAAGGGTTGCTTCGAGCCCTGGACTTGATCGACGAAATAATCACCCTGATTAGAGCGAGCGAAGATCGCGTATCTGCTCTTGGGGAACTCCAGTTGGATCCGTTCTCCTTCAGCGAGCGGCAAGCGAACCACATCCTCGATATGCAATTGGGGAGGCTAACCAGATTGGGCCGAACGCGACTCGAAGAAGAGTTGGTAGAACTTCAGGCCCGCATCAAAGAACTAGAAGAAATCCTTAGTAATGACAGTCAACTTCGGGCGGTTATAAAAGAAGAGCTCAACGAAGTCCGAGAAGAACACGACACTCCTCGTCGATCGCAAATTGTGTTCGACGAAGGAGACATGGAAGTTGAAGACCTAATCGATAACGAACCTGTGGTTATTACTCTCAGCAAAGGCGGTTACATCAAATCAGTGGCTGCCGACACCTTCCGTACCCAGGGTCGCGGAGGCAGGGGAGTGCAGGGAGCTCGGCTGAAAGATGACGACATTTTGGTTCGCGTCTTAACGACAACAGCTCACTCGCACCTTTTGTTCTTCACCAACCGGGGCAAGGTCTACCGCCTCAAGGCATATCAGGTTCCGATGATGGAACGAACAGCCCGGGGAACAGCCGTCGTCAATTTGTTGCAGTTGGAACCAGATGAAGTAGTCGAAGCTGTCATCGACACGCAAGAATTCGTCGCTGACGAGTTCCTTCTTTTTGTGACTCGTAAAGGAGTCGTCAAGAAAACGACCTTTACCGAATATGACAAAAATCGAACCAATGGGCTCATAGCAATAAACCTCCGCGACGGAGATGAACTGGTAAGAGTTATCCAAGTCCGCGAAAACGATGACATTATTTTGGTCAGTAGTGCAGGCCAGGCGATCAGGTTCGCTGGCCACCAGGTCCGTCCAATGGGAAGAAGCGCGGCCGGTGTTAGAGGAATGAAATTGAGGCCAGGTGACGTTGTTGTCGCCGCTGCCGCGACCTCAGAAAATGATCAACGTTATTTATTGACGGTGACAGAAGGCGGCTACGGAAAACGAACTCCTATCGAGGCGTACCCCCGTAAAGGAAGAGGAACGATGGGGGTCAAAGGAATAAAGCTGACTGAAGCACGTGGTGCAGCGGTCATCGGAGCTCGGATGGTCGAAATGGATGATGAGGTGATCATGGTGTCGTCGGGCGGTGTTTTGATTAGGACAGCGGTTTCAGAAATAGCGGAACAACGACGCGACGCGACAGGTGTCAAAGTTATGAATGTGGGCGAAGAGGAGACGGTTGCTGCTTTGTCGCCCGTCACGTTAGATCTCGATGAAATGTCTGAAACTGAGGCAGCAAACTGAGCACCGCGCCCAGCTAAGGCTTGGGCTCCCGTACACTTCGACGCGTGGCGGATTCCGATCAACCAGACCAAGGGAACCCCCCTGCGGACGGGGTTGATGAGGAAACGTTCGCTCGCGCAGTCGGGCTAGACCAACAAGAAATTGGTCGTCGGACCCCAAAAAGGCGGAAAGCCTCGGGAACCAAGCCCAGTCGTGCTTCTAAAGAAGAACGGCGAACAAAGGTCAAACCAGTTGTCAGACGTCCGCCGGCAGATCAAAAAGTGCGTGAACCAGTCGATATCCCAGAGCCAAACAATGAAACAGGGGTAGTTCCGGTAATCGACAAGGCACAACCCTCAGTTGTTGATACCCAAACCAGGCAGCAAATTGAGCCGGTACTGCCGGTGAAACCGGCAGACGAAAAATCAATTTTGTTGCCGGAAGAAGATCTTGGGTGGATAGGCAGACGTCGCGCTCGAGTAAAGAGAACTCGCCGAACCATCAGACATGTCGACCCTTGGTCGGTGTTGAAGGTTTCCGTCCTCTTGTACGCCTGTCTGTATGGAGCAACGGTCATCGCCGGCTACCTGCTGTGGACAGCGGCTGTCCAATCAGGCGTGATCACCAACATTGAATCCTTTATCGCCGAAGTCGGTTCATATGAAGTTTGGGAGATCAATGGGGATGAAATTTTCCGGCGAGCAACGGTCATTGGAGCGGTGTTATTTGTTGCTGGGGTTGCGTTTAATGTTCTGTTGACAATTATCTTTAATCTCATTAGTGATCTTGTCGGCGGAGTACGGGTGACGCTCTTGGAAGAAGATCAACCACCGGCTTAAACACAATCACGTTGGTAGCGCGTCAGTAGCGCCGCTACTATTTGACACTTGTTCGGGGCTATAGCTCAGTTGGTTAGAGCGCACCCCTGATAAGGGTGAGGTCGCTGGTTCGACTCCAGCTAGCCCCACGTTCCGAACACCCGATATCACATAACCTGTGATTTAAGTCTCTGAGCGGAGGTAGTTGTGCGAGCACTGCGCCGAGCAATCTTGGCAATGGGTGTAGGAACAGCCGTTGCTGCCATCCTGCGGCTAAGAGGTTCGGGAGGAATTCCTCCGCGTCAGGGCAAATGGAGACAGTTAAGCGGCCCGGATTTCCGCTGACGTGTCCACAGTTGCAGTTATAGGTTCCGGGGTTGTTGGTCGGCGTATAGCTCGACAACTTACGGCTTCGGGCTTCGTTGACAGGTTGATTCTTGGAGCGAGACGCCCTCAGCGGATGCATGGTTTCGTTCGTCAACTAGTTGACGTGGATATTGAAGTTATTGCTCCCGGACCACTTCCGGCAGCTGATGTGACTGTGTTAGCTCAACCTTCCGGCGGACACACAGAACTTGCTGAAGAAGCAATCGGAAATGGTTCTCACGTTGTCTCTTTGTCAGATGCGTTAAATGATGTTGAAGGGCTGTTGAGCCTCGACTCAACAGCACATAAAGCTGACCGGTCTGTCATTGTGGGAGCTGCCTTCTCACCTGGCCTGAGTTGTTTGCTGGCGCGTCACGGTGGAGAGAGATTCGATCGCGTTGAAGAAGTTCATGTAGCCCGAATGGGAACTGGAGGGCCTTCGTGCCAACGACAGCTTCATCGTGCAAGAACACAGCAAGCACTTGAGAGGCGCAACGGAAGTTGGATGAAGCGACCAAGTGGTACGGGCCGAGAACTGGTCTGGTTCCCTGATCCACTTGGTGCTAAAGACTGTTACAGGGCAGCACTTGCCGAGCCTGTTTTGTTGTCAGCGAGTTTCCCTGAAGCTGAACGGATCACGGCGAAGGTGGCTGCCACCAGGCGGGATCGTCTAACCGCTTGGCTGCCAATGCTTCGTCCCCCCCACAAAGATGGCGGTCCAGGAGCAGTCCGAGTTGAAATTCGGGGTGTCCGAGACGAAATTCAAACTACTGAAGTGATCGGAGCGATTGATTACCCTTCGGCGGCAGCAGCTGCTGTCGCGGCGATAGCTGCAGAATGGTCACTTTTGGGAGTGCTGCCTTCAGGGTCGTGGAGTTTAGGTATGTTGGATGATCCACTTCCCTGGTTACAGGAACTTGAAAACCGCGGAATTACGGCTGCTGTGTATGAGGGTCTTTCCAATACCTAGTGACGAACTCAGGATACGGGCGAAGCCGTTCTGCTGAGGCCCTCTCTCTAGAAGTAACCCATTGCCTATATCCTCAGCGTCATAGGAGAATGTGATGTTTGCTGCAATCCCAAGCCCATCGACAAACTCCATTCAAATAGGAGCGTTTGAGTTACGTGCCTATGGGTTGGCTATTGCAATTGGAGCCTTGCTCGCGGTGTGGGTAAGCAGCCGTCGTTACGAAGCCGCAGGCGGAGATCCGGTGATGGTGCATCGGATGGCGACTTGGTCTATTCCGGTGGGAATAATAGGGGCTCGTCTTTACCACGTTGCCACCGACTTCAGTCGATTCCAAGGAAACTGGTGGGAGATCCCACAACTTTGGAAAGGTGGACTCGGGATTTGGGGGGGAGTAGCTGGTGGTGCGTTAGTTGCATGGTGGGTAGTACGTCGAGAAAACGGCGATGTCGCTGCAATGTTTGACGCCACAGCTGTTGGAGTTCCGATCGCTCAGGCGGTCGGACGGCTGGGAAATTGGTTTAATCAAGAATTATTCGGAAGACCGACGGATTTGCCTTGGGGGCTGCGAATTGACAGGGAGAATCGCCCCTTGGAATACGTGGAATCACAAACCTTTCATCCGACTTTCCTCTATGAAGCGTTATGGAATATGGGAGTTGCGGGGTTTATAGCGGTGCTTGTACCAAGGTTGTTTCCCCAACTTAGAAAGGGATACAGCTGGGCCATTTATGTAGCCGGGTACACGATCGGGAGACTATGGATTGAGTTACTTCGGACTGACAAGGCTACTGAGGTGTTCGGTGTCCGAGTAAACGTGTGGACTTCGGTCGTTGTTTTGATTGCAGCGGTAGGAGTTGTGATGAGAGGACTTCGCAACGAACCCTCTGATGGTCATCGAAATTCATCGGAAAGTGTTCCACACTGAAGTGGGAGGCCCCATAGCGGACCGATCAGCTTGACCGATGGAGATGGCCCCCATAATGCGGATAGTAGTAACCGGCTACGGAGTAGATACCCCTGAGTCACATTTGCGCCTGCAGGTAGCTGACCCATTGAGGTTCTTGGGGCACGAAGTAGTCGCAGTCGCACCTACAAACGCAGCGATTAAGTGGGGACTTGATCGTTACTCACCTGAAATGTTGATTGTCATTCCGGCTGCTGGTGTTCCCGACAGAGAAGAAATACGTGCTTTGACGGCCGCGTCGGAAACGGTGGCTCTGTGTATGCACACCGGCCCGTCGCTGCAGGGTGCCACAACAGACCTAAATGGACTCAGTGATGATTTGCGGGAGTACGACTTGGTTGTAGTCCCTGACCAGCAAACCTTCGAAGAATACGCGAACCTCGGCACTTTTCGACTTTCACTGATGGAGCCTGCAATTCATCCACCTGCGTTAATGAATTTCGTTCCTTCCAAACGGCAAGGGGTCGTGGTGGTGGGGGACGCTGACCCAAGAAATATCGACATCGTGATGAGTTTTGACCACCTGGATGATGTCGTCGCAGTAGGTGAAGGCTGGTCAGAATTGCCGCTCAACGTGTCGACTATCGATGTTCTGCCTCTACCGGAACGAGCAACCCTGTTTGCTGGGGCACATTTGTTAGTCGAACTGCCAGTTTCGCTGGCTCACCAATCAGAAGTGAGGAAATCATTTTTGGAACTGGGCCTTTCCACGAGTGTCTATGAAGCCGCTGTTGTGGGGACACCATCTCTTGTTCACGCGAGAGCCGCAGTCGACCATGTTTTGGTCCCTGGTGAAGAAATTTTGACGTTCCAATCAAGCGAAGATCTCGTTGACTTGGTTCCGGTGCTTATCGCGGATCAACAGGAAATGGAGAAGATTGGAGAGGCAGCCTGGTCGCGGGTTACTGCGCAACACACCTGGGCTCAACGATGGCGATCATTCTTCTCCCCATGGGTTGACGATCTGGATGTCGCTCGACACGAAGAGGTCCGTTATCTCGGACAGGTTGAAACGCTGACTCGGGCAGGCTAAATCACCGGGTTTTTCTCAGCGTGGCCCCATCAGCTCTACAAATCGCTCTGGTGAAATATTGCCTCCAGACAGAATTACGCCAATTCGATTTCCCGCTGGTTTGACTGCGCCTGTCAGAAGGGCGGCCAAAGCACAAGCACCGCTAGGTTCTACAACCTGGTTTTGGAATCGAAATAAATAATCCATAGCGTCAAGAATCTGACTGTCACTCACGGTCGCTATTTCAGCGACGTGTCGTTGCATCACAGCAAACGTATGAGTCCCTGGCGCTGTTGTTTGCTGTCCGTCAGCAATAGTTTCCGGCACATCAATTTCTATGATTCTGCCCGCGCGAAGCGACATCTGAACGTCGTTGCCGGAGTCAGGCTCAACCCCGACAATCTCGCAGCTCGCGTTTTCGCGGTGCGCAGCCAAGGCGCTTCCAGAAATCAACCCACCGCCGCCTACTGACACGATTAGTTGATCGAGGGGACCGGAATCTTCGAATAATTCTTGAGTGCAGGTTGATTGACCAGCAATTACATCTGGATGATCGAAAGGGGGGATCAGGGTTAAGTTTCGATCTTGCAGTACCTCGGCGGCAATATCTTCGCGACGTTGGGTGTACCGGTCGTAGCTAATGATTTCGGCGCCGTAACTTTCTGTTGCCGTCCGTTTCGACTGCGGAGCGTCAGTCGGCATCACGATGGTTGCCGGAACATCGAACAGCTGGGCTGCACGCGCAACAGCTTGAGCGTGGTTGCCCGAGGAATAGGTGATGATTCCTAACTGACGGACAGAAGTTGGCAATGCAGCGATTGCATTGAATGCGCCGCGGAACTTAAAGGCCCCAGTGCGCTGCAGATGTTCTGCTTTGAGATGGACTTCCGCGCCGACGCGCTCATCTAGTAGCCGTGACCTCAGTACCGGTGTTCGTCGAACAACACCGGCAAGGCGAGCGGTGGCAGCATCAAGGTCTATTTCAGGCGACAACTAGAACTCCGATTGGATGACTTACGAGAAACAGTCGAACAATTCTTGTATGGCGTGCATTTGGCCGCCACTAGTGCTGGAAGGAACCAGAATTGGAGTTTTACAACCTTGATCAAACCACTCTTCGACGCCTTCCCTCACTTCATTTTGAGAACCATAGAGCGTCGCATTTGATAGCCATTCATCTGACATGCATGTCAAGACTCGATCTCGATCTCCATCATCAAGAGCGGCTTCGATGCCCTCCATTTCCTCGACGTACCCAGCTTGTTTCCAGTAATTGCGGTAGTTGGGAAGGGCCACGTATCCCTGAAGCGTTTTTCTGTTCCGTGCTGCGCCAGCTTCGCGATCATCATCGATCACTGTTGGAATCATGTTGCCGATAAAGAAGTCACTGCTCTGAACATCTTGAGGTATATCAACGACTGAATTGTTGAAGTCGTTGCGACTTGCGTTCGCCCATACCGCGCCGGCACTGATTTCGACTGAGAGTTCTACCATTTTTCTTCTCAGGGTGGCCAAGACGATTGGAGGTAGCTCTCCGTGATGGTCAGCGGCCCGTTGCATCGCGGCTACATAGTCACGGATGTCAGCTAAGGGTTTGCCCGGAGTGATCCCTAACCGTTGATGAACTGGGCCGTGGGTCACGCCAATTCCCAGTCGGAATCGTCCGTTGCTTATTTCGTGGATGAAAGCAGCAGTTGCCGCGAGGTCCTCGGGGTTTCTGAAATAAATGGGTTGGACCGAAGTGCCGAAGGTTATTTCGTTGGTGACCGAGGCGATCGCTTGGCACAGAGCGACACAGTCACCCATAGAGGGGCAGTAAATACCGGTAAAGCCGCGCTGTTCAATCTCAGCAGCTACATCGAGTGTTTGTTGGCGCCGGCCGTTTACCGCAGCTAAGGAAATTGCGGGCATAGTCATTAGAGGTCCCTCCTCAAGAGAATTTTCGATTTAGATTGAAATTTAATACCCTGATCATGCCTTCAAAATCGATGGTCTGCCTAAGTCGTGCCACGAGCTTTACTTCGGTACCCTCTGAGAGTTATTGGGGCTGTAGCTCAGTTGGCTAGAGCACCTGCTTTGCAAGCAGGGGGTCGTCGGTTCGATTCCGATCAGCTCCACAAATAAAACCCCACAAACTCTGCCACTGTGTGGTCAGGTTCTAGCGGACTGTGATTGGTTAACCGGGCAGGGCCCACAGCTATGAGGCGATGGCCGAGAACGAATGGTCGCGCCGATAGTTGAAAGGTCGCTGCAATCCACTTCATGGCTCGGCTGAATCATTGTCCGATAGCTTTTTGATGTTTGGGAAGGGCTTTGGTATTGAGACCCGTAGAGTGCGTTTGATCTCAGCGTGTGCGGCTGCATTGCGCTGGGATCACTGAAGACCCTCACTCGATGATCTCATTCATCTGACGGTGAGGGTTTTCATTTTTTGTGAACCATCTCACTGGTGTGGTCATTCGCCGAAAAATGGGGTAGTAAGCGCAGGTTGAAAAGGCCCAGTGTCTCAGGCTTCGCGAATTCATCCAAGCATGATCGGTATCTAGAGCTTGGTGAGACACAGAGGACATCGGTGCCCCCGAAATAGCCTCTTCCCGTCTCTTTGCTGGACATCGGGCATTGCCCCTCCATTAGCAACTAATTTCTGTGGTCAAGACATCGGGAGACACCATGAGGGTCGGAGCAACGATATTTTGTCAGAACTATGCCGACTGGGATCGTTACGAAGCGGCGGAGCGAGGCGAGCACGTTCCTGTTCGACCTGAGACAGAGGATCGGTCAATCTTCTACGAAGAAATTGAGATAGCAAAGCTTGCCGACAGCTCAGGGTTCGACAGCGTGTGGACCATCGAACACCACTTCACGCCGTACACCATGGTCACGAATCCTTTGCAGTTGCTCACCTATCTGGCGGGCGTCACCGAGAACGTTGACCTGGGCACCATGGTGATTGTTTTGCCCTGGCACAATCCGGTTCGGGTTGCCGAGGACATCGCCATGCTCGATGCGCTTTTGGGTGATCGACAAATCATCGCTGGTGTTGGACGTGGCTTGGGTCGACGTGAGTACGGCGGTCTCGGCGTCGACCAGAACGAAGCCCGAGGTCGGTTCGATGAAAGTATCCACATTCTTCGCGAACTTTTGAGTACCGGAACTTGCACGTTCCATGGCGAGCACTTCCAAGTCGACGCTGTTGAGCTTCGCCCGCAGTTGGCGAGCGACCTCTCCGATGCCCTGTATTGCGCCGCAGGTTCACCTGAGACAATGGCCGTCATCGCGAGAAACGATGTGAAGCCCCTCATGATTCCCACTGTCAGTCTTGACCTTACGTTGCAAGGCGCTCGAGAGTTCATGCGCCTGCGAAGCGAAGCCGGACTCCCTCCGACTGACACCAAACTGGCGTTATGGGTCTACTGCGCTGAATCAGAAAGTGAGGCACGGGCTGGGGCAGAGTTATACATGCGAGAATACGCTGATAGTGCGCTACGACACTACGAGATGACGGGTACTCATTTCGACGGTATCAGCGGCTATGAGGGGTACGCCCAACGGGCGGCAGCACTGCGGTCCGATCCCACACCATTCCTTGATGGGTTCTTTGCTCGTCATCCTTGGGGTACTCCCGAGATGGTGGTAGAGAAGATCAGCGAGTTGGCGGAACAATTCGGTACTTCTGAAATCATGGGTGTGTTTCGCTACGGGGGAATGGGTCACGCCGAGGCGGCGAGGAGCATGACGTTATTCGCCGAGGAAGTCCTCCCCGAAGTTCAACGGCTCAACCCCGCGCCCATGAGCCTCACCTCGGTGACGTGATTAGTTGCAGTCTTCTAACACCGAAGAAGTAGGGGAGTGGGACGTGCCCGGCTCGGGCCGGAAACCTTCTGCATCAGCTTGTTTGAGTGAGGTCGACCAGCAGCGTGTGGTGGTCAACGATGCGAGGCGTGGTTTGGTAGTCGTATCCTGAAGAGATGTTGGAAATCGAAGCGATCGCTATCGTCAACTGGACACCGAGCGATGTTTCTATCCGCTAGCGACTCTGCTTCGTGGGACCGCGATGGTTTCTTTCTCGTTAAAGGGTTTTCGTCCCCTGAAACCTGCGCCGCCATGTTGCAGCGAGCGATCGATTTGGCGCGAGAAGCCAACGGTCGCGGTGTAGCTGGCGCGGCCATTGTGCATCCGGAACGGAATTTGGCCGAATCAGTGGGCCCTGAGGCTCGGGCCGAGGAACGCGTGTCGAAGGTCTTCAAGATCCACCGAGATTCCGTATTCCACGAATTTGCGATCCAGCCTGACCTTGTCGCGGCAGTGGAACATCTGCTCGGCACCAACATTGACTGTTTCTTGTCCCAATTTATTTTCAAGAACCCCGGCGCCTGGGGTCAACCGTGGCACCAAGATGCCTTCTATTTTCCCTTCGACCGTGGACCACAGATCGGTGTGTGGCTCGCTGTGACCGAAGCAACGCTCACTAATGGATGTCTACACGTGGTGCCCGGTTCACATCTCGAACCAGTCCATGAGCACCTTCTAGATCGACGACCAGATGCCAACCAGGGGTACGTGGAAATTCTCGACCACGACATGTCAGCGGAGACGCCCGTCATTATGGAGGCGGGCGACTTACTCGTCTTTCACAGTCACTTGATGCATCGATCTAAGGACAATAACTCCAGCCAAATTCGGGCAGCGATGGTTTACCACTACGCGGAACGAGGAACAACAGACATGGCGGAAAGTCCGGCAGTCATCAACGACTGGATGCCAGTCGGCGAAAGACCAGTTCGGTGACCACCCCTCGGTTGCATCCGTTGAATGGTTCCTTTGTATGGCAGTCATCGCCCCTTGCAAGGCGTGCCACAACCGCTGACCAGGTCGCCCAGTTCGAGGAAGACGGGTTCTTTTTATTGAAAGACGCCTTCGACGCCGAACAGATCACCGGCCTCATTAAAGAGATCGACCCTTTCGAACAAGAGGATGAAAGGTTTTTACGCACACAACCTGGTGGGAAAGTGTTTATTTCTAAAGCCGATGCCATCACCTTCACCAAACATCTCGTAAAACGATCGCTCAAATTACGTCGGTTCAGCACGGCCGAACCCCTCATTGGCCTTTGTCACGACCTCATTGGCCCCGATGTTCGTCTCTATTGGGAACAGGCGGTCTATAAGAAACCCGGCAACCCAGAGGAATTTCCATTTCATCAAGACAACGGGTACACCTATCTCGAGCCGCAGCAGTACCTGACATGTTGGATTGCTCTAACCGATGCTGACGAAAACAACGGATGTCCGTGGGTGATTCCGGGAGTACATCGCCACGGCACCCTTGCCCACGAGATGACCCCTTTGGGATGGTGTTGTGCGCCCTCTTCCAGCAAGGCGATTCCTGTTCCCGCTGCAGCGGGGGATATCGTTGTTTTCTCGTCACTCACACCTCACCGAACTGGACCAAACCTCACCAGAGATGTGCGTAAGAGTTATATCGTTCAATACGCGCCCGATGGAGCAGTGCACCGAACCGAGGATCAGGCGCCGGCGCTCCAAAATGATTACGAGCGGCAATACCTGGTGTTGAGGAACGGTCAAAGTGTCAACATCGATTGAGGCTGATGGTGCGCAATCCCGATCGACTTGGCCGTTGACCCACTCTTTGCGTTTTCACGAAGCTCCAACTTCTCAGCTCGGATAATGAAATTTGCCGGGACGAGGGTACGTCCATACGCCAAGTCGTATACGTCTTGTCGTTTAGCGTCGGTCACTCCGTGCAGCAGAAAGATCTCAATTTAGTTGTTCATTGGGACACTCCCTTGGTGTTCACATGGATGTCGCAACTAATTGGTTTGTCCTGCGAATAATCAGTGCTTCAGATGGAAGTACGATCGCTTCGTGACAAAAGCCACCTTTAACCTCCACGCTCGTCATCATGCTGGACCGGTTGACTCCAGAATCTTTGGCGGCTTCCTGGAACACATGGGGCGTGCTGTCTATGAAGGGGTGTATGAACCAACGTCGGCTCATGCTGACGAGTTTGGATGCCGGACAGACGTGCTAGCCGCTTTAGATGAACTTGATTTCACCGTCATGCGTTACCCAGGTGGCAACTTTGTATCTAATTACCACTGGAGAGATGGCGTTGGACCTGTTGAGAACCGCCCCACTCGTAGGGAGTTGGCGTGGGGGACAATAGAACCGAACAGCTTTGGTACCAACGAGTTCTTGTCTCTATGTGACAGAACTGGGTGGTCGCCAATGTTCGCTGTGAATTTAGGTACAGGATCACCCGAAGAAGCAGCAGATTGGGTGGAATACACCAATGGTCAATTAAAGACAGCTATTACCAACCAACGCGAGCTCGATCAATCCTCAAATACGTCAAAGGTTCCACTGTGGTGCCTCGGGAACGAAATGGACGGGCCATGGCAGATCGGGCATCTGTCAGCGGCCGAATACGGGACCAAAGCCCGTCAAGCAGCTCACATGATGAAACTGGTTGATCCATCTATCGAGCTGGTGGTGTCAGGGACATCGCTGCCCGACAACTCGACCTATCTCAACTGGGACAGAGAAGCCCTGGAAGCCGTTGGCGGCTTCGCCGACTACCTATCCACTCACAGGTATTTGGACAACTACTCCGGTGACACTGCAGCATTTTTGACCTCTGGCGTGGCGATCGATCAACAAATCGCAGAAATTGATTCTGTATGTCGATATGTCGCAGGCAAACGGCGCTCATCGAAGCGACCATTTATAGCGTTTGACGAATGGAACGTCTGGTACCGCACTCGGAATAGAGATGGTATGTGGGCTGGTGGAAATTTCCCCGCTCACCTAGTCGAGGAGGTGTATGACCTCCAAGATGCACTTGTATGTGCCCAGTTCTTGATGAGTTTCATCCGAAACGCCGACGTGGTGAAAATTGCCAACATCGCCCAGATTGTGAACGTCATAGCGCCTGTTCTTACCGATGGTGATCATTTGCTGCGGCAGACCATTTTTGAAGCATTAGCGATGTTTGTGAATCGTCGAAAAGGCCGGTCACTGCATCTGGGTTACGAAGGGTCGACTGTGGGGTCTCCAGATTTTGGAGACGTCGCAATGGTAGATGGGGCAGCCATATTGAACGACAACAGCGAGTTGTACGTCTATGCAGTGAACCGCGCAGTCGATTGCACCGTGGATTTAACAATCAATCTGTCCGGGGCACATCTCCAGACTGTTTCTAGCGAGATTTTGCATCATCCAACCCCGTCAACGCAGAACACATGGGACAAACCGGATGCCGTGCAGCGGAGTGCGTTTGAAACATCAGATAATGACGCTCCGTTGGCGCAACTTCCTCCACACTGCTTCTTCGCCGCCACGTTCAAAGTGACGTGAAAAGACCGTTCCGACCACGGTTCGCCGCACATCATTGAGCTTTGGGAAGAACAACGAATACGAACGCGATGTAGTGAAGTGACGCGGCTGCCACCGTGAACGTGTGAAAGATTTCGTGAAAGCCAAACTTGTGTGGCCAAGGGTTAGGTCTTTGCGTAGCAAATATCACAGCGCCAGCCGTGTACAGCATTCCTCCAGAAAGAAAAAGAATGAACCCCACCACTCCAAGTTGTTGCCACGCATCCTTGATGACCGCGAGCAAACACCAGCCAACGATTAAATACGGGGCTGTAACAACCCATTGGGGAGAATGAGAGAATCGAATGCGTATTAACGCACCCAAAAAGGCGCCACTCCACACCATGACTAACACCAACTTCGCGGCCCAAGGGGACAGTACGAAGGCTGCCACCGGTGTGTAAGTAGCTGCGATAGCAAGAAAAATCGTTACGTGATCAAACTTTTGGAGTCGTCGATGGTTGACAGGACCCCAATTAACCCTGTGGTACAAGGCCGATACTCCGAACAAGGCAACTATCGACAGTGTGTAAAGACCTGTGACCAGCCGTGGCCATACCCCTGGGGCTGAGACAACCACAATCGGGGCAAGCGTAACCGACGCCATAAAAGCAGCCCGATGTGACACTCCCCGAAATAGAGGTTTGCTGTCAGTGGTGGTCAATGGTGATCCGTGAAGTTGTTAGTTGGGTAACTAAGGCTTTGGGTTGGCTTGCCCTTAGGTAGGAAGTCCATAGTTGGTGAAATGACTCAATTTCGGAAATCCCGAATAGAGGAACCTCATCTTATGGCGTGGAATTACGGGCACTGGGCCTTAGCGTCTTTCAACGGATTGGTCTATGAATAAGTCGCAACATTTCCTCTACAAATGGCAACTGCTGGCGTTGGCAAGCTGGTTGAGATGTGGCCGGCGCGGAATAATTGAAGCTGTCACCGGGGCCGGAAAAACAAATGTTGCCATGCAAGCGGCAGCTGATGCTCACAGACGTGGCCTGTTTGTGCTGGTCGTTGTTCCTAGCCGTGTCCTTATGGAGCAATGGTCTGAAAGCCTTAAGAAAGCTTTGCCCCACTGCGTCATTGGACGATTAGGAGACAGTTTTAGTGACAGGGCGGACGATTGTGATGTGTTGGTGACGACTCGACACTCTGCCAGCGCAAAGAAACCGTTGCCACCAGGAGACCTTGGGGGTCTTTTGATCGCTGATGAATGCCATGGGTTTGGAGGAGCGACCTTGCGCAAATCACTCATTCATGAATATGAAGAACGTTTGGGGTTAACAGCGACACTTGAAAGATCAGACGACGCCGTTGAGAAAACTCTTGTCCCCTATTTTGGTGGCGTTTGTTATAAATACGATTTTGGTCAGGCCATTGCCGACGGGGTGTGCGCTCAACCGAGAGTCGCGTTTGTAGCAGTTCCTTTAGCCAAAGAAGAACGAGACGAATACGACTTGATGGAGGCAGAATTAGTCGCTGCCCGACAAACATTGAGGGCCATTCCCGATATGCCTCAAGATCCTTTCGGTGCCTTCTTAGCTGCAGTCAGCTATTTGTCAGAAAATGATGCTGGGCCTAATGGGAAAGCCGCATCCACATATCTGGATTCCTTTTCAAAACGACGTGAGATAGTTGCCACAAGTCGTTCAAAATATGAAGTCCTATCAAACTTTTCGTCGGTAATCCTAAAGGCGTCGGGCGCCCTCATTTTCACTCAAACAGTAAAGGCCGCCAACCACGCCATCAATCGGTTAGATCCCCTGTTGGGCATTGAAATTATCACCGGAGATACTGCCCGTTTGGAAAGAGAAACTATCTTGAATGACCTTCGCGACGGAAAGCTGGATGCGGTAGCAGCACCTCGGGTTCTTGATGAAGGTATTGATGTTCCCGACGCCAATCTTGGTGTCGTTGTTAATGCGAGCCGAACGCGAAGGCAGATGATTCAGCGAATGGGACGGATTCTGCGCCTAAAGCAGCGCGGTGTCGGGGCCCGATTCGTTGTGTTGTATGCGAGTGACACCCTGGAGGACCCGACAGCATCTGAACGTGATGGGTTCATGGAGGAAATAGAGGACATCAGTGAGTCGGCTCGTATTTTCGGGATAGGTGAACAAACCGAACTTGTTGAATTTCTCAATTATTCCGGACCGGACGAGCCAATCGTCCCGGAGAAAATTGGTCCTATGAGTTCGGTCGAGGAGATCCCAGACAACCTTGATTCCATAGATCAGTACGCATGGTTGAGTTTTTTAGGTTGGTCAGAAGAGACCGATGCTCATAGAGAAGCATGGGACAACCCTCCGTCCTTGACACCAGACCCCTTGTACCTCGACTTCGACGTGTTGGAACTCCCCGAGATAATGCGGCAAAAGGTTTCCCCAAAAAAGGAAGCCAGGTTGTCGACTGGTGAACAACCGGTCACGATGAGCAAGGTAGACGGGAATTTTGTGCTCCGATGTACTGGATGCGGAGCTGCGTCTGAACCGACTCCCTTTCGTTGGAAAGCACTGGAAGCTACCGTTGAATGCAGCTGCCTTTGGTAGTCAAACTTTGCGGGGGATACACCAAACTGGGGGAGTCTCAGGCATGAAACAAAACGCAGTGGACTAAGTAGTTTCAACGCTTAGTTTTGAAGTCGTGAGTAAACGAGTCTGGCGCTGGATCTTTTTGATTGTTCTCGTTGCCTATGTCTGGGCGGCGTGGAGAGCAATTCTCTGACCTGAGCCGAGACCCAATTAAGTGAGATCTCGTGTCTGCACACAGAGGGATTAAATTCTTGTATGAGTGGACGAACACGCAAATAGCGTTTTGACATAGTGGGGTTTGTGAAGGGGCACTGAATGATTCGCACAGAGGAAGACGGGGCGGTGGTAAGTGTGATCTTGGACGCGCCTGAGGTGAAAAACGCGTTTAACGCCAGCATGATCGCTGACCTAAGTTCAGCAATTTCTGATGCTGCCCGAGCCGAGAGCTGTCGCTGTCTTCTCATCACTGGTGCAAATGGCACCTTTTGTGCAGGGCGCGACCTCAGTGAGCAAGTCGACTCCAGTTTGGATGCGATATTGAAACGCGAAAGCCAATGGGAAGAGATCTTTCAACAATTACGACAATTCCCAAAGCTTTCTGTCGCAGTGGTAGAGGGATATGCAGTGGCAGGTGGCTTCACACTCGCTATGGGCTGCGATTTCGTCATTTCAGATAGCAAGGCTGTGTTCGGAGCATTTGAAATGCGAAATGGATTTCCAGCGGCGGTCAACACTCCTTTATTAGCGAAACTTGTCGCGCCGAGACTTGCTTTGGAGTGGGCACTCCTCGGCGAGGCTATTTCGGCGCGACGGCTCTACGAGATGGGTCTCATAAATCGACTGGCCGAAGACCCTGAAGAGTTGTCTGAAGTTGCAAACACCTTCATTTCGCACTTGACCACCCTTAACCCGACAGCGGTTAGGGCAGCGAAAGAAATCCATCATGCGGCTAGAAATATGCCGCTGGCGGACGCTCTTGTTATGGGTGCTCAGCAGAATTCTCTGATATCGGCTTCCGGTTGGCTTACCGAAGGTATGAAAAAATACTCAGGGACCAGGCGAGAGAAATAAACAGATCCGGACCTCGTGTTTCGGCTATTCGTTTGGGTGGATTTGGGTGCCCGCCATACCGTTTACTACCGCAGTCAAGTCGTTCAAAGCGCCGATGGCAGCGGTCCCTCCGGTTGCATCAATGAATTGCAGAACCGAGAGGATCTTTGGTGCCATTGAACCCGCTGGAAACTCACCATTTTGTAATAGCGCCCTGA
Organism: Acidimicrobiales bacterium MED-G01; assembly: GCA_002457435.1. Classification (GTDB taxonomy): domain Bacteria; phylum Actinomycetota; class Acidimicrobiia; order Acidimicrobiales; family Poriferisodalaceae; genus MedAcidi-G3. The sequence continues at coordinate 66,927 of NTLA01000003.1, read as the reverse complement.
GATCTTGAGTGCTGATAGAGCGAATTAGCTCTTCAGTATCGGTTTTGTAATTGGTCTTGATGCCGTCAACATCTGTGACAATCACCATGCGTGTGGCCGCAATCTGCTCAGCCAACAATGCTGTGCATAAATCTTTGTCCACTACAGCTTCCACTCCTCTGAGGGTGCTGTCTTCTCTGACCATTGGGATCCCGCCCCCACCGCAAGCCACCACGACCACATCTAAGTTGAGGAGCGATTCGATAACCGGAATGTCAAGTATTTCAATTGGAGGAGGAGAAGGGACCAAGCGCCGTGTTCCGTCGTCGCGTGGCCGCCCTATTGGTTTAACAGGTGAATTGAAACTTGGGTCTTCAGGACTCACTTCTACTCGGGTCACGACGCTCGTAACCTGCCGGGACAATGACCTTCGTTGTAGCTCCGATTCAATTTCAGTCACCAGAGTGAACCCAATTGTGGCTTGTGTTTGAGCGACACACCAATCGAGTGGCATAGCGGGCACGAAGCTCGCTGAAAGTTCATTTTTTAGAAGCAAGTTGCCAACTTGGGGACCGTTCCCGTGGGTAATTACAGGTTCGTATCCGTTCGAAATGAGATCAACGATGCTCTCAGCAGCAAGCGCAATGTTGGCTGTCTGTTCTTTCGCGCTGTAGTCCCCGTCGCTGGGCGCAATCGCGTTGCCGCCTAGTGCAACCACTACGCGTCGATGGGATTCGTCATTAGTGTTCACTGGCCCACACCAAGTAACCCGCCTCGCTCATAAAGGCTACTATCGATGCGATGCCGACGCTCGCAGTTACCGGAGCCCAAGGTAAAACCGGGCAAGCTGTTATACGGGCTTGCGGTGAAGCGTGGAACATTCGGGCGTTGGCGCGCAACAAACAACAAGCGCAGAACTTGGAGGCCTTGGGTTGCGACGTTGTTGTTGGGGATATGACTGAAAATCTGACGTTACGAGAGCTGTTTAAAGACGCGCATTCCGCATATCACATTTGCCCTAACTTCCACGAAAGAGAAGTCGAAATTGGCACTGCATTGGCTTCCCAAGCGAGAGAATTAGAACACTTGGTCTACCACTCCGTTTTGCATCCGCAGACGCAGAAAATGCCGCACCACTGGAGAAAATTACTAGTCGAAGAAATATTGCTAGAAGCCAAACCCCTCAGTGTCACATTTGCTAGATCCGCTCCGTATGTCCAAAATCTGAAGCCCTATATTGAATCCGCACTGGTGAACGGGGAACTTGTATTGCCATATTCAGTTCACGCCCAAACAGCAATGATTGATCTTGTGGACGTAGGTCGAGCAGCGAACGTGCTTCTTGGTGGAGAGATAGAAGCAGGTTCTGGTTGGGACCTTTGCGGAGTTGGCTCGATCAGTCACCAGGAGATTGCCGATATGTTGACCTCACTAACAGGGGATGTGGTCAAAGCTCATGAAAGACCCGCACCGGCGGACACTCCTAAAGAAATACAGATGATGTTCGACTATATGGACCAATATGGTTTGCAAGGTTCGACGGCGCAGCTTCGTGCTTTAGTAGGAGAATTGACACCAATCGAAACGACCGTGCAACGATTAATTGATGAAATTAAGGGCGCAGAGTTGTGAAGCCACCGCCGTTTAGTTATCACCCTGCTGCTTCGGTAGAGGAGGCTGTACAGCTTCTCTCTGAACTTGAAGACGCCAAGATACTTGCTGGGGGTCAAAGTCTCATACCCCTTATGAACTTCCGGCTCGCGACCCCGACGCATCTGATAGATATCTCCGGTCTCGCCGAACTCAGCGAAATGAAAGCAAATGAAAATGAAGTAGAAATTGGTGCCTCCGTCACTCACAGCCAAGTGCTTCAAAGTGAACAAGTTGAGTCCGAGCTGCCCCTCCTTGCGGAGGCCGAGAGGCTCATCGCTCACGAAGTAATTCGAAATCGTGGCACCCTGTGTGGATCTTTAGCGCATGCCGATCCAGCAGGAGAGATGACAGCTGTGATCAGCGTCCTGAATGGGAAAGTCCAGACAGCCTCAGTATCTGGCGGTCGGACCATTGAAGCCACAGATTTATTCGAAGGCCCATTGCAATCGTCATTAAGAGAAGACGAGCTCCTTATCTCCGCAATTTTTCCGAAACTGGGCCCACGGACAGTCAGTTCATTTCGCGAAGTAGCTAGAAGACACGGCGATTACGCCGTGGCTGGGGCTGTGAGCGTTGTCGAATATGACAGTAACGACCAAGTCCGCTCTGCGCGAGCGGCCTTTCTTTCGGTCGGCCCCGTACCAACCTTGGTTAGTTTCGATGATTTGTTGAGAGGTAACAGAATCGAAGATGTTGGGCACAGCGAGGTTTACAATTTTTTGAGTTCCCAATTGGAACCCCACGGTGATCTTCAGGCATCTGCCGATTATCGGCGGCACTTAGCCGCTGAGATGGGTTGGGCATCGTTGGAAGCATGCACATGAACGCCGAACAATCTTACGAAATCAGGCTGAAAGTAAATGGTGAGACACAGCAAATCACTGCTCCGGCGCGAAGGCTTTTGTCAGATGCACTAAGAGGTGAATTGGGTTTGACCGGGACACATGTCGGATGTGAGCACGGTGTCTGTGGTTGTTGCACGGTACTTGTTGACGGTGCCCCGGTTCGTTCCTGCCTGACTTTCGCGGTTGCTGTTCAAGACAGGGAAATTCGAACAGTCGAAGGGTTAGCTGCTGACGACGGCGAATTGCATCCTGTTCAGGAAGCTTTTAAAGAATGCCATGGTCTGCAATGCGGATTTTGTACACCGGGCTTCCTCATGACGGCGTGTGCATTGATTGAGCAAAATGATGACCCCACCGAGGAAGAGATCACCGAGGCCATCGCAGGCAATTTGTGTCGCTGCACTGGCTATCAAAATATACGTACTGCAGTCAGATATGCCGCTGAGATTTCCAGGTCGGACAAGACATGACGCCACAGAGCTTTGGTAGAGCGATTCGCCGAACCGAGGATGAGCGGCTGGTAAGAGGCCGTGGTTCGTTTACTGATGATGCGGGGTCAGCAGGTCTTTCGTTAACCATGGTTAGATCCCCGTATGCCAATGCGCGAATACTTTCCATTGATATTTCAGAAGCATGCGAAGTCGAAGGTGTCCGGGCGGTTCTGACCTACAGCGATTTACCGGGCCGTCTGGTTGAACCACTACCTCTGTTGATCCCTCACCCATCGCTGGTAGCTCCCAGAACGCAATACATCCTCGCTAAGGAACATGTTCGCTATGTAGGTGAGGCGGTAGTGGCGATCTTCGCAACAGATCGCTACGTGGGCGAAGATGCAGCGGAACGAGTGATTGTCGAATATGAGCCGGGAGAGGCAATTGTTGGGATTGACGCGGCTCTTGGCGCAAATTTAGTGCACGACGATGTACCAGGAAATGTTGCAGCTGACCATGCTGAGCACGTAGGGGACGTGGATCAGGCATTGGTCGAGGCTCCGCATGTACTTGAACTAAATCTCGACATGGAACGGAGCATGGGCAGTTCCCTAGAGGGCAGAGCAAGTCATGCAACATGGGATCGACACGGCCGAAAACTACGTATTCAAAATGCCACCCAGACCCCAACGAGTGTCCGCTTTGCCGTAGCAAATATTCTCGAGATTCCCGATGAGCAAGTTGACGTGTTTGCGATTGATGTGGGTGGAGGCTTCGGCACAAAAGTCATTCATCCTTGGCCCGAAGACATCCTTACCGCATGGGGTGCAATCGAATACGAGTGCCCAGTCAAGTTCACCGAAGACCGCGTTGAGCATTTCATCTCCTCGTCACATGAAAGAGCTCAGCGGCACCAGATCAAGGTTGGATTTGATGAAGAGGGACGAATCCTGGGGTTAGATGTGGACTTCGTCCACGACAACGGTGCCTACACCCCTTATGGGATGATCGCCCCACTGATCACAGCCACTCAATTACCGGGACCCTACAAGCTGCCGAACTACCGAGTTCGGTTCAGAAGTGTTTATACGAACACGGTTCAGGTGACCCCTTATCGAGGGGCTGCCCGTCCTCACGCAGTGTTCTCAATGGAGCGAACTATCGACCGGATCGCAGCATTTCTGGAGATTGATCGCGCGGAGTTAAGGAGACGTAACTTCATACAACCCGACGAATTTCCTTACGACTTGGGCATGATCTTCCAAGACGGTCGTCCAGCCATCTACGACTCAGGTAATTATCCGGAACTTTTAGAGAAAGTTTTGGCAATGATTGACTGGGACGATTTCTCTGAACGACGTTCCCAAACACCACCGGGTCGGCGTCGCGGTATTGGTGTGGCGTGTTACGTCGAAGGCACCGGACTCGGCCCTTACGAAGGAGGCCATGTTCGGGTAGAGACCGGGGGAAAGGTTCAAGTATCTACCGGACTTGCCTCAAGTGGCCAGGGTCACCACACTGTTTTTGCCCAGATTGTCTCTGACGAATTGGGTGTTCCCTTTGAAGATGTCGAAGTGGTTACCGGCGACACTCGACGCTTTCAATACGCGGTTGGCACCTTTGCTTCGCGAGCTGCGGTAATGAGCGGTAACGCTGTTGCTGAAGCAGCGCGGCTTGTGAAAGAGAAAGCGATCCAGATAGCAGCAGATGCACTTGAAGCGAATCCTGACGACCTCGAGATTGTTGATGCTCAAGTGCAGGTCAAAGGAACGCCAGCTCGAGGCATACCTCTCGCTCAAGTAGCGGTCTTAGCGAACCCCCTCCGGTACTCGTTTAGCGAAGCGGCGCGAGCAGCGACCCAATTCGCAGGTGCGGGGGACCCAAATGAACCACCTATTAAGCCGGGAGAAGATCCCGGTCTCGAAGCGACTGGCTGGTATTCCCCAATCCGTGCCACCTTTGCAAGCGGGGCTCATGCGGTAGAAGTTGAGGTAGATACCGCTACCTCAGAAGTAGAGATCCTGCGCTACTGCGTAGTTCACGATTGTGGACGATTGATTAACCCACTAATCGTCGAAGGCCAAATCCATGGTGGGGTTGCGCAAGGGATAGCAGGAGCTCTCTATGAAAAGATGGCTTACGACGAAGATGGGAATCTTCAGAACGCGTCTTTTATGGACTTTCTGATGCCCTATTGCACTGAGATTCCTGAAGTCGAAATCGATCATTTGGAGACTCCCAGTCCCTTGAATCCACTGGGGATAAAAGGGGCGGGGGAGGCTGGTGTGATCCCAGTTTCTGCGGTCATCGCGGCGGCGGTCGAAGATGCTGAAGGATTTCAAATCAACCACATGCCGTTATTCCCCTCCGAACTCCATGAAATGCGCTTGAGGAATGCGGAAGTGTCTCAATAATTAAGTTCGGATTTAGGAGTCTGTGCGACAGTTGAGGTTGCTTGCCGAATAGTTCCCGATTCGTTGTGTGAAATTTGAAAACTTGGGCGCACCAGTACTGCTCAAATTAAGATGCCGGACGGAATAAGGAACCTACTTTGAGAGGAAGGTGCGTAGCATGCCGTTCGCTGCTCACAAGGTGCTACTCGGAGGGGTTTCAGATTCGAGTGGTCTTGAAGCCCTGATATCGGACGGGCAAATCAACCCCGATCATGTGATTGCTGTTGTCGGCAAAACAGAAGGCAACGGGGGAGTTAATGACTACACCAGAATTTTGGCAGACCAAGCTTTTCGCTCAACGCTTTTGAGCTCTGGTAGTCGCTCAACTCCAGAAATTGAGCAAATCCCAATGGCTTGGTCTGGAGGGACTGATGGTGTGCTTTGCCCCAACGCCGTAATTTTCACCCAAGATGGGATAACCCAAGAGGGCGACGGCCCTCCTCGACTTTCAGTCGGGATTTCAATGAGTGATCCGATACAGCCTGAGGACATAGGTAGACCGACGATGGTCAATGTGATCGCTGATGGTGTACGCGTTGCAATGGACCAGGCAGGTATCTCAAATCCCGAGGATGTCCATTTTGTTCAGACCAAGACTCCTCTCTTAACCATGGAATCGATAAATGATGCTGCCCGTCGCGGCAAGACAGTATTCACCCATGAGCCTCTGGAATCGATGGCTATTTCTAATGGGACGGCGGCACTTGGAATAGCGGTTGCCCTCGGTGAAATAGATATGCCCGAAGCTGAGCAGATTGGACACGATCTTGACTTGTACTGCACGGTGGCGTCCTGCTCGTCTGGAGTTGAATTGGACTGTGGTCAAATCGTGGTCGTCGGAAACGCCGCCGGGGCAGGCGGAAGATTTCGAGTCGGTCACTCAGTAATGAAAGACGCGATTGACTCCGGGGGTGTTTATGAAGCGATCCGTAACGCAGGGCTCCCCATTTCCGGGAACTCTCTACCGAAGGATCTTCCCGGTAACATCGTCCAAATTTTTGCTAAGGCCGAAGCTGACCCTCGAGGGATGCTCCGCGGCTATCGCCAAGTAATGCTCAACGACTCCGACGTCCACCATCATCGGCAAATAAAGGCCGCTGTTGGAGGAGTTATAGCAGCTGCTGTAGAAGACCCAGCTGTCTTTGTGTCGGTTGCCGCGCTGCACCAGGGCCCCCCAGGCGGCGGTCCGGTCGCAGCCCTTGTGGAGTTATTTGATGACTGATGTAGCCGCAGCGAGTCTGGTGTTGCGAGACGCTTCTCCCGACACCATCGTGATTCTCGAACCCCGCGATGGTCATCAGTTCCCCAATGGAGTTGTTGCCGAATCTGAAGTGGAACTGCCAATAGTGGCCCGGAGGTGGTGGAACCCCACCTGTCCGATATCGAAATTTGACCAGAAGTTGGTCGACCAATTTTTGTCTCTGACCCAGTTCCCTAAACTCCCATCGCGACCTGAGGCATGCGTTGGATGGGGCCCAGGTCTGACACCTGCGGGTGATGACGTCGTTGTAGGGATGCTGATTACATTTCATGCCCTAGGAAGGCCCGGGCTCTCTAAGGATTTGTATGCAGTTTGCCGAAAAGATGCGACGACCGCGTACTCCTTCGAATTGCTTCGGTACGCGTCTCGAGGTCAGGCCGCACGCCCAGTGCTCGATTTAATGGAGACACTGACCGGATTTGGAGATCTTGGTCGGGCGATCTGTTCACTCTCCAATTTTGGAGCTACTTCGGGCGGATACGTGATGGAGGGTGTTCGTCAAGCCTTGAGCGACGCATTCAAGAGTGACCCAGTGTGATTGACCACGTAGAACTCCGCTCAGGTCTTTATCGGGATTCAGTAGCACTCATGCTGCTGACCAGAACACTGTCACAAGACAACGGGATCAGCGACCCCATAGTCGCTATGGCAACGACCTTAAATATGGAGCTAGCTAGGACAGCTGGCTATGAAATCCCTGAAGGATCTGGCAGCGAGCTGCTCATAGCATTTAGAGCTGAAGAAGAAGCCATCTCTCGTTGTTTACAAATAATTGACGACCTGTTAAATCAGTCGCAGGATCCCACTGTTGCGCATGAGAATCTGAATCATCGACCAAGATCACTCGGGCGTTTAGCCACAGATTGGAAATCGGACGTTGCCCTAGTTTCAGTTCCGGGCGAGCACGCCGCGTATCAGGCTGTCGAAGCGATTGAGGCAGGGGCGCACCCGGTGATCTTTAGCGACAACGTATCTATCAAAAATGAGCTGAGCCTCAAGAAACAAGCCACAGATCTGGGACTGCTCGTTATGGGCCCAGACTGTGGGACAGTGATTCTCGACGGTGTCGGTCTGGGTTTTGCAAATGTGATACCCGCAGGCCCAATAGGTCTCATTTCCGCATCAGGCACCGGCGCGCAACAAGTACTCGCATTGTGTGACCATGCCGGGGTGGGAGTTCGCCACGTTTTGGGACTTGGAGGGAGAGACCTCACGGATGAGATTGGTGGTATCTCAGCCCACACGGCACTGACCATGCTGGAAGATGACCCGACTGTGGAAGTCATTGGCATCGTCGCCAAGGAGGTAGGCCCCTCAACTCGGGAGTCACTAGAAGATGCTGCATCGAAACTTTCGACGCCAGTCGTGTGGGTCCCGACAGGAGACCTCACCAATGGAACTGACCAACTCCTCGAGGTCGCGGGTTTCGAGCTCCGGGCTGTACCGGTGTGGAGACCAGCCATGGAGCGGCCAAATGGAAGCGGTCGCCTAGTTGGACTATTCAGCGGCGGCACGTTAGCTATCGAAGCTCAAGCAATTGCGCAGGCTTCGGGCTGCGAAGCTGAAATTGTGGATCTGGGTGCTGATGAATACACAGTCGGAAGGCCGCACCCAATGATTGACAACACCCTTCGGTTGGAGCGACTAGCAGAAATGAGCAGAGATGAAACTGTAGGAACAGTGTTGCTCGATGTAGTACTCGGTCATGGTGCCTCACCAGATCCAGCAGCTGAATTACAAAGCGCTCTCCGCGATATTTCAGTTCCTATTTTTGTTTCCCTGATTGGGACCAACGGCGACCCACAAAATTTTGATTCGCAAGTGAACCAGCTGACCCAGGCTGGAGCCGAAGTTCATTTGTCCAATGCAAGTGCGGCTAGGGCAGCAGTAATTCGATGATGGAACAAGATGGCGCAGGATTGCTTCGGAACCCGAAAATTTCTGCAGTAGGGATTCAACTTCTGTCAGATGCCATACGGGATCAAGGAATTTCGATTGCAGACGCAACGTGGCAACCTCCGCGCGAAGGATTGGCACTTTCTTTGTCACGGATCGCTGCTGATCGGCGAAGAATCAATGCAAACCAACAAGCAGTTCAAGCAATGATCGAAGCACGCCCGGAAGTAGTTGGTCTGACGACAGCCCACCAGGCGCTGGGCCTCGAAAGGCGACAGTTCCTGCACTCCGGTCCGCCAATTTCGTGGCAGAACGCGTCCGGGCCACTAAGAGGTGCTCTGGTTGGAGCGCTTCTGCTAGAAGGCGAAGCTGCCGATGCCGACGAAGCCTGGCGACTTTGTGAAGCAAATGAGATTGAGCTCTTACCGTGCCATAGTCGGGGTGCGGTAGGACCCATGGCAGGCGTCATTAGTGCCTCAATGTCGCTATATGAAGTGCGAGACGAAGTAAATCAGCAAGTCGCCTACTCGAACCTCAATGAAGGACTCGGCAAGGTTCTGCGAATGGGTGCATATTCGCCTGAGGTAATTGATCGCCTTCGGTGGATTAATTCACATCTCGCCCCGATCCTTTCGGAAGCTTTTGCCCGACACGGCCCCTTTGATGTCCGGGCATTACTTGCTCAGTCCCTTCAAATGGGAGACGAAGGCCACAACCGAAACCGTGCGGGGTCAGCCTTGTTTCTCCGCGAGATGTCAGCCTCGATTGCGCAGTGCGACGTTAGCAGTGCGGAAATTTCGCAGGTTTTTGAATTCATAAACGGAAACGAACACTTTGTATTGAATATGGTGATGCCCGCGGCCAAAGCATCAGCAGACGCTGCTCGGAACATACCGGGTTCAACGATGGTGGTCGCCATGGCTCGCAATGGAACCGAGTTTGGAATTCAAGTCAGTGGAGCCGGAGATCAATGGTTCACAGCCCCAGCAAACACGCCCGAGGGAATCTTGTTCCCAGGGTTTTCCAATAAAGACATCAACCCCGATATTGGTGACTCGACCATTATGGAAACATATGGGATTGGCGGCTTCGCAATGGTCTGTGCTCCGGCTATCGTCCGATTTGTAGGAGGATCCGTGGAATTAGCGCACCAAAAAACTGATCAAATGTATGAGATTACGCTCGCAGAGAATCCGCACCTACAAATTGCTTCTTTGGACTTTCGTGGCACACCGACTGGCATCGACGTCGCGAAAGTAGTGTCTACTCAGATTCTCCCCGCTGTGAATACTGGTATGGCGGGCAAAGAAGCTGGAATAGGCCAAGTTGGAGCAGGCCTTGTGGAGCCTCCGATGTCCTGTTTTGAACAGGCCCTAGCGGTAGTAGCAGAGTCAGGTGAGAGCGCATGACAGTCCGAATTGGTATCGATACAGGCGGAACTTTCACGGACGTTGTCGCGTTTGATGAAGCGACGGGGGAACTCCATGCAACCAAGACACCATCAGTCCCGTCGAACCCGGCGGAAGCCTTTGTTGAAGGCATCCGACTGATACTTGACCAAGCGACTCTTGTGTCCGATGAAGTTTCGACTGTCAGCCACGGTACGACAGTTGCGACTAACGCATTGCTCGAAGATGATATGAGTGGGTTGGGGCTCATCACGACTCAAGGTTTTCGGCACGTATTAGAAATTGCTCGACAAAGTGTCCCGGATGGCTATGGCAACTCATACTTCTGGGTAAAACCGGACAGAATCGTCCCACTGCACCTTGTTCAGGAAGTGTCGGAACGTCTTGACGCACGAGGACAAGTAGTTGAGGAACTTGACGAACAGAGCGTGATAGCCGCGGCAAGTTTCTTCCGAGACAGTGGGGTTCACTCAATCGGGGTGTGTTTACTCCATTCTTATCTCAACTCTTCTCACGAAGAACGAGTGGCGGAGATCATTTCCGAAGTCTTTCCCGAAGCCACTGTTTCGATTAGTTCGCGTGTTCTTCGTGAGTATCGCGAATACGAAAGATCGGTGACCACTCTCGTCGACGCGTTCGTAAAAGACCGAGTGGTTCAATACATCTCAAGCATCAGTGACCGGCTCGAACTCATTGGTGATTCCGAACCCCCGGCGTTCTACGTGATGAAAAGTAACGGAGGGATTATTTCCTCTGACGCTGTCGGAGATCAACCGATTACAACGGTGTTGTCTGGCCCCGCTGCTGGGGCGTTAGGCGCCGCCGAAGTCGCGCGCCACGCGGGATTCGAACAAGTACTGGCGCTTGATGGGGGAGGTACCTCGACAGATGTCACTGTCGTCCAAGGGGCCGAACCTGCACTGACCACCGAAGGCTCGATCGGACGCCATCCCATGAAAGTTCCGATGATTGATATTGTCACGGTCGGTACCGGTGGAGGGTCGATAGCTTGGGTTAGCCCCGAGGGCGGTCTCAAGGTAGGTCCACAATCTGCCGGAGCAGCGCCTGGCCCGTTGTGTTACGACACAGGGGGTGAATCACCCGCTGTAACTGACGCTCACCTGGTTTTGGGTCGTATTCCTTCAAATTTGATTGGAGGGGGCATCCAGCTAAACACCGAAAAAGCATCCCAGGGGCTTGAGGTCTTAGCGACTGACCTCGGCTTGACCCTCGAAGAATGTGCCTCTGGAGTGTTGGAAATAGCGGCATGGAATCAAGCGAATGCAATACGGCAGGTGACGGTTCGAAAAGGACTCGACATACGAGACTTCGCTTTATGCGCTTTTGGAGGATCAGGCCCCCTCCAAGCATGCCGACTCGTCGACTTGTTGGGCCTAGAGGCGGCCATTGTCCCCCCTGACCCGGGCAATCTGAGCGCGTATGGACTTTTAGTAGTGGATTTGCGTCATGACGAGGTCCAAACAATCGCCCAAACCGATGGGGAGCTATCGGGACAAATACTTCAAGAAACCTTCTCCATTCTTGAGCAACGTGCAGCAACAGCTTTAGAAGATCAGGGATACATGAAGGCAGATCAGCGCCTTGCTCGTTGGGTCGACCTTAGATATGAAGGACAGGCGTTTGAAGTCCAGACAAGCGCACCCAGCGGACCAATTGACGAATTCTTCATCCCTCAAGTTTTAGGGAATTTTCATGATGAGCATGAGCGCCTGTACGGATACTGTTACCGGGACCGGCCTGAAGTAGTAGTCGAATGGGTGAACTTAAGAGCTACCTCCTTTGGACCCATTGAACGACCCAATCCCGAAACTATTGATGTTGGCACCGGGGCTGAAGAAATTGGTCGGCGCGACGTTTACTTCGGCGGCTGGGACAACGTGCCAATTTTCGATCGGTCGACGCTTGGTAGAGGTGACACTATTCAAGGGCCAGCGATAATCGAGGAGTTTGGTTCTACAACCCCTCTAGCACCATCCTTTGATGCCACAGTTGATCCTTTAGGCAATCTGGTTATCAAGCCGACGAAGCCCAAAGGAGGCTCCAATGAAGGAAGTTGACCCGATCGTTGTTGAAATCGTCGAAGGAACGTTGGCCTCGGTAGAGGCCGAAGTTGAAGACGCAATTGGCCGAACAGCTCGGTCGCCCATGATCAGAGACCAACATGACTTTCGCGCAGGTATTCATGATGCGCGAATGCGGAAATTAACGGGGCGGTCGTACTCAGCACTAGTTGATCCGGTCCTTCGCGACTTTCCTATTGAGTCAATGCGACCTGGCGACATTTACTTCCACAATGATGTCTATCTCTCCGAAGGCGGCATTGGGCATCTTCCTGACCTTTGCGTCACGGTCCCGGTTTTCGCTGAGGGGCAGGTAGTGGCCTTCGTGCAAGCATTTGGCCACCACGACGATATTGGCGGGAAAGTACCGGGATCAATGCCCAGTGATGCTTTGTCGGTCTTCGAAGAAGGTTTGATGGTGCCCCCTATCAAGCTCTATGACCAAGGAATTGCTAATGAAGCCGCGTTAAGAATAATGACGCGTAATTCACGCCTCCCGGAGAGTTTGGCCGGGGATCTTGATGCCGAATGTTCCGCCTGCAGGATGGGAGCAGACCGTTTGGCAGAACTATTCGAACGGTACGGAGTGGATCTCGTTACGACATGCTTCGACGCCATAATTGACCGTACGACGGAGACGTTCCGAAGAGAAATCCTCGCCAAGATTCCGGAGGGCACTTGGACGTGGGAGGACTACGCGGAACACGATGGGGTTGATCCCCCGAAGCTTCATTGCCAAAGGATCACTCTGACTAAAACACCGGAGAAATTGATACTCGATTTAAATGGAACCAGCCCACAAGCAAAGGGACCCATTAATCATGCGGGTGATTACGCCGATGGGGTCTTTCTCAAGAAATGGCTTGCGCCGATTCTCAGGAATCTTGCGGACACACCTGAACGAATGGCAGAACTTGATGTGAACGAGGGTGTTGTCCCCCTCTTCGAGATTAAGTTTCCCCCACCCGGAACTTTGGTCACACCAGTATTCCCAGCCCCAACAAATGCCAGAACATTTGTTATTTTACGGCTGTTGGGGGTTCTTGCTGGAGTGCTGGCGAAGGCAACCGGCGGCCGGATGCCCGCCGATCAGGAAACAATTCGATACACAGGTATTGAAGGAGTAGACCGCGACGGTGGTTGGTTCTTCAGTCGCGAGATTTTGGGCGGAGGCTCCGGAGGGCGTTATTACGCCGACGGTAGCGACGCTATCCATGTCGTACCCGACTCCAAGAATCTGCCAGCTGAGTTTGTCGAGGGTCGCTTCCCTGTTCGAATTGAAACTCTCGGCTTAGCCGCTGATTCTGGAGGTGCGGGCAAGTACCGGGGAGGCCTGGGTTACCAAAAAGAAATTCGGGTGCTTGCTGACGATGCAAAGTTTATGTCGATTGCGGATCGCTCGATTCTTTCCTGTTGGGGCCTAAATGGTGGCAAGGCAGGCGCGCCATTCAAAGTGACAATCAACCCCGGTTCCGACGACGAGCAAGTTATGGAGGGTTTGTGCGATAGAGAGCCGGTTGATTATGGAGCGCTTATTCGTGTGGAGACAACTGGCGGCGGCGGCTGGGGCGATCCGCTTGAAAGAGATGTTTCGCTAGTTCAGTTGGATGTACTCGAGGGGAAAGTTTCCCAACAGGCCGCAAAGCATGACTACGGAGTTGTTTTTGTTAACGACTCCGAGCAGTGGGAAGTTGATGTGGAACAAACTCATACCCTTCGGGAAGGCATGATCAAAGAGCGCGGGTCTTTAAAGTTCTTTGACCGAGGACCTGGCTTCGAATTACTCGCCGGCAGATCAGAAGCTGAAGTGGATCAGATTTGATAGGACTTGATCTGATGGTTCTGAGTTAGTTATAGCCAACCTTTGTGACCTGAGTCGAGTTGACGAATTCTAAGAATCAGACAATCCGTCAGGGATGTTTGACACGACCGATTGTGGTCCACTTTCTCCTGGCCAAGGATCCGATAGTTCCCAGGCCGCATCAAAGGTCCCAATTTGATATTGAATGCCCCGCAGAAAGAGCCACTTCATCGTGTCTTGCTGGTAAGGAGTTGAGTGAGCGCCTGCTTCGTTGAGCCCTTGCTCAGTGGCTAGTCGCAGCTTTACGTAGAAAGGGTCTACCCATTGCTCGAGCCATTGTTTTTGTAAGTCAGGCAAGTTCGTCGGTTGTTCTCTCTCGTAGCGTTCCCCGAAAGTCCTATCGAAGGAGTAGCAAACGTAGAGCGCCGCGCATATGTCGCCAAAAGATCCTTCGTGGATTGTGCGTACCCAAAAGTTAAGGAAAGCATCACGACGAGGTCGCGCTGCCCATCTGGAGCTGCCAAATGGGCCCACTTTGTCTAGCAGTTGCAACTCGACTCGACCGTCATCTGACCGTCTCGAGTACTCCTGTTCGAGTTCGACCAAGGGATTCCCGGGTGGGACCTTTGGATACGCAACCTCAGTGATGTGTTGCCCGAGATACGGTAAATCTTGCGCCAACCAGTATTCGAACCGATCTTCATCGAGCTGGTTGTCGAAAAGTGCGTCAATCCATGGATGATGTTCGAAGGCTGACCAAGCGTCGGATGCGAAGTCCATGCATTCGTCAAGAAAAGTCATTGGTTTCTCCTTAAGTCAATCTGTTGCTTCTTGGATGGAGCTCCAAACCCGATCAGGCGTCAGGGGCATGTCAATGTGGTGGACGCCCAAATGGGCTACTGCATCGATTACAGCATTTTGGACAGCTGCTGGTGATCCGATTGTTGGTGCTTCGCCGATGCCTTTTACTCCCAGAGGGTTCCTGTCTGTCGGTGTTTCCTGGTGGATTCTCTCGATTCGCGGTAAATCTGCAGCGGCTGGAATGGAATAGTCGGCGAAGTTAGTAGTTAACGGGTTGCCGTATTCGTCGTATTTGAACTCTTCGAACAATGCTTGAGCGATTCCTTGGACTACTCCGCCGTGTACTTGGCCTTCTACGATCGAGTGGGAAAGTGTGTGCCCGCAGTCGTCGAGAGCCAAGTATCGAAGAATTTCTATCGCCCCTGTCTCCAGATCGACTTCGACCAGACAAAAGTGTGCCCCAAATGGAAAAGTAGCGCCGTTGGCAACGTAGTCAGCTTCACCTTTCAGTAGTTCTGACTGATTCAAGTCAGACCAGGTAACCACGATGGCAGGTGTACCCACTACCCGGAATTCTGCGGACTTGGCATCGAAGATGACGTCATCAACATTGGCTTCCAATAGTTCCGCTGAACGTTCGCGTCCTTGGTCGATCAATGCTTCACACGCCAGATGTAAAGCTGAACCACCGATCTGAGTAGATTTCGACCCTCCGGTGCCAGTTCCTCGCGGAACTAAAGCAGTATCTCCGTACACGACATCGATCTGGTGGGGATCAACGCCAAGGCTACGGCTCACAAGTTCTCGGTAGCCCGTGGCGTGGCTGTGTCCCTGGGCTACGGAACCGGTCTTAACTACAAGGCGTCCCGTATCCAGAAACTCGGCGCACCCATACTCACCCTCTTCACCTGGGTTTGTAATTTCGACATATGACGAGATCCCGATCCCTAGCTGTTTTGAGTGCTGAACCTCTCGCCGCTCCTGCTGCATCTCGCGAAGGTCGTTGTATCCAACGGCCTGCAAAATTGATTCAAGGGCAGCCGGATAATCACCGGAGTCATAGATCACACCCGTTGCAGTTGGTATACCGAGTTCGCTTTCAGTTAAGAGATTTTTCTGTCGGAGCTCTACGGGATCGACAGCTATTTCGTAGCTGTAAAGGTCGATCATTCGTTCAAGCATGGTGGTTGACTCGGGACGGCCCGCGCCACGGTAGGCAAGCAATGGCGGGGTGTTGGTTAGAACCGATTGACTGGTGACTTCGACATTTTCGATGGCATACGGGCCAGCCCCCATAACACCCAGCATTCGAGGTAAGAAACTTCCAACATCGGGGTAGGCGCCAGCGTTCTGGATCACTCTGGCCCGAAATGCCTTCAGGTTCCCTTCTTGGTCACCACCGAGCTCTGCGTATTGAATTTGATCTCGTCCATGCCCGAGATCAAGCATGGCTTCGGTTCGGTTCTCGTGCCAGCGAGCAGCACCCTTGATTCTCTGGGCTACCCACGCTGTTAGGACTTCAGGTGGGGACAACCCGCGTTTAGCTCCGAAAGAACCCCCAACATCTGGGACGACGACGCGCACGTTCTCCGGGTCTAACCCAAAAATGCGGCACAAGCCATCTCGCACGGCATGCGCACTTTGTGTTGTCGACCATTGGTGCAGTGACGATCCGTCCCAACGCGAGATAGCGCCCCGACTTTCGATCGGACAGGGCGCAACACGGTTATTGACGATTCGCTGCTTTACGACGACTTCACAATCATCGAACAGCGACTCGTCACTACCCGTGCTCAGTTCGAGAGAAATATTGGTTGATGCCTTTTCGTCGACCAGGACAAGGTCCGTCACGGCATCTTCTGGGCTGACAACTGGGTCAAGATCGTCGTATTCAACGACAACGAACTCCGCAGCGTCGATCCCCTGTTCGAGGGTATCGGAAACAACAATTGCGACAATTTCTCCCACATAGCGAACAGCCTTGTCGGCTATCCAAGGGCGGAGCATTTGTTGATTGTTGGCAGGGATGGGAGACGGAAAGGGCTCCAAATCGACATCTGCCGCCGTAAATACCGCGATCACGCCCGGCTGTTCCAGTGCCGCGCCAGTGTCGATAGAAGTAACCTTTGCCCGCGCTGATGTCGAGCGCACAAAGGAGATATAGGCGGCATCGTCAGATTCGATATTTTCCATGAACTCGCCTGCACCGCGAAGAAGACGATTATCTTCAGTTCGAGATGACATAACTCAAGTTCACTTTCTTGGCGAGTTCAGCTTAAGAACAGCTTCGTTTCGCCATTAGCCATTAGATGAGTCCGTCACAGAGGTCACGAGACAAATATTGGCCATCGCCTGCTCGTCCGAGATACTCAGTGCCTTCGACTACAACCTGTCCACGCAGCAAGACCGTGTCAACTTTGCCGGTCACTTCGTGACCCTCGTAACAGGAATAGTCGACATTCATATGGTGAGTCTCGGCAGAAATTACATGGGGGCTCTCCGGGTCAAATAGCACTATGTCGGCATCGGACCCGGGTGCAATAGTGCCTTTGCGCGGGTACAAGCCAAACATTTGTGCTGGTGCACGAGAACACATGTCTACCCAGCGGTTAAGGGAAACTCTGCCTTCCGCAACCGCTCCCTGGTACATCAGTTCCATGCGGTGTTCAACACCCGGAATTCCGTTAGGGATGTTTCGAAAGTCCCCACGCCCAAGCTCTTTTTGGGTCCAACAAAACGGGCAGTGGTCGGTCGCAATGACTTGGAGGTCGTTTGTCTTAAGCCCTCTCCAAAGCTCAGCTTGGTGATCGGTTGGCCGAAGCGGCGGTGAACAAACGTACTTTGATCCTTCGAAGTCCGGCCTTTCTAGGTCAGTGAGGTCAAGAAACAAATATTGTGGGCATGTTTCAGCAAAGACGTTCAACCCGCGGTCCCTAGCCGCAACTACTTCTTGAAGAGCGTTAGCTGACGAAAGATGCACGATGTAGAGGGGACAGCCGGCAATTTCGGCTAGCACCACCGAACGGTGCACTGCCTCAGCCTCTAACAAGGCGGGTCTTGTTAGTGAGTGATAGACGGGGTCGGTCTGCCCTTTATCGATCGCTTGATCTCTGAGAACATCAATAGCTATACCGTTCTCTGCGTGCATTTGAATAAGTGAGCCGTTTTCGCCGGCCTTTTGATAGCAAGTCAACAACTGAGCGTCGGTGGAGTACATACGGCCGGGGTATGCCATAAACATCTTGAAGCTGGTGATTCCTTCATCAACAAGCATGTCCATTTCTTTGGGTGTCTGGTCATCTACTTCGTTCACCATCATGTGGAAGCCGTAGTCCACGGCACAGTCGCCCTGGGCCATCTGGTGATAGTGCTCAAGACCATCCAGAAGACTGCCGCCAGTTGCCCGCCATGCGAAGTCAATGATTGTTGTCGTGCCCCCGAAAGCGGATGCTTGCGTTCCAGTTTCAAAGGTATCGAGAACTGGGGCTATTTGACCCTCCGACTCGAAATGAGTGTGTACGTCTATCCCGCCAGGAACTACAAGCCTGTCGGTCGCATCAATTACCAAAGCGTCCTCAGAAAATGAACGGCTTATATCGGAATCGGAATCGACAAGGCCTACTACCTTTTCATCCACGATCATGACATCTGCATTCATTGTTTCGATTGCAGTTACAACTTTTCCGCCTTTGATTAGTGTTTTCATTGACGTTTACTCCTTATTGAGAGTGCGACGGAATGGGAGCCCCAGCTGAGGCCGTCGCCGAATCTGCTATATCCAAGGCCCTGTCAAACACAGAAAGAGCCCAATCAATTTGGTGGCTTTCAACCACGAACGGAGGGTTTGCGAAGAGATACGGGCCGCGAAGAACACATGCGAGACCTTCGTCAGCGAAAAGCTTCTTCATCTCTTGGTCTGCCGTAGCTGCTGGTCCCGTCAGGGGGAAGAGTTCAAGGCGGCTTTCTTGGTCATAAACGAGTTCCATTGCTGTGAATAGGCCGCTGCCCCGAACTTCACCAACACTAATGTGGCGGGACGCCAATTCGTTCAAGCCGTTGAGTAGGTAAGTTCCCATCTCCTGTGACCGCTCAATGAGGTTGTCCGTCTCATAAATGGGGATTGTTGCATTTGCTGCGGCTAGCGCCACTGGGTGGCTCTGGTAAGTCAGTCCCGAGCCTAGGGGACGGTCATGGACCGCTTCAGCGATTTGGTCGCTCACGATACATGCACCTAAAGGCAGGTACCCAGAAGTCATACCCTTGGCAACAGTCATGATGTCGGGGGTCACACCATCGTGGTTGCTAGCGAACCAATCACCAGTCCGTCCGAAACCGGTCATTACCTCGTCGCAAATGAGAAGAATTCCGTTTTGGTCACATAGAGCACGAAGGCCCGACAGCCATCCGTCGGGAGGAATTATTAGACCGTTTGACCCAGTTATAGGTTCAACAATGATGGCGGCGATGGTGTGTGGTCCTTCAAGCTGAATAATTTGCTTAATTTGATCCAAGTTGAATTTGCAGAATTCCTTCTCGTCGGTAATCCACGGGCATCTGTAGTGATATGGGTCTGGGATGCGAACGATGTCACCCATTCCACCTTCCACCGGCTCACGTCTCGGATCTCCCCCCAGTGCTAAGACCTGATGGGTTGCACCATGGTAGGACCGGTACCGTGAGAGGATTTTTCTCCTCCCGGTCACCAACCTGGCAGTTCGAATAGCCGCTTCGTTAGCGTCAGAACCCGCGAGGGTGAAGAAAGACTTCGTGAGACCCTCTGGTGTTACTTCAGCCAATTTCTTCGCTACCTCGGCACGCACCTCGGTGACCATGAACGGTGATACGAAAGAAATTTTTTCCATTTGTTTGGATACGGCGCTAGTGATTCGCTGATCTCCATGGCCAATATTCACATTCATCGCGATTGAGTTGAAGTCGAGAATTTCACGGCCATCCATCGTGTACAGATAGCAACCTTCACCGCGGTCTATCGCTAGAGGATTTACATCCTGAGTTCCCCATTCGAACAACGAATATTTGCGACAGAGGTCAACAACTTCGGAAGCATGCACGGATTCCCCCAAATGTGCTGCACCGCTAGGGTGCAGTTATAGCGTCGTAAGTGTCAGGCCGACGGTCTCGCCAAAAGAGTAAATCAATTCTTGTTTCACGCACCGCACCGAGATCAAGATCCGATATCAGAACTTCCTCGGATTCACCTGCTTCTGCAACTATTTCCCCGTAAGGGTCGCAGAAATAGCTATGCCCGTAAAATTCGTTAGGCCCTTCGGACTCGACTCCAACCCGGTTGATGGTACCGACGTAATACAGGTTGGCGATAGCATGGCCGCGCTGTTCAGTGAACCACAATTGCCTTGAACGACCCGCGGTTGCTGATGGGATGAAAACTAACTCTGCTCCGTTGAGGCCTAATGCCCGTGCACCCTCTGGGAAGTGCCGGTCGTAACAGATGTAAACACCAACCTTGCCAATAGCGGTGTCGAAGACCGGGTAACCCAAATTCCCAGGTTTGAAGTAGTACTTCTCTTGGAAATTAGGACCATGAGGGATGTGGTTCTTTCGGTATTTGCCTAGGAAAGAACCATCAGAGTCGATAACTGCCGCTGTGTTGTAATAAAAGCCATCAGCTTTCTCATACAACGGCACAACCAACACCATGTTGAGTTCCTGGGCTAGCTCTTGCATTGCACTGGTAGTTGGCCCATTCGGGACTTCTTCGGCCAAGTCAAACCATTTCGGATTTTCTGTCTGACAGAAGTACGGCCCAGTAGCGAGTTCTTGCAGGCAGGCGACTTGAGCGCCCTTTCCGGCAGCCTCCCGTAAGAGGGAGGTCTGCCGGTCAAGCATCGCTTCTACGGGCTGCAGCCCTGTTGTTTGGATCAGTGCGGCTCTAACAACAGAGCTCATTGTGTCCTCCTCCTACCCGAATAACTCTCGTGGATCTAGGTCCATCGGTTTGAAGTTGTTGCCGTATAGGTCTCCCTCAGGCATTTTCTCGCTTCGTAGAGCCCGATCACGGTGAGACATGTCGAAGGAGTCCTTCGAAGCGGTGTTCTCAATCACCCCGTAGTTATAAAGGATGTCCGCTGTCTCCTGATACATGCCGTCGGTCAGGTTGAACAATCCGTTCGTAGAAGGCCAGAGCAGTTTGTTGACCTCGTTCATTTGCCACGTCTGGAAGTCGCGCGGAAGCGCTGGTCCATTGGCTAGAACGATGTCAATACAACTTTCTGGGTTGTCCCTGCAGTGGATCCAACCACGTGCTGTCGCTCGGATAAACCTCTCTGCAATATCAGGGTTCTCAGCTAGCCACGATTCCGTGGTCACTAGGGAGTCCTCAAGGGTGGCTGTGCCTTCCTCGTTTGGATCCCACATGAGTATCTCTCTGTCACTTTCGTTCCCTGCTAGTGCTTGCGCATATTCGTTGTAGGTCATCGCCGAAGCCAGATCTAGTTGGCCATCAAGGAATGCGACCATGTCCCAGCCTTGGCTGAAAATATTCGCATCGGCATCGACGTTCATTCCAAATTTGCCGAAAGCTGCCGAAACCTTGGGCTCAAAGCCACCCCAAAGGCCAATAGTCTTTCCGGCCCAATCTGGCACGCCTCCAATGTCCAAATCATCGAAATAAACGAGTCTGTAAGCGCCTCTTTCAAATACTTGGCCCATGCTCACAACATCCGCCCCTGCCTCGCGGGAGGTTAAAACAACACCAAAGGGTTGGATCACTATGTCGCTGTCACCAGAGATCAACAGTTGTATTGGGTTTATATCTGGTCCACCTGGCTGGATTGTGACGTCTAGGTTTTCGTCAGCATAAAATCCCTGGTCCAACGCCGCGTGGTATCCGGCGAATTGCGCTTGGGTCACCCATTGAAGTGTCAGCTTTACTTTGTCTGGTGCTCCATCGGAGCTCCCGGAGTCAGAATCGTCTGAGCTCCCGCAAGCAGCCGCTAATAGACCGAATGCCCCGAAAATGAGCGCTACGAATTTGATTCTTGAAGATCGCAAGGTTGGCCCCTCCCAACAGTTAGTTATGAATTAGTTAGCTGCCACAACCTAATCGAAGGAACGGGAGCGGTTCAGGAAAACAGTTGATCAAGTTTCTCGACGCGAGGAATGCCACCGCAAAAAATAACGGTCAAGCAGAGAAACTGCTACGAACACAAGAACGCCCAACAAGCAGGCCATAACAATCGCCGACCAGACCTGCACCGTATGCAGCATTGTCGATTCGCGACGTATGTAGGCGCCCAGGGTCGAAACACTTCCGCCGAAGTACTCAGAGATGATGGAGATGATGATCGACAATGGCACTGCGGTCCGCAGACCTGCCATGACGTAGGGGAGGGCGCGAGGGAGTACCAGAGCGGTCATCCGTATTCGCCAGTTTGCTGAGATAGACCGCATGAGGTCGTCGTGTTCGGAGGTACCGCTGAAACCCCTAGAAGCGAACGTGAACATAATGGGAGCGACACCAACCGCCACCATCGCCACCACAGCTTTGGAGGTGACTCCGAAGAAAATTGTCATTACCGGGTACAGAGCGACTACGGGAAGAGCCTTTACGGTCGATGAGTAGCTGAGAAGGCCTTGGTTCAACCAACCAATTCCGTGGACAAGGCCGGCTAAGCCAATCGCGATGAAAGATCCAATGAGAACGCCTTTTCCAGCTTCAGTCCCTGTGTTAACAGCAAGTTCGACAAGAAGACCGAAGTCTTTGATGAATCGGCTCCAAATTACTGAGGGAGCTGGCAACATCAGGACCTGAACATCGCCAAGCCTGACCGCGAGTTCCCAAATCGCAAGAAAAGCGGCAAAGAAAATCGTTGGAGTTAGGACCACGCCAATGGGCAGCCTTTTCCCACTGTCCTTAGAGTCAGGCTCCTCCGCGAGAGTGACTCCTTCAGTGGTCATGAGGCGACGGCGCTGGCTTCAACCAGGGCACGACGAACTTCTATAACGAGTTCGTAAAACTCAGGCATGTCACGGGTCTCGGTGTTTCTTGGATACGGAAGATTGACATCAATTAATTCAGTGATTCGCCCAGGGCGACTCGACATGACCGCAATTTGAGAAGAGAGAAAAACTGCTTCAGTGATGCTATGTGTGATGAATAAAATGGTTGCCGAGAGTTGACCCCAGATTCTCATTAGTTCGAGGTTCAGCCGGTCTCGTGTAATTTCGTCCAAAGCACCGAAGGGTTCGTCCATTAAGAGGACACTGGGGTTAGTTGAGAGGGCTCTAGCAATGGCGACGCGCTGTTGCATGCCGCCAGACAATTGCCAGGGATGGTGTCTTGCGAAGGACCCCAAACCCACTAACTCGAGCATTTCAAGTGCGGTTTGGTTTCGTGTCGGGCGGTCGACGCCCATAACCTGAAGAGGAAGAGTGACGTTACGTAATACCGTTCGCCAGGGTAATAAATTAGGTGACTGGAAAACAACCCCGAATTCTCGGGCAGCTCTGGCTTCTGCGGGCATCTTTCCATTTACTGAGATCTCGCCTGTTGAAGGTTCGACTAGATCGGAAAAAGCCCTTAATAGAGTCGATTTACCGCAACCTGATGGGCCGATGATCGACATGAAGCCACCCTGTTTAACTTCAAGATCTACTTCTTCTAGGGCCTGAACATCTCCACCCTTGCTAGAAAAGCGTTTTCCTAACTTTGCTGCGTGCAGACCGAGGGTTTCACTTTCGCCAGCCATTTTTAGAGCACTTCTCCCTGAGATCTAGGGCCGAGAGCGAAATACGCCACCAACCGGACTGATAGAACAAAAATCGCTCCCAAGACGCATGAAGTCAGAGCGACACAATAAAGCGCTCGGGGTTCGGTTATGTAGAACTGCCATGAGGTGAGGATGACAACACCCAGACCCTCCTTTGAGCCAAATGGCAACTCTGCAACGATTGCGCCGACAACTGAAAACGCAGCGGCAGTTTCAAGACCAACAAAAATGAGAGGCGAGGCAAACGGAATTTCTAGGAGCCTCAAACTGGTTCTTTTGGACGCACCGTATGTCTGGAGTAGTTCGTGGCTTTCTTGGGGAACAGACTGGATGCCTCGGGCGGTGGCGACGGTAACCGGGAAGAAGGTTAAGTACGTTGTGATTACTGTCTTGGTCACTCCACCGGTACCGAGCCACAAGACCAATGCTGGCGCTATAGCCACAATAGGTACAGCCTGGGCTGCAACGATGAGGGGCATAAGGCCATTGCCGACGAATTTGCTTCTGGCTATCGAAATTCCTGTAGTTAATCCGAACACGGTTCCTACGAGCAGGCCAACCAAACTCGCTTTGGCCGTTGACCAGGCATTCTTGACCAAGAACCAGGTGTAGTTCTCGTTCTGAGAAGTTGTGCTTCCTAAAAAGGCCAGGATGTCCCAAACGTGGGGCATAGTTCGATCGCCGGTACCCGTGACGAACTTTGCTAGTTCCCAAAGGGCGGCTGCAATCACAAGCAGAAAGATTGCTACCAGGATCTGTCGAATACCTGCCCGCAGGCGTTCACCTATGGGGTTAGAAATATCTTCGGATTCCTCGGAGAGAACGGGGCTAGAACCTAAGTCTGTCTTGCTCACTGCCCTTAGACACTACCTAGGTTTGCTGCATCAGCGATTTGTTCCAGAGTGCCGAACGCATTCTGTCCAAGGGGGGTTAGAACAGGTTCAGTGCAACCGTGGTCTACCCACTCTGAAATGCGATCGAGAGCATCAGATGCGCTTCCGCATGCTGCGACGCTTTGCGTCAATTCGTTTGACACAAGTTTCATTGCTTCGTGGATCTGCGCTTTAGTTGCCGGCCAGCCCATGACTGATTTGATTCGGGCAACAAGTTCCTCGTCGGCACCGCAAAATTCGGTTATATGAGGTTGTTGCGCAATGTATTGAGTAAGAAATTCCTTGCAATCATCAATTGCTTGTTGTGGATCTTCGTTGTTAGCGGACACTGCGATCAACTGAGGAACCTGAAAATCATCTAACGATCGACCCGACTTTTCAGCGCCACGCTGGAAGGCAGCGAGGGCGTCGTCGTTGTATGAGGGCGGAACAAGGAAGTCGAGGAGACACCCGTCAGCGATTTCTCCTGACAGGGCACACATACCCATTCGCACAGCCCCAATATGAATTTCAACGGGGTAGGACTTACCAAAGTCATCTGACGATCCGTCGAACCGGACACTATCGAGATCAACGAATTGGCCTTGGTAAGTGACTTCCTCGCCGTTAAGGAGTTGTCGTACGACGGTGACAATCTCACGCATGGCCTTTAATGGTTTCTCGTTTGGCAATCCGACGCGAGTGGCAAGCGGCTCCCACCATCCTCCAAGGCCTAGTCTGATTCGCCCAGGGGCGAGGTCATCTAGCGTTTTTGCCGTAACAGCAAGCAACGCCGGGTTTCGTGTTCGGTAAGGCAAAATGCCGCTTCCAATTTTGATCCGCTTGGTATAAGCCGCGATCACGGACATGGGGATGACCCCGTTACTTGCTAGGCGTCCCTCCCCGACCCAGATACATTCGAAACCTTTTTCCTCCGCCCATTGAGCTTGAGCGACCATGTCTCCGAAACCGTTGGGTAAATCTGGCCCACCGGCTCGCATGGGAGCCCCTGAACTGATCATCAAACCAAAGTTGTGCATTCCAACCCCCAAGATGCGTTGCCCGATCGAATTTGAATAATAGCCAGTCAGGTGATCGGGCGCCGGTTGCTGCGAATTGGGGCACCGGAGCGGAGTAGTCCTTGAGCGAGTCTCAAACAGGACTGGTAAGTGTTCTTGGGTCATGGAGGAGGGCGTTTACGATTTTTCCTTCCAGCGCGAAAATCAACTGCTTGGCTATCCGCGGTTAAATCAATAGTGGGGAGTCATGAAGCGAAAGGTAATCCGTCGAAGAACAGCCCTCACCGGTGGCGCATAACAACCGTTGAGTGCGACCAACAACAATTAGAGTTTTCGGAATCGCCGAAGGTAGCTGTTCAGGTAGGTCGAGATGTCAGATTTTGTATTAACCGGTGCAACCGTGCTCGCGGGGCAAAACCTTTCCCCTCAGGAAAATAGTTGGGTGAAGGTGAATCAACAGGGTCGAATTGCCGACGTAGGCACAGGTCATTGGGGAGGTTCCAATACCACTCAGCTTGACGCGTCCGGCACGATCATATGCCCCGCTTTCTTAAATGGTCACACCCATGTGATTGATGGTTTCTTAAAAGAAGTGGGATTCGGGATGCCTTATTGGGATGTGTTCATGCCGCCAGAAGGACTCCGTCATCAGGCGCTAGCTCGTACTTCTAACGAGGTTCTGAAGGAACAACTGGGCCGCACTCTGGACCAGATGATCGCCTGCGGAACTTCGCTTTTTGTCGACTTTCGTGAAGGAGGTCGTCCTGGCGTTTCGTTGCTCGAAGAAGTAGCTGCCGATAAACCCATACAACCGTTCACTCTCGGACGCTTCGCTGCGTACCCGCCCCAACCGGCAGAAAGTCTCAATGCAAATGCCGGTGCTCTCAGTCACGAGGCATTGCATGAAATTTCAGGGATAGTCGAAGAAGGAGCTGGCTTTTCTCTAATCGGTGCGAATGATTTGACCGACGAAGGGTTGGCTCAAGTTGGACATCACGTGCGCGCCCTCGGCGCCCTCTTGGCGCTTCACGTGGCGGAATCACCCCCGTACCGTCAGCTATCTATTGAACGAACTGGACAAAGCGATGTCCACAGAATTGTTGATCATCTAATGCCTGATTTTGCCGTACATCTGACGTTTGCTACTCCAGATGAAATGACCCGCCTTGCGGACGCGTCGATACCAGCTGTTTGTTGTCCCCGGAACCACGCAGTGATCGGGCTCGGGATCCCCCGTTTCGACTTAATGCTTGAAGCAGGCATGACAGTGGCAATTGGAACGGACAACGTCATTTTGTCTTCCCCCGACCCATTGGCGGAAATCCAATTCGCGTCACGAGTTATCCGGGCCATCAGAAAAGATCCGTCTTTCCCCTCAGCCACTGACATGCTCAAGATGATCACGATTAATCCTGCCCGTATTCTTCATGTTGAGCATGAACGCGGTTCGATTGATAAGGGTAAACGAGCAGATCTCGTCATCGTTGACGCGACGACTCACAATCTCGCCCCACTCAACGACCCTGTGGCAGCATTGGTCAATCGGGCAACGGCCGCAGATTTTAAAGCGGTATTTAATGAAGGTGTCCAAGTGTGCGGGCAGCCACTTGAGGTCGTTTAGGCATCGACGTGGACCTAATGCGCAATAGGTGAACGCAATGCCTCTGTGAGTTCACTGAGATCTTCGGCGTCGCCGACACCCCAAAGTAGTAACTCCAGATTCGGATGGGATCGCCCTTGAGCAAGACGGGTAAATTTCGAAGTTAGTTCGTCGACATCAAGTGGATCATGCATCGAACCTTTTTGACCATGAACCGTGGCGTTAAGCACTCTCCCATCAACGAGGTTGATTTGGACCCGGCCACCCATTTTCCAGGCGTAGGTCGCATCAAACTCTGCTGCCGGTCGAATAGCTACCACTTTGTCCTGCAGAGCAGAAATTTCAGGTCCGGAGATCTGATCGGGATGATATGTGTCGGGGTCGACTGGGTCGGCGATGAGTGCCGCAGCGACGTTGAATTGGGCCGAGTACTGCGCAGCCATAACGGAGGTTGTGCCGTCCATATCATTTTGGACGGCAGCTTTAGTTGGCCCATCTAATTCGATGCTTTCGATATCTTCGGGTTGTAACCCGTGCTCCTGCCGCAGCTGGGTCGCCGCCTGAATCATTGGATGAATGTCACTACAGGCCGCGTATGGTTTGACAGTAATTTCGTCAATCATCCATCTTTGCCCTAGGCGATCCGTAAGCAAATCTAGCCTCGGGTCATCAGTGAAAATTCGACAGAATCCGTAACGCCCGGCAAGCCCGTCCGATGCCCCTTCAAAACCGCGTGCTGCTAACAACGCCGCGGTAACACCCCCTTCCGCCGCTCGCCCGGCGTGAATTCGTTTAGCCATACCGCCGGAAGCGGCAAATTCCATCGTGCCTGAAGCCAAAGAAGACGCGATCCCGAATGCGTGGTTGAGTTCTGTAGCGCTGAAGTTTAAGAGCCGACCTGCTGCCGCGGCAGCCCCAAAGACACCTGACATCGACGTTGGGTGGAAACCAGCCAACATATGGGAGGCCGGGCCAACCGCGATCCCCGCGCGACCCATTGCCTCGTAACCGACAACTATTGCCTCAAGCAAATCACGTCCGGAGCAATTGAGGTCTTCTGCGAGCGCAAGTGCGGCCGGTATCACAACCGCCCCCGGATGGTTTATCGCCTCTTCATGAACATCATCGAGTTCGAAAGCATGACCTGATGCACCGTTAGCAAGCGCTGTCATAGCCGGTGTGCTAGTTGCATTAGGTCTGCCAATGATGGTGGAGTTACCGGTCGCTCCTGTTTCTAGAGCATGCTCAATCACAGCATTCGACCAAGGCTGCTCAGCACCGAAGATTATTGAGGCAGATGTATCAACAAGTCTCACCGTGGCCAGCTCTAACAATCGTGGTTCGACTGAACCGGCTAGCTGTGTCAGGAACTCAGCCAGTACGGCGGTCTGGCTAGGGGAGGTCGGCGAGGGCATCGACAAGACGATCCATGTGTGGCCTGAGATTGACGTCACAACGCAAGAAACGGTCGTGGAGGCCCCGGAATGAAATTGAGCCGTCCTTCACGATTACACCGCGTTCGAGGAGTTCTTGGAAGACCTTGGTTGAGTTGGTATCCGGGTCAAGAATTTCGACCAAAAAAAAGTTGGATCGGCTACCGCTGATCATCCGAAATCGGTCGAGCTCTCCAAATCTTCCTTGGACGTATGCGCGGTTTTGGACAATAGTTTGAACCGTTTGTTTGACGTGCGCTTCGTCATCGAGCGCAGCAACGCCGCCGGCAATTTGGAGTTGGCCCATGTTCCAGGTTGGCTTCACTGCCAGCAGTGCGTCGATGACGGGTTTCGAAGCGACACCGAATCCAATTCGTAGACCTGCTAGCCCGAACGCCTTTGAAAATGTTCGTAAGACAGCAAGATTCTCGTATTCGGATGCAAGATGGATGTAGCCCGGCGTGTCTGAATAATGAACGTATGCCTCATCGAGCACAACTAATGAATTTGGACAGGCCTCGATAATGCGTCGGACGTCCTTTTCCTCGAGCCAGGTACCTGATGGGCTGTGGGGGTTGGTGATGTAGACAATCCGCGTGTCCGCTTCAATTGCTTCGATATAGATGTCTACATCTAATTCCATTGATTGTCGGTTGGTGGCTTCATGGACTAGGACCGGAGTTCGACCTTCTGCTTCTGCGAAGAGGTGATAGATGGGAAAACACGGGCCTGGCATTTGGATCTTGTTATGAGGGGGGCAAAAGGCGCGCGTTATGAGAGAAAGAATTTCCGTTTCACCAGCGCCGCAGATTATCTCTTCCGGGTTAAACCCATAAGTTTCTGCAATCTTTTCCCTCAGGGGGTCGGCGGTCCAAGAAGGATAAAGGTGCAATTTGTCAAGACATTCTTGAACGGCTGCAGCCGCAAGGGGAGAGGCACCGTGCGGGTTCTCCGCCGAGCCGAGTTTCGCGATGTCAGCTAGTGGGATTCCGTAGCGATCTGCGACGTAGTCGACTGGCAACCCCGGTACGTAGTACTCCGGAGTCTCTAGTCCAAGATGGGCGTAATGCATTACTCATGCAACTTTCCAACAGTAAGGCCTGGTTTACGTTCAGCCTTCGTTTGCTTTTTAAGGTAGAGATCACTGAACAGTACTGGCGGATATTTAGCTGTGCCGTCTGTGCCAAGACATGATGGGACGCACTCGATAAGTGCGTCATGGTTTGTGTTATGGAAGAACGGGATGGCGATGCGATTAGCGCTTGCATGCCTCGAGGGAGGGTTTACGACGCGGTGAAGATTGGAAATCCACCGATCATTTGTCCACCGAGCCATAAGGTCGCCGACATTGCAGATCAGTGCTTCAGGTGTCGGGTGAACATCGATCCACCTACCGTTGCGGAGCCTGACTTGGAGTCCGCCTGGTGTATCGTCCCCGTACAAAATTGTCAGTGTGCCGTAGTCGGTGTGGGCCCCTGCTCGGAGTTGGTTGTCTAGAGGAGCTGTGTCTTGTGCCGGATAGTGCACTATGCGCACGACGCTTGTCGGTTTGTCTGTTTTGTCGTTGAAATAAACTTCTGGTAGATCCAATGCGACAGCAAAAAGACACATGATCTTTTGAGCGAGTGAAGATAACTCTAAGTAATAGTCCTCAAAAATAGATCGGAAATTTGAGGGCTGTTTAGGCCAAACATTTGGGGCGAAAAAGCTAGCCGCCTCTGGTTGGGCGTAATATCCACTTCTGTCAAAATCAAAGGGTCCGAAAGCGAAACCCTCCTGAAGGTCGGGAGGCGTTTCTTCACCAAGGGTGTAAGCGAGCGAACGATTGCCGACCCAGTTGTACCCCCGGCTCATGTGTTCGGGGGGGTTAGCGATCTTCATTTTTTCAACGAGGTCGAGTGTGAAAAACTCTAGAGCCGCCTCGCGAGCGCGTTTAATAAGCTTTTCCGAAATGCCATGCCCAACAATGGACATGAAACCAGTTGTGCAAAGCGCTTCATCAACTTGCTGCGCTACCGACTTTTTTGCAGAGTTATTACCCAATCGAAACGGTTCGATATCAATGACAGGCAACTCTTCATGTCTCATGTTGAACTCGCCGAAATTTCATCAACCGCGTGTGTCGACATTGCTTTTTCTTCCCCGATGATGCGAGCCCCTGAACGACACCGAAGCATAACCGCTGCCTTTAAAGACCGCCCTTGACGAACTTTGGGAAGACACTGAGCGAAATGATGATGACCGATTTTACTCCGATGTGACAAATAGGGGTGTGGATGAACGCTGTTGGTAGGCAGGGTGTTTCAGCGTTCTTCTCGGCGGTAAGCCAGTCCTAACGCTGCTGGAGAAGGAGAAGGGCGTTTACGGGAGCGAACTGAGATCATTAGAAGAATCAGAAGTGTCAAGACATAGGGAAGCATGGAAAGAATTATTGGTGAGAAATCGACACCGAAAGTCTGTAATCGGGTTTTTAGTGCCAGTGTCCCCCCGAACAGCAAGGCACCCCACGCGACTCGACCTGGTCGCCAAGCCCCAAAGATCACTAGGGCTACTGCGATCCAGCCGCGCCCCGCAGTTACGCCTTCAGCCCATTGTGGAGTAATGCTCAAAGTCAAATAGGCCCCAGAAGCACCTGCCAGTGCGCCACCAGCAGCTACAGCAGAAAGGCGAAGGCCCAAGACAGAGTGTCCAGCTGAATCAGTAGACGATGCTGACTCACCCGCTGCTCGCAGAGCCAGACCTAGACGGGTGCTTGAAAGAACCAAACTGGCCGCTATCCCCAACAGAAGGGCTAAGTAAACGATCGGTGCCTGGCTAAACAAGATTGGCCCGACCCACGGCAAGTTAGACAAACCGCCCCACTCGACCGGCACCAATTCGGCACCAGGAGGCAACCCGACGTAATCCTTGCCTAAATATGCTGCGAGACCGAGACCTAAAATTGTGAGGGATAAACCTGAAACAACTTGCTCTGCTCCAAGCCCAACAGTGAAGAAACCGTGTACAGATGCCAACAAAGCGCCGCTGAGCATTGCAATTATCAGGGCGACCCAGGGGTTTTGGAATTCGACTCCAGCTATGAAAGCAGTGACGGCTCCGATTGCCATCATGCCCTCAACACCTAGGTTTAGGATTCCTGCTTTTTCAGCTATCAGTTCCCCTAGCGCTGCCAAGTAGAGAAGAGCCCCGAAGGACACTGTCGCGAAGAGCAGACCAATCAGTGATGCTTCGCTCACGATTTAGCCTTCTCCGGGATTGAATGTGATCCACCATCCAGCGAAAGGCGATACCGGCTAAAGACTCCGGCTCCGATTGCTCCAAATAGAACAAATGCCTGGAGAATTGTGGAAACAGACGAGGAAACCCCAAGCGTTTGGATACTTTGTCCGCCAATCTGGACTGCGCCAAAAAGTAAGGCGACGGCGGCCACACCCGATGGGCGCATAAGAGCCAAGGCAGCCACGATGATGCCAGCGAAGCCGAACCCATTCGAAATAGTTTCGGTTAGACGATCGGCGGTACCAGCTAATTCCACACCGCCAGCCAATCCTGCTACGGCGCCGCTTAACACAAGAACTGTTAAGACTTTCTTCGGTAGTGAGATCCCGCTATAGCGAGCCGTGGCTCCTGAAGAGCCGGCAATTCTTAGTTCGTATCCCCACGCGGTGTAACGAACGGCGACAGAAGCCATAACGATCACAGCGGCTGCGATAAGCAACCCGAAATGTGCCCGGCTAAAGAGTGTTGGTAGGCGCGCTTGGTCAGGCAACATAGGAGCTAATGGAAAGTTGAATGAGTCAGGGTCTTTCCAAGGACCGTGGACAAGCCATTGGACCAGTCTGATGGCGACCTCGTTGAGCATTAAAGTTGTGATGATCTCGTTAACACCGAGTTTGGCTCGAGCAACGGCAGGCCCGACCGCCAGGAGGCCACCTCCACCTATCGCAGCGATAAGCATGGCTGTGATGAGTGCAAACCCAGGCCAATCACCACCTATTCGGGCCACCCAGGCTGCCGCGATCGCGCCCGCCATGATTTGGCCTTCAGCTCCGATATTCCAAAGCCCCATGGAGCCTGCGATAGCTACCGCTAGCCCAGCAAGCCCAAGAGGGACAGCACGGTTGAGTGTGATTGCCCACGCATCAGGATCACCCAGCGAGGCTTCGAACATTCTCGAATAGATCCTTAACGGATCATGCCCGGCACCCAGAAGAAGCAATGTACCGAGAAACAATGCGATCGCCAGACCTATGCCAAACGCCACAGGCTGCCCGCCTGGCAGGGGTCGTTCCCGAAGGTTTAAACGAGGACGTTTCACGACTGAGCGGTGACCTGTGCGTGCGAGAGCATCGCCATCCCGACTTCGTGTCGAGACGCAGTTCCAGGATCAAACTCAGCGCGTATGATCCCCCCTTCCATGACAAGAAGACGGTCGGTTAAAGTGAGAAGTTCATCGAGGTCTTCTGAGATCATCAATACCGCAGCGCCTCTATTCCGCTGATCAAGTAACAGATCTTGGATTGCCTTCACACCTTGAACGTCTAGACCTCGCGTAGGTTGTGAAGCAACTACTACCGAAGGTTCCCCGTCTAGTTCTCGACCTACCAAAAGGCGCTGAAGATTCCCTCCCGACAGAGTAGCGATTGGCCCATTGAGATCTCCTGACCGAACTCCAAAGCGACTTACGATTTCAGAGCAGTAGGCCATGGCTTTCTCAGCCAAAATGAACAGACCACGCCGCTGCTGACGGTAAACACGAAGTATCGCATTGTCTGTTATCGAAAGTCGTGGTGCTAAACCCACGCCAAGGCGATCCTCTGGAATGTAAGCCAGACCTGACTGAAAACGACGGCGAGGACTTGCTGCGGTTATATCGGTCCCATCCATCATTAAGGTGCCCTTGCTCGGGGACCTCAACCCAGCAATAACATCAGCTAGTTCGCGCTGGCCGTTACCGGCAACCCCGGCAACACCGACTATTTCGCCAGAGTTGATTTTGAAGTTGACATCTGAAAATGCGCAGACACCGCGATCACCGTCGGCGCTTAAGTTTCTCAGTTCCAGTAGAGGACGACCTGGGGTAGCTGCTTCAGGACGGGTAGCGATGGCAGGAGATGTTCCGACCATATGATGCGCGAGCTCGTCGCTGTCAGTTGTCGCCATATCTAATGACCCGGCCACGGTTTTCCCTTGCCTTAAAACCGTGGCTTCATCGCAGATACCTGAGACTTCATGCAATTTGTGGCTTATAAAAACGATTGAACGCCCATCATTTGCCATCCGTCGCAAAATGTCACCCAATTCGTCCACTTCGCTGGGGGTCAGCACCGTCGTGGGTTCGTCGAGGATTAGTACCTGCGCATCACGCCACAGAACCTTTAATATCTCGACTTTTTGGCGCTCACCCATAGACAGTTGCCAGAGTGGTTGTGAAGGTTCGACCTTTAAACCGAACTTGTGGGATATTGCAGCCACGTCGCGTTCGATCTGACGAGTTTTGATTACAGACGGAGCTGCACCCAGAACAACGTTTTCAGCCACTGAAAAAGACGGAATCAAGCGAAATTCCTGGTGGACCATGCCAACTCCGGCAGATAATGCATCAGCCGGATTACGGAATTGGTGCTGCAAACCTTGGATTCTGAGTTCACCGCTGTCGGGTCTGTAAACGCCCGCGAGGATGTTCATGAGAGTTGATTTGCCAGCACCGTTCTCTCCTAGAAGAGCATGAATTGATCCTCGCCGTACGGCGAGATCAACTCCGGCGTTCGCTACGACTCCCGGAAATGTTTTCCAAATACCGGCCAATTCAACCGAAAGTTGAGCTTCTTCTCCGGGGGTTGAGGTTTGGGTCATTAAGGGGAAAATCTCCTCTACTCAAACGCGCTAGCGGCGCCGACGTGGATTTTCCTCGCCGGCGCCGCTGGATGCTGTTACCAGCTAACTAATTCAGCCAGTGGATCCGATGACGCCCTCGACAAAGAACATCATGCCGAGCATTGCTCCATCATCCATGACTTCCCCTGCGCCGAGAACCTCATTACCGGCCTGATCTGTGATTGGGCCGGTAAACGGATGCAGGTCACCTGCGATGATTGAAGCCTTTGCATCCATCACCTGATCAACTACTGATTGGTCGACGTCACTTGCTATTGGTGCAAGGTCGACGATTCCGTCGGCCATTGACCCCCAATAGGCACTAGGCGTGTAGTTGCCTGCCTTAGCGTCCTCAATAATTTCGACATAGCGCGGTCCCCAATTCCAAACAGGGGCTGTCAAGAAAGCGTTTGGAGCGAAGGCACTCATATCGGAGTTGTAAGAAACCCAACGAGCCCCTGCTGCTTCAGCTTTTTCACCCGCTGCTGTTGAATCTTGATGCATGGCGATCACGTCGGCACCTTTGTCAAGGAGAGCTTGTGCGGAGTCACCTTCGACAACTGGATCAAACCAAGTGCTCGTCCAAATAACTTCGACTTGAGCGCTGGGGTTTATAGCTTGGACGCCAAGTGTGAACGCATTAATTCCTCTGATGACTTCGGGAATCGGGAAAGCGGCTACGTAGCCAATCAAACCTGAACTTGTTGCTGAGCCTGCAACCATTCCGGAAAGATAGCGAGGTTCATACATTCGGCCGAAGGTGTTACCAAAGTTGCTGTCATTCATCTTGTACCCAGAGACATGATCAAAAACGACGTCAGGGTATTCATCTGCTAACGCGAGCATGTCGTCCATGTACCCAAACGAGGTACCAATAATTACGTTGTAACCCTGGTCGATGAAATCACGAACGTAGTTAGCGAAATCAGCTGTTCCTTCAGGAACTGCTTCTACGTAAGCCGTTTCAACCCCAGTTTCACTTTCCGCATACTGCCGACCTTCGTCATGCGCATAAGTCCAACCGGCATCGCCAACCGGACCTACGTATACGAACGCCGCCTTTGTATCGGCACCATCATCTGAACCGCAGCTAGTGAGTACAAAGCCCAGCCCGATACAGACTGCTAGCAGTGCTGCAATCTTCCTCCGCATTTCTACCGCCCTATCTCTATGTTTTTTCGACTTCGAACCTCCGCATTCTGTCACATTCTGAGGGTGCGATGAGCCCTTAGAGAGAATGATCAAAGAAGAAGTTGCAGGGCTTTGCCGCCCTCGTGGTTTGGCCTAATTTGAGCCATCCCAGCCAGCGAAAGCATCGATAGTGGCGTAAACATCGCCTAATGGATATAGCACGGGTGAAGTGCAGCCGTTTGACATGTAACCGGCTACTGCCTCACGTGCTTCTGCTGCCGTGCCCGAAGCTGTGAGCATTTGCACAATTTCGTCTGGGATCAGCTTTGCCGCAGCTTCTACTTGTTCATGAGTGGCTGGCCAGGTGAGTACTTCTCCCACCGCTTCAAGTAACGACTTCGGCACACCTGAAGCTTCCATTATGTGAGGTTGTTGGCCGAGATATTGAGCGACCATATTTCTGGCCATATCTAGTGCAGTGTCACGGTCTTCGTGCACCGAACACACCACCAGTTGGGGACGATCAAGATCATCGATCGTTCGCCCGCGCTTCGCCGCGCCTCTCTCTAGGGCGTCCATAGCACGAGCGTTGTAGTCAGGGGAAACTAGATAGTTAAGGACTACTCCGTCTGCGATTTCGCCAGTCAACTCCATCATTTTCATCCCAGTGGCTCCGATGTATATCGGAACATCTTTGGGTTTACGATCCTGGTAGACGTAGTCCAACTCGACGCCGTCGAGTTTCACGAAATTCCCGTCAAAAGTCACGGTTTCATTTGCCAGAAGAGCACGGACCGCGGTGACTACTTCACGCATAACAGTCAAAGGTCGATCGCGTGAAACTCCCACCTTGGTCGCTAAGGGATCCCACCAAGCACCTAGCCCGCACAAAATTCTTCCAGGCGCCAGATCATCGAGAGTGGCGAACATTGAAGCAAGCCGAGCTGGATTGCGTGTCCATACATCTACTACTCCCGAACCGATCTTGATTCGTTGAGTTGTCGCTGCAAATGCAGCCATCGGCACAGAGGCTTCGCGAACCAAGCGTGAATCTGCCTGCCAAACTGCATCAAATCCGCTGTCCTCGGCGTACCTGGCAAATTCAATTCCCTCACTAATTGCGTGAGCATCTTGGAGGTACAGAGCCGGTCGAGTCACGAGATCTCCGATGAAGTAGTAGTCAGTGAACACTAACGAAATATGAGGACGACGGGAATCACTAGCTATTTAGTGGGTGAATCGGGTTCAATGAAGATATGGCTTTGCCAAATGACCCATCAGTGTCAATCAACGGGGAACGGCTTCTTGAGCGGATAGCCGAGCTTGCCCAGATCGGAAAAATAGAAGGTACGAAAGGGTGTTCACGTCTGGCGTTCACCGACGCGGATTGTGAAGGGCGCGATCTGGTTGTCACATGGATGCGAGATTTGGGTTTGACGGTAACGATCGATGCTGTGGGCAACGTGGTTGCTTCTACGAACTCTGATGGTGCGTCAGGCGCGGTTATGGCCGGATCCCATATCGATACGGTAGGAACCGGAGGACGTTATGACGGCAACCTCGGCGTCCTAGCGGGGTTAGAAGTTATCGAAGCAACACTTGCTGCAGGTATTGAACTTAAGCGCCCGTTGGCTGTCGCGTTCTTTTCCAATGAAGAAGGCTCCCGCTATCCGCCGGACATGATGGGCAGCCTCGCCTATGTGGGGGGCATGAGCGTCGAAGCTGTGCTGGAAGTTGAGGGCCCCGACGGCACGGTGGTTGGAGAAGAGTTGGACCGTATCGGTTATCGAGGTTCAGCTCCATGCCCAGGTGCAGCACCCCACGCTTTTGTAGAGCTGCATATTGAACAGGGGCCCGTTCTAGACAAAGAAGACATCCAGATTGGTGTTGTTGAAGGGGTGCAGGGTATTTCATGGAGCGAATTGACTTTGACCGGGCAGTCAAACCATGCAGGCACAACTCCAATGTCGCTTCGCCGAGACCCCATGCGCGTAGCAGCTGAAGTTGTCGTAGCTGCACGGTCCATAGCGTCGGAAATAGGCGGCAGTCAAGTAGCGACCGTAGGATCTCTAACGCTGCATCCCAACCTGGTGAATGTCATCCCCGCTAAGGCAACTATGACCGTTGATCTACGCAACATGGATGAGCCTTCGCTTCAGCTTGCCGAAGAGCAGCTCCAACTCCGCGTGGCAGCGATCGCCGAAGACGAGGATGTAAACGTTGAAAGTCGGTCACTCGCTCGCTTTGAACCTGTGGAATTCGACGGCAGGGTTGTGGGGCAAATTGAACAGTTAGCGAAACAGAAGGGACTATCAACAAAGCGAATGCCCTCAGGCGCTGGACATGATGCCCAGATGATGGCCCGAATCTGCCCGACAGGCATGATTTTCGTTCCCAGTCTCGACGGGGTCAGTCATAACCCTTCAGAACATACCGACCCACAGGATTTGGTTACAGGAACTCAATTGTTGGCGGACACAATGATCGCCTTGACGGAGGTGGCATGGTGAGGTCTATAAGAGTTGGGGCAGCACAACTAGGCCCCATATCTAGAGACGCTGAAAGAAGTGAAGTTGTCAATCGGCTAGTGGCTTTGATGCGACAGGCAAGCGATGAGGGATGCCAATTAGTCGTCTTCCCCGAATTGGCTTTGACGACCTTTTTCCCACGTTGGTATTTAGATGACGTGCCTGAGGAACTTGATTCATACTACGAAACCGAAATGCCGGGGCCTGAAACCCAACCCTTGTTCGACGAGGCCAAGACTCTTGGTATCGGATTTTATCTTGGGTACGCGGAACTTACCCCCGAGAAAACCCGTTACAACAGTGCGGTGCTCGTTGAGGCTGACGGGTCAATAGTGGGTCATTATCGCAAGGTACATATGCCGGGACACGAAGAGCATGAGCCCGACCGCCCGTTCCAACATTTGGAGCGTAGATACTTCAAGGAAGGGCCTGACGGCTTCGATGTGTGGGAAGCCTTTAACGGGGTTATCGGAATGGGGTTGTGCAACGATCGACGTTGGCCAGAGACATACAGGGTGATGGGATTACAAGGCGTGGAGCTGATCCTCATTGGCTATAACACCCCCTTGCACTACGCCCCGGACCCTTCACAAAATCCTCTGCAGTCGTTTCATAACCAGTTAGTGATGCAAGCAGGCGCGTACCAAAACGGAACGTGGGTCATCGGTGTCGCAAAAGGAGGGGTCGAAGAGGGAGTTGACTCCTTGGCTGAATCAATGATCATTGCGCCGTCGGGTCAAATTGTGGCTCAAGCAGAGACCACCGGTGACGAGTTAATTGTCGCTGACTGCGATCTCGACTGGTGCAAACACTACAAAGAGACGCTGTTTGATTTTGACCGATACCGCCGACCTGAAATGTACAAATTAATTACCGAGTCAAAGACCGATCAATGACCGCCTTCCAACTCAACGGGAAAGGTGTAGTTGTCTCCGAAGATCACGAGCACCTATTAGGAGCACTTCGAGACGAACTGGGTGTTATCTCCCCTAAAGACGGATGCGCTCCATCCGGTCAATGCGGCGCATGCACGGTGTTGGTAGGAGAGAAGGCACGGGTGGCGTGCCAAACCTCCTTGGAACGAACCAACGGCGAGAACGTAACCACCCTCGAAGGTTTTGACGATGCAGAGCTCCAACGGTACTGCGATAGCTTTGCTGCCCACGGTGCCTTGCAATGTGGCTTTTGTATCCCCGGAATCTTGGTGCGCGCCAAGGCGCTCATAGAAAAGAAGGGCGAAGCACTTACGCGTGACGAAAGCGCTCGTCACCTAGGAGCTCACCTCTGCAGATGCACTGGTTACATCAAGATCCTTGACGCCATTCAAGATTTAGCCAAGGGAGTTGTTCCTGAACCTCAACCTCCCAAAGGTGTGGGATCTCGCGGAACGAAATACGAAGCAGATGTTTTAGCGGCCGGGGCAAGACCTTTTATAGATGACATGCACGTTGACGGCTTGCTTCACGGGGCGTTGAAACTCAGTGACCACGCGAGAGCAGACGTACTCGAAATCAAAACTGAAGCGGCACTGTCCATTGAAGGCGTAGTTGCTGTTTTTACGGCGGCAGACATTCCGGGTGAATTGAAAGTCGGCCTCATCCATAAAGACTGGCCAGTGATGATTCCGGAAGGCGGTCGTACCTCCTACCTCGGGGACGTTCTGGCAGTCGTTGTCGCTAACGACAGAGCAACAGCTGTTGAGGCAACAACTTTGATAGAAATCGAATACCAAGTTCATCGACCGATGACGGATCCAATTCGAGTCATTGAAAGTGATGAAGATGCTGTCTGGGGTCTCGATGGAAATACGCTATCGACGTCTTCATATCAACGAGGAGACGTCGACTCTCTCCTGGAAAGCTCAGCCCACGTAGTCCGCGAGACGTTTCAAACCCAACGAGTTGAACATGCATTTTTGGAACCCGAGTCGACACTCGCGACACCAACTGAAGACGGCCTTTACGTCTACACCGGGGGTCAAGGAATCTGGGACGACCGCAATGACATCGCCCGTGTCCTAGGTGTTGACCCATCTCTCATAACTACGGAACTCGTGAGCAATGGTGGAGCTTTCGGCGGTAAGGAAGATATGTCGAATCAAGCGCACACGGCATTAGCTGCTTGGCTCCTCGACAAACCAGTCCAGATCACGCTTTCCAGAGAGCAATCGTTGCTGATGCACCCGAAGCGTCACCCAATTCGAATGACATATGAAGCTGGATGCGATGTCAATGGAAAACTGACCGCCCTTCGAGCAAGAATGCTCGGCGACTCTGGGCCGTATGCCTCAGTTGGGATGAAAGTTTTAGAGCGAGCCGCCGGTCACGCAACAGGGCCATACGTGCTTCAAGCCGTCGATGTTGAAGCTGTCGCTGCGCGGACGAATAACTCCGTATGTGGTGCTTTCAGAGGATTTGGTGCAAACCAAGCCCAGTTTGCGATGGAAGGGATTATGGACAGGTTGGCTGAAAAAGTCGGTATTAGTGGTTGGGAAATCCGATCACGAAACGTCGTAAACCCAGGTGATGTTTGGGGCCCGGGCCAAATCATGGACGACGGATGCCTCGGAGCTCGAGCGTGCCTTGATGCAGTAAAGCCCGCGTACGACGAAGCAGTGCAGGCAGGACTACCCGTTGGTGTTGGTCTCGGTTTAAAGAATTCCGGTCTTGGGAATGGTTTCGATGAGATAGCTAAAGCAATAGTGAGATTTGAAGAAGACGGCACCATCGAAGTTCGGCATTGTTGGACAGAGATGGGTCAAGGTGTTCACAACGTGGCACTCCAAGTAGCGGTTGAAGAACTCGGTGTCGCAGCGGAACAAATAAAGGTCATCGTCGATTCAACTCGTGAACTGGGAGCAGGACAAACCACAGGGAGCCGCGGCACGCTCATGGGCGCAGGCGCAGTCCAAGACGCTTGCCAGAAAGCGCTGCTTGATGGTTGCCAGGTCGGTTTCGATTATGAAGGTACCTATCGAATCAATTGGACAAATTCGCTTAACGAAGGACTGGAAAATCCGGTTATTCACTCCACCTTTGGGTACGCGTCACAACTGGTCATCCTTAACCCCGATGACGGAGAGGTCCAGAACGTCGTCGCCGCCCACGACGTTGGCCGTGCTGTCAACCCTCAACTGTGCGAGGGCCAAATTGAAGGAGCCGTGCACATGGGGTTGGGATATTCGCTTACTGAAGGCTTCCCAACAGACCCATCTGGCCGCCCGACAAATACCACCCTTCGCGGCCTCGACATCATCCGACCCAAAGATATGCCGCCCGTTGAAGTGATTATCGTTGAGTCACCCCAACCAGGGGCGCCTTACGGCATTAAAGGAGTGGGCGAAATTGGGTTAGTCCCAACTGCTGGTGCCGTAGCCGCAGCAATACGCTCGCAGGGTGATCCCTGGCACAACGAGTTGCCAATCCGGAATGTAGCCAACCGCGAGCGAGCTGGCGCGTGGACCTGACTCGTCTCCAACCAAACGAGACGACCGGACTCGTATGCGCGCACCATCACTTATACAGTTCACTGGCTCGCGGTATGCCCGCACCCCCGCAGACCCCAAGATCCTTCCGTGAAATTTTAGAACTTGTTTGGTGGCGGCTTGACCGAGCACTGGACCTAGAAATGTTGGAATGGTCCGCAAAATTAGGGGCGCTCGAAGCAATCGAATCCGGCACAACCGCAATCATTGATCACCACGAATCGCCGAACGCCATTGAAGGATCGCTAGATGTAATCGCCGATGCCTGTGCAGAAATAGGAGTTCGTGTGATCTGTTCCTATGGAGTGACCGACCGCCACGGGCCAGAAGGAGCAGCTAAAGGCCTAGAAGAAAATTCACGGTTTCTAGCTAGCGGTGGTCATGGCATGGTTGGTGTGCATGCAGCGTTTACTTGTGAGAACGACACGCTGGTCGCCGCAACCGAACTGGCAAACCACCACCGAGTCGGAGTTCACATACATGTCGCCGAAGGAGTTGACGACCTTGACGCGGCGTCACGTCTACGAGACTTAAGTGGAGATAATTGGTTGTTAGTCCATGGTGTTCATCTCCCCGACAATCATGAGTTGCATGGAACCATCATCCACAACCCCCGATCCAACATGAATAATTCCGTCGGCTATGCCGCGCCCCAGCGGCTTGGTCTGCCAGTTGCGTTAGGGACTGACGGTATTGGTGCTGCCATGTTCGACGAGTTTCGAGTCGCCTACATACGGATGAGAGAACATGACATCGCAGCAACCCCCGACGTGGCCTGGGGATGGCTACAAGGCGGCTACCAGTTAGTCCCCGAAGCCCTACAAGACCGTGTGATCTGGTCCGACGAACCAATCGACCCATGGCGACTCGCATTCCACACCAATATCCGCCCCAAGTCTGTGGAAATTAGTGGCGAACTTGTTGTAGATGACGGCATTGCGACTCGCGTAGATGCCCAGGAAGTGCGGGCAAAAGCGTCTGAACAGGCTCAGCGCCTATTTACGAGACTTGAAGCTATGCCTTAAGTGCCTGCTGCGGTTAGGTGTTCAAGAACCACTGATGGTGTTAGAGGAAAAGTGTTCATCCACACACCGGTTGCATCATGAAGAGCTGCGGTAACTGCTGGGGCGTAGGTGATGTATGGCATTTCAGAAACACCACGCGCACCCCAAGGGCCAAGTGGGTCAGCCGCTTCCAAAATAACGCACTCCACTTTGACGGGTACGTCCCCGATTCCTGGGATCAGGTATTGGGAAAGTCGCGGATTTTGGATTCTTCCTTCCTCAACGACTAACTGTTCGCTGAGGGTGTATCCATGAGCCTGCGCGATGGCACCCTCAATTTGGCCCCTCAACATGTGAGGGTGAATGACCCTGCCTACATCATGGATTGAAAGCACACGGTCGACACGTATATGGCCAGTGCCAACGTCGACAGTCAGATCCACGGCCTGCGCCATGTAGCCATAACAAAAGTTGGGCTGCCCCACTCCTGTTTCTGGATCGAGTGCTTCGGTCACCGGAGGTTTATATCGGAAATGTCCTACAGCAGGTCTGGCACCATCGGCCCATGCCTTTTCCGCCTCTTCTACAGCACCCAAGACTGAATTCCCGGCCATGAATGTGAGGCGAGAGGCTGACGCCGACCCGGAATCACCCCCGGTAGCGGTATCACTATAAATAGCGTCAACGTTGCTGATGCCGATATCGGCGGCGTCGGCCACCATTTGCACCAACGCAGTGTGCACACCTTGGCCAACTTCAGCGGCGCTGTGGAACAGTTCGACCCGGGTAGGACGATCAGCATCCGGATCGCCATGGAAAACGACATCTGCCTCGCAGGCTTCTGGGAACCCAAAACTGAAACCGACGTTCTTCATGCCAACCGCGTAGCCGCGGCCCTGTTTTAGCTGGCCTAATTCTGGTGGTAGTGACGCAATAGAACGAAACGGTGGTGTTTGCGTTAATGCCGCATCAACTGGCGCTTGTTCAATACATGCTTCGATAACTCGATTGACGCCAACACCTTCTGGAAGACCTGACTGGGTAATCCCATCCGACAGGTCATTAAGAGCATTTCGACTACGAAGCTCTAAGGGGTCTATCCCCAATGCCTCAGCCATCTTGTTCATTTGAGATTCAGCGACAAAAGCGCCCTGTGGGCCACCAAACCCCCGAAAAGCACCACCGGGGACACTATGGGTGTAAATAGCTTTGCTGTCTATATGGGCGTTTGGTACGTCATATGCGCCTGCGACTGATAGGTGAAGATTCCCAAGTACTTTGTTGGAGGTGTAGTTATAGGCGCCTGCGTCAAGAAG
This sequence comes from Acidimicrobiales bacterium MED-G01, assembly GCA_002457435.1. GTDB lineage: Bacteria > Actinomycetota > Acidimicrobiia > Acidimicrobiales > Poriferisodalaceae > MedAcidi-G3. The sequence goes on along the minus strand of NTLA01000003.1, from coordinate 23,303 downwards.
AACTTCAGCTTCGACAGCAGTGATAATCCCATCCGATGTAGCGCCCAACCGGGCATGAACAGTAGCTCGATGACGTTTGTGGTGGCCAACGATGGACTCTTCGCGAGTCCAATTGCAATGCACAGGGCGCATAACCCCAAGATCGTTGAGTTTCTTAGCTGTCACGGCCATAACGATTTGCAAACTCATGTCTTCTTTGCCACCGAAAGCGCCGCCGATTGAGGCGTACCGAACACGAACCTCTTCGGGGTCGACGTCAAGTGCATGAGCTATTTGTTCTCTGTCTTCGTGAACCCACTGCCCGCTTGTTTCAACAGTGACCCGATTATCGTCGTCAAGCCATGCAGTAGCGGCTTCCACCTGCAAATAGGCATGTTCTTGGTGGGGGAGTTGATACGTGTCCTCTATGACCACGTCGGCTAACTCCATCCCGCGAACAGAATTACCCTTCCGAATTCGAAGCTCGTGGTAAGTGTTGCTTGTTGAGTTGGAGTGGACAAGAACTTCATCAGACTGTGCAGTGCTGACATCAGAAACGATAGGGAGAACCTCCCACTGCGCTTTGATCAAAGCAGAGGCTTCGCGGGCCTGAACCAGATTTTCGGCGACGACAACTGCAAGATGATCCGCTTCCCATCGACTCACATCACATGGGACTGAACTGCGACCGTTGTCATCGAGCCCGATGAAAACTGGTTGATCAAATAACGTCAATCCATATTCGTTGACCGGAACATCGGCCGCAGTCACAACCGTTATGACCCCAGCCGCACTGAGAGTTTCTGTGAAATCAAGATCGACGAGACGAGCATGAGGCTGATTTGTGAATACCACAACAGCATGCAGAGCGTTAACTGGAACACGATCCGCAGGGTACGTGGCGGCACCAGTGACCTTCTCGACGGCGTCAATACGTTGAGGCGTTTTTCCCACAGCCATCAGGACACGTCCCTGTTGGTGGCCAAGTCGCTCAGGGCTTCGACTATCGAGTAATACCCAGTGCAACGGCAAAGATTGCCCGAAAGCCCCGCTCGTATCTCATCAGCCGAAGGCGAGTCGTTCTCCTCGCATAGGGCAGCAGCCGCAACGAGAAAACCAGGTGTGCAAAATCCGCACTGGACAGCAAATTCGTCAAGGAACCCCTGTTGCACCGGGTGCAAGCCTGATGCGCCAGCAAGCCCTTCAACGGTCACTATCGAGGATCCGTCGGCTTGCCCGGTTGGTACTAGGCAGCTTGTGACAGCAGCACCATTGAGCAGCACAGTGCACGCACCACATTCGCCTTCAGCGCAACCTTCCTTAGTTCCGGTCGAAGCATTAGCTCGCAACCATTCAAGAAGCGTTGAATCATTACCAATTTGGGCGGTGACACTGGATCCGTTGACCGTGCACGCCACCTCTGTTGTTGTTGACAGGTTCGGCTGAGGAGGGGTTGGTCGATTAGCAACCCAACCCAGTAACGGAGCAACTTGAGACTGGGTGATAGCGAATTCTGAAAGGCCCACGAGCGCGCGACGAACGGCAGTCTCCGTGACAGCGGTTCGATAGACAGCAGTAGCGCGGATGTCGTCTATGGGCGAGATCTCGCCTACAACAACACGTGCAGCCCCAGCTGATGTTTCAGCGTTAAGGTTTTTGCCAACCAGATATTCGCTCAATGACTTTGACACGCCGATTGTTTCGCTCACACTTCCGATTGCAACATCAGCCTTTGTGATGAGCGATGTTGCGTCGTCAAACTCCAAAACAATCCCGGCGTGCACTACAGATATTGCTTGGGCGGTCCTGTTCCCTACCTTGAACCATGTGCCAACAGTTTGATCGTTCCACCTGGGGATCCTGATGGATCGAACTAACTCTGACGGTGCCAAGACTGTTTGCCGAAAGCCGGCAAAAAACTCGCTGATTGGGACTTCACGTTCCCCACTAACCGATTCGATATGAACAGCCGCGTTGAGAGCTACCAACGCTGAAATTGTGTCATTAGCTGGACTAGCAGTGACGATGTTCCCAACGACCGTTGCGCGGTTGCGAAGTTGAGGTGAACCAATCTCTAGGCATGCCATCCGAAGGATGTCGAGAGCAGAGTCTAAATTCGGTGAACTAATGATCTGGTTGTGCGTCACCCCGCAACCGACAACAACATCAGTTTCACTGATGGTGATTTGTGAACAGTCTCGCAAACCCCAAAGATCTAGGAGAGTCGCGCCAGGACCTCCGGGGCTAGGTGTTCGTGACAGATCTAGGAGGAGATCTGTAGCTCCCGCTACTGGCAAGGCATTTGGTGAAGCTCCGTACAATTCGACTGCTTCAGACCAAGTCGTCGGACGAAGGATCTCCAAAATGCGAGTCCCGAGCTGCTGAGACTCATGTAGACGTCCCGCCTCCGAACTCATTGGGATACTCCCGAAGAGCTAATAAGAGTGCCGTCTATCCAGCTGTGAAGATCGGCCAAGACTTCCTCCTTGTTGATCTCGTTTAGCAACTCGTGTTTTGCGCCCTCGTAAAGATGCACCGTTTTTGCTGAGCTGGGCATGTCGTGAATAGCTTGTAAGGAATCTTCATAGGGAACAAAAGGATCCGCAGTGCCATGAAAGAAACCCACCGGGATTCGGACCTTGTCGATATCATCACCAAACTTGTCGAGAGCAATTACTTCAGCTTCAAGTAGTTCTCGTTTGTTCGATCCGCGATAGATCAAAGGATCCTTGGCGTAGGAACTTACAACTTCGGGGTCTCGCGACATTCCGTTTGGGTCCATGGAGGCTAATTCGTGGTTCGCTGACTCCGGTGATGCAAGAACTTCCCGGGCCCACTTCCAGTCACCAATAACTGCACCGAAGAACGCAGCGCCAATAGCTCGTTCTGGCCACCGTTGGACGAATCGAGCGGCGAGCAGCCCGCCCATTGAATGCCCCGCGACTAGAAGAGGTATGTCGAGAGATAGTCGATTAAAAGCGTCTGAAACCGCGGCATGTAAATCATCTACCACCAGATCGAAATCGGTGATCAAGGCACGCTCTCCCTCGGAAAGGCCGTGACCAACATGGTCTAAGGCGAGCGCGGCAAGGTTATTAGCGACGAGTGCTTCGGCAACGTGTGTGTATCTGCCACCGTGTTCGGCGTAGCCATGAAGGATAAGCACAAGAGCTCTTGGGGTTGGAGAAGGCTGCCAGAGTCGTGCATGCAGCTTTCCGGCGTGTCCAGAGACTTGGAACTCCTGAAAAACTGTCATGTCGCTACCCCGTTTTGACGGTCGATCCCGGTAAACAAAGCTCCTACAACCGATCCAGTCTTTGGAGGGGCTACTACCAAACCAGCTAGCCCCGCTACCCCAGTAGGAGAAACAGGTAAGCCGGTAACGCTAGTGGCAATTCGATGGGTTTCAATAAGAGTTGCCTCAGGTACGACTACGGGTTCCCCTCCAGTCGCCAAAGTTGCTTCTAACAACGGCAGCCAGTCGTAGGTAATGTCATCGAGAAGACCTGAAGCAGCGCTATTCGGTTCGTCCCAGGGCCACATGAAATTTTCGGGGCTATCAGCGGCTTTCGCCATATCGAAATCCGGTGCCAAGAGGTCCCAAGCTCGTTTGAGGGGCGCGCATCCAGAAACCTGTACTGGATAGATCGACACTCCGGGTAACGCCATCGCTGTTGCGGTCCCTAGAGCGCCGCCTCCCACTTGGACGAATACGGTGTCTAGATTTGGGACTTGGTCGTGTAACTCCCAGCCTAAAGTTCGGCCGCCATCGAAAGCTGCAGGAGTGTCGGTTCCTTGGACCCCAAACGGGCGGCAGCCATTAGCGATGGCTTGTTGAAAGCGAGCGTAACAGGGGTCTCCTTTTTCGTGAGTTGCTGGCTTGCATACTTGGATTTGCGCGCCCAAATCTCGCAACAAGTCCAGTGCGGATCGCTCAGCCCAAACAGGGACGAACACTTCGAGCGGCTGGTCAATTGCCTTTGCGACGATTGCTGCGGCTATAGCGGCGTTACCGCAACTAGCGATTGCCAAAGACCCCGTCGGAGAATCTTTGGCTACGTTTTCGACTGCTGAATGAAGCGCAACACCAAAAAGATGTCTGGCTTTATGAGATCCTCCAACCGAATTGATCTCCACCTTCACCGTAAGGTCAATATCAAGGCCAAGCGCAGCTGCTAGTGGACCACCGTTAATGACCGGGGTTACAGAAAATCCGGTTCCATCAACTGCACGTATCTCTTCATCCAACCTAGCTACTAGGTCCACAAACTGCTGATCACTCCACCCGACTGCAACTGCGTGATCGTAGGAGTCGAGGCGATCCCGGTAAAGGATAAAGGGGTTTGTCTCAGTCACGTCACTGGCGATGCTTCGCCCCCGTCGCATCATTGAACTCGCTGATGCGATTGTCCCACTTCTCAATGAGGGGTCGTAACTCGGTCCACCAATCTTGGCTTCTTCTACGTTCGAAATCGTCGATTGAAATTCCTTGTTGTTCGACCCAGGTGAAATAGCCGAGGTTGAAGACACGGTCTCGGTTAGCTGCGTCCATTTCAAGAATGTGTTCAACAGCTACGTCGTTTAAATGGGTCCTGAGCACAGTGTCGGCTTCGGTATCGTCAAATCCTTCTGGAAAATCCCGACGCATAACCTTTTCCCGTTCGGAGTTATAAAGTTCGGAGCCATCTGTAGCGACTGTGACAATGACATCCTCCGGACCAAGTCTCCAGTGCTTTGCTGCTTTGATTGCAGCCAAAATATTGCATATAGACGAATACCCCAGGTTTGTTAACAGCGAACCGAGTTCCGGATCGACACCTTGGCGTTCCAATGAGCGAAGCCCGGACGGCGTGTTAAATGCGACGTCTAGCTGATCCGTTGCCTTGTCTGAGACACCGACGATTAGATCAGTGTTAGTGACGTTATGGATGAGGGGGACGTGTTTATCGCCTATCCCTTGAATGTTGTGATCACCGAATCCGTTATAAAGCATTGTCGGCACTTCAAGAGCTTCGACAGCCACAATCCGGGTGTTGTAGGTGTCCTTCAAATAGTCGCCGGCCCCCAAAGTACCGGCTGACCCGGACGCTGAAACGAAAGCAGCGAGCTGAGCAGGTTGCTTAGATGTCACTTCCAAAAAGATGGATTCGAGAGCCGGTCCTGTCACCGCGTAGTGCCCAAGATGGTTCGAGAATTCGCTGAACTGATTGAGGATCACATTTGACTGATCAGCTTCAAGGCGACCACATTCGTCATAGATTTCTTTGACGTTGGCTTCAGTGCCAGGTGTGCGGATGACATCTTCAGGATGTTCGATCCACCGATCTAACCATTCAAATCTTTCCCGGCTCATACCCTCAGGTAGAACAGCGACCCCACGACAGCCCATTATCTTTGAGATAGCAACACCGCCACGCGCATAGTTGCCGGTAGAGGGCCAAACAGCTCGGTTGATGGTTGGGTCGAAGCGGCCGGTAACCAAACGGGCTACAAGACAGGAATATGCTGCGAGTACCTTGTGGGCTGCAATCATTGGGAATCGATTCCCAAGGGCTACCACTATGCGTGCGTCAGTTCCGGTGAGCTCCGGTGGCAGTTCAATGTGATCCGGGACAGCAACTGGTGTTGGTTGAGTTGGACTATTGAACCAGTGAACTCGGAAAAGGTTGATGGGGTCAGCATCGTCAGGGGCAACATCGACCAGAGCATCGAGGAGGTCCGGCTTGAAGGTCGTTGGGTCTCTCAACTCACTAAATCGCGGTAGAACGATGTTTCGTTCGCGAAAACGTGTGACCGCGTTGGCAAAAGAAGCCTTGCCTTCGGGATTGAAATCATCGAAAACTGCCAGTGGACGGGGCATTCTTCCAAGATAGAGGTATGAGTCTCCAAATAGTCAACACAGTTGCATGACAACAATGTCAGACTGTCGTCGATGGTTGAACCCGTTGACCTCCTTATAGAGGACGCTTGGCTGGTTGCGACGATGGACGACGAGCGTCGCGAGTTAAAAGGCGGTTGGGTCGCAGTCGACGATGGTTTTATTGCCGCTCTAGGCGAAGGTTCTGAGCAGGCGCCCGCTGCGCAGCGCCGGGTTAACGCAAGTGGCTGTTTGGTGACTCCAGGGTTAATCAACACTCATCACCATTTGTTCCAAAACATGACTCGGGCATACCGACCTATGACATCGGCGCCTTTATTCGGCTGGTTGAAATCGCTGTACCCGTTGTGGACGGCAGCAATTGACGAAGAGGCTGTGTATTTGGCTGCCTGGGTCGGGCTGGCGGAATTAGCGATGTCTGGATGCACCACCACGACCGATCACCATTATCTTCACCCGGTAAGAGCTGGTGATCTGTTAGCAGCTGAAATTCAAGCAGCGGCCGAGTTGTCGATGAGGTTCCACCCCACGTATGGCTCCATGAGTTTGTCGGTCAAGGATGGCGGTCTGCCTCCAGATGATGCCGTCCGGACCGAAGATGACATTCTTGCCGAAAGTGAACGACACGTGAATCGATGGCATGACCCTGCGGTGGGATCGATGCTCCAGATAGCGCTTGCTCCTTGTTCGCCGTTTACGGTCACCCCTGATTTAATGCAACAAACGGCTGAGTTGGCGGAACGCCTTGACGTCAGACTCCACACTCACCTTGCCGAGAACTCTGAAGACGACGCATTTTCAATAGCCCAATTTGGAAGACGCCCGGTCGAATTGTATGAAGACGTGGGATGGCTCACTGATCGAAGTTGGGGTGCTCACGTTGTTCGCCCTAACGAAAATGAAATTGTTCGTCTTGGCGCAGCTGGCGTTGGTATTGCTCATTGTCCAAGTTCTAACATGATCCTTTCGTCGGGTATCTCTCCGGTTGTCGCGATGAGAGACGCAGGTTGCCCCGTAGGTTTGGGATGTGACGGGTCGTCGTCAGCTGATTCAGCTTCATTGTGGCAGGAAGCTCGGCTAGCGATGCTTCAGGGAAAACTTGTGTCCGGTGCCGATCAGATGAACGCAAGAATGGCGTTGGAAATAGCGACTCGGGGTGGGGCCGCGTGCCTTGGCCGGACCGGTGAAATAGGTGAATTGTCGGTTGGCTCGGTAGGTGATGTCGCTGTTTGGAAACTAGAAGGGCCTCAAATTGCTGGTGTTCTTGATGACCCGATAGAAGGGTGGCTGCGGTGCGGCCCCTTTTCTGCGACCCATGTGTTTGTCCAAGGAGAACAGATTGTGGATAGCGGAGTGCTGACTAACCCACAACTCAATGAGAATCTCGCTAGGCATCGCCAAGTTGCCCAACGTTTTCAACCAAAGAACTGAGAGAACCCGGGGTTTTCATTACTGCGACAAAATCGAAAATGCCGACTTCACCGATCTAGGATCCCGAAATGGGGCATCAACAATCTTCCGTGAATGACGACTCTGATGTCGTAGCCGATGCACGAGGCGGTATAGCGAACCGTTCCTTGCACGAACATACCGAGCGTTTAGCGCCGCAAATGTATGAAGTCGCATCTGGAGTCTGGTGCCTCGTAGGCAACGGTTTGTCTAACCAGACCTTTATCCAAGGTCCGGATGGCATCATCGCGATCGATACCGGCGAATCGATAGAGGAGATGGATAGCGCTCTCGAACATCTTCGGCTCGTATCTGACGAACCTGTTGTAGCCGTCGTCTACACCCACTTTCATTACGTGAATGGAACGGCTGCTCTAATAGAAAAAGAACCTATAAATGCCATATGGGGGCATGAGCGAATCAGCCACAACCTTGAGCGAGCAGCGAGTGAAATAGCACCCGCCTACTCCAGAGGATTAATAGAGCAGTTTGGAATCCAAATGCCTGAGGATGGGCCCGATGGGGTCGTCAATGTGGGTCTCGGACTCGCCTATCGAATGGCACACCATGCCCCTTCGACCCCGGGTCACGTACCCGCAGACCACACCTTTTCTGACGACTGCTCTGTCGTCGTCGCTGGCCTGGAAATGACTGTTACCCAAGCTCCCTCTGATGCTGATGACTCCGTCACTCTTCACTTCCCGGAGCTCAAGGTCGCAGTCCAAAATCTTGTCTGGCCCGCATTGTTCAATATCTTCGCGATCCGCGGAGAGGAGTATCGAGACCCACGAGTGCTCATAAAAGGTATTGACCATCTCCGCACCCTCGACGCGCAACACCTCCTAGCGACACATGGCCCACCGCTATCGGGCACGGAAGAAATACAACACAGGGTGACGGCGTACCGGGACTCAATCCAATTTCTATGGGACCAAACGGTTCGCTGGACCAACAGGGGAGCGACTGGCCCAGAGTTGGCTCACCGCATCCGGCTACCAGCCGTATACGACGAGGATTGGTTAACAAAACAGCACTACGGGCTGGCTGAACACCATGTACGGCAGATCCGGTCAGGGCTCTTCGGGTTTTTTGACGGGGACCCAGTCGGATTACTGCCATTAGACAGTTCCGAAGAAGCCGAACGAATGGTCTCAGCAATGGGAGGGCCTGAACATGTCAGAAGTCTCTGTCACGAAGCCATAGAAGGATCTCAAAATGATCTCAGGTGGGCCATCTCACTAGCTGGTCGACTGGTCCGTCGGCCAGAAGCCACAGAAATTGACCGGCAACTTCTTGCCACAGCTCTTCGCACTGCGGCTCAACGGACAACCTCATCCAACCTCCGCAACTGGTGCATAACCCGTGCACTCGATTTAGAAGGCCACCTCGACGGAGCAAGACTCAACACTCATCGATTCAGTCGACGCCAAGTAGAGCGCTGGTCCACTGATGCTGCTGTATCCATCCTTAGAGTTCTCATTGACCCAGACAGACTTACGGGCATTGATTTCCACCTCGCAATTGAACTTGACGGCGAACGGACAGGTCTCCACTTTCGTAACCACATTGCCTGCCCAACTGACGGACAAGCCGGCGAGGCAGTCCTATCTGGGAGCAGGGCAACCTGGAACCAGATCCTCACAGGATCAACCAACTTGCAGTCAGCCATACGCTCCGGCGATATGGCGTCGAACGGTGACTTAAACGCTGTAACAAACGCCCTTCAAGCGGTTGATCACCCAGGATTCCAATGACAGAAAATTTGCCGAAACCCACACCACCTTTCAATGGCAGGGTGGATCGGTTACTTGCAGACGCAGAACCCCGGCGTCTTGAAGCACCTCGAGCTCCCGAAAAGGCACCCAACGTTTTACTCGTGATGCTTGACGACGTGGGCTTCGGTTCGTTCTCGTCGTTCGGCGGCCCGGTCGAAGCACCCGCATTTCAAGGCGTCGCCGATAATGGACTTGTATATAACCAATTTCACACCACTGCACTTTGTTCACCCACTCGAGCAACATTGCTGACAGGAAGACAACACCACAGTGTCCACATGGGAGGGATTACAGAGATCGCCAACTCGTTTCCTGGCTATGACTCCCAGATTCCCGCCGAAGCGGCCACCGTGGCCCAAATACTGCAAATGTCGGGCTACGCAACCTCATGCTTTGGTAAATGGCACCTAACCCCCTCCTGGGAACAAGGCCCTGCTGGACCCTATGACCGTTGGCCAACTGGTATGGGTTTCGACCGTTTCTACGGGATCATCGGGGCCGAAGCTTCCCACTGGGAACCAGCGGCGTATGACCAGACCACACCAATCTCACCGCATATCGGGCGCCCCGACTACCACCTCACCGAAGACCTAGCCGATCAAGCAATTAATTGGATGGAACGCCATCGAGCCTCGGCACCCAATCGACCATGGTTCTCTTATTTCTCGACTCCAGCGGTTCACGCCCCCCATCACGCCCCGGCGGATTGGATCGAAAAATACCGAGGCAAATTTGACGCTGGATGGGACGACCTAAGAGAACAAATATACGAACAACAACTTCATCTCGGTGTCATTCCAGAAGACACAACTCTCACGGCAAGACCAGCCGAAATTCCTGCATGGGATGAATACCCAGAACGTTACCGGCCAGTGGCTACGCGGCTGATGGAATGCTTCGCTGGGTTCCTCGCTCACACCGATCATCACATTGGGCGCGTCATTGATGCCGCGAGGCAAGAAGACCGAGACACTCTTGTCATATATCTTTCCGGAGATAATGGAGCTTCTGCCGAAGGCACCATCCATGGGGCATGGAGCGCCCCGTCATTCCAAAACGGAGTGCACGAAGATCCCGAATGGCTCCTCGAACACATTGATGATTTCGGCACCTCGAAGTGCGAAAACCATTTCAACGTTGGCTGGGCATGGGCCCTCGACTCACCGTTTCAATGGATGAAACAAGTCGCCTCTCACTTCGGAGGGACCCGAAACGGTCTTGCCATCGAGTGGCCAGGACACATAAACGATAAAGGTGGACTGCGATCACAGTTCCATCACGTCGTGGACATCGCCCCAACAATTCTCGAAGCAGCTGGGGTCACCATCCCGGACAGTGTGAATGGCATCACCCAAATGCCTTTTCACGGAACTCCCATGGGTTATTCATACGCCGAAGATGGACCCAGCCAAAGAACTACCCAGTATTTCGAAATTCTTGGCAACCGGGCCATATACAACGATGGATGGATTGCTTCCTGCTTCCACGGCCGAGTCCCTTGGATCCGTATGCAGGCATTCGAATTCGACGGCCCGCAAGAACAATGGGAGCTCTACGACATCAAGAAGGACTTCTCCCAATCAGTGGACCTAGCTGACGAACACCCTGAAATACTCCGACAACTATTAGCGCTCTTTGATTCTGAAGCTAAAAGATTCGGTGTGTACCCACTACGAGACGCAGGGTCAGGAAGAGGCGGCGAACTTGGAGTACCCCACGCGCTCGACGGTTTGCGAAGCATGACCTACACCACAGCTCACGTGAGAATGCCGGAAGGTGTCGTGGTTCGTCTCAAGAATTGCTCATGGAAAATCACAGGAGACGTGGAAACTGCAAGCAGAGACAGTGGGGTGATTGCATGCCAAGGCGGCAACATGTCTGGATGGTCAATGTGGCTCGACAAGGCAATCCCGAACTTCACCTACAACTGTTTCGGCCACGAGATCACCACTTTGACCGGCATCACACTCGATTCAGGCGCCCACCAGATCGAAGCAATCTTTGATTACGACGGCGGATTCGGCAAAGGCGGGGAACTAGTTCTCGTCGTTGACGACACAGCCGTTGCCCACCAACGCCTTAACCGAACCGTCCCAATAGGGTTTTCAATGAGCGGCGAAACCTTTGATGTCGGAACTGATGCCGGGTCACCAGTAGGACCCTATCCACATGATTTTGAATGCACAGCAACTATTAACGGCGTCACTCTCACCCGTCTCAACGAACCTGGTCAAGCAGTGCGAGCGGCCGAAAGAGAAGGGCTTCTTCGAGCTGGGTTCAGCACACAGTAGAAATCACAATTTCAATCGTCGATCATTGAAACTGCAGCCTCAACCAGCGGGTACAACTTCTGGGCAAGTTGGTTTCCCACATTCGAGGTGCTTTCCACAACGAGATAAACCCCGAACCCATCTTCAGGCTGGATCCAAGCAGTCGAACCGTAAAGGCCAGGGTCTCTCAACCGTGTGACATCTTTCTCGTCAGAAGGTTTGGCCGTTGATCCGCCATACCCGACAATTTCTTGTGTCCACCACCCCAGTCCATAACCGACGGGTGACCCATACATCTCACCGGATCGATTGCGCTGCATTGAATCAACACCACTTTGCGTTAACACCTCACGCCCGTTGCACGTTCCACCGTTTAGATGCATGGAGAGAAGTTTTCCGTAATCACCGGTTGTTATATAAGCACCGCCTCCAATATGTGGGTTGTCGGTCGGTGGGAGCAGAGATAAATCACCGTCCCAGTCCGGGTAGCTCCCACTGATCGCCCCGAGCGGGATCCAAGGGTTTGTATAACCAAGCGACCTGAGATCGCATGGCTCAACATATATTTCCTCGATCAACTCAGCCCAGCTCCTGCCTGAAGCCACCTCGGCCACGGCACCCGCAATTTGCAACTGAATACCTCCGTACCGAAACTCAGTGTCGGGCGCGATAGTTCTTGGATCCGATGCAGCTACCGAGAGGCCTTCGATTGCACACTCTTGCAGCGAACTAGTAGGCAGAAACATGCAAATGTAGAGAGGGTCGTCAGCCCGAAGCCCTGGAATTCCGGAGCTCCCAGATAGCAGTTGCGCCGACGTTATGTCGCTAAGTCGACCCGCATAATCGACGACGTCACCAATCGGTGCCTCAAGGTCCAATAACCCTTGGTTATGAAGATGAACCAAAACCCCAGCACTAATCACTTTGCTTGTAGACGCAATCAGCGAAATTCGGCCAGTAGAGAATTCCCCCCAATGGTTGTGATACCTAACCCCGTTGTCACGGTCCACAACAATTAACCCAGCACCGTTCAAGTTCCTCTTAGTGATGAAGTTTTCGACCGTAACCGTAACCGCAGAGAAACTCTCTGGAGTCTTCGTGACCTCGTATTCAGTGGATGCGGGTTTAGACCCGGACGTAGTCGTCGGAGCCGGTTGTTGAACTATTGATGAAGCAGTAACAGATATTTCGGTCCTTGTTAGCGCCTCGTTATCAGTTGTGGGAGGAGTCGTATTCTCAGAAGTAGTCGGAGTTGCGTTTTCAACTTCTGGGACGGCGGAATTTGTTGTAACGGTGTTCGTCCCGGCGCAGCTAGCGAGCGATAGAACAGCAATCAGAGTCAGAAGTGAACGAAACGAAATCACGAACTTGACACTAAATCCTTGACTGCTTTTTCTGCGGCCTCAATGACTACTGGGAAATACTCATAGAGGGGTAATTCTGGTCGAGCATTTAACCACCCCACAATCATCAAGCTTCGGACGGCAAGGAAAATATCGATTGAACTTATTTCCTCACTATCCATTTCGTGGATTGAGCAGTAGCCCTCAAGAAAAGCTTCACGAGCATTAGGGAACCATTGCTCTCCGAAACCAGGGTGGAGCGCCACCGCGGCCTCATGCGCGAACCACCCATACCCGGCGTCATCAAAATCGATGATGGTCAAATCGTCGCCGTCGCACATGATGTTCCCGAGATGAAGATCTGAGTGAATCAGACCGAACCGATCAGGACCTGTTGAAAGAGCACCTAACTGGTCCTGCAATAACTCTCGAGCGTCGCGAAAGAGCATCCGCTGGGCATCTGTCAATGGTTCAGCTTCCCAAAAACGTCCCCACAAAGGAGTGTCTCCGAGAAGTCCCTCAACATTCCATCGCCGTCGCTTGAACCCCTCTGGAGGGTCCCACTGATTTGAATGACACCGGATGTTGGCGGCAAGTGCGCCAATTGTTTTGTAATGCGGAACTACATCTTGTGAGGTGTTGGTTAATGGCGTCCCCAACGGCTTACCGTCAACCCATTCGATGACACCCACCAACCGTTGTTCCATGTGAGCGTCATCGCCAATATCCACGGAGCAGTAGTAATCCCCGGTCTCGGTTTGAAGTGCGGTAGGAACGGGCAGCCCGGCGTGAGCTAGTGACTGGACCCACTGGACCTCAGAGTTCAACTCTTCCAAGTCGTTGTATCCGGGGCGATGTAAGCGCATCACCATCTGTTTGGTCGCGCTCAACTTAATCCGGCAGACCACATTCTCCGTGTGAGACAAAATATTGATCTCAATTGGGTTGAGATCCCACGAAACGCAAGCGGCCTTTGCGGCTTCTAAGAAGTCGGTATCTCTAGGCATTGACGAGACAGTCCCTAAAAGCCTCAAGGAAAATTTCTGCATGTTCATCTTCGAAGACCAATGGCGGACGAATCTTTAAGACGTTGCCGTGCTGCCCCGCTTTGCCAAGAAGAACAAATCTTGACTTCAAAGATTCCACCATTCTTTGCGCCCCACCGACGTCAGGGTTGTTCGTGCCAGGTTCAACCCAATCAATCCCGATGAACAATCCGTTACCTCGAACGTCACCCATTTGTGGATGCTGAGATTGAAGTTCAGTGAGGGCAGCTTTCAAACGGCTCCCAACTTCCGCGACTTGACGCACCAAACCCCGGTCGACAATTTCGTCGATCACAGCTGAGCCAGCTGCAGCTTGGAGAGGTGAAGAGGCAAACGTATTGAAGTAGCGGTGCCGCTCTCTGAATTTGGTGACCATCTCGTGACTAGCAGCCATAGCTGAAAGAGGGAAGCCGTTACCCATTGGTTTACCCATGCACACAACATCTGGGGTGAAGTCGTTTACTTCGTAACCCCACCATGAACCGCTGCGAGCAAAACCAGCTTGAACTTCATCAGCTATTACCAGACCGCCAGCGTCAGCCACCATCGCCGTTGCCTCAGCGAACCATCTCCCCGGAGGGTTCGGCAAACCTTCATTCGCGAGTATGGAACACAACATCATTCCCGCAAACCCACCGCTGTCAGCAAAAGAGCCGATAGTGGCCTCTAGCTGATCTAAATGTTTTTGCAAGAGTTCAGGTTCGGACAATCCGTCATGAAACGGCCGGAACATCTGCGGAGTCGAAATAGATTTGACCCCGTTTCGTTCGACCCCAACAGGTAACCCGGTCAGTCGGCCGACAAGCGAAGAATTGCCGTGGTACGTGGCGTCGGTGCAAATAATTCCTCGGCTACCGGTAACGGTGCGGGCCAGGGTGAGCGCCATTTCGGTGGCTTCGGTACCGCTACAACCCAAAATTGCTGACTCGATACCGTCATGATGCAGGCCGACCAAGCGCTCCACATAGTTGACGACGCCTTCATGCAAATAGCGACTGTGGACATTAAGAGTCGCAGCTTGCTCTGACAATTTCGCGACCACTCTGGCGTTTGCGTGCCCAACGCATGGGACGTTGTTGTACAGATCCAGATAACGGTCACCGTTCAGGTTTTCTAGCCACACCCCGTTGCCGCTTTGCAAAGCCAACGGGTCCTCATAAAACAAAGGCGCGTGGCCTCCCATGACACGATGATGCCGATCAAGCAGTTCACTCATGGCCTCAGTCTGCCATCCCACTTCTCGCTAGAGTTATCCGACCATCGGATGGCGAGCCCAAAATCGTCTCGAAACCGAGTCATAACAGCCCCAGACATAACTAACGTCAGATAAGAAGCCAGATGACTGTTTCGGAGCCCCAGAGGAGCCACGTGCTCAAGAACAAATCGACGCATGTTTTTTGATAAGAGGCTTTGGGCTTTCACCCAAGGAGCGCGCGTCGCCATTTTCCAAGCGGTAGTCATTGGGGTTCTAGCTTCAGTAAGTGGAATCGCCCGCCTGGGTTTGTTGGGTTGGCTCTTAGCCAAAGTATTTCGGGGCGAACCAGTGGACCAACTTGCGGTTCCGGCGCTGCTAGTAGCGATCGTCATGGTTGCTCGGGGCGTTCTGGAACATTGGCGCAAAATGCTTGCTCACCACACCGCAGCCAAGGTGCAACTCAAACTTCGCGCTCAGCTCCACGAGCACGTTCTTGAATTGGGACCCGCTCATTTTGGTGATGTGCGAACCGGTGAAGTCTTGTTGTCTCTGGTTGAAGGAGTTGAGCAGCTAGAAGTTTGGTTCGGCGAGTACTTGCCGCAGCTCATCGTCGCGGCTGTCACACCTCTGGTGATCTTCGCAATGTTGTCTCCCTTAGACCTTCCAGTTGCCGCTGTCCTTACTGGGTTTGCGCTGGTCACTCTGCTGGCCCCGGCGATTTTCCACCGATGGGACGCAGCCCGAAGCTTGGAGCGACAAGAGGCCTATAGCCACTTCGCATCTGATTTCTTGGACTCGCTTCAAGGCCTGGGAACATTGAAAGCGTTCGGCCAAAGTGAAGCTCGAGGTCGGACACTTGCGCAACGGGCACATCAAGTGTTTAAAAGCACAATGTGGGTGTTGGCAACAAATTCTCTGACACGCGGGATCACCGACACCGGTCTAGCTCTCGGAGCAGCCGCAGCCTTGGCTGTGGGCGCCTACCGGGTGCAGGCAGGCAATATGGAAATGACGACACTGCTGATCATCTTGATGGCAGGAATCGAAGTGTTCCGGCCCCAACGTGATCTTCGGGCCTTGCTTCACAACGGCATGATGGGGCTGTCGGCAGCGCAGGGCATATTCAAGGTTTTCGACACCGAACCTCGGGTGAGTGAACCGGTTGAACCGATAATTCTTGAACAACAGCTTCAACCCCGAATCTCGTTCGAAAACGTAACTTTTTGCTATCCAGCTGCGACAGAACCGACTCTGAACGGACTCAATATCACTGTCGATCCGGGCGAACGGGTTGGTGTTGTCGGGCCGAGCGGCGCCGGGAAAAGTACCGTTGCGAAACTTTTGCTGCGTTTTTATGACCCAAGCACCGGTTGTGTATCCCTCGGTGGCCATGACCTCCAGAGCCTTTCAGCAGAGGACCGCTACGGGGCGATAGCGGTTGTCTCTCAAGACACTTTTCTCTTCCATGGGACAGTTCTTGACAATATTCGCTTCGGCGACCCCGACTCCGACATGGCATCTATCCAACAGGCAGCGGTAGATGCCAATGCGCATTCATTCATCACGAATTTGCCCAACGGGTATGACACTGTCATCGGAGAACGCGGGATTCGTTTGTCGGGGGGTCAACGACAACGCATAGCAATAGCACGAGCGCTGTTAAAAGATGCTCCGATACTGGTCCTCGACGAAGCACTATCTTCAGTTGACGCTGAAAACGAAGCACTCATCCAAGAAGCTCTGGATCGACTTATGGTTGGTCGCACAACGCTGATATTCGCTCACCGGCTTTCGAGTGTCATTGGTGCTGACCGCATACTTGTTCTTGAGACAGGTGATGTGGTCGAATCCGGGACCCACTCTCAATTGATGGAACGCGGCCAGCATTACTACGCGCTCATGGCCGGCCAGCTATCAGAAGAAAGTGTCACACGCCCAACGCCAAAGAACCCTCAGATCATTGACGACAATCGAAGTTTCGATCGAGAAATCGTGGAATCCGCCGATAACGAAATTGTCGCTGCTACTGGTCTCGGTTGGGCTGGTGCCGTGAGATGGCTCTTCTCCGAAGTTCGCCCGTGGCGCGTCAAGTTGGTGGCAACTTTCGTGTTTGGGGTTTCACGGGTAGCTGCACTGATAGGAGTCGGGGTCTTGAGTGCCCTAATAGTTGCGGCCGTAAAACGCGGGGAATCATTCGATGGGCTTCTCACCGCACTGGTGATCATCGCACCGTTAGCCGGCATTTTGCATTGGTTGGAGTCATGGGTGGCTCATGACATGGCTTTTCGAATGCTTGCCGAAATGAGAGTGGCCCTGTACTCAAAATTGGATCAACTTGCCCCTGCTTATTTAGTTCGGCGACGGACAGGTGACATGGTTGCCATGGCAACTCATGACGTTGAAATGGTTGAGTATTTCTTTGCTCATACCGTCGCACCAGCATTCGTGGCACTGCTGGTTCCATCTACGGTTCTGATCACTTTGACGGTGCTGGGATGGCAAATGGCCATAGCGCTGGTCCCGTTTTTGGCTGTTGTTGTTGTGAGCCCGTTCTTGTTGAGAAAACGTTTGGACACCCTCGGCTCAGAAGACAGAGAGGCTCTCGGAGATTTAAACGCATTTGTAGTCGACACTGTGCAAGGTCTTGGCGAAGTGGTGGCGTTCCAGCAAGGAGCTAGAAGGTCAGAAGCTTTTCTGCAGCGAGTGCAACGGCACATTGACGCCCGTTTGCCCTTTTACAGTGACCTGTCTCGCCAGACCGCCTTACTGGAAATAGCAACTGGTCTGGGAGGCCTCGCAGTGGTTGTAACTGGAGCAGGGTTGGTATCTGGAGGCGACCTCACTCCCACCACGCTTCCTCTGCTCACGCTTCTTGCGCTTGCATGCTTCTTGCCTGTCTCTGAAATCGCTCACGTAGGGCGGCAACTAGCAGACACACTCGGTGCTTCGCGAAGGTTGCATCATGTTCACAACGAACCAGTCACGGTTCAATCAGCGTCTTCCCCCGCACTGATTGACTGGGCTACCGCTGAGAACGCGGTCACCTTCAACAATGTTGCGTTTCGTTATCCAGGCACAGAGACACACGCCCTGGCCAAGGTGTCGTTCGAAATAAAGACTGGCTCTACAGTTGCAATTGTTGGGCCTTCGGGAGCTGGAAAAACGACAGCAGCGCAACTTATCTTGCGCTTCTGGGACGCTGACGATGGACATATTTTGTTGTTCGGCCAGCACCTTCGCGATCTTGATCTAGACGATCTTCGGGCCCACGTCGCCATGGTGAGCCAAGAAACATATCTTTTCAACGACACTCTGGCCCATAACATTCTCATGGCGAGGCCCGACGCGACCGAAGCCGACGTTCTAACCGCAATCGAGCAAGCATCTCTGACCGAGTTCGTCGACAACTTACCGGACGGATTGCAAACCATGGTTGGGGAACGCGGAGTCCGTCTATCTGGCGGCCAGCGACAGCGTGTCGCCATAGCCCGAGCATTTCTGAAAGACGCTCCGGTTTTGGTCCTCGATGAGGCCACTTCGCATCTAGACGCAGTCAACGAAGCATTCGTGCACAACGCCCTGCAAGAACTAATGCAGGGCCGAACGACACTCATCATTGCCCACCGGCTGTCCACAGTTCGTAACGCTTCACAGATTGTTGTGATGGATGCTGGAGAAGTGGTTCAAACCGGAGACCATGACACCTTGATTGGCCAAGATGGGCTCTACTCGCGGCTTGTTGCTCACCAACTTTCAGTTACCGCCACAAACCAGTAGCTATCCCACGACAGTTATAGATGGACCGTCACGCGGGACTGAGATTTGGCGCGGCTGAACAGCAAGATCTCAGTTAAGTGGAGCAAGAAATTCGAGCAACGCAAGATTCCAAGCGGCGGGCTGCTCAAAATAGGGGCTGTGTCCAGCGTCGGAGATTTCAACGAACTGAGCCCCGCGAATACGATTCGCAGAATCACGCAACATGGACGCAGGAAAGATTTGATCGTATTCGCCGCCTATAAAAAGAACTGGAATATTGAGGTCATCAAAGTCTGAGTGATGAATCGTGAACTCGAGTACTTCAGCGAGACGATCAAGGGGTGGCGAATGAAACGAACCCAATGCCTGATACAAAAACGCGTGGGCGACGCTTCGGTCAGCGGCTCCAGGCCAGAGCGCTAAGTGTCCCCCAACCAGTGGGAGTTCTCGTGTCCCTTGTAGGCCGCCGGATCCACGGAATTCTTGATATGCCCTGCGGAGATCATCGGTCCAAAGAGCGCCTACTGTGTCGGCGTAGGTAACGGACCGGACTCGACCGCTAAATAGCATGAGAAAAGCGGAAACGTGCCAACCCCCCATGGATTGGCCTACGAGATGTACGTCGGAGATTTCGAGTTCGTTTAATACCGCTGCCAGATCGTGTGCAGCATTTTCAGGGGCCAACTGGGCGGTGTTGTTGGTGGAGTTACCGAAGCCACGGCTGTCCCAGGTCACTACTCGATATTTTTCTCCGATCTCTGGAATTTGCTGGTACCAGACGGCGTGTGAGCCGCCAGCCCCATGAGACAAAACGACAACTGGCCGCTCATCGGAGCTCCCCTGTTCAGCATCACGAACCAATTCCCAATAGATCTCCTCTCCGTCGCGGGTGAGCCTGCCGGTCAGTAATTCAAGATCTCTCATGCTTAAAACGTCCCTAGATTCGAATCAATATATGAACCACTTCACGTGGGCTGTTACTGGCTTCCGAAAGTGTCGAAACTCACAAGCCCGGCGGTGTCAAGACGGGGAGCTTTCTTAAAGTCGGTGCCGATGGTGTGAGCAACTGGGAATAAACCAACCTGGGTCCACTGGTTGTAGTCAACTCCCAAAACCTCAGCCGCTTCTTTTTCGAAGGGAAGATGGAGGGTGGTCCAAGCGCTGCCGAGACCTCGCTCACGCGCAGCGAGCATGAAACTCCAAACAGCAGGAATTATGGAACCCCACATTGACGCTTGACCGAACGCGTCAACACCTTCGGGTCGTCCCAGCATCAACGGGACTAACAACACCGGAACTTCATGAAACACTTCTCTCAGATGCTTGGCGGAACCTCTGACAAATTCTGCGCGTTCTGCTCGGATGTCTCCGGGTGCGTATTCGCGAGGTGGACCATTTACGTAAGGGTCAAACCCTTGACCGTAAAGATCAGCTAATTGTCGCTTCTTTTCGGCATCTTCAACGAACAGAAAATGCCACCCTTGAGCGTTTGACCCTGTTGGTGATTGAAACGCAATGTCAGTGCATTCCACCAAAAGCGACCGTTCCACTGGACGGTTCAAGTCCAGCCGTTTCCTAACAGCACGCGTAGTTGTCAGGAGTTCGTCTGCGGAAAGTTCAAGGTACATGTGCGATTCCTTAGTTCGTTGGACTTCGATCATAGGTTTACGCAATGCCCCCACTTCACACAAAGAGGAACATGGCCTCCGGAAAGTGGCACAGCGTTGGTCCCGGAAATTGGCGAATCGCTGAACGGCGGGACTAGTTCGATCCCGATACCTACGCGTGACGAGCCGAAAGTCAGTAACGGAAACCCGTTTGAGGAGGGGTACCCATTCCCGAAGGTGATTCAGGCAGGTCACTGGTTAGTCGCGGCCAAGCGACAGGCGTTACTGGCCCTTCGATTCGTTGCCCGTCTTCGATCCCTTGCCGGTCCAAGCTTTGATGCCAGTGAGGACGCGAACGTATGCAGCCGTCCTCGAAATAGATGATGCAGTAGACCCGTCGGGTCGTATCGGTTGTGTTGGCTTTTGCCTGATGAACGGTCAAAGAATGATGAAACACCACTGATCCACGCGGCGCTTCCACCCAAGAAAGATCCTTCATTTCGGAATGATCGAAATACGGATACGGCTGTTCAGTTAACTCCCGAGTGATATCAGAGAACTTGGCCAAACCCAGACGGTGCGAGCCAGGGGAATAACCCACAGCCCCACCCTTCAATGTCGAACCGTCGAACGGAATCCATGCAGTTATTTGTCGAGCCGGTCCTATGGGCCAAAGCGGCCAATCCTGATGAGGGTCGGTTTCGCGGCCCCCTGGTTCCTTATATAGCGCTTGGTCATGCCAAATACGGAGCGCCTCGGCCCCCAGTAACAAGCCGGCCGTCTCTCCAAGCTTCTGACCAAAAGTGAACTTCTTGAGGTCGGTGTTGTCTTCCCACAGATTCATGCATTGTTGGAAGCTCTGTTCATACAAAGACTTTTCGGCCATCGACCTTGAATCCGAGCCGACTCGATTTTTGACTGCTCGATCAACAATTGATCCAAAAAGATCCAGATCATGGAAGTCAAAAAAATCTTCAACCACTACGAACCCATCCCGCTGAAAGGTTTGGATCAGAGAAGCATCTAGGACAGTCACTCCACAACCCTAGAGCCCCTGTCCGAACTCATCGACGACAACTGTCCGTCAGTATTGAATAGAATTGAAAATGAGTGAGAGGGGAACTCAATGCACGACATCGTAATTAGGTCTGGCAAGGTCGTAGACGGCACCGGAGATGAGATCCGACACGTTGACATTGCTATCGACGATGGCTTCATTTCCGCTGTGGGAACTGACATTGGTCACGGTGAAATAGAAATAGATGCCTCTGATCATCTAGTGACGCCAGGATTCGTTGATGTCCACACCCACTATGACGGGCAAGCCACGTGGGATCCCGACATGAGTCCCTCATCTTTCCACGGAGTAACCACGACCGTGTTTGGCAACTGTGGTGTCGGGTTCGCACCCGCGCGGTCAGATAGCCACGACTGGCTAATCCAACTCATGGAAGGCGTCGAAGACATTCCCGGCGCAGCCCTGTCCGAAGGGATCGACTGGAATTGGGAGACCTTCCCAGAATATTTAGATGCCCTCGAAGAAATGCCGAGGGTCATGGACATAGCGACACAAGTACCACACGGCTCTGTGCGTGCATATGTCATGGGGGAGAGAGGCGCACGAAACGAAGAACCAACGCCAGACGATTTAGTAGAGATGGCCAAAATTGTCCAAGAGGGGATCGAAGCCGGAGCGCTCGGGTTCACTTCCTCCCGCACAATGCTGCATCGAGCTCTCGATGGTGAGCCGGTCCCCGGTACTTTCGCCGGCGCTGAAGAGCTCATAGCAATGGGGAAGGCTGTCGCCGAAGCTGGGGGAGGGGTTGTAGAAGTTGCCTCAGACATTGGACTCGGAGGACTCGAAGGTAACTTCGGTTCCGACATCGATTGGATGCGTGAACTAGCCAGCGACTACGGGCTAACCGTCACCTACGCGCTCAACCAATCAGACAACCACCCACAACAATGGCGTGACCTACTTGAACTCTCATCAGCCCCGGTTGAAGGCGATGGCAAAGTGATAGCCCAAGTGGCTGGACGTCCAGCAGGGCTGTTGTTTGGACTTGAAACATCACTCCATCCGTTCAAGATGCACCCGACATATTTGGAACTGACTGCAACATGTAAACATCCCGAACTTGTGCAGGAACTGTCCAAAGAGTCAGTGAAACAACAAATCCTCAGTGAGACCACTGGATACACAGGGCGCTTCAACCACGATGTGGCACATGGCTTTCACAAGATGTATCCGTTACTGGGCAACCCCGATTATGAGCCCAACCCTGAAGACTCCATCGCAGCTCGGGCCGAAAAAGAAAACCGGGACCCATACGAGTACGCATACGACGTTCTCTTAGCCAATGACGGACGAGGATTAATTTTTTTCCCTCTCGCCGACTTCGCAGAACACACCCTTGATCCAACATATGAACGCCTCAACCATCATGGAGCGTTCTGGAGTCTCTCTGACGGTGGAGCGCATTGCCGCCTAATTTGCGACGCATCCACCTCCACTTTCATGCTGAGCCATTGGACTCGAGACCGAACCAACGGCCCCAAGATGAAAATCGAAGATGCCGTGAAGTTAATGACTCATGACACAGCTGAGATTTATGGTCTGCTCGGTGACCGGGGCACCCTCGAAGTCGGAAAACGCGCTGATATCAACGTGATTGACTACGACAATCTGTCAATTTCTGCTCCCGAAATGGCGTATGACCTTCCGACCGGAGCGCCTCGCCTGTTACAGGAGGCCAGCGGATATAAGGCGACCCTTGTTGCCGGTGAAATCGTGCGACAGGATGATGAATTCACAGGAGCCCGTCCCGGCCGGTTGATTCGCGGACGTCGATGAATCCCATTGGACGGTAGCTCTCCACTAGACCTAAGACCGTTTCGTGAGTAAAGAATCCGGTTCATGTTGAATTGCTGGGCACCAATCGGTCGAGGTGATGCCTCCACTATTGCGTCTCGAAGTAAAGAACTAGAACAACGCGGGTACGTGG
>NTLA01000029.1 GCA_002457435.1 Acidimicrobiales bacterium MED-G01 | reverse complement strand
GTCGAGCAATTTGGTAAGCGACGGCCGACCCAATAATCCCACCACCAATCACAACTACATCAAAGGCAGCAGACGACCGTCGGTTCATAACCGAAGTCTTACCCAGATCTCCGTCCTCAGCCACAAGTCCTTAGTTTTTGGTTGGCTTAGCTCTCATGAACGAACCCAACCTCTGGTGAAGTTCAGTTCACCCATTCCCGAGAACTAGTTCGATTTGCTCTACGACCTCGTCGATCGATCTTCCATCGGTCTCTACTTGTTGAAACCGGCTGTACGCCACTACTCGTTCTTCATAAAGCCGCCGCAGCTTCGTTTCGTCAGCGCCTGCGAGTAACGGACGCACCGCACCGCCTTGGTCCGCGTTATACCTTCGCTGAATCTCTTGAATAGAAGCAGAAAGACAGAAAATTTGGCCATTTAAGCTCAGCGTGTCTGCACAAAATTGATCCAGCATCATCCGACCGCCTGTAGCGATCACCAGTCCCTCTTGAGCTTCAAGGTCTTTGGCGACAGTGCGTTCCATTTCCCGGAACGCGTCTTCTCCCTGGGTAGCGAAAATTTGTTCTATAGATCCGTGTGTTTCGACGATGAGGTCGTCTGTATCTATAAAGGCCAAAGAACGTTTCGATGCAAGCAAGCGCCCCACACTGGATTTTCCACTTGCCATAAAGCCAGTCAACACGATGTTGGGTTTCTTGTTAGCCACGTTCTACAGCGTACGGCTATCTAGCTATTGAGGATCTAACGATTTCGACCGGCACCCTATTGGTGTGTCTATTACCGAGTATCTGATAGCTCTTGCCTTCTTAGCTGTCGGCTGTGGGGTCCAGTCCACTCTCGGCATAGGGGCTGCTCTAGTAGCTGGCCCGGCCTTGACGGTCATCGACCCAGACCTCATACCCGGTCCCATGCTGGCGATGGTCATGGTCGTGAACATTCGAAACGCTGTAGCGGATCGGCAATCAACCGATGTGGTGGCGTGGAGGAGGGCGCTTGTGGGGGCTCCTGTCGGCTTGGGTATGGGAGTCTTCATCCTGGCTTATAGCGATGCCGAGGCTCTGACTTTGCTTGTGAGCTCTTTTGTTCTTGCGGCAGTTGCACTGCAACTAAGCGGACTGAAACCTCCGACGGGTATTGCCTCTGACTACGTCGCGGGCGCCGCTACGGCCTTTTCTTCAACCGTCGCTGCGCTGCCCGGCCCTATGTTTGTCATCTTCCACGGGCACCGGACACCCGGAACGGTTAGAGGAACAATGGCCAGCTTCATGTTGTTCGTCACTCCTGCAATTCTCGTATTCCTCGCCTTTGACGGAAGGTTCGGAATTCGCCATTTATTCCTGGCGGCAATCCTTACGCCTGGAATGTTCTTAGGCCTGCTCCTAGGTAAAACGCTGAGATCAAAGATTTCTCTTGATCGGTTTCGAGGACTGATTCTGAGCGTGGCCTCACTCAGCGCAGCTGTCGTAATCGTCCGCACTGTGGCTCTCTGAGTACTAATAAAGTTCTCCGCGTTTCCCCGCTGCTAACTCTTCTTCATCCCAGTACCCAATAAGGATGCCTCGCTTAGCTGCACTCCCGGGTTCGCTAGTGGCACTAATCATTTGATCTGTAACCGTCGTGTCATGACGACGATTCCGGAACCAAGAAAAGAGCTGCTCATGCAACTCGGAAACAACCGACTGAAGAGCTGGGTCAGAAATACAATCATTCTGTTCATCGGGGTCGTCTTCAAGGTCATACAAGAGATTGGGACCTATCTCACTCAATACATACTTATATCTGTCGTTTCGAAGCATCGTGGCTCGACGCTTTCTGGGTTCATTGGTCTCGCTGACGTGGTGAGACATCTCCAAAAATCCCCAGTCTGCTTCACAGACAACAAAGTCTCGTTCGGTTCCGTGTTCGCCGTGTAGCAACGGCACCAATGATTCACCCTCCAGCCAGTGTGTTCGAGTGTTGTTTTCTCCTCCCAATGCTTCAACGAACGTAGGAAGGAGGTCTATTGCCTCTACCAGTTCGTTCGACACTGTGCCCCGGGTGACATCGGCTTGCGAGCGCGGATCCACAACGATCATTGGAACTCTGACAACTTCTTCGTTTATCCAGTCTTTTTCTCCCATCCAATGGTCGCCCATGTACTCGCCGTGATCGGAGGTGAACACAATCAATGTGTCCTTAGTCCTCCCCAAGCGGTCCATTTCAGTGAATAATCGACCGAGATGATCATCAATCTGTTTGATCATTCCAAGGTAGGTGGGTAAGACCAATTGCCTTGCTTCGGGCTTTGACATGGCCTTCCCGATCCGTGATCTGTGAAGTGCACGAATGACCGGGTGGGTGGTTTCTAGTTCGGCCTTTGTTCTGTTGGGTGTCGGCATTTCTTCCCCTGCGTACATAGCGTGATAGGGGTCTGACGCGACATAGGGCCAGTGCGGTTTGATATAGCTGAGATGCAGGCACCAACGATCGTCACCGGCCTTTTTGATGTAGTCGATTGCCCGATCTGTCATGTAGGCGGTTTCGGACAGTTCGTCTGGGACAACTGCCGGAAACGGTGCAGATCTCAGAAGCCACCCGGAACACAGTTCCCCGTTTGCGTCGATCACACTATTCGCGGCTGTATGCCATGGGTTATCCCCCGCGAAACCTTTCGAGCGTAGGAAATCGTTGTAGGGCAGATCCGTTCGCACCCGTTCATCGGGATGTAAGCCATCGTCGTGTTCTTCAGGCGCAAATCCGCACTCCGATAGGAACAGCCACTCCGGCGAATTAGCCGGTATCGCTAGTCGGCTTCGAGCTTCTTCATCGGCTCGCATATGGGTTTTCCCCACCAACACCGCCGGCACTCCAAGTTCTCGAAGGTGGTCTCCCATGGTCTTTTGGGTGACTTCGAGTGGGACTTGGTTCCATCGCGCTCCATGGCTGACGACATAGCGTCCCGTGTAGTAGCTCATCCGTGATGATCCGCACACTGCACCATTCACGAAAGCTTGATCGAAGCGAACACCTCTGTCAGCCAAAGCATCAATATTTGGGGTCTGTATGAAGGGATGTCCGACACATCCGAGTGAATCCCATCGGAGTTGGTCACACATGATGAACAAAACGTTTTGTACTGGTGACTCACCTCCCTCGTGCTCAATCCGAGTCATCAGGAACGAACCTCAATCAAATCCCTGTCGAGATCGTCTATGGAGCCAACACCTGACAATGCCATTGTGTGTTCTACACCCGCGCGGAGAAATTCCAATACCCAATCAACTCCTCGTTCGCCTGCAGCTCCCAAGGCATAAAAGTAGGCCCTGCCAATCATGCAGGCATCGGCGCCCATAGCAACAGCCTTTACGATGTCACTACCTCTCCTCACGCCACCATCGCAAATGATGGAGGTTCGGTCGCCGACTGCGTCAGCTACGGGTGCAACGAGATCAATTGGTGCCGGAGCGTAGTCAAGTTGACGACCTCCGTGGTTAGAGAGAATTACCCCGTCTAATTTCATATCAGCAGCTATTTCGGCGTCTTCTACTGTCTGGACGCCTTTGATCATGATCATGCCGGACCAATTGTTTCGAAACCATTCGATGTCGCTCCAGGAAAGAGCTGGGTCGAATTGGCTATTGATGTAGTCGGACAAAGTGACCGGGGTCGACCCATCCCCGACTGCGGAACTTCCTTTGACATTCGCGAATTGGATTGGTTCAGCTCGCAGAAAGTCCGAAGTCCATCTGGGGTGACGGATCCCATCGATGATGGTTTCCAAGCCAACTTTCGGAGGGAGACTGAATCCTCGTCGGACGTCACGTTCTCGACGACCTAGAACAGCAGTGTCGACGGTAATCATGATGCCTTCGTATCCCGAGGCAGCGGCTCGTTCCAGCATCTCTTTCAGTAGTGGTTTGTCACGCCAGACATACACCTGAAACCACTTTCTTCCATCGTTGACTTCAGCGACTTCTTCAATCGATCGTGTGCCCATAGTCGACAAGGAATATGGGATGCCTGCTCTCTTCGCTGCCCGAGCTACCGCTAGTTCGCCTTGGCTATGAGCAATCCGATCAAAGCCGGTAGGTGCAATCATCACGGGGAACGGTATTTGGCCGCCTAATAGGGTCGTCGTTGTATTAATCGCGGCGACGTCTCTCAGGACTCTGGGTCGGAAATAATAATTCTTGTATGACGAAACGTTGTTAGCTGCAGTCACTTCATCTTGGGCTGCTCCATCGATGTAGTCGAAACAACCTGCCGGCATACGCTTCTTGGCCAGAGTTCTCAGGTCACCAACATCTGCGGCTTTTGATAGTTTCCGCAGGGTTCGATCACGTTCATATGTCCGGAATCGAACAACAGATCGCAATGTGCTGAACATCCCCATGGAAGCCTCCGGTCTTGATTCGCTTCCATCACCCTAGAATCTGGAACGGTGAGCCTGTACTACGTGCAGAAGTTTCTGTTTGAACTCAACCGCGATGAGGATTTTCAGTCCCGGTACGCGGCTGATAGACGCGGCGCGCTCATAGGTTTCGACCTCTCGGACGAAGAGCAGCGTGCTCTCACCGAGCCCGACATCGGGTTGCTCTTTCACTTGGGGGTCAACGGCCAAATCTTGATGCATTTCGCG
The DNA here is from genome assembly GCA_002457435.1 of Acidimicrobiales bacterium MED-G01. Taxonomy (GTDB): domain Bacteria; phylum Actinomycetota; class Acidimicrobiia; order Acidimicrobiales; family Poriferisodalaceae; genus MedAcidi-G3. Next base: position 14,567 of record NTLA01000029.1, on the reverse strand, counting down.
GCGCTTCATTCGATTGAATGGCAAGACTATTTGCAACAAATGCGAGATGGGCTGGATGAACACGGACCGGTTCGTGAGGGTGTCTACGCGGTAACCGGCTACGAAGGTGTTCAAACCCACTCAGACCGGCTCGGCCAAACAAGCAACATAGAAAACGGGAGATAGACAATGCCTTTGGTATTTGCCGGTGTTTGCAGCCATGCTCCTGGGATAGTGGGGCGCGCTGACCAGGCCGACGTTTCAGCTAAGGACCGCCTCTACGAAGCCTTCGACGATATGCGTCGCCGACTCGAAGCAAGTGAGCCCGATGCTCTGATTGTCGTCGCCGCTGAACATTTCGCGAACTTCTTCATGAACAACATGCCGAGCTTCGCTATGGGCATGGCCGATTACTACGAAGGACCTATTGAAAACCCTGAATGGCTAGGCATCGAGAAGACAACTATTCCTGGTGACCGATCCTTGTCGGAACGTCTAATCCAAAAAGTGATGGAACGAAGCGACGTGAGTTACGCCGAAGAGTGGAAATTCGACCACGGAATTATGGTGCCATTACATTTTTTAACCCCGAACTATGACTTGCCGATAGTGCCTGCCAATATCAACTGTCAGGGCCCCCCATTAGCCCCCCTCCATCGGGCCTGGGCATTTGGTGAAGCGTTAAGGGAAGCAGCTGACTCAGTTCCCGAAAGAATTGCCCTAATTGGGACTGGTGGGATTAGCCATTGGCCAGCTACACCCGATAGTGGAAAAATCAACGAGGAGTGGGACCGCCGTTTCTTAGATCAATGGTCCCACTGTGACAAAGAGGCAATGCTGTCTTATAGCGACAACCAGTCATACCTAGACGCTGGGCAAGGTGCTTTCGAAATCCGCACATTTATTACTATTTCTGCAGCCACAGAGGGCGCCGAGGGGACTGTTCACTTCTATGAACCAATCCCAATTTTCGCGGTCGGATGTACGATCGCCACCGTCAACCTTTGATTGTCTTCAACTACCGTTGAATATCTAATGAACTGACAACTTCGTTTCGAGAAAAAGGCAAACCAAGATATTTATGTCCAGCACACAAGAACTGCTCGAGCGTTACCGCGCCGTCATGCCTTCATTCGTAACCCCACTGTATGAGACACCAATTTCAATAGACCGCGGCGACGGCGGCTACGTATGGGACCTTGAAGGAAACAGGTACCTGGATTTCTTCGGTGGCATCTTGACCACAATGATTGGGCACTCGGTCCCAGAAGTTGTCTCAGCTATTAACGAGCAAGCTTCCAAGGTGATGCACACCTCAACTATGTATCTCAATGAACAGGTTGTGTCATTTGCTGAGGAGGTTGCTGCAACATCAGGGATTCCCGATGCGAGAGTACTTTTCACTACGTCAGGTTCGGAAGCCAACGACACGGCCATATTGCTGGCAACTAATTATCGTCAATCGAACCAGTTGCTAGCTATGCGCAACAGCTACCACGGTCGCTCACTTACGACACAAGCTGTGACGTCACACCGGAGTTGGTTGACAAGCAGCTACAGCGGACTTGACGTTCACTTCGTGCAAGGTCCTTATCGTCTTAGAAGCCCGTTTAGAGAGCTAGACGATGAGGCCTTTACTCAGGCATGTGTCTCCGATTTAGTTCAACTACTCGATATGACCGACGCGGGAGGGTTTGCCGCTCTAATCGCCGAACCCATCCAAGGGGTCGGAGGTTTCGCAACACCACCTGACGGCTTTTTCGGTGCCATGCACAAAGTATTGGCTGCTCATGATGTGCTGTTCATCAGTGACGAAGTGCAAACCGGCTGGGGAAGGACCGGTGACCATTTCTGGGGTTACGAGGCCCACGGAATTGTTCCCGACATTCTCACTTTCGCAAAGGGGGTGGGTAACGGCATCACTCTGGCTGGATGCGTAGCCAGAGCAGACATTACGAATGCAATTGACCGGACTCTTTTCACAACCTTTGGTGGTAACCCGCTGTCCGTTGCCGCAGGGAGCGCCACTCTCAAATACGTGAAGGATCACGACCTGCAATCAAACGCCGCTGCACGCGGTCGTCAGATGACCCATCTTCTGAGCGAGACATGTGAGTCCATCGACTGGGTCGCCGAACTACGCGGCAAAGGGCTTATGCAAGCTATTGAGTGCGTCCAACCCGGGAGCATTGAACCAAACGCCTCAGCTGCGGCCAGCCTGATCGAGGCCTGCAAAGATAACGGCTTGTTGGTAGGCAAAGGTGGCCTTTACGGGAACGTTATTCGCTTAACCCCGATGCTTAACGTGACCGAAGCCGAGATGAACGAAGGCTGCGAGATTATTGTTTCAGCTTTGAATTCAGTTACTGGTTGATCATTTCTACATAGGCCCGAACCATCGACTCCAAATTGGCGTCGGCAGGTAGACCGAGTTCGCGTCCTCGAGAGTCATCAAGCTCGGCCGGCCAACTCTGGACCAACTGATCGGTTGCAGCGTCGTATTCAAGAGTGACTAGGGCACGAGCTTCAGGTCCCCCAACGACCTCCAGCACCTCCAGCATCTCAGAGACAGTCGCGCTCAGTCCCGGGACTCCAACAGCACGGTCCTGACCTAACAGGGAGCCGTCGATGTCAGCCAACATCCGGATACACGTAGCAGTGTTCTGCGCTGAACCCACAACCATGACTGTTTCTTCCGACACCGGGACAACACTAGGGATTCCAGCGAGCGGCTCTCGAAACATTCCAGACGCGAACCCCGAAGCAGCGGCATTCGGAACGCCTGGCCTGACTATGACAGTCGGCAATCTTGCCGAACGACCATCGACATGGCCTTTTCTTGTTGCGTCATTAATCAGAAGTTCACCAATTGCCTTGGTTGTGCCATAGGTACCAGAGGGAGTTTGTTTCACGAGGTCCCCCACTTCGCCGCCTGCCGTCGCGCCTCCGAAAACTGCCAACGTGCTCGCAAACACAACTTTGTGAAGATGTTCCGATCGACGACACTCTTCCAGAAGCCGAAGCATGCCCCCAATATTTTGGTCGATCGCGTGCTCCCAATCGGCTTCAGCTCCTGCACTCACCACTGACGCTAAATGAAAAATAGTGCACGGGTTTTCTTTCAGAAGTTCAGGCAAAAACTGGTCGTGGGCAAGGTCTCCTTGCACCATACGACAGCCTGGTATTTCCGCTTCAGCGACATCTACTGCGACAATGTCTTTTACTCCTTCTTCTTGGAGTCCCTGGATCAGGAGCCGTCCCAAAAATCCGGCACCACCAGTCACAATTACCCGCATCTTTTCCTTTCTGCTTGTTTCTCGACTTAGTGAACTCTTATGTCTTGGATTCTCGGTCGAATTCGCAACTGCTAAGAGAACTCAATCGAAACTTTGAGAGCTTGATCTTCATGGGGTTCGTGAGCTAGGTGCATCGCTTCATCAATTTTTTCGACCGGAAAGATGTGACTGAGTAACGGAGCAACATCAATTGCCCCATTGGCAATCAAATCAAGTGCCTCTCGGAACGACGCCGAATCAGTTTCGTCCTGAGCCCCGTAGGTACTAGCCGCGCTAAGACGTTTCCGAAAAAATTTGTGAAATCTCATCTCAATGTCGGAATCAACACTTGGTAAACCGAACCACATGATTTCGCCGTCCATTCGAACATGGTCGACTGATTCTCGAAAAGTTTCCGGGCGTCCTACAGCCTCGACGAGGTAATCAACTCCCTTGCCCATTGTTAAGTCACCAACAGCTGACGATAAATCATTATTTCCAGCATTGACACAAACATCAGCCCCATAGGAGCTCGCTACAGCTAGTCGTGTGTCAGAAAGATCAGAGACAATGATATGAGCGGCACCGGCCTGCTTCAGCAGGTAGGTCCAAAACAGCCCCGCTGAACCTTGGCCCATAACTGCGACAGTCTCTCCAGCAAGATCGCGCGGATGTTGTTTCATCGCGTAAATCACTGTGCCGAGTTGCTGAGCCATTAGCAGATGCGATCTTGGTAGGTCACAGTCCGGCAGAGGCACACAATAGTTGGCTCCCACCCGTTGATATTCGTTGAAGCATTCACCGACGGGAGGGTTGGGAAACGTTAGGACATGTTCGCCTTCATCCAGACCAGAAACTTTCGATTCCACTATCTGGCCTATCCCCTCGTGACCCGGATACCCGTGCGGACAGGGGAAAGCGTGACTCAAGCCTGCTCCCATCATCACTACATGAAGGTCACTGCCACAAATTGATGCCATTTCACTTTTGATCAGCACTTGGCTATCTGAGATGTCGGGTACGTCAATTTCTTCGCAGATCATGTGACCCACATCGACCATTCGGGTCGCACGCATTGTTGCCATACCTCGACTCTAGGTCCTCTCGTTGCGGTGTCGTCCCAAGATCGGCGGCGGACAGAAAATGGTGACCTCTTAGAAATTTCCCCATGAGGGAGCATCTGAGTCAAGGAACTGGCATCGTGACGGGAGATGTATGACGATAATCCCCCTGGGATCTTCCGCGGTTGGCTGGTCTTGGCGGGTTTGTTCATCACGATGGCCGTCACATCAGGACTCGGCTTCTACGCACAAGGAGTTGTTCTGGATGCGCTTGTCGTCGAACAAGGCTTCAGCGTTAGCGTCGCTGGGGCTGGCACTGGCATTTTCTTTGCTACCTCTGGAATAGCCGGCTATTTCGCGGGCGGTCTTCTTACTAAATTTGATGCTCGACTAGTCATGACCATCGGCTCACTCGTCGGGGCGATGGGATTAGCGCTACTGGGACAAGTTCGAAACGAAGCGCAAATGGTCATCGTTATGATCATCTTCGGAATCGGTTTCGCTCTCACGAGCCTGGTTCCAGGCTCCACAATCGTCACTCGCTGGTTCGTTCGCAAACGTTCAGTCGCTCTATCTATTGCGTCTTCGGGCTTGTCGCTTGGTGGGATAGCCATAACTCCGGTCATAGCGACAATCATCGACGCCGACTCTCTGGTCTATTGGGCTCCTCGAATGGCAGTCGCATTCCTCGTGGGTATGTTGCCCGCTGTCTGGTTCTTAATTCGTCCGGCTCCAGAACCTCTCGGTCTGCGGCCTGACGGAGATCCACCGTTAGCTCCAGGAGCTCCTCCTCCAGCCACACAAGGTATCGATTTCAAACAAGCGGTCCGGTCACGTTATTTCATTCTGATTTCAGTGACATTCATCATTGTTATGGCAGCTCAGGTGGGGGCCATTCAGCACACCTTCAAAATGACAAAGGACAGGATCGATATAGAAACCGCGCGCACCACTCTGATGGTTTTGAGTGGGACAAGTGTCGTAGCTCGGATCGTCGGAGGCATCGTCGCCTTAAAAGTATCCGTGACCCGCCTCACTGCATTTCTAATGGGTGTTCAATCGTTGGGTATAGCCATACTGGCTGTCGGCGACACAACATTCATGGTTCTGTTGGGAGCCGTCATATTAGGAACGTCAATGGGCAACCTACTTATGTTCCATCCTTTACTTCTCGCCGATGCGTTCGGTATCAAGGACTACGCGCGGATTTATGGCATGGGTTCACTGCTCATGATTATTGGGGTGGGAACCGGACCCTTCCTGGTGGGCTTCATGCGCGATGTCTCTAGCTATAGGACCGCCTTTGGAGTGCTCACTGTTCTGGCGATTACAGGGCTCGTCTTCCTAGCTGCGGCAGGTAAACCTCCAAGCGATCAAACTGCAACGACCAGAACTGATCTCGGTAGCAAGACTGAAGGCGACATCGGCCGCTCTAGTCAGGCACCCCGGACGCTAACTCCACCGCATCAAATTGAACAACCATCGACTCCTCCGAATCGACGGGTCGCTGTTATAGATCGCGGATCTGCGATGAACGACGACACCTTCGAAACGTCCAAATCCGCGCCGAAAAAGATTCCTCTTAAATCATCTGAATGAATCCATTCTGATTTCGGGCGCAACAAAAATCCTGCTCACTGAATTATCGTCCGATTAGCATTCGATTCTCTCGAGCGGCGCCCAGACTCAACTGTCTTGTCCTCTCCGATCAACCTAGGAGCCCACAGTGACCATCGACTTCAGTCTTTCACCTGAACTTGAGGAAATCCGTCTCCGAATCAGGGACTTCATCGATACGGAAGTGAAACCCGTAGAAGAAATAATTCAGAGCGAAAAACTCGACGAAACTGACAGAGATCAATACATCTCTCATCTGATCGGCATGCGCAAGAAAGCATTCGCCGAAGGGCTATGGCTGCCTCACATGCCCAAGGATTGGGGCGGCATGGGCCTCGGGCATGTCGAGTTGGCGATGGTTCAAGCAGAAGCAGCTAAGTCGCATTACGGGCCTTGGGTGCTGAACTGTCAGGCACCAGATGAGGGCAACATGCACACGCTTTTACACTGGGGCACGAAGGACCAACTTGACAAATATTTGAAACCTCTCTGCGAAGGGCGCGCAACCTCTTGTTTCGCCATGACTGAACCAGACGTCGCCGGCTCTGACCCTACGCTCATTCAGACCAGTGGGTACCAAGATGGCGATGAGTGGGTGATCAATGGCCATAAATGGTTCATCTCCAACGCACACAGAGCGAACTTTGCGATCTTGGTTGTACGAACCGAAGAGAACCCCGATATACCTCAGGCAGCAAACTCTGCTTTCATCATTGACTTGCCTCATGTCGGATGGAACGAAGTTCGTGAGATCGAAACAATGCACGGTGGTACAGGACACAGTGAAATCCTCGTCGAGGATTTACGTGTTCCTGCGAGTCAGATGTTGGGAGGTCGCGGCCAGGGGCACTTACTCGGTCAATATCGATTAGGGCCGGCTCGTCTCGCTCACTGCATGCGATGGATTGCACAAGCAGAGACCGCCCTTGACATGATGGTTGATCGCTCCCTGAACCGTTTTGCTCACGGCTCGTTGCTAGCCGAAAAACAAGGTATCCAGTGGATGATCGCTGACAGCACGATGGAGTTATACCAAGCGAAACTTATGGTTTTACATGCCGCCTACAAAATCGACCGAAAGGAAGACTTCAAGGCCGAAGTGTCAATGGCAAAGCATTTCGTCGCGAACATGCTTGGGCGCATAATCGATCGCTCGATACAAGTTCACGGGGCACTCGGTTACTCAACCGATACGCCACTGGCTCATATGTACCAGCATGCTCGCTGGGCTCGCTTTGCTGATGGAGCCGACGAAGTCCACCAAATGAGAATTGCTCAGCGGACAATTGCGGCTTGGAGTGACGAAGGCTCGACACGCACCGCCACCGGTGACCTGCCAATTTGATTTCTAGAGAGCCGCACCGATAACTGCGGCCGCCGCAGCTGACCCAGAAGAACCTATTGGAGATCCCATCTTTGTCAGGGTTGCTTCGATGGTTCCAAGAGTGCCGAGAATCATCGGTGGGTTGAGGTGACCCATATGACCGATCCGTATTGCTCGATCTGCAAACTCATCTAACCCCACGCCCAATGTCACACCGGCGTCACCCTCGGCAATACTGCGTAGCTCGCTGGCATCTATTTCTCCGGTCAGGACGGTCGTCACAGAATTAGAACGTGATTGTGGGTCAACAACGTTGAATGAGAAACCGTCTGGAGCCTGCCAGGCATCAACAGCCGCTCGAACCGCGTCAGCCAAAACACGGTGCCGTCTCCAAACATTCTCAAGGCCTTCTTCAAAAAGCATGTCTAGAGATTCGCGCATCGCCCATAGATGTTGGATGGGAGGAGTTCCGCAATAAATCTTGTAGTGCTGTTCAGGATTAGTTCGTGGTTCCCAGTCGAAGTATCCGGTTCGCAAATCAGCACTCTTATGGGCAAGCAACGCTTTCTCGCTTGCGAAAACGAAACCGAGTCCTGGAGGAACCATCAACCCTTTTTGTGTTGCCGCGACTGTGATGTCAGCACCCCATTCATCATGCTCATAGGGTTCACAACCAAGAGAAGCAATGCAGTCGACCATTAGTAGCGCTGGGTGGTTCGCCGCGTCCATTGCTGCGCGGATCGCCTGGATGTCGTTTCGAACTGATGTGGCTGTGTCTACTTGAACGACCATAACTGCGGTGATCTCTCTCGAGAGGTCAGCTTTGAGGCGTTCTTCGAGCGCTTCGGGGCTCACCGGGTATGGGTCCTCCCCAGGCAAGATCTCTGTTTTGACGCCTGAGACTGCCGCCATCTCTCCCCATCCAATTGCAAAGGTCCCAGATTCGAGAACAAGTACTTTGTCTCCGCGAGACAACGTGTTGCTAATAGCCATTTCCCACGCCCCGTGACCGTTGGAAACGCTTATATAGACCGGTTGTTCTGTTCGGGCGATTTTTCGTAAATCATCCTGAACGCTGTAGGAAACCTCAACAAGCTCTCCCTCGTAAATATTTGGCATATGCCGATGCATCGCTGCCAATACTCGATCCGGGATCACTGACGGTCCCGGTATCGAAACCATAGGACGACCATGACTCAATGACATTTTCTTACCTCGACTAGAACCCAAGTGTTCCTTGCGTCTTGGAAGGGTACCTCTAGTGGGGGCAACATCTGCGAAGAAGGTTGAGGTCACGCCGATGCTCTGTGGGTTCTAGTGTGTGGTTACGACCGCAGATATGGATCAGGGGGATGCCGTGACTGACGCTCTACTTCATGGTTTCAGTTTGCCGAGCAAAGCTGAGGCAGACTTCATCAACATCGTCAGCGCGAAAGATTGCACTTTGGTAGACGACCAGGGGAAGCAATACATCGACGCTATGGCGAGCTTATGGCTGTGCCAGATTGGTCACGGAAACGCGACCGTGATCAACGCAATAAAAAATCAATTGGATCATCTGCAGACGTACAACACCTTTGACCCATTTACCAACCCAACGGCCGCTGAAGCCGCTGAGGCGATACGTAAAGTCAGCCCTCACCCGAATGGAAGAGTTTTTCTAGGTTGTTCAGGATCAGAGGCCGTGGACACGGCTTTGAAACTCTCGCGAATGTTCCATCAACGACGAGGTGACGCCGATCGGCAGATCATTGTCAGGAGAACCGCTGGGTACCACGGAGTAAACGTCGGTGGAACAAGCGTCCAAGGAATCGAACCTAATCGTGTTGGCTGGGGTGACTTGTTGCCTCACGTCGTTGAGATTCCCAATGATGACATTGAGGAAACTGCAAGCCTGTTTGCACAACATGGTTCACAGATCGCTGCTGTCATTTGCGAACCTGTCCAAGGGGCTGGCGGGGTGATAATGCCACCTGATGGTTATCTGCCTGGGCTGCGCCGTCTATGCGACCAACACGGCTCTCTACTCATTTTTGATGAAGTTATTTGTGGCTTCGGACGAACTGGACAATGGTTTGCCAGCCAAACGTTTGACGTCACCCCAGATATGTTGACGTTTGCAAAGGGCGTCACATCTGGCTACCTGCCTCTCTCAGGGGTCATCATTTCCGAGGAACTTAGCGAGGAGATGACGAGCGACGAGACGGCAAAACTGATGCATGGCTACACATATTCGGGTCACCCCACAGCAGCTGCAGCTGCCATCGCGAACCTCGAAGTAATTGCGTCCGAAGGTCTCGTAGCTGAGGCCCGACGCATAGGCAACCGAATGGAAGCCGGTTTCAACGCCTTGCTTGGTGATGACATCATCGAAAGCTTCCGGGGTATCGGCGGAATCTGGGCCTGTGAAATTGGTGAAGACGCCATACCGGCGAGAGACGAAATGATTGCCGGCGGAGTCGTGTGTCGGGGAATCGGCCAAGCACTTGCGTTTTGTCCACCACTGATAATCACCGATGATGAGATAGGAACAATCTTTGACACCCTCAGCGATGTCCTAAAGACACGTTGACTTTTCTTATCTTTCTCTAAACCAGAAATTACCGGGACTCGTCAGCGATCCGTTCATGGTGATGGATTACTTCATCAATCACGAATCGCAAGAACTTTTCTGAAAATTCGGGATCAAGTCCTGCATCTTCGGCAAGTTTTCGCAGCCGCTTAATCTGTTCTTGTTCACGCTCGGGATCAGCTGGGGGCATTCCTACTTCTGCTTTGTGGCGACCAACTGCCTTCGTGATGCGAAATCGCTCAGCCAACATATGGATAAGAGCGGCATCGATGTTGTCGATACTTTGGCGAAACTGGGAAAGTTGGTTATCGCTCATCCCCTGAATTTCTAGTCGCTATGAAACTATTTGGCATCGGTTTAATCAAGATCCCCCTTCCAGTAGCGAAGAAGGCGGACCTGGTGCTAGGCCATAACGGTGACTGAAACCAAGATTCGAATCGCCACAGCAGAGGATGCGGACGTCATCGTTAGCTTCATTCAGGCGTTAGCGGAATATGAGCGAGAGCCAGATGCCGTTGAAGCAACATCAGCCTCCATAGCCCAGCAGTTATCTTCGGAACCCCCACCATTTGAATGTCTACTAGCCGAGGTTGAGCACGAAGTTCGAGGTTTCGCTCTCTTCTTTCACAACTATTCGACTTGGAGAGGAAAACAAGGCATTTATCTCGAAGATTTGTTCGTTCCTGATGAACATAGGGGCAGCGGTATCGGAAAGTTACTGCTCGCAACGTTGGCTCGTATCGCAGTAGAACGTGACTGTCCTCGCCTCGAATGGCAGGTCCTAGATTGGAATCAACCGTCAATCGACTTTTACGAAGCCTTGGGGACCAAGGTGATGGGCGATTGGCTTCCTTGCAGACTAGAAAACCAACAGCTCAGCGAACTAGCGGCTCAAGGAACTACGGTCGAACCCTAATGAGTGATGATTACAACCTAAGAGGAAAAGTCGCAGTCGTTGGAGTTGGAGAAACCACGTATTACAAACATGGTCAATCCGGCGACCCAGAATTCGTTCTTGTTCTAAAAGCAATTCTTGCTGCATGCGAAGACGCAGGCATCAGCCCAAAGGAAATTGATGGATTTTGTTCGTATTCCAACGACCGAAATGATCCTCCACGTCTAGCTAATGCGCTCGGGATCCCTGAACTTCGTTATTCGAACATGCAGTGGACCAGCGGGGGTGGTGGCGCCGCGGCGGCGGTACAAAATGCGGCCGGCGCGATTGTCGCTGGTTCCGCAGACGTCGTTGTTGCCTACCGGGGACTAGCGCAAGGTCAATTCGGGCGTTTCGGACGCAGCGGTGGTTCTCGGCCAGTAAGTGGCCCTGCCGCGTACACCTTGCCCTACGGAATGATGAGTGCTGCGCAAATGTACGCGATGCGAACTACTCGATTCATGCACGAACACGGAGTTGGGAGAAGTTCGATGCGCGCGATCGCCATGGCCTGTTACCACCATGCGCAAAACAATCCCCGGGCCGTCATGCACGGCCGGACCTTGGACGAGGAGACGTACGACTCCTCACGTTGGATTACCGAACCATATCGACTCTTCGACTGCTGCCTCGAAAACGATGGGGCAGCGGCAATCATTGTTACTCGAACTGACCGTGCAAAGGACTTAGCCAAAACTCCTGCTCTGGTCCTAGCTGCTCAGCAAAGTGGAGGGCACCGATCGGGAGCTACAGCAGAGAATGCTACGGATTACGTCACCTCAAGCTTCAAACCCGCTGTGAAGTACCTATACCAACAAGCTGGCATCACAGCGGACGATATAGACGTGGTGCAAAGCTACGAAAACTTCACAGGCGGCGTCGTAATGAGCTTGATCGAACATGGCCTATGCACATACGAGAACGCCGACGAAGTACTGACCTTCGACAACTTGCGAGCAGACGGAGGTGCTCTACCGCTCAATACCAGTGGCGGAAACCTCGCCGAGTGTTATATGCATGGACTTGGACTGCAGGTGGAAGCCGTGCGCCAGGTTCGGGGCGAGTCTTCTAATCAAGTGCCCGATGCAAAGGTCGCCCTCGCAAATGCGGGACCAATGGTTGCGGTCGCTTCAACAGCTATTTACGGGACCGAGGAGACTCTGGGATGAGCCGATCGACTACTGAACCTCACCTTCCGGGGTTACGACAGCCTGCAGCATCGAACGATGGTCTCGACGCGCCTTTCTGGGAGGGCGCTCAAGCCCACGAACTCAAAGTTCAACAATGCCTTGACTGCGGTGTCCACCAGTGGGGCCCAGAGTGGATGTGTTATCAATGCAATTCGATGAAAATTGACTGGGTGACGGTCGATCCCGTGGGCCAGATTTACAGCTGGCAACGTCCACACCATCCGGTCCATCGCGCCCTGTCTGACCGCGGTCCCTACATAATCGTTTTGGTTGAGTTACCTCATGCCAGCAACATACGTATGGTCGGCAACCTGCTCGGTGATCCTATGCAAGATGTCGAGATTGGCGCACCCGTTTCAGTTGTGTTTGAAGATCGGGACGGCGACCCAGATTTCACTCTTGTCCAATGGGAAGTGTCACCAATTAACTGACGTCAGATGCAGAACAAATTTCCAATGCAGGGTTGTCAAAAAACAACGAGGCGACTGACCCAAGCCAGCCGCCTCATAGTCTCGTACTTTTCAAACTCCAGCAGAGTATTAACCGGTTATGGCATCCAGTGTTTCTTCGCTCGGCGCAAAATAGAAAGAGCCTGAAGCTGGATTCGAATAATCAGTCATGGCATCGCGCACACCGTTAGCGTCATCTAAGCCATACATCCTGCGCATCCGCTCTCGCAGCGGCGCTTGATCTTTGCAGAATGCCATGAAATAGAGTCCTACCGTTCCATCGTGGAAGGCGTAGGGCGTGGAGCGTCGCGCTATTTCGTTCCGCTTCGCAGAACCTTCGTTGCCATGATTTCCATCTTCGCGAAGTTCAACATGGCTGAGGTGGCTGTACGCCTCCTGAGTGTCGGTCTTTTCGATACCAGGGAACTTTTTGCGTCCAAAGTTCTTTTCTTGCTGGTCGTCGGACAGGGCATTCCATGCGTCAAGGTCATGAACCCACCGTTGAGCAATGATATGGCTACCACCTGCTCCTGGGTCCCCTTCGGCTACAACTGCCACAGCTGGTTGGTCTTCATCTGCTGGGTTGCCGGTCCCATCCTTAAATCCAGTCATATCAAGTGAATCACCGTAGATAAAGGTGGGTGTTTCACGTGCGACAGCCATATGGCCTTCAAGCGCGGTACGTGCGTCATACTGAGCTTTCCAAATTTTGTCTTTGTCGTCGTGATTAAGCCACAAAAGCAACTCTTCTTGAGTGCCTTTGGCCTGTCGACCTGATCCGTCTTCGGACTCAACCGTGACGTACGCTTGAAAATCGTCAGGGACATCATCGGTTAGGTCAGGCAAAAGCCCGGGGCCAAATCCGAGGGTCAGATTTATATCGTCGGAAGCGCATGCGGCTCGAAGATCTGCTATCGCTGATTTAATCGCGCCTAAGTCCGCTCCTTCTGTGCGGCTGAGATGCACATACCACTGGTTTTGACCCATTCCATTAAAAATGGCTCGTTGAGGTGTTGCCATCTTCACTCCTTCGTGCTGTTGAGCGTTTTACTGGATCGTAGGATACTTTCACTGTCCCCGTCATCCCTCAACAAACAAATCTTTCCTGAACCTTTTGCCTGATTATGGGAGGATTGAGCATGGCCGCTTACACCACTGAACTTCCTATTCGGGCTGACCTTGATGAAGCGCACGCTCAGATAGCTGCCCGGTGGGCTACCACTGGAAGTTGGTGGTCCGGGGTTGAACGGTTAGCGATCGTTGAAGAGGTTCGCAGGGCAAGAGATGCCGCGGAGCTTGCTCCTTGGGAATCACCTAGCCAAATAGAAGGACTTGTTTCTGACGATCATGTGTTACCTGACGCCGCCGTCGATGCGATTTGGCGCATCACGAGCCACCCCGGAACTCTTACAGCTGAGTGGCACGCCTCCATTGTGGGACGCGGTGTCCATCCTGAGGCCTACGTAGAACTCGTGGCAGTAGTGGCCCAAGCAAACGCTGTTGATCGGTTTGCTGATGCACTGAATTTAGACCGCGTTGAACTCCCTTCACCCTCAGCTTCTGCGCCCGCGAAAATCAGTGAAGCGACATTGCAAGTCACCTCTCATTGGGTACCCACCGCAAAAATCAAAGGGCCCAATGTTTTGAAAGCACTGAGCGCTGTGCCATTCGAAAACGAATCCTTGAGTCTCTTGTCCTCAGCCCAGTACGTGCATTTCGGAGACCTACTTTCAGATCTTGTCTCAAAACAAAATTCGCTTAGCCGAATGCAAGTTGAAGTGTTAGCCGCGCGTACATCGAAACTCAACGAGTGTTTTTACTGAACTACGAGTCACGCGTTTCTGCTCGGTCTGAGTGGAATGAGTCAAGATGCTCAAGTCAGTTTCGAAGCCGTGGGTGACTCAGAATCTGGTGATGGCGGCGTTGAACATGGGGCCTTGTTGTCTCGTTTGTGTGAAGCCATGTTCGAAGAAGACGACGACCAACTGGCGTCCGTGAAGGACGATGTGATCGAGATCGCGGGAGCAGATGTTTTAATCGACGCAGTCGCGGTTTCGGCGAACTTCTACATGATGACGCGCATCGCCGACGGCACCGGCACCCCATTGGATGCTGGCACAGTGGAGCCATCCGCTGAAATTCGCGAACTCGTGGGTGTTAACACGT
>NTLA01000028.1 GCA_002457435.1 Acidimicrobiales bacterium MED-G01 | reverse complement strand
CAAGGATGTAGTGCTCGAAGTCAATGGGAAACGTTTTGAGGTCGCTGCTTGGGTTCCTGAGGTTGCTGGAAGTGCGGTTAAAGCGGCCAGCAAGCCCCGACGGGCTGCTTCGAGTTCCGGCAATGCTGCGGGTTCTGGCCAGGTAGCAGTGCCGATGCAGGGAACCATTGTGAAGGTTCTCGTTGAGGTTGGGCAGGAGGTCGCTGAGGGGGACGCTGTGGTTGTGTTGGAAGCTATGAAGATGGAGAACAACATCAACGCTGACAAGGCGGGCTCAGTCGTTGAGGTAAAGGTAAGTCCTGGTGACACTGTTGGCGCTGGCGACATTGTCATAGTCATTGAATAGCGACGCGACCCACGATTGGTTTAACACTGCGGCAGACTGGTGGGCGTGATGAGTGACGACGTACGGGAGTTGCATTGATGCGGGGCATGATGCTGGCCGGTGGCGCGGGCACTCGGTTATTTCCTATTAGCCAAGTTGCGAGCAAACAACTGCAGGCGGTCTACGACAAGCCGATGATCTACTACCCGTTGGCAACGTTGATGAACGCTGGCATCAGAGAAATTCAACTGATCAGCACGTCAGGTGATCTCCCCATTTTCGAAAGAGTCTTGGGTGATGGTCACCAGTGGGGTATTGATCTTTCGTATAACGTCCAGCCCTCTCCTGGCGGCATTGCTCAAGCAGTGCTCATCGGTGAAAGCTTTGTCCAAGACCACCCCTTCGCTTTAGTGCTCGGAGACAACATTTTTCACGGCCCGATCGGTCTAGAAAATGAAGTGTCGACCTTTGAGGCCGGGGCCGTTATTTGGGGCTACCCGGTCAGTGATCCTCAGCGTTACGGAGTCATAGAGATCGATGATTCTGGGTCGGTTTTATCAATCGAAGAGAAACCTGAGGATCCACGAAGCGAATTCGCGGTACCGGGACTTTACCTATACGACGGCACCGCTGTTTCACGAGCTAAAGAGCTATCTCCCAGTGATCGTGGTGAGTTAGAAATCACTGATCTGAATTTGAGTTTCTTACGCGATGGCAAGCTGCGGGCCGTGAAGTTGGATCGAGATACCACTTGGTTGGATTCAGGGACTCACGAAAGTCTTCTTGAAAGCTCCAACTTCGTCGCTTCAGTCGAGAAAGAGCATGGCTATAAGGTCGCGTGCCTCGAAGAGGTCGCTTACAAGATGGGTTTCGTTTCGGTCGATGAGGTCGCGATAACGATCGAATCTATGCCCTCCTCTCCTTATAGGGCCTATTGCGAAAGAGCGATTTTGGGGTGACTGGACGTCGGGTCGACAGAGCAACGACTTGGACCCTCGGAGTTGTGGTTGTAACGATCATCCTCACCATCGGCCTGCCGCTAATTGGCGCGCGGACGTTTCTGCGATCTGACACGGTTTTGCGCTGGGCTCCGTGGAATGAGAGTCAACCCATTGATCTTGAATTGACATCTATCCCTGTCGCTGATCCTGTCGATTCGGGGTTCCCGGCTCAGGAGCTATTTCATCGCAGACTTTTAGATGGCGATTTCGCTATGTGGAACCCCTACCCGGCCGGAGGCACCCCTCTCGCGTCAGTCCCCCACCAGGGCTTTTTCGATCCGCTGAATTTACCTTTTCTCCTTTTCCCGGACCGTGTTGCGCCGGCATGGATAAAGCTTGCTGAGTTGTCGGTCGCAATTGCTGGTGTTTTTCTTTTGCTTCGCAGTCTCGGTGTCTCCAATGCTGCTTCGTTGGCATCGGGATTCATTTATTCCTTTAGTGGTTTTCAAACAGTGTGGACGAACTGGCCACAGAGCCACGTCGGCGCCTACCTGCCTTGGCTTTTGTGGGGAACTGAAAGGTTGTTACGACGCCGAGATCTGTCTTCATGTCTAACTGTTTCGTTAGTGACGTGCGCGATGTTGTTGGCCGGTTTCCCTGCCTTGACCGGCTGGGCGATAGGTCTGATGTTGCTGTGGCTCATTTTGCGTTCACGAACTGAATTCCGGGCGCAGGGTAAGACCTTGGGTTTAGTGGCCTCTGCTGCTGGTTCAGTCGTTTTGGGGGTTGGTCTGGCGGCGTGGCAGGTTTTTCCGTTCATTAGTCAGATAAGGGCAACTGATCTTGCACACCGAGCTCAAACCGTTTCGGATCATCTCTCGCCTTCGTTGATGGCGACAGCCGCTATTCCTCAGGCCTTCGGTTCCCATGCTCAAGGATTTTTTTATGGTGACCGCAACTACATAGAAACTTGTGCGTTCCTGGGTGCGGGAGCGCTCGTGATCGTTGTTTGTGCCCTCTTCTGGCGACCATCTGCATCTGTGTCGCGCTCGGTTACTGCTGTTATCGCCGGCCTGTTGGGAGTGGCGACCCTTTTGGTCTACGGCGGAGGCCCGGTTCTGGCCTTTGTTCAAAACTTTCCTGTTTTCGACACAAACTTCGTGGGAAGGATGCGATCGATTTGGTTATTGCTGCTCGCCCTTTTGGTGGGTTTGGGGCTTGAGGCGCTTAGTTCGGGTGGTGAGTTTCGGGGCGATAGGTTCGATAGGTACAGGGGTCACTGGCCCGTCATAGGTATCTTTGCTGTTTCGATCGTCGCAATCGCTGGTGCGGTACATGTATTGCGGCTTGCATCGCGAGAGGGTCACCTCTCAGAGGTCGGCCGTTCTGTAGCTATTGCCGGGTTTGCGGCAGCGATCGTAATCGGAACAGTCGTGTTACGGCATCGAGGCTCGTTACAGGCGTTTTTGCCCGTTGTCGTAGCCGCAGTAGCTGCGGCAGAGATACTTGTATTCGTTGTTCCGTTTTGGCCAAACGAAGTCCCTGAACGTCATTATCCAACGACCCCAGCCCACGAATTCCTGGCGTCAGAAGCCGTTGGGGATCGAATCGCGGCACATGATTTGGCGTTCTATCCAGGCACGACGACCCATTACGGAATTCGAACCGTGACCGGCCATGTGTTTCATCAGCCAACATGGAGAGACTTGTTAGTTGCCGTAGACCCTGAAGCATTCGATAGGTCCTACACGTTTTCTTTTCTCGAGTTTCTTGATGTGAATCGCTTGAGGTCCCCGGTCTTGGATCGGATGTCAGTTCGTTGGCTCGTTACTCAAGTCGATTTTCCGTTACCGGGAACACCGGTCATGTTGTCCGATGGTCGATCTTCGCGTGAACTTGATCCAGGTGGTCGCCTGGAAGCAACAGTCGACTCACGTCCGCTGCGAGGTATTGAGCTTCATCTCGTCGAAGATTTCTCTACGACTGATCTAGCAGGTCGATTGAGAGTCGAAATTATTGGGTCCGATGGCTCTGTGCGCACTGGACGACGGCACACTCGCGGGTTCTTGCCAACAGGTAGCCATTGGATTCCCGTTGCGGCCGAGGATTTACCGGTTGGTGGTCAAATATTGGTTCGTGTCCGGTTGGATGCTGACGATGGGACCTTAAAGCTTCGAACTGATGAGTCCGGCTCGCCTGCTCTCAATGGAATGGCCCCAGCCGGTGATGGTTTACGTTTGGCGTACGCCGACGATGTGGCAATTTGGGAAAATCTGGACGCATTGGAGCGGGTCAGGTTTGCCTCTGACGGTGTCGTCGTTCCCGATGGGCGAGAGCGGGTGGAGATGCTGCAGACACCTCTTCCTTCGCAGTTGGTGCTGCTTTCGGGACAGTCTGATCATTTGACTGGTTCTGGCGCAGCGGAAGCGGTCATAGATGACTTTGATGACCAATTCGATCATTTGAGCATTTCGTTGACAACCAATGGGCCCGGCTGGTTGGTGATAGCTGACGCTATGCAAAATGGGTGGGTGGCCTCAGTCAATGGCGTTCCTCAGCCACTCGTCCCGGCAGATCATGCTCTTGTTGGGGTCCCGGTACCCGAAGGGTCCAGCAATGTGATCTTCGAATACCGCCCCGCGGGTTTGAGGGCGGGAGTCTCTATTTCCGTGCTCTCCTTGGCACTTGTGCTCTCACTAGCTTGGCGACGTAATCGCAGGCGAGGAGGCGACTATGGGTCGGGCGTAGGTTCGTCTTCGATGGTGCTGTAATCACCGAGTGTGAGTTCAATATTTCGAACCCGTCGAAGAACTCGTTCGCTGATGACTCGATTGGATCTGAGCAGGTCAGCTAGTAAACCGAGCATCAACATTTGCATCGCGACTAGCAGACAAACAGCTCCGACTATCAGCGACTGGATGTGTCCTTCTCCTCCGGCGGTCAAGTAAAACCATCCGAAACGACCGAAAAGGATCAGGCCTGCTATCGCGAAGACCGCTGCGGGGATATTGAAGACTCGTAGAGGTTGGTGCATGGCATATACCCGGGAGATTGTTGCTGCTGACCTTCGAACATACTGACGTTTTGAACGAAACAGACGTGAAGGGCGAGTTGTTGGGTTCACGCTAATAGGTACGTCAACGACAGCTAGGTCTGATCGACCAGCTTGAATGAGTGTTTCAAGGGTGTAGGTGAATTGGGACACGACGTTGACTTGCAGAGCAGCTTCTTTGCTGTAGGCGCGAAATCCCGATGTGACATCGGAGACTTCAGTCGCTGAGGCTTGTCGAACCACCCATGAGCCGATTTTTTGTAGATATTTCTTTAGGACTGAAAATTCTTCGTGGTTGGCTATGTCTCGTGTTCCGACTACTAGGTCAGCATGGCCTTGGGTTATTGGTTCAACGAGGTCTGGAATGTTTGCTGCTGAGTATTGGTTGTCTGCGTCTGTGTTGACGATGACGTCAGCTCCCAACTGCAAGGCCGCGTCGAGTCCAACTTGAAACGCTACTGCCAGCCCTTTGTTTTGGGTCAACTTGACGACGGCGTCTACTCCGTGGGCTTTGGCAACTTCTGCGGTTTTGTCACTGGAGCCATCATCGATAACTAACCAAATGACCTCGTCAAACCCAGTGACGCGTCGCGGTAGATCTTCCAGTGTGGCTGGAAGTGTCTCTGCTTCGTTGAAACAGGGAATTTGAATGACGAGTCTCACTTCCCCATTGTGGTGGACGAATGGACTAGACACATGGCGGGTAATTGTTCGTTACCAATTTTATTAATCTTGAAGTTAGGTCAGGGATGATGAGCGAAGAAGCAACATACGAACTCCAAGGACATATCGCGACGATTACGTACAACCGTCCTGAATCTCTTAATGCGATTAACGGGGCTATGCGGGAGTGTTTAAACGCCGCGTGGTTGGAGTTCTACAACGATCCCGAAGCCTGGGTTGCGGTTTTAACTGGCGCTGGCCGCGCTTTTTGTGCGGGTGCTGATTTGCGTCCTGGTCAAGGAAACTCCGCGGGTTCCTGGTCGGGCAGTTATTTCGAAATTCCGACGATCAACAGTTTTGAGAGTGGTTTGGAGTTATGGAAACCCACCATCGCTGCTGTCAACGGGGCCTGCATTGGCTACGGCTTGACTGGAGCTATAGCAACCGACTTTTTGTTGGCTTCAGATCGCGCGGTGTTTGGTATGCCGGAGGTGAAGGTGGGCGTGCCGACCATCGTGGGTTCGATGCGAATACCGTCGAAGCTGGCTTGGGCGGACGCTATGGAAATCTTGTTGACGGGCGACAATATTGATGCCGAGCACGCGGCTGAGATCGGGCTGGCGTGGCGGGTCATTCCGCACGAGGATTTGATGGATGAGGCATATGTTCTGGCTGAACGGCTGTGTCAGGGCGCTCCGCTCGCGGTTCGTGCCGTGAAGGAAGTTGCTACTCGGTCACAGCGGATGGGTTGGGCTGAGGCAGTTCGTATGGGTGAAAGCATTCGAAGAATTGTCGGAATTACAGAGGATGCTCAAGAAGGCGTCGACGCTTTTCGAGAAAAGCGGTCACCTGAATGGAAGGGTCGTTAGTTATCGGGGCTGTTGGTGGTTTCTAGGTTTCGAGTACTAGTCGCGCTACCACGTCAGTTCCGAAAGCTGTCAGGATCGCCAGGTAGAGGAGTCCGGTGGCGGCCATGACGGCTGCGTATTGACGTTCGCGTAACGCTGCGCGGGTAACTATTACCAGGGCCCCGGTTGTGAGGGCGCAGGCGCTCCAGAACCATCCGAGCATCCCTCCGTAGCTGTCGTCTATTGCACCTGTTAGAACCGAGATCATGCCTGTCGGCACAATCAGGAGGCCAACTTCTAGAGGCCAAAGTCTGCCGAGCCAAGAAACTTGTTCCAGGAGGGGTTCTCTTCGCAGTCCCGGTTGGATCAGATACCAGTGTCCGAGAAGCATGGCGTCTGTTACGCAACCTAAGAACGCTGCCCCGACCAGTATTCGTGCTGTCTGCAGAAGTTCGTTACCTCCACCTCCTATGCCCGCTGCGACTAGGCCGATCGTTCCGATGGCTGGCGCTAGGAGGTCCCATCGGGGGTCGAAACTTGGGGCGGTTTCTTTAGTTTGGCTGGGTTGTGGGGTTGGGTGACTATGTCGACGAATAATCGATAACAGCAGGGCGCCCGCGGCGGCTGTAGCTACGCCGACTGACGCTGCATCGCGTAGTGGTTCTGATGCCCATCCATAGCCTGCTAGTGCTGCAAGGACTGCTACGGCTGCGTAGCTTGCTCTGAGGAGCCATCCGTAGCCGACGCCTAATTCACCGCGTCGCGTGGTAACCCAGCAAAACAGGAGCCCGCCAGTCGCCCACTGCAGCAATACTGTTGCGGCGTCAAGCTGTGGACCTGCTGCCATCGTTGGAAGTGTACTCACCGTGGCCTGAATGTTACTGAGTCGCTACCAGTGATTGAATGCTGTCGGATGCGTTGTAGCTAGATCGTGTCAGCGGTCCCGCTTCTATGTGTCCAATTCCGAGCTCCCGCCCACGGTCGGCGAGCATTTCAAACGTTTCAGGGGCCACCCAGCGCTGCACCGGTAGATGGTCAGGGGTCGGTCTCAGGTATTGGCCGATCGTCACGATGTCAACGCCAACTGCGGCTAGATCAGCGAGCGCAGCGAGCAGTTCTTTATCGGACTCCCCTAGTCCTGTTATCAGCCCTGATTTAGTGGCGACACCTTCGCTTTTTACTCGGGCTAGGAGAGCCAAGCTTCTTGCGTAACCGGCACTTGGCCGCACAGCTCGTTGCAGTCGAGCGACAGTTTCTAGATTGTGGTTAATGACATCTGGGCGCTCATCCACTAACGATTGCAATGCTTCTTTGTTTCCTCCGAAATCGGGGATCAATGTCTCTATGGTGGTGGACGGGGTGGCGACTCGAATTGCTTTGACTGTGTTGATGAATCCACCGACGCCTCCGTCTGTCAGGTCATCGCGAGCAACTGCTGTGATCACAACGTGGCCGAGACACATGGCGGTGACTGCCTTTGCGACACGTCGAGGTTCTTCTTGGTCGAGTGCTATCGGGTGTCGGGTGTCTACGAGACAGAAACCGCAAGCACGTGTGCATCGGTTCCCGTTGATCATGAAGGTCGCGGTGTCTTTTCCCCAGCATTCGTAGATATTTGGGCAGCCGGCTTCTTCGCAGACGGTGGTTAGATCGAGACCACGCAAGGTTGAGCGAACTCGTTGGTAGCCGTCGTTGAGATCAATGCGGGCCTTCATCCATGAGGGTTTTCTGTTGGTTATTGGAAGCCCATCAGACACACCTACTTCCTGGAGGCGGCGTTGTCTTCGGTCGGTCGTCTTCCGTTCTCGCAAAAGAACTTTCACTTCGTCGTTAGGTGCACTTGTACCTGTGGGGCTGCGTTTGAACGCGTCCAGATCTTTTTCGTGTTGTGGGAAAGCCGCTGCAGCGAATTCAGAGCCGCTAGTTCCCCAGTTTTCGATTGCCTTTTTTGAGACTTCGTGCACCACTCTGTCCATTGAGGCGTTGATTCCTTCATTTGCGAGACTCGTAACCGCAAAGTCCTTGATCCCGCAAGGAATGATGTAATCAAACCAGGAAAGATCTGTTGCCACATTTAGGGCAAAGCCGTGCATGGTTCGGCCTCGACTAAGTCGGACTCCGACGGCAGCTATTTTTCGGGGGCTTTCGTTTGCGGGATGCACCCAAACGCCTGGGTGTCTTTCAAGACGGCGACAATTATCGAGACCCAATTCACTAAGTGCATCTATCAAAACTTGTTCTAACTGGTGGATATATGTTTTCGTCTCTGCAATACCCCCGCCGCGTCGGCCCGATAGCGACAGTATGGGGTACCCGGTGAGTTGTCCCGGTCCGTGGTAGGTGATGTCGCCTCCTCGGTCGGTTTGTTCATAGGTTGCTCCAACTTTGGAGGGCTCTACGAGAAGGTTCGATAGGTCCGTGTTGGGGCCACCGGTGAACACGTGTGGGTGTTCAAGCAGAAGCAGGTGGTCGTCGCTGCTGGAATGAAAAAGTCGTCGTTGTAGATCAAGCGACTCTCGGTACTCGACTTGACCAAGCCAGCGGACTCGAAACATTTAGTTGAGGGGGCCTTGTTCTGAGATCGCATGATTCATTAGAGGCACCTCTTCAGCCGTGGAGTGTTCGACCAGCTAACTCTAAGACAGCTTCGCCAAAGAGCTCTGAAAGTGTGGGGTGGGGTTGAATGAACTCCGCAATCTGATCGATATCAATACCCCAATTAATGGCCAAATAGCCTTGGCTGAGTTGTTCGGTTGCCCATGAGCCGATGAGGTGAACACCTAAGAGTTTCCCAGCAGTTCCGTCTGATCTGCGTTCCGCGACAAGTTTGACCATGCCTTCTGTTTCGTTATGAATTAATGCTCGCGCATTTCCAACGAATCGGTGTTGCGATATGGCTACTTCATAGCCCGCTTCCTCAGCTTCTTGTTCCGTTAATCCGGCGTAGGCGACTTCAGGGTGACAGTAAATGGCCCATGGGACTCTTGAGTAATTGATCGGCGAGCGTTGCTCTCCGACAATGTCGCTGACAACGAGCATCGCTTCAGCAAATCCGACGTGAGCTAGTTGGGGTGTGGCTATTAAGTCTCCTACTGCGTACACCCCGTCGACGTTCGTTCGACAGAATTCGTCCACTTTTACGAATCCGTCTTCGTCAAGCTCTATTGATGTTTTCGATAATTCGAGATGGTCGGTGTAGGGGCGCCTTCCCACGGAGACAATGACTTTTTCGACTTCAATTTCGGTTCCATCATTTAGGTGAACGACAGTGCCTCCAGGTTGAGGCGTATGTCCGTGGGCCATGACTCCTGTTCGCGATTTGATTCCCCGTTTCTTGAACGATCTTTCTAATGCTTTGGCTATATCAGCATCAGCTCCGGGAATGAGTCTTCCTTCTGTTTCGAGGATGGTTATTTCAGTTCCTAAGTCCGCCAACATGGAAGCAAATTCGCATCCAATTGCTCCTCCTCCGATAATCGCTGCGCTTGTCGGAAGCGTCGCCATCTTCAGGACTTCGTCGGAGGACAAAATGGTGGTGCCATCAATTTCGAAGTCGGGAAGGTTCTTGGCCTGAGAACCAGCAGCTAGAACAATGAAGTCTCCGCTCAGCACTTGTTCAGTACCATCTTCGAGTTGCACTGTGACCTTTCGGTCGTTTCCTATTCTCCCGGTTCCTGCGAAGAGATCGATATCTTTGCTTCCGACCAGATTCGTCACGCCTTTGAAGAGTCGGTCAACTACTGCTTGTTTGCGATCTTGAGCAGCCGAAAAGTCAACTGTTGGTGCCGTTGTGATGATCCCAAATTCACCGGCTTGAGACACCGTCCGGTGAACTGAAGCGGTTTCGAGGAGTTCTTTGGCGGGGATACATCCGCGGTGCAGGCATGTGCCGCCAAGGTGGTCTCGTTCTATGAGAGCAACGCTGCGGTCAGCGGCTGCCGCCGTTAGGGCTGCTGCGTACCCCGAGGGCCCTCCTCCAATTATGACTAGATCAAAGTGGTTGGAAGTCATTGTGCCGATAATCGTAACCCCATGATGGTTCGTGCCTGGCGAGGTGACGAAACTTAACTTCGATTACCTCTAGGCAGCGATGAGTACTTGCACCGCGAAGGCCACAAGTATGACCAGTCCGGTTGCTAACGCTGTAATGATCAAGGCTCTTGTACTCACTTGCACTGAATCTAGCGGTCTGCGGAGTTCTGACGCATAGCCTTCGTTGAGTGAGGCGCCATTTTTCTAACATCGTTGTAGCGACCGTTTTGGTTCTGTCAGCTTCATGTTCAACCGCAAGTCAACCCGACGCACTGAGTCAGTCGGCGGCTACGACTGTCACTCACTCCAGTAACACAAATACAGGGACTTCGAAGCTGGTTGAGAAGGTCAGTGCCGGAGTACCCGTTGCTTTGACGGTTCTGGAACGTTCAACTATTTCGGGAGATGCATTCGTTCCCGCATCTTTGGCTGGGCGTGAAGTGCTCTTATGGTTCTGGGCCCCGTGGTGAGGTGCTTGTAATGCTGAAGCAGCGGCGGTCGCCGCATTGAGTAGCCAGAGTCAGGTCGCGATCATCGGACTACCCGGTCGAGACGACACCCAGGGCTATAGCGCGTTCATCGAGCGTCATGGCCTAAGTCACTTGCCTCATCTCGAAGATGCCGATGAGGCTCTTTGGAATTACTTCGGTATCTCTTCCCAGCCCGCTTGGATTTTCTTCGATCTTGACGGGCGAGTTACCCGAGGACGCGGGGCACTACCTGACGAGTTATTCAGATCAGGTTGACAGTTGCGCGCTATGAGGGGCAGCTAGGTTTTGAATATGTCTCCCCGCGTAACTAGCCGCGAACGACTTATGTCAGCTCCTGCGTCGGTTATTTTCGATGTGTTAGCTGATCCTTCGCAGCATGCTGCGATTGACGGTTCGGGAACTGTTCAGGGCCACATTGGTCAACAATCTCGCTTATCTCTTGGGAGTACTTTCGCTATGAAGATGCGCTTTGGTATTCCCTACCGCATCAAAAGTCGAGTTTTGGAGTTTCAGGAGAACCGGTTGATCGCCTGGGGGCATTTAGGTGGCCATATTTGGAGATATGAACTCGCAGAGGCGGGTGAACAGACACTGGTGACGGAGACTTTTGATTGGTCAATGTCACGTCTACCTCTTCTGATTGAGGTTGTGGGTTATCCACGTCGGCACAACAAAAATATGGAACGAACGCTGCTGCGACTCGCTGGTTTAGTTGAGTTAACAACCGAGTGAGATTCTTGCTTTGCTGTTTAGTCACTGTTTTTGTCGGATCCGGTTGTGGCGAACCCGACAAATTATCTCTGCGGGATAGTTCAGTACGAAGTCCGTCCGGAGATATAGCGGTCGCTGGAAGAGTCGGTGTTCTTCGCCTGCTTCCTGGTGATTGTTTTCTGGTTGGGGCAGATGAAATCGAAGAAGTTGATGCTGTTCCTTGTGATGAGGACCATCAGGCCGAGGTCTTCGCTGTTTTTGATCTTGCTGACACCGAGTGGCCGGGTGCTGCCGCGGTAGCACAAGTCACGAAAAGTGGCTGTCTTGACCGATTTCGTAACGCGACGGGACATGTCTTTGATCCGGTTCATATGGCTATCACTGGTTACGCTCCGAGCGAACGTTCTTGGAAGGAGGATCGGAGGGTTCTTTGCGTGGTCACTGCGCATGACGTATCTCTAGTTAGAGGGCAGGTAACCCGCCAATCCGGCTAATTTTATTCTGGTTCGATGACCCAGACATCTTCCTCGAATTGTCGTTCCAACTTTTTTTGCAGTTCCCCCAAAGTTCGGTCATCGGCGTTCCGAACTAATACGGCTTCGGTAGCACGTCGAAGAATAGCGTCGTCGCGTCGTCCCATTGCTTTGCCGAATTCGGCACTAGTTTTCGGGGTTGCGGTGTTAGCTGTGGTTACGGCGCGTGCTCCAGCTAGGAGTTCGTGGAATCGTTTTTGGGTCGCGTCAGGCCATCTGAGTTCCACACCGTCGAAAGCGAGCACTACCGCATATGGAATGGCTGTGGCTGATGCCGCTTCAGCAGCCAGCATTTCTGCGCCCAGCCCAAGCCCGGTCAAAACCTGTATATCGGAGTGCATTTCGAGCTTTGCTCTTAATACTTCGATGAGACGACGACGCACTGCCAAGGTTGTGCTGTTTTCTCCGTAGCCGCCTAGCTCGGTTGGGCGATGGCCGAATACAGCAATGCTGTGGGCTGCGTCGCTGTCCTCTTTCGTCGTTGCATCGACGTTGTCCGCGTCAAGTCCTCTGACGATCGCGTCGGTATATATGCCGCCTGTTCTGCTTGCTTGTTCAGCGGCGGCGGTTGCAGCGAGCTGGTCTGCTGCTTCGTTAAGCCGGTGACCTGCATGTCCTTTAACCCATTCGAACTCCACATCGCCTCGAGCGTTGACCAGTTCGATGAAGGGTTCCCACAAATCGCGGTTGGCAACGGGCTCTTTTTTCGAATTTTTCCACCCACGTTTTAGCCATCCCTTCCACCACTCCTGACGAAAACAATTGACTACGTAGGTGGAATCACTGTGAACTCGCAACGGGCCCTCTAGCACTTGGACTGCTGCACTGGCCGCGGTCAATTCCATGCGTTGGTTCGTGGTGTGAGATTCGAATCCCGACGACCATGGCCCCTGGTCAACAACGAATGCCCATCCGCCCGGTCCTGGGTTACCCAAGCACGCGCCATCAGTAAATACATCGGTGGTCATTGCTGTACTTCATACATCACAGATGTCACCAAAACACGCACTTCCCATGCACACGCCCTCTACGGGCAAGGATAGATTCACTGCGATGGAGTGTCTCATCACGTGACTTGTCGGGTTCTTTCTCACGATTGTCGGGGACTGACTGTGGTTTCCGCAAGTGGGAAAAATGTCTAGTTCTTTGCGCTTCACGGGGGATCATGAAGCTGATGACTTGTTAAACAGCAACTTCGTGGCTTTGTTGATTGGGATGTTGCTGGATCAACAGTTTCCTATCGAACGCGCCTTTGTTGCGCCGTATCGGCTGCAGCAACGCCTTGGTTTCGAATTAGAGGCAGCAGCTTTGGCGAAGTTCTCTACTGAGGCCTTAGTCCAATATTTTTCTGAAAAGCCTGCGTTGCATCGGTTTCCTAAGTTGATGGCTGAAAGAACCCATGCCCTCTGTCACTACCTAGTTGAGCATTACGACGGCAATCCGGATGAGGTCTGGGCAAACATCTCTGATGCCTCAGAGCTACGTCAGAGATTATTGGCACTTCCTGGTTTCGGCGAGAAGAAGGTGCAGATCTTTGTGGCACTGCTCGCTAAAAGATTCGGGATAACTCCTCACGGTTGGAAGGACGTTGCTGGTCACTACGCTGACGCTGGTTTTCATTCGGTTGCTGACCTTGATTCACCCGAAGCCTTATCGAAATTACGAACACAAAGAGCACAAGCGAGGAAAGCAAAGTGACGTCAACCATTCCTGTGAAAGACCGCTGTTACGAGGATTTTTCGATCGGTGAATCATTTATCTTGGGCAGCGTTGAGATGGTCGAAGAAGAAATGCTCGCCTTCGCAACTCAGTTCGACCCGCAGCGTTTTCACGTTGATGCAGAAGCCGCTGCTCAAACTATGTACGGCGGATTGATCGCTTCGGGTTGGCATACCGGATCATTAATGATGCGGCTCACTGCAGAGGGTTTTTTGGGTGAGCATTCATTAGGTGCTGCCGGACTTTCAGAACTGTCGTGGCCCGCGCCTGTGCGCGTAGGTGATGTCCTGACCTTGCAAGTGGAGATATTGGCTATGCGAGAGAGTGCGTCAAAGTCCCATATTGGGTTTGTTGAACTCGCCTTTGAAATGATTAACCAGGACGAGGAAGTGGCGCTTCGGACAGTCGGAACCATGCTGATCGCGAAGAAAGATTCTTCGCACTAATCGAGTCGCTCTCCTGCTTGACGTTCGAGCCAACCCAATAAAACTGCAAGAGCTCTAGGGTCGTGTCGGATCCTGTGGTCTGCCCCATTTACAAGCCTGAGTTCTGGTGAAGGATGAAGATCCGCCAACTGTCGGGCATCATCGGATGGAACTTGACGATCGTTGGTGCCATGAAGGATGAGAAGAGGGCGTTCACCCATCGCCTTCATTGAGTCGATCGCCCTATGTTGCCGAAGTTCGTCTGACCATCGGTTCATCGAATCGGGGTAGTCATCATCGTCGATGACTCCCACATCTCGACAATGCTGCAAGAAGCGACGTGGGTGAGCTGCCCAATCATCGAAGTCAGCTCGGGGCGCCATCGCTGCAACTCCACGAATTTGAGGGTCCTGGGCCGCAGCCATGATTGCGAGCGATCCACCAGTTGTGGAGCCCACGAGCCATATCCGCTGCGATCCTTCGTCACGGAGTCGTCGCACTGACCGTGCCACGTCATCAAGCCAACCGGCCAATGAAAATTGGCCTTCAGATTGGCCGCACCCGCGAAGGCTCACTGCTAAGACAACCCAGCCTTGTTCTTCAGCGACCCGTTCGGCGAATTGTTCATACGACCTACTAGGCACACCAGGTCGTTGCTTTGATGGGAAGCCGTGACAAAGAAGGAGAGCCGGTGCGTGCGTCAAGGGTCGTTCCGGGTGAACGAGAAAAGCTTCTAGGTGGGGTGTTCCGTCTATACGGGTTTCAGTGACCGTGACCGACAAGAGTGAAGTCGCTTTTTCTAACAGCAGGTCGCTGGTTTATAACCGCGATTGCGTGCTTCGCGCAGTTCGTCGGGCCCGAAGGTCGCGTATGCCTTGGCATCACATAGCGCTTTCACTGCCTTTTCATGGGTGCAGCTTTCTAGATCGTGGACCTTTTGAATTCGCTTATCGCCCACGTATCTGCGGCCTTCTAGTTCCTTGGGTGCTTCCATAGGGTCTATTTTGCCTCAGGTCGGGCTTTGAGTTGGACCGAGAGCGCCAATCAGCTTCAGATACTGCAAGTGAGCATCCATAATTGCATCTACGGTCGGTCGAGTTACTTCTATGTCGTTGGATCGCGCCTGCCGGTACAAATTTTGCACTGCAGTTGAACTGTCAGTGATTTGTTCGTCACCGTCGGGTTCAGAATTGAATTGGAGTTCGTTGAGATGGAGTCTCAACAGTTGCCTCAAAGTTTCTGGGTCAGTCTTTGCTGCGACCTCAAAGGATATTTCGGCCGCTACGAAGCCGGCCGCCTCTTCGAGCCGCCATACGGGTTGGCGCGGTTGCTGACTTAACCGCCGTGTCTCACGGCCAATGACGGCAGCAGCAACTACGAAGCCAATTACCAGTGAGACTGCTACTACAAGTCCAAACATGATGTCCTAGTTCCCCTCACGGAGAAACAGAAGTTCTAAAGCCCGATTCGTTGGGCTAGGAGCTCTCGGTGGTAAGCCGGGTCACCGAACATGAGTTCAGAACTTTTGGCTCGTTTGAAGTACAGGTGTGCAGGATGTTCCCATGTGAAACCGATTCCGCCGTGAATTTGAATATTCTCAGCGGCACAGTGGAAATAAGCCTCCGAACAATATGCCTTGGCTAAAGATGCCACTGAAGGCAGTTCGTCGTTCATTTCTGATGCACACCAGGCAGCGTAATAGGCAGCCGACTTAGCTGATTCAACCTCTAGCAGCATGTCTGCACACTTGTGCTTGATGGCTTGGAACGAGCCAATGGGACGACCAAATTGGACCCGGTCTTTGGCATATTGGACGGCCATATCCATAACAAATTGTGCGCCCCCTACCTGTTCATTCGCCAGCGCTACCGCTGCGAGGTCCAGGATTTGAGCGATGTAGGAAAAATCGTTGGTGTCACACAGGTGACTGGCTGGGGTGCCGTCGAAGGTAATCCGGGCCTGCTTACGCGTTTGGTCCATCGTTGAGAGGTTCTCGCGGCTGAGACCGGTGGCATCACCATCCACTGTGTAGAGGTGGATTCCTCCCTCAGCTCGGGCTGCGACCACAAACAAGTTCGCGGTTCCTCCGTCGGTGACAAACATCTTCTCACCGGTGATTGTTGCTCCTTCACCGGTTCCACTCGCTTCGACAGTTACGCCTTCCGCATCCCAACGTCCACTGGCTTCTGCCAGGGCCATGGTTGCGATGGTGCTCCCATCAGCAATGCCTGGCAGCAACGCTGCCTTTGCGTCTTCGTTCCCTGAGTGGATTATGGCGTTGCCAGCGAGCACAACGGTACTGAAGAACGGAGCGCACAAAAGGCTTCGGCCCATTTCTTCGAGCGCTATACCCAGTTCCACGTAGCCGAATCCTTGACCTCCGTACTCCTCGGGGATGATCATGCTTTGCAGTCCGAGTTGTTCGGCCATTTGGCTCCAAACAGCGGCGTCGTATCCGTCGTCTGTTTCCATGAGTTCTCGCACGGTAGCTTCTGCAGATTTTTCCTCCATGAAGGAGCGGATGAAGCTACGAAGCTCTTCTTGTTCTTCTGTGAATGCAAAGTTCACGGTGACTACCTTTTCGACAAGTGGTTGGGAGTCTTGTTTTAGCTCGTCGCGCGAAGATACGCCAATCCAATTGTGTACGCTGATGTACACATTTCCGATCTTAGAACTGCTGATGAACGATTCAATCTCTGTGCACCATGTCGGGACTCGTGATCTTCGCGCCAACCTCGCGCATCACCTTCGTGCCGCTGAAGCAGGTCACACCATTTTTGTGACCGTCGATGGGAAGGTCGTCGCTCAATTGGGTCCAGTGGGTCACGCAGATGAAAGTCTTTCTATTGAGGCGCTCATTGCGTCTGGATTGGTCGAGGCACCTAGTAATTCCATACGACAGGGACCCCAAGCGGTCTTTGATCTCCCAGCGGGGCTGTCGAGTGAACGTGCTCTGCGTGAAATTCGAGGCCGGTAATGACTGTTGCGCTGGACAGTTCTGCTCTTTTGAAACGCTACCTGTCTGAACCTGGCCACGATTTGGTGAACCAATATTTGCAGGCAGATTCGGTCTGGTGCGCGTCGGTGTTAGCGAGAACTGAAGTTCAATTGGCGCTACATCGTGTTGCTTCAGGCCCTACTGAGCAACAAAGACTTTGGTCTGCGTTCAGAGAGGATTGGGGCCGTGTCGCTGTAGTTCCACTTGATGAGCGTTGCTTGGCACGAGCTGTGGAGATTGGTGCAACTTTCCAGCTCGGCACTGTTGACGCTCTGCATCTGGCAGCAGCTGATCGACTTCCTCAGCCGTTGACGTATCTGACCTTTGATAGCCATCAGATTCCAGCTGCTTTGGGGCTTGGGTTCGAAGTCGCCTCAACCCAGGAACCGGCGGCTAATTCTTAAACCGTGGCTACTTATTCTTCGCCAATGGAGGACTGGAGGTACCGCTCGATTCCGATGTCGTCGATCATGGACAATTGGGTGTCGATCCAATCGAGGTGGTTCCTGCCCCACTAGGAGATGCTCAACGAGCCCTCGTCCCTTTTGATCACGATTTGGCCTCGCACACCGCTGTCTATAAGTCCTAGAGCTGTGCTGAGTTGCACCGTCGTGCAGCTTTTACTGACCCTGTTCGCGCCCCTCAACTTTGCTACCGACCCGGGCATTCCAAACTGAAGTTCGACACCATCGACGCGTCTCATAGATCCACGCCATTGGCCAGCGCAGGTTCGGTCTATCGGAACTGGTACCAAAAGATATTCGTTGTCACCGAAACGGATTTCGCTTGTTCGCTCGTCAATCGCTACTACTTCGTTGATGACACACCTCGGAGCAGCCTCGCCTGAAGGCCCTGATGTTTCAGGATTCTCTACGGTTGACATCAAGCACACCTTACTCATTTTGATCAGTGGAGGTGTAAATCTTTGGATAGCTCTCTGATATCCCTGACAAAGGGTGCATCACTTCTTGCGAGTACACACCTAACCAAAATGGCAACAGCCGTCGTTCTCCATTGGATTTGCACCCAGAGTGAGAACGACGGCTGGACCTGCTCGCCCTTAGGCGAGCCCACCGATCGTGGCAGTACTTCTACTGCAGGCTTCCGATCTCGTCTTGGCTTATTTGCAAGAGACCCCATACTGGATAAAGAGCAGTACGAATGTCATCCGAGGACGGGCCAGATCCTGGGTCGTTATCCAGTTCATAGGCACTGTTCAACGTCTCGATCGTCTCGGCGAACATACCGGTAGCCCCAAGTTCTGGCTCCAGCACTCTCCAGAAGGCGTAGCCCTCAGCTTGGTGAATGCGAGCTTTAGCCATGTCACCAGCCGCTAGGTCGGCTTCGACCTTCACCGCGTAACGGATCACTGCCTGGGAGTATGTAATAACCACACCACGCTTCACCAAGGTCACCGCAGCCTCAGCTCCCCCAAGGTTGCCCCTGAGAAGCGCATCGCGCCCAGCGATCATCGCACTGAGAACCGCCTCATTGGCTTTGGCGGTCTCACCATCAGAGCCCATCGTCCCGAAGTTACCGCCGCGCTTGTTGGCAGTGCCATAAGGCCCGCAGCTTCCTTGTGCACCGTGGTAGAAGGCCCAGCCCTCATCCCAGTTGTGCACAGCGCCTGCCCAGTTGCCGTCGCCGGCTTTCGCAACAGCGGAGTTCACCTCATGGGTTACGTATGCAAGTAGGGCTTGGTTTTGCATGCCTTTTTGGACACCCTGTTTTCTTACGGCATCAGATTCACCTGCGAACATCCCGGTTCCTTCGAGCGCTGAGGTAATGAACGCGTCCAAAGAACCTGGAGCGCCGTAATAGGCGTCATGAGGGTGATTCTTACCCTCTGCTGAGGCGAAGCCTCCAAGGGTCCTGAAGGATCCGTCGCTCTTTTCGGCGTTCTTGCCGTTGTTGTAGATATCGGCGACAGCCTCAAAGTCAATAGAGTCCGCCCCGAGGAGCCCGTTCATGTCGCACATGTCAAGCACTAGCAGGCGATGGTTATCAACATTTGAGGCGTAGTCATAACCACCTTCTCCTGCTGTCGCATCATCGGTGACTTCCGCGCCCGCTTTTGCAGATGTGCTAGATGACGCTGAAGCACTTCCAGAAGAGGAGGCACTAGCACTCGCGGAAGCACTACTCGAGCCGGACCCGCTACCCGAGCCGGACCCGCTACCTGAACCGGAACCAGAACCGCTGGATGAGCTGGCCGAACCGACCTCGCGTACAGATGCTCCGTCATCACCGCAAGAGGCGGCAACTAAAGCGAACGCAAAGACCAATCCGAGCAATTTGAGCAAGGACGAACGTTTCATGTTTGGTATCTCCATAAGAACATTAGAGGGGGAATAACACTCGCATGAGAAGCGCTCCTAATACCAAATATCAACCTAAAGGTCTTACTTCTTTGACACAGCAACTGGTTTCAACGATTTATCCTTGTTCACCGGATATGCGCAATTTACGAAACCGAGGAGATGGATGCTTAAATGCCCTTATAACTAGGTCTTCTGTTGATATTTGCTTCGGACGAAGGTTTATCGTCATTTGTGTTTGGCTTGCTTATCATTTTATGTTAAACCATTTGTCAACGTACCTGCGGATCCTTTAGGTCCCTCGCCTCTTCGTGCTGAGGCGGGTTGTGGGTCGGGTCCGGCCTGGTGAGGAGTCCCCTCCTCGCCAACGCTTCCTTTGCCTGCCTCGGGCAAAACCCTCCAACGGCGTCGGGCGGACCCGCCCACAACAGGTCACTACTACTCCGGACAGAATTGGTGCTTCACTGTTATAGGGGATTACGACCAACGCCCTCAGCAATCACTACCACTACTTATTGCACAATAGGACTCAGCTAATGACCGAGACGCCAGAACTTGAACACGGTGACGGGCACGACGTATCACCGGTAGGTGACATTCATTCCTTTCCTAGCGATGCGGAACTGTCTCGTTCGTTGATCGCATCAAGCACGACAGGTGTTTTGTCGACGCTCACCAGCGAGGGATACCCCTACGGCAGTCTTGTTTCGCACATCGTTGACGATCACGGAAATCCAGTCATTCTTATTTCAGATCTCGCTGAACACACCAAAAATGCTCGCCTCGACAAGCGAACCAGCCTTCTGGTTGATACATCTCACGTCGTTGAAGGGGATCCCCTTGTTGGCGCAAGACTGACACTGATCGGACAGATGCAGCTACTCAAGGCTTCAGATGGCTTGGAGGCCGAATACCTCGCAAAACATCCGTACGCCACCGATTACGTGAACTACAAAGACTTTAATTATTGGAAGCTCACGGTGGAACGCTGCCGTTTCGTTGGTGGCTTCGGACACATGAGCTGGATGACTGTTGAAGATTACGCCGGCGCAGAGGAAGATCCTTTTTGCGAAAATGCGCTCAGCGCTATTGAACATATGAATGACGACCATGCCGATGCAAACCTCATCTTTGTTCAGGAACGCGGTGGTATACCAAGTGCTACAGAGGCCGAAATGGTCGGAGTAGACCGATACGGCATGACGTTTCGGGTACCAAGTGACTCTGGTGACCGAACTAGCAGAGTCGCTTTCCCAGAAATTGCGACAGACGGCGCTCAACTCGAACCTTTCGTCATCGGTCTTTTGCGCTCATTGCGCGAGAACTGATAGGTACCGGAAACTGATCATCCCGATGGCTTAGAACACAAAGCCATAAACTCGGTTTATGACTCTTCACTGGAAAGGGACCGGCGTCGAAGTACACAAGGTTGTCGTCGGGCCTTACGAAAACAATGTGTTCACTGTCAGGTGCACCGAGACAGGCGACGCTCTGCTCATCGATGCCGCCAACGAACACGAGCAGCTTCTAGAGCTTTGCCAAAGCCTTGGAGTGCGGACTGTGGTCGAAACTCACGGCCACTGGGACCACATCCAAGCTATCCCTGCAATCCGAGATGCCGGTTACGAAGTGGGTGTCGCTGCTGAGGATGCAACGATGCTCCCTAGCTACGACTTCATCTTGGAAGATGATTCAGTGATCGAGGTCGGCCGTCTACGTATTCGCACCATTCACAACCCTGGGCACACCCCGGGCTCGATGAGTTTCTATGTTGAAGACACACCATTGCTGTTTTCTGGCGACACCCTTTTCCCCGGGGGTCCCGGCGCTACAGACTTCGAGGGTGGTGATTTTGACACCATTATCAAAAGCATCGACGAGCGAATGTTTTCCAAGTTTTCGTCCGAAACTGTTGTTCTTCCCGGTCATGGAGATGACACCACAATCGGTAGCGAGGCTCCTCAACTCCAAGAATGGGTAGATCGAGGCTGGTAGACGACTAGCC
>NTLA01000027.1 GCA_002457435.1 Acidimicrobiales bacterium MED-G01 | reverse complement strand
ATCGCCGCTCAGGAATCGAAAGCGCAAGAGTTACTAGGCCTTGAGCCCGATATTGCTGTGGCGGCCCTGCTGACCATAGGAAAACCCAAGAAACAACTGACAAAGTTGTCTCGTAAGAAGGTTGAAGAGTTCACCACGGTTGACCGCGCTGATGGCCCAGCATTTACTGGCTGACTATTAGAGACGTTCTTAAGCTGGGACTGCCCGTCTCGAAATCTGGTCCAGATCACAAGATTTCGGGAGGGTGCCGAACAGCGACCCGTGGTCACCGCCTACCCGTGACATCAGATAGGCCTCACTGACCGAAGGGTGGCCATACTCAACCATCAGAGTCGCAGCCCAAGTGACCGCAAGTTTTTCTACGAGTCGACGTGCCTCTGCTTCAGACAATGGGTTAGCGAATTCTGCTCGCAGAGCATCGAGATGTTCATCAACGCCCGCATCTCGACCTCGGGACTGTTCTAGCTCATCAAGAAAAATGTCGACACTCTCGGGGTTTCTAGACGCTGCCCTCCCGATATCGAGAGCGATCACATTCCCCGCACCCTCCCATATGGCGTTCAAAGGTGCCTCACGATATAAACGAGGCATCATCGAATCTTCCACGTACCCATTGCCGCCAACACACTCCAATGCTTCCCTGACGACAGGGTTTGATTGTTTGGTTAACCAATACTTGGCAACGGGTGTCGCTAAGCGAGCAAAAGCTTGTTCCCGTTCGTCGACTTCCATGCGTTCATGCGCTCCTGAAAGACGGGTGATCATCAACGTTGCTGCTTCAACTTCAATTTCCAAGTCGGCCAATACGTTTTGCATCAATGGCTTGTCAATCAAAGTCGCGCCGAACGCTTCGCGGTTAGCCACATGCCAACCCGCTTGGCTCACAGCTTGACGCATCAAAGAAACACCCCAATTCGCGACATCTAACCGGGTGGCGTGAACCATCTCGATAATTGTTGGGATACCTCGCCCTTCCTCACCGACCATCCACGCGGTTGTGCAGTCGAATTCCAACTCAGCTGATGCATTGGAACGATTCCCTAGCTTGTCTTTGAGGCGCATAAAACGAAGCGAATTTCGGGTTCCGTCAGGCAACACCCTGGGGACTAAGAAACAAGACATCCCTTTCGGCGCATAAGCCAAAACCAGGAAGGCATCACACATGGGCGCCGAGGTGAACCATTTATGGCCCTCAAGCTGGTACTCAGCTCCCGGACCACCCCCGGCCGAAGGCGTAGCGGTACTTGTGTTTGCCCTGACGTCGGAACCACCTTGTCTTTCTGTCATGCCCATACCCAAAAGCACGCCCGACTTTGTCTTCGGCGCTTTGAGCTGCTGGTCATAACTTCTGCTTATTGTCAGTGGTTCCCAGAGCTCTGCCAGTTCAGGTTGATGCCGCAACGCCATTAGCGCGCCAGAGGTCATTGAGGTGGGGCAGCCGTGACCCATTTCGATCTGAGTTATCAAGCCCATGAGGGCGTTACGCGTCACGTATGCGCCGTCACCTGCAGGCTTTTCATAGCGCATGCAATGAATCCCGCTTTCGACGGCAAGATTTAGAAGTGAGTGATAAGCGGGGTGATATTCGATCTCATCGATTCTGTTGCCGGAAGCATCATGAGTGTGAAGAATCGGAACGTTTTTGTTCGCTAGACGTCCCCATTCTCGTGTTTGCTCATTACCGACTTGGGCGCCAAAACTCTCCAAAACGTCCAAGTCTCCTCCCTCGCGGTGGACCGCTTCTGAGAGCACCGGATCAGCAGTAAACAAGTTGTAAGAACTGAGTGGTTCTGGTTGGTTATCAGTCGCCGGCATGGCCCTAAACTATATGGAAGCTCGTTGAAGAGGACAATGAAGCAATGAGCGACTACTTTTCGATGCACTGCACCACAACGGCGGATGTTTGTTAACCGCCTAACTAAGGGGAATAAGTGAAATACGTAGCACCATCTTCGGTTGAGGAAGCAACTTCGTTGCTGTCAACCTCACCGTCAGCGCAGGTGTTTGCAGGGGCAACAGACGTTGTCCCCCAACTCCGGGCCGGGCGTCCAGCACCTGAAGTACTGGTCGATCTAAAGAAGATAGAAGAACTCGTATCAGTAGCTAACGACGGAGATAAATGGACCGTCGGGGCCGCAACACCGACGGCCAATCTCACCGAGGACGAAGCCTTCAGTGAAGAGTTCCCAGGCCTAGCTGAGGCTGCAGGGCTAATCGGCTCTGACCAGATACAAAATAGATCCAGCTTGGGAGGCAACCTGTGCAACGGTTCACCCGCAGCTGACTCCGTGCCAGCAATGGTCGTAAATGGAGCTCGAGCCGTGGTTGCTGGCCCAAACGGAACTCGAGTCCTTGATGTAGCTGAAGTTGTAACCGGGCCAGGTCAATTAGCACTTGAAGCAGACGAATTCATCGTCGAGTTTGAAATTGACAGAATCCCAGCGCGGACAGGTGATGCCTATCTGCGGATGATCCCACGAACCGAAATGGACATCGCTGTCGTAGGGGCCGGAGCGCGGGTCACACTCGCAGAAGACGGAAGCATCGAACAAGCAGCGCTGGCTCTAGCAGCGGTTGCCCCGACATGCGTTAGAGTCCCCGACGCAGAAGCCGCGCTGGTTGGCAAAACCGCTAATGATGAAATTCTTTCTGCTGTAGCGGCCGCAGCGAGCGAAGCATGTGACCCAATCGATGACAAACGTGGCACCGTCGCTTACCGGAGGCAGGTAGCAGGAGTATTAGCGAAACGAGCGGTGCTCATAGCAATTGAAAGAGCCGAGCAGAGAAACGGAACGAACTAATGGCACGAACTCACGTAACTACCGTTGTCAACGGCGACGAGACAGAATTCTTAACTGAGGACAGCACCTCACTACTCAACGCCCTTAGAGACGAAGTTGGTCTCACCGGAGCCAAAGAAGGTTGCGGCACAGGAGACTGCGGAGCTTGTTCGGTCATGGTCGATGACAAAGTCACATGTGCTTGTCTTGTATTCGCGCCAGAAGTTGACGGGTCAACAATTCTCACGGTTGAAGGGCTTGCCGACTCCGGAGAGCTGCATCCCCTCCAACAGTGCTTCCTAGAGGGAGCTGCTCTGCAGTGCGGCATCTGCACGCCAGGGTTTCTGATATCAGCGAAAGCTTTGCTTGATAGAAACCCAGATCCAACGGAAACAGAAATTCGCTATGCGTTAGCCGGCAACCTGTGCCGGTGCACGGGATATGACAAAATTATTCGCGCTGTCCAAGAAGCAGCTCGAGAGATGAGGGGTCAGTAATGGCTGTAGTTGAAGAAAATCCTGGATACAAATGGGTTGGTACCCGACCAATCCGACCTGATGGATTAGAAAAAGTCACAGGGAAAGCGCAATTCGGCGCAGACCTGATGTTGCCAGGGATGCTGTTCGGCAAGGTTGTGCGATCACCCCACGCGCACGCCCGGATAATTTCTATAGACACCACTGCCGCGGAAGCGATGGTGGGAGTGAAGGCAGTCATCACAGGGAGCGACTTCCCTGACCTCGCAGCGAACGGCGCTCACCCAAGTGAAATTGACGTTGCCAACAACACCATCGCTAGGGAGAAAGTCCTATACGAAGGGCATGTAGTTGCTGCCGTAGCAGCCACTACCCGCGATCAAGCCGAAGCGGCGGCAAAAGCTGTCGAGGTCACATACGAAATTTTGCCTCATGTGCTGACAGTAGATGAAGCCATGGCCGATGACGCTCCGTTGCTGCATGAAGGAATGATTACAAAGGGCGTCGACCCTGCACCCGAAGAAGCGTCAAACGTCGCCAGTAAAATCCTTCACGAACGTGGTGACCTTGACCAAGGATTCGGTGAAGCAGACGCTGTTGTTGAGCGAGAATTCACTACCAAACCCGTTCACCAAGGATATATAGAGCCTCACGCTGCGGTCGCTGACGCGAACAGTGACGGGAGAGCCCACATATGGTGCTCATCCCAGGGACATTTCCAAATGAGAGCCTACTCAGCGTCAGTGTTGGGAATATCGCCGGGAATGTTGAAGGTCACAGCTGCTGAAATCGGAGGCGGCTTCGGAGGTAAAACGGTTATTTATCTCGAACCGCTTGCAGTCCGCCTGTCTCAGAGAGCTGGCCGGCCCGTCAAATTAGTAATGGACCGTGATGAAGTCTTCCGAGCAACCGGGCCAACTTCAGGAACCCGGATAAAAGTAAAAATGGGAGTCTCGAAGGACGGCAAGATAACCGCTGCGGAAGTATGGATGGCCTACGAAGCAGGTGCTTACGCAGGCTCTCCAGTCGGCGCCGCGGGCATGACGGCTATCGCCTGTTACGACATCCCGAACTTTGTAGTTGAAGGCTATGACGTTGTGTGCAATAAGCCGAGAGTTGCCGCGTACCGGGCACCGGGTGCACCTATGGCAGCTTTCGCAGTGGAATCAGTTCTTGATGAACTAGCTCGAGACATAGGGATGGACCCCATCGAGATTCGGCTGGCAAATGCAGCTGTCGAAGGCACTCAAGCGTCTTATGGACCTAAGTTCCCTCGGATCGGCTTTGTTGAAACCTTAGAAGCGATCAAAGATCACCCCAATTACACCGCAGAGCTAGGACCCAACCAGGGCCGCGGAATTGCAGCGGGATTCTGGTTTAACGCAGGGATGATGTCGAGTGCGACGGTTCACATCAACGAAAATGGAACAGCGACTGTGGTGACGGGGTCCCCCGACATTGGTGGAAGCCGTCAATCGATGGCCTTGATGGCTGCTGAAGAGCTGGGCATTCCTTACGAATCGATAAAGGCTGTGGTCGCTGACACCGAAACAGTTGGCTTCAACGACGTTACCGGCGGTAGTCGAGTGACGTTGGCGACCGGAGCCGCCGTGGTTGATGCCTGCCGGTTGATTGTTGAAGATCTTCGGGCTCGAGCAGCAAAAACATGGGACGTTGAGCTTGACCAAGTGGAATGGGTTGATGGACAAGCCCAACATGCTGAAGGTGCTCAGCCCCCTCTTTCTCTGAAGGATCTTGCGGCAAAATCTGGTCGAACAGGAGGACCAATATCGGCTAATGCTTCTCTGAACTCACGTGGAGTTGGCGCTGGTTTCTCAACTCAACTTTGTGATGTAGAGGTTGATCCAGAAACCGGAGTGACCAGAGTCGTCCGCTACCTGACAGCGCAAGATGCCGGACGAGCGATAAGCCCTGATTATGTCGAAGGCCAAATGCAAGGCGGCGTGGTCCAAGGAATTGGATGGGCCTTGAGCGAGGAATACATCCATGACAGCGACGGTGTGATGGAAAACCCAGGTTTCCTTGACTACCGCATACCCGTAGCTTCGGATTTGCCGATGATTGATTGCGCCATCGTTGAAGTCCCAAATCCAGCACACCCGTATGGTGTGAGGGGTGTAGGCGAAGTAGGGATTGTTCCTCCGATGGCCGCAGTGGGTAATGCGATCAATGACGCACTCGATGTACGAATGACCGATCTCCCAATGTCACCGGTCAAAATTCTTGAAGCGTTAAACGATCAAGGCGACTAGTAAGTCTGATGGCCCAAGTTCATTTCTCGGCTGGTCTTCGCGACCTGACAGGAGGACTGGCTCAGGTAGAGGTTGAAGCTACGACGGTTCGTCGTTTAGTCGTCGCGCTTGAGGAGATGTTTCCTGGCATTGGGGAACAGTTGAACGAAGCGTCGTCAGTGGCGATTGACGGCGAAATTTTCACTGATGCTGATTATGAACCAGTGTCAGACAGCTCTGAAGTCCACTTCCTCGATATTTTCCAAGGTGGGTAACAAGGGCAAATCGGCCAAGGGATTGCCCTAAATTTGTTCTCATCTTCGATGTGAAAGTGCACCAAAATGAGCAAAAAGTATTTCGTTCAAATTTCGACTGATCCCGACGTGGACCCGCGGAAGTGCGCTGTAGCTATGGCCTGTGCTGTTCAGGCGATAACAGACGGTCACAGTGTGAATGTTTTCTTTGCATCCCACGCGGTGAAACTTCTCCAAAGCGAATTCATTGGAGGATTAGATGAGCGTGTTTCCCAAGAACCCGGTTTCTGTAGGCAAATGCTTGGAGCGTTGATGGAGGGGGCAGAAGCAATTTACTGTTCGACCGGCTCGCAGGCTGCACTAGGTGTTACACCTGACAACGCTGCGGATGTGCTTGTTGGTGGATTAGAACTCAACTGGAGCGGCCCGCCAGGGGTCATAGATCTGAGCTCTAATGCCGACGTCTCTCTGACTTATTGAAACGGGGTCAGCAATGGGTTCAACCCCAGATAAGCGACGATAAGTGGATGCGGTTCCTGGAGCTTTTGGTTCGCGACATTTGGTGATAGCGCATCAACTAGTTTCTGATTCTTTGAGCCGATCGGGGATGAAACAGAGCAGCCATGCGATCACAGAACTAAAGATGACGACTGCTATTGCTACTTCATAGCCAGAGCTGTCAATAACAAAACCGAGGATGGCGGGGCCTGCGAGTGCACCGAACCCAAGAGCTGTGTAGAAGGTCCCGATGGTGCCACCAAGGTCAGCTACGCCAAACCATGTGGCGAGCACATTGGGAGCAGCGGTGAACCAAACTGCCCAACTCACACCGTGTAGTAATGCGCTTACCAGGAAGAGGACATAGGAATCTCCTGCAAGGAACCACACCAGAAGACAAGCCACCAGGAGTAGTTGCCCGAAACGGTATTGGTGCATTGGGATAAATCGGTCATTCAATGCGCTGATCACTAGTCGAGCGACCACTGAGGATGCCCCAATGACTCCTACGAGGGTGGCCGCAGCCGAACCACTGACCCCTTCGCTCATTGCATGGTCGTTGTAGAAGGCTAAGGGAGCATAAAATCCGGGGCCGCCTAGCGCCAGTGCCCCATAGAGGACCAAGAATTTCTTCGACCGCAGAATCTTTCTTAACCCGAGATCATCGTCCTGTCGGATTTTTGGCGAGTCGACTGCGGCAACGGTGCAGGCGGCCAGCAGCACTCCACTGAAAATGGCATAAAGGCCCAGTGTTGACCGCCATCCCCATGCATCTATCAAGATCCGTGAAACGATTGGGCCGATAAAGGTTCCCATCCCTACACCTGCTAACACCAGACTGATAGCCGAAGCTTGTCGATGCTTAAACCAACGTCCGACAGTCCCGATCATTGACGGGTAACAACATCCGACAGCGCTTCCCACTAGCGGCGCGTAGCCCACGTACAAATGCCATAACTCTGAAGCTTGGCTGCTGACGATCAGGCCGACGGTCATGAAAATTGCCCCAGTAGCCACGACAGGACGGACACCAACGGAGTCACTGATCTTTCCACCTATGGCACCAGCCAGATAGTAAAAGCAGACCGCGGTTGAGAATATCGGTGCAACTGGGCCCGTTGATGTCTCGAAGGTATCTGCGATAGGTGTGAGGAAAATACCGAAGGAAAACAGCACCCCGAAGTTCACGAAATTGGCAACGAACGCGGCCGATGTAACTGTCCAGCTATTGCGACGGTGACTAGGCGAGTGCGTTTCGATTCTCTATTTCTACTGCGAATAGGTGTCGGAGATCACAATTCCGGACGGGCAAAGACATACCAAACCGACTCAACTCATGGTCAGGCCACCAGATACTGACAACGTTTGGCCAGTTACGAAAGCAGCCTCGTCAGAGCTAAAATAAATCACGGCGGACGCGACTTCTGTCGGAGTTCCGACTCGCTTCATCGGGACCGCCCGAGCCATAGCCCCAATAATCTTGTCGCCGTCATCACTCGCGGCAACGATTCCGTCAAGGAGCGGGGTGTCAGTGGGGCCCGGGCACACGACATTTGCAGTCACCCCACTTCTCGCGGCCTCACGAGCAATGGTTTTGGTAAAGGCGATAATCCCACCCTTAGCCCCTGAATACACCGCTTCGAATGATGAACCAACTCGTCCAGCATCTGAAGCAATATTGACGATTCGTCCCCAGCCAGTCTCAACCATCGCCGGGAGACACGCGTGAACGGTTCGCAACACGCCCTTGTAGTTGATTTCAATTACCCGATCCCAAAATGATTCGTCGGTCGACAAGAACGGCATCAGCTCGTCCCAACCGGCACAATTCACCAGAACTTCGATTGGCCCCAGTTCGTCAACTGTCTGAAAAACACCGCCTTGGACAGCGTCAGTGTCTGAAACGTCCATGTGCACTGCGACTGCACGGCCACCTGTCTGAGAAATCATCGAGGCCGTCGCTTGGGCTCCGTCAAGGTTTAAATCTGCGACTGCCACTTGACGTCCAGCGGCCGCCAAACCGATACAAATTTCCCTGCCAATCCCGCTACCGCCACCGGTAACGAGTGCAACTCGTTCAGTCATCGTTTAACTCCTCGTTGCCCGGGCAACTTCGCCCCATTTGTCTATTGACTCAGGATCCTTGCGCATGTGTTCCTCCGTCAGGTACATCACCACCCGAGAAGCGGTGCCCGCATATCGGTCCTTTAAACGATCTGCCATTTCATTCCACGGCGATACCAACGCGAAGTGGTCCAGCATTTCGTCAGAGATCGTGTCGGCCATGCCCTGCAGGTCACCGGCCTTCATTTTGTCCCCCAAGGCTTTTGTTATCCCGTCGAAGCCCAAGTCCTCGAACTGAAACGCATAATTCGGAGTAGTTCCGTAAAAAGCTATTTGGGTTTTTGCCCGGTGCACCCATGGCGCTCGTTCCTCAGGAGTGTCACCAGCAACGGCAAACACAGGAACAATCAGGTCGATCTGGGATGGCTCCCGGCCGGCGCCCTCGGCGCCCTCGGCGACCTCGGGCAGCAACCGGTTTTGGATGTAATGCATTGAGTGCATCGGGTGGACGTGGACCCCGTCGGCAACTTGGCCAGCGGCACGGTTCATTAGGGGCCCCACAGAGGAAATATCGACCTTGATATCGCCGAAGTCGTGGGATCGCGGTTTCCAAGCATCTGGCAAAAGAGAGAGATTATAAAATTCACCCTCGTGGCTTAACCGTTCATCGCCGCGAAAGGCCCGAAAGCATGCTTTGACAGCTAATACGTAATCGAGCAAACGACGAGCGGGACGGTCGAAATCGGCGGAATATCGTCGAACAACATGACCCTTTACCTGGCTTCCTAAGCCCAATCGGAACTTGCCATTGGTTTCTCCAGCTAACTCCCACGCAACCTGTGCCGACACCATTGGGCTTCTTGGGAAAGCAACTGCGATACCGGTTGTGAACGTCAACGACGGGGCAGCCATCGCAGCTGCAGCTATTTGCATCCACGGCACCTGGCCCGTTTCGGTATACAGCATTCCTGAAAACCCCTGGTCTTCAACACGGCGGGCCAAATCTCCCGCAGTGGCCCAGGTAG
This sequence comes from Acidimicrobiales bacterium MED-G01, assembly GCA_002457435.1. GTDB lineage: Bacteria > Actinomycetota > Acidimicrobiia > Acidimicrobiales > Poriferisodalaceae > MedAcidi-G3. The sequence goes on along the minus strand of NTLA01000027.1, from coordinate 11,929 downwards.
ATGAACCTGTCATCAAATCGAATTCCACGTCGTTACCTCTCTGTCACCCCCTATTTGAGCCGAAATCCAGTCGCTGGGCCAATGCAGTTGGATCGCCTCTAAAGTTGCACGGTATGAGTGATGACTGGTTATTAATGGGAGATGTCCCGAAACGAGCCGCACGTCTATGGAAAGACGACCTTGCACTGGTTTTCAAAGGAAAGCGTTGGACACATGGTGAGTTCGCATCCGATGTGGACAAAGTGGCGAAAGGTCTCATTTCTATAGGTGTTGAACACGGGGATCATGTCGCGGTCTGGATGACCAATCGCCCGGAATGGTTGCATCTCATGTACGCGATTCCTCGGGTAGGTGGATGCATTGTCCCGTTGAACACCCGATACCGAACAGATGATGTCGCATATACCGTTGTCCAATCCCAGAGCAAGTTCCTAATAGCTCTCGACCAGTCGGGGCCGATCGACTACGGCCAGATGTTGGTTGAAGCCCGTCAACAATTGGACGAAGGTGGCCATCTCCAAACCATTGTCATGCTGGGAGAGCAACTTCCGGACAGCGTCAATTGGGAAACCATGCTCGAACAAGGCGACAGCGTCACAGCAGAAGAGTCAGAAGCGCGGTCCTCGCGAGTCAACGTTCAAGACCGAATGATGCTGGCCTATACCTCAGGGACCACCGGGCATCCCAAGGGAGTGGTCCACTGCCACAAACCGATCCGGAACACATATGAGCGAGCCATGCTGCTCGGACATAACCGGAACGATGTCCACATGAGCTACCTCCCGCTATTCCATGCCTATGGATTTAGTGAGGTCGCAATGATGGTTGGCTTAAGCGGCGGCAGCCAGATCTTGTTCGATGTCTTTGACCCCGACGAAGTGTTAGATGCGGTAGAGGCCGAAGGAGGGACTGTGTTACATGGGTTTGATAGCCACTGGGCTGATCTCATCCGGGTGCAACAGCAGAACCAACGAGACGTTTCCTCGTTACGTGCAGGCACTCTTCCCGCAGGAATGGAATCCACCATCCCTGTAGCTCGACAGGTCCAAGAACTCTTCTGTCCAACTACTAGCGGCTTCGGGATGAGTGAATCATGGGCGTTTATTGCTTCAAGTCACATAACCGACTCTTTGGAACAACGAACCGAGGCGTCCGGATACCCCATGTATGGAATCGAATTCCAGATACGGGACCTTGACACTGGAAACATTTTGCCAGCTGAGGAGATAGGTGCCCTGTACGTAAGGGGTTACACCGTTACAAGTGGCTATTGGGATAAGCCAGAAGCAACCGCTGAAGTTCTCGACGCCGATGGGTGGCTAGACACTGGCGATGTGGCATTACTGCGACCAGACGGTCACGTGGTGTTCATCGGCCGTCACAAAGACATGTTGAAAGTAGGTGGCGAAAATGTCTCGCCCGCTGAAGTTGAGGGGTACCTCCTCGAGGTTGACGGTGTCGAGGAGATAGCCGTTGTTGGATACCCAGATGAACGGCTGGTTGAAGTGCCGGTGGCATTCGTAGTCAGATCAAACGACGTAACGGCAGCGGACTTGCTTGAGAGGTGCCAGGGAAAAATCGCGAGTTTCAAAATTCCTCGACACATCGTCTTCATTGACGAAATGCCGGCAACCCCATCAGGGAAAATACGAAAAATAGAATTGAGAGAATGGGCGCTAACCCAAATCCAATGATCCTTGGGCAGAATCGAAAAACCTAGTGATTGTTGGCTTAGACAGGTCCGCCAAGAGTGTGGATAGACGCTTCGCCAGAAGAAACTTCTGCCTCACGATTGCGGACCTCAGCTCGAGCCACCACATGGTGATGCACTTCGTCAGGACCATCTGCAAGTCGAAGAGTTCTTTGGCTGTGCCACATGTCGGTAAGCGGGAACCACTGGGAAACACCAGCAGCACCATGCATTTGGATCGCCTCGTTAATGATGTCGCAACACTTCTCAGGGACCATTGCCTTTACGGCACTCACCCAAACTCGTGCTTCTGCGTTGCCCAGAGTATCCATAGCCTGTGCTGCTCTCAGAACCATCAACCGCATAGCTTCCACCTCGATACGCGCCCGAGATATAACTTCCATGTTCTTACCAAGATTGACGAGTTTCTTGCCAAAAGCCTCTCGGGAAGTACCGCGATCGACCATCATCTCAATCGCTTTTTCTGCGGAACCAATAGATCGCATGCAGTGATGGATGCGGCCCGGGCCGAGACGAAGTTGGCTGATCTCGAAGCCACGACCCTCGCCTAACAAGATATTGTCACGAGGCACTCGTACATCTTCGAGCTTGATGTGCATATGACCATGTGGGGCGTCGTCGTTACCGAAAACATGCATAGGGCCGACAATATTGACGCCTTCAGTGTCAAGAGGTATCAGAATCTGAGACTGTTGCTTGTAGGTGTCAGCATCCGGATTCGTGCGAACCATGGTGATCATGATCTTGCATCGGGGATCGCCAGCCCCGGAGATGTAGAACTTTTCGCCGTTAATGACCCACTCATCGCCATCCAGCAATGCTTCAGTTTCGATTTGCTTCGCGTCAGAACTCATAACTCTTGGTTCTGTCATGCAGTAGGCCGAACGGATCTGGCCGTTGAGCAGTGGTTCAAGCCACTCATCTTTTTGTTCTGATGTGCCGACCCGCTCTAACACTTCCATGTTCCCAGTGTCTGGAGCTGAGCAGTTCAAACATTCAGAAGCAAGACGGTTCTTGCCGAGTTCGTTTGCGATGTAGGCGTAGTCAAGATTCGTTAATCCTTCTCCAGTTTCGGCGTCCGGAAGAAAGAAGTTCCACAATCCTTGGGCACGAGCTTTTTCTTTGGCGCCCGCAAGTAGTTCCAATTGCCCTTCCCCGTAGCCCCATCTTTCAGTGCGATTTTCTCCGAGGCGGTGGTACTCCTCGGTGATCGGGTCGACTTCCTCGCGAATGAAAACTTTTACAGCCTCGTACAACGGACGAACCTTCTCTGACATTCTCAGATCTAAGTCGTCCATGCTTGCTGACTTCAGTGCGCCACCAACCACGGTGTGCCCCTTTCGTATGTTGCTTTAGAACGGACAGTTTTCTGCTGCCACATCAGTTTGACTGAACCCTAGCTATCTTCTCAGCGATAAGCATTTTCGAATCGAAAAGATAACGGCAATGTTGTGGTTCTATCCGAACTGGTATGCCAACCACCTAATTTCGCTGATTCCAGGAACTGGTATCCACTGCGGTCGCGGAGACTGAGGCTACGTTCCATAGCTGTGGCATCCTGCTCCCGTGGAACCTGCGGTGCCCTAGCTGTAGCTGGGCTCTCCTTCAACAACGCGTCCTTGTCGGTGTGGGTAATCGACCTCCACGCTGACGCCGGTCACACAATGTTGCTTTGCCAGCACCATGTTCAAAATCTTCGAGTTCCCCAAGACTGGACAGTATTTGACGAAAGAGATGGAACACCACGGCTGTGGACTGTCACTCCCGACGAAGTCGTTCCCAAAGCCCCGAAACGCGATCGTGTTCGCCGTCAACGAGCACAGAGTGGCAGGATTTTGGAAGTCGAAGAACTGCAGCTTTTTGAATTCGATGGTCTGACCCACGAAGACATTGCACCAGTCGCGTCACTTGATGACGCTAGAAACTCGGCGCGACCTGATAGTCGACTTGAACTTGAAGACAAGACGCCCGCCAGAACCCTATTGGGGTAAGGCGACCAAGCAGGTGCTCGCTTAAAGACGATTGCTCGACTTGAGGTCTGTAATCACAACCCGACCATCAGGAGCTAGTGCCGCTCTGAACCGGATTTCCCCGGCCGCGCTGAGGACAAGATCGTTGCCGTCGTTTGTAATCTCCAACTCAACTCCGGTCTCTTTTTCCAACGTCGGGCGAACATGACTGAGCACATCACGGATGTGCTGTCGACGCTCGGCTTCAACTAGGTCATAGTCAAATTCGACAAAGTCACCAGGTTCGGTGCCCGAAGGCCTCATCGCCTACTCAACGTTTCGAAACCTAATTTGCGCAGCCCATCGGTTTGATGCCGAATACGACAACCGCTGTACCCGTCGGTCTGGTGGAACGTCGTGTGAGGCAAGGGGTGGGATCCTTTCGTGACACCGGTGAGACTGCTTAGCTTTGATTACCCGTATATCTCTTACACCCAACGATACGCAGTGGCACGAATCGGAGTGAGCGCTACGGTAGATCTCGTGGATTTAGTCGTTCCTATCACCGGTTCATTGCTGTTCATATATGTCGTGTACAGGATCGGTTTGAAACTTATGCTCGGATTTTCACGTCCAGTGCCGGCTCCGCCGCCGGCGGGTGAACTAAGAAAAGTGCGTCTCACTTATTTGTGCACGTTATGTGGAACGGAAGTTCGGATGACTCGATCACCAAATAGTGCACCTCAAGGCCCAAAGTGTTGCATGGAGGAGATGGAATTAATCCACGACCATGACAACGATTAACTAAAACCGATGGATCCACAAGTTATCCACACCTTGGGGAGAAACCACATAGCTGTAATTTAACGGATCAGTTTTGATGAGTTATCGCCATTTCGTGGCAGTCAAGATCCCGACGAGAACGAAACCGAGACCGCCAAGAATCCAAGAACTAGAGGGGCTTCCAGGTAGCCAACTCATGTAGTTCGAAAAGATGACTGCGACGCCAACCAGCAAAAAGGCCAGAATCAACCAACCGAACCATGCTGGACTTGGGGGGAGATCGCCTGAGAGCGTCTCTTCAGAAACGGCTCCTTCAGGGCGTGTGCCCTTGGGAGTTAAACGACTTGTCTTCTTCGGCCTAGCCATGACGAACGAGGATAGAGGTAGAAACTGCGGCCACCACTGATCACCGAGATGATTTAATGCCAGTTACTTATGGCACGTGGCGGCTCTTATTCGTTCGGTTCCACCGTCACGAAACTGCTACCGGGGTTGGAACCGGTGCTAGGGCTTGCTTGGCCGACGCCAACAACGAGAATTACTTCGGAACCCAACAAAAGGTCTGTCCCGGGAGAAGGATCGATGCTCAACACCTGTCCAACCAAGGGGTCTCCGACATCCAAGTTTTGTTCAACACGCTTGACTTCGTAACCCAGATTCTTCAAAGCAATCTCGACCTGCGATGCATCCGTGGTGCCGAGGATCTCAAGTGAAGGCACTTGGCCTGTTGCTGGACCGAGGGAAACCACTAAACGCACCACGCTCTCACGTTCGGCAGAACGACCAAAACCTGGTTCGGAACGAATCACAGTGTTGACCGGAAACGCCAAAGAATTTTCCATCACGACCTCTTCGAGCAACCCTTCACGGGCCAGTACGACACGCGCATCAGAAATGGATAGTCCCTCCACTGAAGGAACTTGGACTTCTCCGCGGCCTACGGAAACTGTCAAGGTAATGACAGTTCCTTGAGGACGTTCTTCCGTGCTGGGGACACTTTGATCAATGACGACATTTCGGGCGTAATCATCGCTTTGTTGTTCGATCCGCTCGACAGTGAAGCCTGCGGCGAGAAGAATTTCTTCTGCTTCGAGAAAGTCCATTCGCTGCACTGCTGGGATTCGGACAACGGTGAGCCCCTTCGAAGCAAATAGCCGTATTGGGTTGTCAGGGTCGTTGGGTTCTGCGAGTAGCAAGCCGGCTCGCGGGTCTTGTTGGAAGATTTGGTTGGCTGGCACGTCTTGGCGTTCCTGAAATTCGATAGTTATTTGTTCGAATCCGTTATCGCGGAGTTCGTTCTCTGCTTCTTGCCAGTCAAGGCCGACAACTGACGGCACTCGTAGTCTGCTGTCCGTTTGGTCGGCTACTGCAGGGTCATTGTCATTGCTTCCCGGGTCAAAACCATTGACCAGCAAGTAGACCAAACCTGCGACCACGATTAAAAGGACAACTAACAAGGTGGCCCACACTCTTGTCTTATCAGGAGATGACTGGTTCGGAGCTTCTTGTTTCGATGCCGTCGGTGAGCGAGTTTCATCTGATGATTGGACTGGTGTTGGTGGGGCGGGACGGGTCCCAGGCGACGGAGTGACGCGTGTTTGCACGGTCGTTGCTGAGACATGACCACCGTGTTGGGTAGCGAGAACTTGTTGACCTGTTCGGAAGCGTCTCAAGTCACCACGTAGGTCATCTGCAGATGCATAGCGGTCGTCGGGGTCTTTCGTTAACCCGAGAAGACAGATTGCTTCTAATGGAGGTGGAACATCGGCATTGAATTGTGACGGAGGGTTCGGTGCTTCCTGGACGTGCTTATAGGCAATGGACACTGGTGTGTCGCCGGTAAAGGGAGGGCCAGCGGTCAGCATTTCGTACAGAACTACCGACAGTGAATAGACGTCACTTCTGGGGTCAGCGGGCTGTCCTTGTGCTTGCTCAGGTGAGAGATAGGTAGCTGTGCCCATTACTGAACCGGTTTGGGTCAAATTGTCTGACGTGTTTCCTGTTAAGGCTCGAGCGATGCCGAAGTCAGTAACTTTGACCTGGCCGCCGGTGGTGACCAAAACGTTGCCTGGTTTTACATCACGATGGACAACTCCATTTCGGTGAGCGAAGGCCAATGCCGCTGCTATATCGATAGCTATGTCAGCAGCGCGGTCTGGGTGAAGAGGACCCTCGGCTCTAATGATTTCGGCCAGGCTTCGGCCTTCGACGTACTCCATGACGATGTAGTAGGTGCCTGCTTCTTGACCCCAGTCGTAAACACCGACCACATTGGGTTGATTTAGGTTCGCAGCCGCTTGTGCTTCCCGACGAAACCGTTCGACGAAAGAAGGGTCCGTCGCGTACTCAGGGAACAAGACCTTTACAGCTACAGGCCTGTCTAGAAGTTTGTCTCTACCCAAAAAGACTTCGGCCATACCACCACGGGCGATGCGCCGGTATAGCTCGTATCTTCCGCTGAAGATAGGTCGGTCGTTCTCGGACATTGGCGTTTCCGGGGGTACCACTAGGAACCCCCTAGGTTAGAGCTCGGGAGGCGCAGAACAGCCTCGGTGATTCTTCTGGTAATTGCTGCAACGGTGGCCTCGGCGGTGTCTTGATCGTCAGAGCCATCACCCTCCAGAAGTACCGCAACAACGACCTCTGGACGTGTCACCGGTGCTAATGCGACCATCCAAAGGTGGTTGCTTCCAGAAAATCTCGAAGCTGACATGCCTGCGACCGGAACGGCGCTGAGCGCGAGACCTTGCGCCGATCCAGTTTTTACGTTTTCTGATAGCAACCCAAGCAGTTTTGCGGCGGTCTCTTTAGAGATGGATTGGTTCAGCACATTCGGCTCGAAATCGTGGATAACGGACCCGTCATGGGCGCGGACCTGTTCAACTAATCGGGGTTGGATGCGGCTCCCGTTGTTCGCAATGGTGGCGAAAAGGTGTGCTACCTGAAGCGGCGTCAGTTCCATAGCGGTTCCGACCGCCGCGTGGGCCGCGGAAGGACTCAGTTCTGTTTGGTTGCGATCTCCTCGCAAAGCATTGCCAGTTCGTAAAGGGTCCCCACCGACTAGTCCGAAACGATCCGAAATATCTTGCATCGGTTCACGTCCGATCTCCTGGCCGATAGCTGCCCATCCAGACCTGCAAACATTGACCATCAAAGATTCGATTGTCCCACCACATGCATTGCTATCTCGGTTGGTGATAGCTGGGGAACTTTGGCTCGCCGGAAATGAAGTGGTTGCCGGGACGGAAATATCGTGGAGGTTGCTTTCGATAGCCGCAGCTGCGGTGAGAATCGTGAACAGTGAGCCGATCTCAACACTGTGGTACTCCACTCGATTGGTTAAAGGCTGCGCACCATCAGAATCCAACGCACTGAAATCGGTTGCTGCTGCTCGCAGATCATGAGATGACAGATGGTTGGGATCAAAGTTCGGGGTGCTCCACATTCCCCAAACGGAGCCGCTCGCTGGTTCTAGGACAACAGCTGCGCCGAGATGGCCTGCCATGGCTGCCCGTGTAACCAATTGCACGTCGTGCCTGATGGACAGTTCGAGCTGTCCTGTGCGAGCCTGGTCAACGAATAGGTCTCGATTGTCCTGTATACGGACCGACAAGTCGTTACCGGCTAAGAAATCGTTGTGGCTTCTCTCTATTCCGGCGCCCCCGTGTTCGGCGGAGATGAAGCCAACAACATGAGAGTACAACGAGCCATAGGGGTACTGACGCAAGCGGTTACGTGCACCCTTTACGGCAACAGTTTGAGCAATCGTTTCACCATCAGCGGTCCTTATCGCACCTCTTGGAGCATCGAAATCAAGCGTAATCTCGAGGGTGTTTTGTGGGTGTTCTCTCAAGTTTCGTGCACCGAAGATTTGGACCATCTCGAGGCGGAAAAATAAAAGGCCGTATATGACAAGGAAAGCTATGCCCACGTGAACCAGGCGACGAGTCATGCTGTGCCCCGCGACTTAAAGGCAATACGGGGAAGAATTTGAGTTCGATCAGGAATGATGGGAACGGTTTCGGAGACCCGCAGCAGAAGAGCTAACGCGATAGTGCACGTGAATAAAGCCGACCCGTTAGAGGCAACGAAAGGCAACGAAAGGTCGCTGGGTGGAAGAAATCGAAGTGGTACAGCAATAGCAGCCCATGCTTGGCTAGCAAAGAAAATTGCGATTCCGACAGCTAGAAGGCTTTCGAATTCTTTGCGAGCAGCGGTAGCCAGACGTAAGCCGACACCAGCGAGTAGTAAATAGCTAGACAGCACTGCTGTACCGCCCATAAAGCCGAGCTCTTCAGCGATCGGGACAAATGCGAATTGATCTGTTGCCCCAGGAACCCAATCAGCAGACCCTTCTCCAGGTCCTGTCCCTGTTAAACCACCCTGAGCAAGAGCGAATGACGAGCGGCTAATAGCTTCGCTGAACTGAGAATTGGACCACGGGTCAACCCACGCATCAAAACGGCTCTGGAACTCGGGGACACTGTCAATGGTTAGGAGAACCGAGCCAACCACTGCGGCTGCAAAGAATGCCAAATCAATTGGGCGTCCGACCGCTACCCACCACATCGACAGGAATATGGCTGCGAGGACAAACGCAGAACTCATGTTGTTTTGGAAGATAACCACCACCGAGATAATCAACCAGGCACCGATGAGGGGAATGAAACGAGAAGGATCACCATCAAGACGATCAGCTTCGCCCAAATATTCAGCAGTATTGCGTGACCGGTAGTTTGCTAGCCAAGCCCCAAAGAAAATGACCAAACACAGGATGCCCATATGACTTGGTTCGATAGCCACAGAACCAAACTGAAATGACGGGTAGGAGTCCACTTCGCCGCGACTTATTTTCAGAATTACAGGAATTGAAATGCACACCAAACCGATGAGGCCTAATGGTGTCTGGAGTTTCCTTAGCTGACTCAAGTCCCGTAGACCAGCTAATACTGCGATGAAGCCAACGGTCGCAAACAGGCTCCAAACAAGGTGACGCAACAGCAAATCGGGGTCAATTCTGAGAACAAATGCGACCCCAAGCCCTTGTAACAAAGCAGCAATTGGGAAAAGCAAACCGTTAGCGGTCGGTGCCCATTTCCTGAGCGACAGATGGCTGACGCCCCACAACAACAGCAGGGCAGCCAGGTACGGGATCGCTGACCACTCGACCCTCACATCCGCTGCGACCGCTGCGACCGCAACTGTTGCAAGCGTGATGAAAGCGGCAAGTAACAGAAGAGTCAGTTCAACTACTCGCTGGTTGTTCACCTCAGTTACCGGTCTCAGCTTCAACTAGCCGAGTTCGGAGATTTGCTACAAAAGCTTGTGCCTCAGCTAGGTCGGACATCTGTTCGCCATCAGATAACCGTCGAAGATCTTGACCAGTCAGCTGGACGGTTTGAATTTCTGTCCATTGTTGCAGTGTCGGTTCGAACCAAAGAAGTCCACCGATCCGACCCTTTTGGATGACAACGTGATTAGCGACGACGCTGACGTGATAGCCCGAACGTGCATACCAGCCGATGGTCGTGACCATCGCGATGCTCGTGACTAACAGCACCAGAGAAATAATGGCAGTCCCGAGCGTTATACGGACGCGGTCATACAACCAACTTCGATGCTTAACGGCCGACGAGTGACCTTGTTCAACGGAAGGCTCTTCTGCAGCATCGTCGGGGAGATTTGGCGCATCGGGCGGCACGACGATTGGGCTTTGAGGCTCACCGTCTTCTGGGGGGTCCGCATCAGTGGAACCAACCAGTTCGATGTGGACATCGACTATCAGGACTGTCGAGTTGTCTCTCCCGCCGTGGTCGTTGGCTAAACCAACCAGAGCTTTGGCGGTAGCGCTGGGATCTTGTTCGAGTGCCAATTGTTCTGCTATCTCGCTGTCGTCAAGCTCGTTGGTAAGGCCGTCGCTGCACAACATGAAACGATCACCGGCAACGGGGTCGAGAACCCATTCATCGGTTTCAACGTCTGCGTGTACCCCAATGGCGCGTGTCAACATGTTTCGGTAGGGATGAACTGCTGCGGCCTGTTCGTCAATTTCGCCGCGACGCATCAGCTCTGCGACATAACTGTGGTCTTCGGTTAACTGTTCTAACTGGCCGTCCCGGTGGCGGTAGATCCTCGAATCGCCGACATTGAGTATGACGAACTTAGGGTTTTCAGCTTCTTTACTTACCGCGAGTGCCGTCAACGTCGTTCCCATGCCGTGAAGCTCGGGTTGTTTGATAGCCGTCTCGTGAACCACTTGGTTGGCTTCAATTATCGCGTCGCGAAGTTGAGCAAGACTTTCCCGGTCGGCTTTAGCAACAGTGCGAACAGCAAGGTTCGCTGCTACCTCACCACCTTGATGACCGCCCATCCCATCGGCAACAACAAACAGACCTGAGTCCGCATACATGGCGTCTTGGTTGTTTGCGCGAATACGGCCTTGATCTGTAGCTCCTCCCCAGGCGAGCCGCAATCTACGCGTAGGTGGGACGCTCACGACATGACCTCAAAAACGGTTGAACCAATTTGGAGATGGTCACCAGTGCGGAGGGTTGTAGCTGAGGACACCTTCTCTCGATTTAAGTATGTCCCGTTGGTCGAACCTAGATCCTCTAAAACATGATCGCCTTCGCGTCGAAAAATTCGTGCATGGATTTGACTGGCGTAGCTGTCATCGATGGTGACGTTGCAGGTCGCTGCACGTCCAACGGTTATCTCGATCCCGAGCTCATGTCTTTGACCACTTAACGTTTCGGGAGTTCGAACGATAAGAACACTTGCCGGCCTGTCGTTTCTGACGAATCGGTTTCGACGAGAGCGAGTTTCACGGGTGGGTTTTATTCCCACCCAAACAGCTCGTATTACGCGGAACAAAAAAAGATGTATGAGGATGAGAAGAAGGATTGTTAAGAGTCGTACGAGTTGAGGTGACATCAGACCACCTCAACTCGTAACTGATGATCACCGATCGTCACGATGTCCGCATGAAGCAAGCGGTGGTTGTCGATCGCTATGCCATTGACCAAAGTCCCGTTAGTAGAGCCGAGGTCGACAATGAACAACCCGTGTTGGTCCGCTCTAATTTCAGCGTGGTGACGACTGACACTTGACCCGGCTAACACAACTCCACAGTCGTCATTGCGTCCGAGTAGCTGTGGGGTCGTTATAGAGATTTTGAGTCCGTCTGAGGTGATTAGAATTGCTTCATCGCCAATCGGTGCATCTCGAAACTCGCCTGAAATGTCGCACCGCCCGCCTCGGAAACCTGGATTGGTAGCAAAGTCGATGGATAGCGGTCCCGTGAATCCGTAGCCCTGTGATTGGGCATAGTTGTGCGCCACTTCCACGAGTTGACGTCGGAGTGTTTCCTCCGCCCCGCTATATCGGTTTCGATCTTTCTGGGAAAAGGCAACAATCAAATGATTGGGAATGATTGGGTGACCGTGAGTGTCGGTCGTCTGCTCCTTTTGGAGTAGGCGATTTACCT
>NTLA01000026.1 GCA_002457435.1 Acidimicrobiales bacterium MED-G01 | reverse complement strand
GATCCAAGAAGTAGCTAAGACTGCGGACCACCTCACTGTTTTTCAGCGAAGCCCAAATTGGTGCGCCCCACTTCACAACGGTCCCATCGAACCGGCTGAGATGACTGACATCCGTTCCCACTATGACGACATCTTTGAACGGTGCCGGAAATCCTTTTCAGGATTCATCCACGACTCAGATCAGCGAAAAGCCCTTGATGTAAGCGAAGAGGAACGAGAAGCCCTGTACGAGGAACTTTATGCCGCTCCAGGTTTCGGCATCTGGATCGGAAACTTTCGAGATGTGTTGGTTGATGAAGTAGCTAACGCCACGCTTTCCGAGTTCATCGCACGGAAAATTCGAGAACGAGTGGACGACGCAGAACTTGCAGAGAAGTTAATTCCCAGTGACCACGGTTTCGGTACTCGCCGAGTACCGATGGAAACTAACTACTACGAGGTATACAACCAAGACAACGTGCTCCTTGTGGATATCAACGAAACACCCATCGAGAAGGTCACCGCCGACGGGATCCAATGCTCAGATCAAGAACACCAATTTGATCTCATCGTCTACGCGACGGGCTTCGATGCGGTTATGGGGCCCTACAAGTCAATAAAATTCACCGGTAGCGACGGACGCCTTCTCGCCGAGAAATGGGAAAATGGACCGAGCACTTATCTAGGGTTGGCCACGGCAGGGTTCCCGAACATGTTCACATTGGTGGGACCCCACAACGCCTCAACGTTTTGCAATATGCCTCGCTGCATTGAGCAGAACGTGGAATGGGTGTCGACGTTTCTACAGCAACTTTTCGCTTCAGACGTAAGACGCGTTGAGGTCGATATTGATGCTGAAGATGAGTGGACTGAACATGTGTATGAGTCGGTTCAACGAATGCTTTTCAGCAAGGTGGACTCATGGTTTATGGGTGTGAACAAGAACATCGAGGGGCGCGATACACGAACCTTCATGCTGTACGTAGGGGGATTGCCCAGTTATACAGAGCGGTGCGATGACGTAGCTAGAGATGGCTATCGGGGTTTCATCATGAGTTGAAAGAGGCGCACCGCAACGCCTCTTTATAAGAACCGGATACGCCGTGCCCGAGTCAACACCTACTGGGACACCCTGAACCCGATGTAATCTTGCATTCGTATGTCCGAAGAGGAAACAGAACTGTCCGAAGAGGAAATGCAACAAATTAAAGAGGCAATAGAACAAACCAAAGAGTTCAACCTCCGACGGTTTCGAGAAATCGATGACGCTCAGGCAGAGGAGCTCCGTCGAAAAGGTCTCAGTGAGAACGGCTAGGAACGAGATGCCTAGTCGTTGGTTGCTAACGCTGTCGGGGTGACGTTTATCTCTAGTTCGAACTTCTCCGACTCGATTCAACCATCAGAAGCGTCCTGAGAGTTTTTTTGGCGTCTCCCAAAAAACTAGGACCCGGGTTCGTAGCTGGCATAGGACCCCAGCAGCGGATCCCGGCCCGCCATCGCGACCAACTTCTCGACAACCGATTCATTCCCATCTAACTGAATTTCAGGCCCAAATCGTTCCCCGCGTATCATGTCCCCAGCTTTTTGCAGCTGCGCGTAGCCAGCCATGGCAAGACCCTCGTCTATGACGACTTCTTGGCCAGTTGCAACCGCCAGATCAAACGTGTGAATTAACGGGTCTACAGTCACCACGCCAACAAACCGGTCAACGACAAGGTGACCCCACGGCGTCTGGACTTTCTGGGCAAGAGCCTCAGGATCGTCTAGAGCTTCCCTCGTTTCAGCAAAGGCGCTACGCCACTCTTCAATTGGATTCATTACCTCCGGCTGACCAGCAGTTTCTGCTCCGATGCCATGAGCGATCCCAGTAATCATTTGGCACATACCGATGTTGTGCGAAAGCACATCGCGAGCACTCCAACCCTCGCAGGGGCTCGCGTTGTCCCAACCCGGAGAATCTCCGGGCCCGACTCGATGGACCGTAGCGTCGAAGCCGTAGAGCGCATGGACATAATTGCGTGTGTTCTCACTCACTCGCCCATTTTAGGTTGGCGTGGGGGAGCTGCACGATTGTTAGAGAGAAGATATGTCTGTCACTCGCTAGCCATCGTCGAAGTTTTGTGGGCGGCGCAGGGATCTAGTAGCTGCGAATGGTTCGCTTACTTGGGGCCCTCGCTGCGGTGCCGCTGCTCACCTCCTGTTCAGAGACCGATTGGCGAGACGCGGAAACCAGTTTGGGAGACCTACAAGAAACAACCCCATCTGGACTATTTCTACGAAGACCGGATTAAGGACAACTTTGATTGCAGATACCTCGACGGCCATTACGTTCCCGTCTACTAGGGGAGCCGTAACTGGGATCAGCTGGGGATTGGGGACTCAAACGCTCATAGATTGTTGAGTTGATGCTCAAATTTGTTGGTCTCTACAACGCTGACGGTTCGCTTGTGGGTGAACTTCGATATGCACGTGCAAAATTGACGAACAGTGCTTCTTGCAGTCTGTGTGACCTGACCCACGGCTGGAACCCCTTTGGGAAGTCGTCTTGGCGGACAGCATGTAAAGAGACCAAGGTACAAATTGATCTCTTACACAGAGATGAGGCGCTGGAAGGTCAGCTTTCAGCGGTTGAAACTCTTCCGGCAATCGTTCAATTTGACGGCCATAAATGGATCCAAGTGATGGACTCCGAACAAATCGCTTCCTATCGCAATGCCCCGCGAGAATTGCTCGCAGCGCTCAACAATCTATGAGCGTCTGAGTAGGCAATCCGCAACTGGGACTGAAACTCGCGGATCGCTCGAAAAGCGCTTCACCAGAAGCCGTCTGCGACGTTTACAGCATCACCCGAAGGGGATAGGACCCCCGAATTGGGAGGTGTTGTCGGTCACAGGTTCCCGAGACCTTCACACTGTGGCGTCCCCTCGTCCAGTGTCAAAGATCCCCGACTGAGGGTGGGGGTCGTCTTCGGAGCTCTGAGAGTCCAACTGTCGCTCGCTAGCTGGCGGTCTCTTCCTCATATCCTTTCGCGACCTCTGGGGAGACAACTATCCAGGTCGCTTTGCCAAGTACATGAACTTCGCCCGTGGCTCCAAACAAGCCGACGTCTGTATAAATTTTCCTACCCACGCGCTCACGAGTCTTGCTGATGACACGGAAGCCTTCATCAGAATCAAACAAAGGCAGAGAAGCTATTGCGGCGTCGTAAGTGCCGAGCAGACAGGATTCGTGCTCTCCCAAGACACCGTTCGCATAAAACCCCAGCGCTGAAGTGCAATCCAAGGCCGCGATGGCCGGGAGTGAGGCCAGAGCCCCCTGGTCTTCCCAGCGTCTCCCAGGGTTCCATGATTGCCAGAAGATTTGGTCGGTTATCTGTCGGAGACGTAGACGTAAGCCCAATCGCGATTCAGGACCACAAACGAAACACTCTGTGAAGTGATCTTTAGACGGTCCGAACACATCCTCGTAGCTATCGAACCTATTCCTTTGCTCCTCACTAAGAGCAACGTGTTGTTGGAGCTCAAGCGCAGTGTCTTCGCTCATGACCGGTTCTTTGGTCTTCGACGAGGCCCAACCCGACAGAACGGTCTCGCCATTGATGCCCACCGTGACCGAGACGGTTTCTTTGTCCAACTGTTCCTCGTGAAAGTCTAAGTCGGTTGAAAGCGGTACCGGTTGATGGAGTTTTACCTGCAGTTGAGCAACGTTGGTTTGGAGGAAGTGCGCTCCGAGACAGGCGTACAAGCCGGTGGCGACGCCACCATTTCCTGAAGTGGGAGGCCCGCGAAAATGTTCTGGAAGATTTACGGCATTGTTCTCGTAGTTGATTACGCGATCGGCACCCGGTTGACACGTAAGGCAAGAATGATCCACATTCTTAAGACTATTGGACTCCGGACAAACGTACCCGCGACACAGTCATAGGTCTGTGGTGCCGGGTTCTGGCAACCGGCGTTTGGTCTTTCGTGGCCGAAAGATAGCAAGGAGCCAGATCCCACATGGCCTGTCGCTTGGTCGTCCACTCGCATGAACTAGGCGACAGCTAACACCCCGAGACTCAAACCGACCGGAGACCCTAAGTTAGCGATGTCCCCAAACGCAGTTATAGCTCCACGCGAATCAACCACCAGATAGCCGCCTGGTCTGCTTATCAGCCCAACAGCGTTAACCCGCCCAAGCGGAGCAGGCGAACCGAAATAAGGGACGTCCCCAACCGGATACACCTGACCAACAGAATCCAAAAATAAGTAGCCACGACCCTTCAGATCAGCAGCGAAATCGACCACCCGAAGACCATCGACTGGGCGATTATCTACCAACGCACCATGAAATGGGGCTGATCCGAACGAATGGACTCCACCTCGACTATCAACAATCCAATAACCATCACCTTTGGCGACTGGCTGAATCTTCACAGCAGTAGCTGCCCTGCTTGCCACCTGCGGGATTCCATCAAGAAATGGCGCGTTACCGAAACTAAACACGCTCCCTTGGGCATCGATAACCCAGTAACCAACACCAGTAGGCGACGCAGCAATATCGACAGGCGGAGCAACCAAATCGAGGGAAGAAAGATCTCCGAGCGTTCTAGCAGTTCCATGCGCTTGGATATGTCCACTTGCATCAAGGACTAAACACCCCTGCCCATCGCGTGTCATTGCCAGAGAAACAGGGTCGGAGTGAAGCTCAAGCTCGATCTCCGTTACCTCTTCCTCAAAATGCATGAGACGGTGATTCGAGGTGAGAATCCAATAGCCGCTCAATGACACCTGCCGAGCCTATGTCAGAGCCGCCTTTGGTCTAGGTCAGGGGCAGACTAGTTTGAATAGACCATGAAGATTTACACCAAGACCGGCGATGACGGAACCACAGGCCTCTTCTACGGCGGAAGAGTAAGCAAAGCTTCGGTTCTCCCAATGGCGTACGGGGCTGTGGACGAAGCGCAAGCAGCGATAGGACTGGCGCGCGCAGCCAACGAAGACCCAGAACTTGACCAACTTCTGACGCTTTTGTGCCGAGACTTGTACGTCGCCATGGCAGAACTCGCAACCCTGCCCGAAAACAGAGACAAACTCGAACCGGGAACAACGCTGGTCACCAAAGACATGGTCAGCGCAATGGAAAAAGCCATAGACGCCACAAGTGAACTCTTCGAAGCACCAACCGAATTCACCATCCCGGGCCAAACGGAGATTTCAGCAAGACTTGACTGGGCCAGAGTGATGGCCCGGCGCGCCGAAAGGGAAAGCCTCAACGTATGTGAAGAAGACTCAGAAGTTCTGCCTTATCTCAACCGACTCTCTGACCTCCTGTGGACGTTAGCGAGATGGCAAGAAGGCGAATCCCTTTTGAGCCGTGATTCATGACCGCCCCTCGAACATGACAGGAGAATCATGCCGAACCAGTTAACTATTTCTTCCATAAATGTCGTTTTTTCAGCAGATGACAACACCACTGCCGCAAAGGATCGACCGGTTACACCTAACGAACTGGAAACACTTGGTGTTACCAACGACTTCCTCGCGGCGAGCGGGTTTGAAGGCAATATCAACCAAACAGCGCTACTACCCGAACAAGACGCAGTCGTGATTGCGGTAGGTCTCGGGAACGAAGAAATGACCGCCGCGGCCGGGCGCTCATCCGCAGCAGCCTTATGGCACGCCTCCAAACACCTCGACTCGCTGACGTCCCTTCTGCCCCTAGCAATCGCGTCTGAACTGGGAGCAGAAGTAGCACTCCAGGCAGTAGTAGAAGGAATGCTCCTCGCTTCATACAGCTACGACGAATTAAAGGGAACCCGAGAAAACAACCCGAATCTTCAACAAGTAACCCTTGTCGTACCAGACGGTGTCGACAGCACGACTGTCTTACAGAAGGCAGAAGCAGTCGCTGATGGAATCGCCCTTAGTCGTGACTTAGTGAACCGGCCTGGAGGATCACTCTCAGCGATCCAATTAGCTGATGAAGCAATGGCGGTGGCAGACAAGAGAGACCTAGAAATAGAAGTTTGGGACCGCGAACGACTCGTCGACGAACAATGCGGCGGCATCATCGGAGTTAACGCAGGTTCACTAGAAGAACCGCGACTCATCAGACTGACATGGCGACCAAAAGGGGAGAGCCGCGGAACGCTTCACTTCGTAGGCAAGGGCATCACCTTTGATACAGGCGGTCTCAACCTCAAAACCTTTGAGGGAATGAAAGAAATGAAAATCGACATGGGAGGCGCCGCAGCAGTTATAGGAGCAATGGGAGCCATAGCTGCCTACGCTCCCGACCTCACCGTAATAGGAACCTGCTGTTGCACAGACAACCAGCCCGGCCCCACAGCAACAAAACCAGGAGATGTTCTCAACATACGGAACGGCAAAACTGTGGAAGTACTCAACACGGACGCAGAAGGACGCCTCGTATTGGCGGACGGACTGTCACTCGCAGCAGAAGATCAACCAGACCTCATCGTAGACCTAGCGACCCTGACGGGAGCGTGTCTCGTTGCATTAGGCCAACGTTACGCAGGCCTCATGGGAAACAATGAAGATGCAATCAGCAAAGTTCAAATCGCTGCAAACAAAGCAAATGAACGAATGTGGCACCTTCCACTACCCAGTGAGTACCGGAAACAACTGGACTCCGAAATCGCAGACCTACAAAACATCGGGTCAGGAAGATTCGGAGGGACCCTGGTAGCAGGATTATTCCTGCAGGAGTTCGTTGACGAGACGCCCTGGGTACACCTTGACATCGCTGGACCGGTCACCACTGACGAAACTGAGGGTGAGTTCCCCAAGGGAGCTACAGGGTTCGGAGTTCGCACCCTGATCGAGATTGTCAACAACTGGTAAAACCTTCCCAATGAAATGGTGACAACTTGCAAACCCCCCACCAAAACAGAGATTAGAAGCCCATGATGTCCAACGACCTTTCACAAAACGCCGATGTTCGCACCCTCACCGAATGGATTGATGAGAGTGAACGAATCACTGTACTCACAGGGGCAGGAATTTCTACCGACTCTGGAATCCCAGACTTTCGAGGACCAAATGGGGTATGGACCAAGAATCCGAAAGCTGAAAAAGCATCCAATATCCAGAACTTCATCGCCGACCCAGAGGTCCGAAAGGCCTCGTGGCGCGATCGCCTCGACAACAGAGCCTGGTCAGCGGACCCAAACGACGGACACAGGGCACTGGTCCAACTAGAAAAAAGAAACAAACTCGTCGCCCTCCTCACCCAAAACGTTGACGGCCTTCATCACGCAGCCGGATCCTCGTCAGCAAAGGTCATAGAAGTTCACGGAACCCTAAGAGAAGTCGCGTGCCTTGAGTGCGATTACCGCGATGATATGCAAATAGCGTTGAACCGAGTTCGACAAGGCGAAGAGGACCTTGACTGCCCCGACTGTGGCGGCATCTTGAAAAGTGCCACCATCTCCTTTGGACAGTCGCTCGTCCAAAGAGATCTGCTCAAAGCCGAAGCTGCCGCACAAAACTGTGACCTTATGATTGCAATTGGAACAACGTTGGCCGTCTACCCAATAGCAGCAGTAGTTCCAGCTGCTCAACGAGTCGGAGCGAAAATAGCGATCATTAACGCCGAACCAACTGAAATGGACCACTTAGCGGACCTCCTGATTCGCGAATCAATTAGCCAAGTACTTCCGATAGTCGTCCAAGGAGCCAAGAACCTCACTGGCGGAGAAGCCGAGTAACTGCAGAAATAGCCACTGAGGGCACAACCGGTAGAATTGGCAACAGGGAGCATCAATCCCGATGTGGAAACAGGAACTAGTTGATGACCAGCTACGGCGATCTATTAGCAGCAACGAAACAACAAATAGTTGAAGTTGACAC
This sequence comes from Acidimicrobiales bacterium MED-G01, assembly GCA_002457435.1. GTDB lineage: Bacteria > Actinomycetota > Acidimicrobiia > Acidimicrobiales > Poriferisodalaceae > MedAcidi-G3. Next base: position 17,331 of record NTLA01000026.1, on the reverse strand, counting down.
CGCCACGGCAGCACAGCTCATCAACGATGACCACATAACACTTGACGTGCGAGAACCTGAAGAGTTCGATCAAGGCGCCCTCTCAGCGGCAATACACATTCCACGCGGTCACCTTGAAAGCCAAATCGAACAACGACTTCCCGAACGCGACACCAAAATCGTTGTCTACTGCGCTGCAGGTGCCCGTTCCGCTTTCGCAACTAAGACCCTCATCGAACTTGGATACAGCCAAGTGGTTTCAATGGATGGAGGGTTCACGAAATGGAAGTCCGAAGGCCGAGCATGGGAAATGCCCGAAACCCTCACACCACATCAACGAAACCGATACCAACGACACCTCCTTCTCCCAGAAATAGGAGAACGAGGTCAACAAGAACTATTTGAAGCGAAGGTCCTTCTCCTCGGAGCAGGAGGCCTCGGGTCACCAGCTGCCATGTACCTAGCCGCGGCAGGAGTTGGAACACTAGGCATTATCGACATGGACGTAGTCGATGAATCCAACCTCCAACGACAAGTCATTCATGACACAGGGCGTGTGGGCCAGTCAAAAGTAGAGTCAGCTAGACAGACGATTGGAGCCCTCAACCCGGACGTCGACGTCAAAACCTACGACACACGCCTCAACGCCGACAACGTGCTCGACCTCTTATCGGACTGGGACGTGGTGGTCGATGGAGCCGATAATTTCCCCACCAGGTACCTGCTAAACGACGCCTCCGTCAAACTCGGCATACCGGTTGTCCACGGGTCAATCTTCAGATTCGAAGGCCAAGTAACAGTATTCGACCCAACCAAAGGCCCCACCTATCGTGACTACGTCCCGGTACCGCCTCCACCTGAACTGGCACCATCCTGCGCCGAAGCTGGAGTGTTAGGTGTACTCCCGGGGATCATAGGAAGTCTTCAAGCCCTAGAAACAATAAAAGTCCTCCTTAACTTGGGAGACCCCCTCATAGGAAGACTCTTAGCCTTCGACGCTCTAGAAATGACTTTCCGTGAATACAAACTCAATCCCGATGCCGAAAATCAAATCACATACGACAATCGTGACCGGATCAAAATCATCGAATACGACCAACACTGTTCGCCGACACTTGCTTGAAGCTGACCTTTCGACATAGCGGCCTGAAACGGCGACTCCGAACTCGCACCCTAAACTTCTGACATGGCAAACAAGCGGGTCGTAGTTATAGGCGGTGGCCCCGCAGGACACGACGCTGCAACCTCTGCAGCAAGATTCGGAGCCGATGTCACGCTCATAGAACGTGACATTGTCGGCGGAGCAGCCCACCTTCGCGATTGCGTTCCATCTAAATCCATGATTGCAACCGGCGCAGCACTCTCCTTCGCCCGCCGCATAGACGGCATGGGCTTGGCCAACGTCGAAACCGACGTAGACGCCGAACCGCTGCGCGCTCGTATTCAGGGAATAGAACAACGGCTTGAACAATCCGTGACCCAGCTCTTGACGAGCCAAGGTGTCAAGATTTACAGAGGTACCGGTCGGCTTCTCGGACCCAACGAAGTATGTGCAGATACAGCCGACGGATCTATCGAACTCACAGCAGACGCAATAGTGCTCGCAACAGGAAGCCGACCTCGCATCCCCGAATGGGCGCCAATAGACCACGAGAGAGTCTTAACCACCCGCGACGCCTACCCACCGACGGAACTACCTGAACATCTCATAGTTATTGGATCAGGCGTCACCGGCGTCGAATTTGTCCACATGTTCGCATCGCTCGGTTCAGAGGTCACACTGATCGTCAGTCGCCAGCAAGTACTTCCCCAAAAAGACCCCGAAGCAGCGGCCCTACTCGAACAAAACTTTCTTGACCGAGGAGTTCAACTTCTTAAAGGAGCACGAGCAACCGAAATTATACGAACTGGAGCAACAGTCACAGTCCACTGCTCCGATGGAAGAACAGCAGAAGGAACACACGCTGTCCTAGCGATCGGCTCCGACCCCAACAGCCAAGAACTAGGTCTAGAAAACACCGAAATAGTAGTAAACGAATCTGGATACATCGAGGTCGACCACAACCTCAGATCTTCAGTCCCGTCCATCTACGCCGCCGGTGACTTGTCAGGAAAACTCCCACTTTCATCAGTCGCCGCTATGCAAGGCCGCAAAATAGCTGAACACATAATGGGTCTACACGAAGGTCGCGAGCACAGACACCTGGACTATGACAAAGCAGCATCAGCCATTTTTACTGAACCCGAAATTGCTGACGTAGGACTCGCCGAAGCCGAAGCGTTCGCCACAGGGCGAAAGATCAGAGTAACCAAAGTCCCATTCTCATCAAACGCCAAAGCCCTCATAAACAACGACCCCTTAGGATTTGTGAAGATAGTTTCCGACCCCAACACCGGTCACGTACTCGGAGGATCGATTGTCGGCCAACACGCAGCAGAACTGATCTCAGTCGTAGCCCTAGCAGTCAGCGCCAACCTCAAGGTACAGGACATTCACGAAAGCCTTTTCGTATACCCCACCCTCAGCGAAGCCCTTTCCGAGGCAGCGGAGTGACTACCAAGTGCAAGGTGTTAATCACCGGCGGAAACGGCCAGCTATCCGCAGACCTTGCTCAAGTATTCGATAACTCCGACACAGTTATTCTCAACCGCGAAACCTTGGACATTTCTAAGGCTCAAGAAGTTGAAGCCGCGTTACTTCACCACAAACCGGAAGTCGTCATCAACACCGCTGCATTAACGGACGTAGATGCATGTGAAGGCAACGCTACGCAGGCCCGATTAGTCAACTCCCACGGGCCGAAAAATCTTGTGACGGCCGCCCAACGGACAGGGACTCGGGTCGTGCAAATTTCTACTGATTATGTATTCGACGGCACTCTCGGCCGGCCCTACATCGAATCCGATATGACCAACCCACAGTCGATCTACGGTCAAACAAAGCTAGAAGGCGAACTCGTGATGCGCGAAGAAGACCTCGTGATCCGGACTTCTTGGTTATGCGGGATCCATGGATCAAACATCCTCAAAACGATCATAGGTTTAGCTCACCGAGAAAGGCCCATGAGCTTCGTCAGCGACCAGATCGGCCACCCATCTTTCACCAAGGACGTAGCAGACACTATTCAACAACTAGTTGAACTTCAGGCACACGGCATCTTTCATGTGACCAACCAAGGACCTGTTAGCTGGTACGAATTCGCTCAAACGGTTCTCGACCTAATGGGACGGCCGCCTAATCAGGTGACCTCAATAACAACCGAAGAATTAGACCCACCTCGTCCGGCTCCTCGCCCAGCGAACTCTGTGTTGAAGAACCAGGCACTACTAGCCGCAGGCCTGGTCCCACCACCTGATTTTCGCGAAACCCTCCCGGAACTCGTGGAGGCCCTTTGTGAATGATCAGATACAAATAGTGGTGAGGCCAACTGACGATCAGGCAAGCAACCAGGTGCTCGCAGTCGCAGCAGTCCTCGCCCTTGAATGGGCCGCCCCATACACGAGCATCACTATCGGTGACCATGGGGAAGTCGTCGTTGACCCCAAAATTGAGGCGATTGGAGGGTTACTGCGACTCAGCCCAGAGAGAACCGAACGCCTACGCGCTTCCGGACGTGACGCGATTCACGGAGACGACACCGAGATTCACATAATCGAAAATGATGACGGTGATTGGGGCGTGCACGGTGAACTCAACACATGGTGGGCGACCGGGTTAGCACTAGCCGCAAGCTCGTTTCACGCAAGAACCTCTGTGGGGCGTGCTCTGGCAGAAACATTGAGCATTACAAGACGCGACGACAACAAAGCAGTCGAACTACTCGAGCAATCACAACGCTGGGCACTCGCTCAAATCGACGTCGCAATCAGCACCTTCGCAAAAAACAACCCGCGACGGCTTGGAAATCTGCTCTTATCCGCTACTACCGAGCTCGAGGCGGTCGCTGAAGCTCACGCTCTGCTTAGGTCCCGATACCAAGCAGACATTGAGAAAATCGGTCGGGACACATGAGTCAGGACCCCGTAGCGACACTCATAATCGTTGCCTATGGGCGATCTGACCTCGTAGAGGCACTTCTTGATTCCATCTCGAAACACACACCTGAGGCACACGAAGTAATAGTCGTCGACAATGCCTCACCTGATGACACCGCCGAACAAGTTAGGAAACACCCTTCGAGACCACGCCTAATCTCGGCGCCTCATAACCTTGGGTACGGTGGAGGCGTCAACCTCGGGGTCCGCAATTCAACCTCCGAATCAATCGTCATAATGAACTCAGATTTGCGAGTCACCCAAAACTGGTTGACGCCGCTTCTCGAAGAAATCAACTCCGACCGGACCGCCATTGCTGCACCGCTCTACATCGACGAAGATCGCGAGATCGTAGAGAGTGGAGCATCAGTCACATTTGATGGCCACGTTCACCGGTGCCAAACCTCGTTTAGTGGAATCAAGGTCGTCGACCACGTCTCGGCGGCGTGCTGGGCTTTCAACAAGCAATGGTTCGAATCAATGGGAGGTTTCGACCCGACCTACGGACTTGGTTATTACGAAGACGTCGATTTAATAAGCGCCGCACGGTTAGATAAAAACAGCGTCGTGGTAGTCAGTGAATCAAAAATAATCCACCAAGTAGGTGGATCCTTCGATTCGGCAGCGACCCGATTTCTGTCTCACCGCAACCACGCTCGCAACGAGGCGCGATGGCGATGGCTATACAGAGAAGCTGATAACCGTGCTTGGAACGCAGAAATCACAATTACCCACGGTCGCGTTGCAGTCATTGGGGACCACCCAAGACTTGTCAGCGAACTGAGACAACAAAATATTTCAGTCGCCACTCTTGGCTCTATTGAAGAACTCAGGAATCGAAACGATCGCGACGATGTTGTCGTCGTTGAGCACCACCTTGATGAAGCTACCGAAAAGGCACCGAGAGCTGAAATCACCACCCCAGGTGAAGTTTCCGCTGCACTGAGAAGAGCAGGAATAGCGCCCAGTTCAAGGCCGCCAAGACCACGATTCTCCTCAATAGCATCAGCCCTATCGCGAAGATGGTGAAAACATGACGGATATCAGCATGCTCTCTCAAGCATCGGCACATATACAAACAGCACGAGAGTTAGGCAACAAACTCAGTTCGAGGAAGAGCTTTACGATCTTTGGGCAGGGAAGAATCACAGAACAACTCGACCGCATAATTGACGAACTTGCGGCCGCTATTGACCTAGTCGCCAGTGCGGTCTCATCTGAAAATCGTCGAGCAAGTGAGATTGAAGCTCAAAATAGGCTGCTAGATCAGTCCGTTGAGCGATTAGAACTCGTCACAGCAGGCGATGAACAGTTGATCGACGACCTAGGCGCGGCTATCGAAATGGCTCAAATAGAACTTGTCCGTCTAGAACGTCAACACGACCTGCTGCGCTCGCGACTTGAATCGAATCAATGACGATGCGCATAGGGGTAGCTCTGGGGAGATACGCCACTCAGATTACCAGCGCGCTTTCTCAACGAATTGGAATAGACGCAGAGACCGTTTCACCAGAAGTTGACGCACAGGAATACGACTTCTTCATCGCCGTTGACGATGAACCCGTACCCCATGGCAAGGAAGTGAGGCGATACATCACCGATCGCCGGGTTCAGGCCACCCAGTGGACAGTCGTCGCCACCCGCTGCCTCCTCACCGCTGCCGTCGAAAGAGGCAACCAAACCCCAACCTCTGTTCCGCTTCCCGTCGACAGCCCAAAGATGCTGCAGCCACCGCCAAGCGGTGTCGCTCTATTGGGAGGTAGAGACCAAACACCTCTAAGAGATACGTTCGACTCAGCCGGCATAGAAATGCTTGAAATAGATGACCCTCGAGTAGGTATCGTCGTCGACCCATCAGTTGCGGAGAGTCGCCTAGAGCCGCTCAGGAAGGCCATGAGCCAAGAGAAAGTCATCGTGGCGATGAGTAGCAACATGACTGCCGCAGACACAATTCGAAACAACAGCAACGGCTACCTTGTGTCGCAACTCCTCCAACTCCGACCCGCCATCGACGAATTGATGACAAACGATAACGAACGTCACCGCCTCGGATTTGAAGCCCGAAAATCAGTCGCTGCAGCCAACTGGCAGAGAGTGATAAGAGCGCTCTTGCTCGACGGTCGCACGGGGAGTCCCTATTTAGAAGAGTTCAGCCCACGGTCAGCTAGAAAGCGATGGAAAGAAAGGCTCGGCCATGCTCATCGATGGGAGAACGCTCGGTACAGCAACAATCAACTAGCGCTCCCAGATGAACACGTTGACCTGAGTCGCTTAGGGCAATTGCGCAAAATGAACATCGAACGAACCCTCAGTAGTGGCGACCTGTGAAACGATGCTTCTTAGGGTACGTTCGCTGACCATGTCACGAGACCGCCCACGTCGCAATCGCCGGATAGGCGAAAAGCTGGTACTCGCAGCTATTGGAATAGCAACGGGAATAGGGTTCATCGCCACCTTCACCCTGGGATACGCAGTGTGGCGTTTAGATCAAGTCCAAAGATTCGAGGTACACGACGTCCTCACCGCACCGGCACAAGAACCAATCACTGCTTCGGACCTGATCAACCTGAGGCCCGTTAACGCCGAAAATGAAGGTCAAAACTCAGGTGATACGGAAGTCACAATTATCGTTCCCCCAACGATCGGCGAGCCCCTAGTTGATGCTGAACCTGACGCCGAAAACTACTTACTCGTCGGTTCAGACAGTGTTGAAGGCATCCCGCTTGACGATGCGATCATGAGCGGTCGAACTGCCCTGGCAGCTAATCACTTAGCCGACACAATCATGGTTCTACGACTCCGCAAAGACGGCACAGCAGCAGTAGTGTCAATTCCACGAGACCTCCTTGTACCAATAGCCAGCACCGACTCAGTCGCCAAAATTAACAGTGCATACAACCTGGATTCCTCCCCGCAGACGCGTGCGGCACGACTCATAGAAACCGTCGAAAACCATCTTGATATCGGGCTCCAACACTTTGTAGAAGTTGACCTCGATGGCTTCCGCCGCCTGGTTGACGCTGTTGGAGGCGTATCAATCTGCTTCAACCGACCCACTCGAGACAGAACAGTCGAAGACAGCGGTGACCCGACACAAGGAGGCACCGGCTTCACAGTGGGGAAGGGATGGACCCACCTCAACGGAGACACGGCACTTGCCTTTGTGCGAAGTAGACGTCTCTTGACGCAACAGCAAGATGGGGCATGGGTGAGACTCGGAGTCTGGAATGACCTCGAACGCAACAGCCGACAGCAGAAATTTATTTTCGAAGCACTAGACCAGGCATTAGGGGGCGCAACAAGTAGCCCTCGCACTGTCCGACGACTTCTAGACATTGTCGCAACCGACCTTCGCACATCCAACACATTGAGCGTTTTCGACGACGGGCTCGAACTAGCTCGCAGATTCAAAGACCTGAATGTCGATAGCGACCTCGAACGCTTCGCTCTCCAGCTTGTTGACGTAACAGTCAATGATCAAGCCGGGTTGGAGCTCATCGAAAACGAACACAATCAGCGCGTGATCGACGTCTTTCGAGGCATCGGATGGGACGACGTAGTCGAAGAAAGAGTCGAAATAGCAGTAAAAGGCCCAACCTCTCTACCGTTAGCCTCGCGACTCCGAGGCGCTCATTTCAAAGCAACACACCAAATAAGCGATGCGCACACGACTAACAGAATCAGATACGGAGTAGGCGGAGAAAAAGCAGCCGTCCTAGTAGCAGCCCGACTCGACGAAACCATAGAGATGCTTCCAGACCCATCTCTGTCTGGGAACCAGATACGACTCGAACTCTCACACGAACCTCCTTCCTTGATATCGGGCTATAGAGCAGTTGCACCCCCAACGGCGATAGCCGTCAACACCGATCAGAAATCTCCGCCCCCACCCAGAACACTTGGAATATGCGGTTAACAGATACCCCCCGTTAACGAACCCGAAAAGCCACAGAATCGAAGCCCGCGACGGCGAAAGGTCGAGATATCGTTAGCATCGCGTGTGTGAGTAAGTTCAAACGTCTCTCATATAACGACCTGAACCCGAACAAATGAGCACCGTCGCTGTAATCGGAGCTGGATATGTGGGACTCACAACAGCGGCATGCCTTGCACATATAGGCCATAACGTCACCTGCGCGGATATCGATGAAACAAAAATTGCTCAACTCAACAACGGCAAAATCCCGATTCACGAAGCACGTCTCCTCGAACTAGTCCAAGAAGGGACGGCTAAACAACTCCTCAAATTCGTCGTCGGAGCCCAACAGGCAGTGACAGAAAGCGACTTCGTTTTCTTATGCTTACCCACTCCGCAACGAGGAGACGGACGAGCTGACATTGGAGCGGTTCTAGAAGTAGTTGAGGAAATCAGCCCGATAATCCCACCCCGAGCGATCATCATCAACAAATCAACGGTCCCTATAGGAACAAACGCTTCGATACACGCAACAATCGAACGAAGCGATATTGCAGTCGTATCGAATCCCGAATTTCTTCGTGAAGGTGTCGCAGTTACTGACTTCCTACAACCAGACAGGATTGTTATCGGCGCGATGGACGAGGAGACGGGCGAGCGAGTAGCCGCCCTCTACGCCGAAATTAACGCCCCTATCGTTCAAGTTGACCTCGCCTCAGCAGAAACCATCAAGTACGCCACAAATTCGTTTCTTGCTACCAAGGTTTCGTTCGTGAATGGCCTCGCAGCAGTATGTGAAGCCGTAGGAGCCGACATCGAATTGGTGACGCGAGGCCTCGGCTCAGATCAACGGATTGGTTCACGGTTCCTTCAGCCAGGACCAGGTTGGGGAGGGTCGTGTTTCCCCAAAGACATGCAAGCACTGGTTCGCATAGCGACCGACGCCGGATATGAGTTTGATCTGCTGAAGGCCGTTATCGAAGCGAACGAGCAGCAATTTGACCGAATAGTCGCCAAAGCTGAAGCGCTACTTGATCAAGACCTGTCAGAGAAAAATCTTGCGCTGCTCGGCTTGACTTTTAAGGCTCACACCGACGATCTCCGAAATTCGCCGGCGATAGAAGTAGCCCAACGCCTCGCTGCCAAGGGAGCCATACTCACCGCGTACGACCCCATGGTCACAAGCGAATCAGGGATACCTCAAGAAATCCGATTAGCGGCAAGCATGGAACAAGCCTTGACCGACTCAGATTTAGCTTTGGTCCTTACTGAATGGCCAGAATTCACCCGAGCTAATTGGGCGAGATTCATCAGCCTGATGGAAGGACCACGTGTAGTTGACGCCAGAAATGTGCTTGACCGAAAGGAAATGGTCGAGCTCGGGTACCTCTACGACGATCTAGGTAGAACATGAGAACAACCCGTCAACGACGGCAGCTCGTGTGAGAGTGGTGCTGTGACTGCCGAAATACGCGTCCTCATGACTATGGAGGCGGCGTGGCACCCGGTGCCGGGAGGTACTGGTCGGGTATCGGTCGATTTGGCTCACGCCCTATCTCAGAGAGCTGAGACGAGAGTTCAAGGAGTGGCAGCGTGCCACTTAACTCAACCCTCAGCAGATTTTCGTCCATCTATAGATGTCAGAAAACTCTTATTGCCGCGACCATTGCTATATGAAGCCTGGTCACGAACCTCTATTCCCCGACTCGATACCAGCGACCACGACGTAGTCCACTCAACGACCATCGTCGCCCCGCCTGTCTCCGATAAACCGCTTGTTGTAAGCGTGCACGATCTCGCCTTTCGCCGGTTTCCTGAACGTTTCCCGCCACGAGCGCGACGGCTATTCGAACGTTCCTGGAGGCGAGTGTTGGAACGAGCGGATGCGGTGTTATGTCCCTCCGCTGCCACCTCTGCTGACCTACTCGCCGCAGGACTAGATGTAGACCGGCTCCACCTGGTTCCCCTCGGGCACGATCCGCAAACAGTCACCGCACAAGCGGTCCTCCAGGTCCGGCGAAAATTTGGAATTGATGGAGACTTCATTCTCGCTGCAGGCACGCTTGAACCCAGAAAAAATATTCCAGCCCTTATCGAAGCATTCCGTGAGATCGCCCCGAAGACAGATGCCCACCTAGTGCTTGCAGGTCCAACTGGATGGGGGATTACGCCCGAAAAACTGCTTGGGTCGGTGGACAACCTCACTAAGACACGAATCTCCATCACCGGTGAAATCACGACAGCCGAATTAGCTGCGCTCTACACCGAGGCAACCGTGTTTTGTTATCCAAGCCTTCTGGAAGGATTTGGTCTGCCAGTTCTCGAAGCAATGTCGTACCGAACCCCAGTAGTGACTTCAAAAGGAACCTCGACCGAAGAAGTGGCAGGAGACGCAGCCGTAACCGTTGACCCCCACTCGGTGACTGAAATTAGTGAAGCCCTGACACTTCTTCTTCGCGATAAGTCAGCAGCTCAGCAGATAGCTGAAGCTGGCTACCAACGAAGCAAACTATTCACTTGGGACAAAGCGGCATCAGCCACGGTCGATATTTACCGGAAATTGCTATGAATAAAGTGATTATCAACATGTTGTGGCTGCGTCCAGGACAAGTCGGAGGCTCTGAAACATATGCAATGCAGCTACTCAAAGCGCTCAGCCAAACCCCAGAATCTCCACCGGTTGAGTTGATAGTGACTCCTGCTGCCCGTCGTGCCCACCAATTCCTAGACACCAATTTTGCTGTTACCGAACAAGACCCTCCGTTTGGACGCCTCGGCCGAATTTGTCGAGAAAATTACCTATTCGGACAACTGGAAGACCACCAACTTGTCCACCATCTCGGAGGCACAATCCCCAAACTCCCGAACGCAAAAAAGACAGTTGTCACCATCTATGACGTCCAATACCGCGACTATCCCCACTACTTTTCGCCAGTAAAACGCCGCTACCTGGACGACGCAATTCAGCGGTCGCTTGAACAAGCAGAAGCAGTGTGCACAATAAGTCAACATTGCGCCAAGTCACTCGAAACCCACTTCGGGTACCCCCAGGAAAAATGTCACATCGTGCCCCCTGCTATTGACAGTCCAGCCTTTCAACAGCACAAACCCCCCCAAGCCAAAGAGTTCCTGCTCTACCCCGCGGTGACCTGGCCCCACAAATCACACCAATTTCTCATCACACTTCTAGAGCAGGTACCAGACCTCCAGCTAGTACTGACCGGAGCAGAAGGTTCGTCGCATCGCAAGGTGATGAGAGCGATACGACGCTCATCGGCCGCTGATCGCATAACCCATCTCGGGATGGTTGACACACAAAGACTTAACTCGCTCTACCAGGAAGCACTTTGCACAGTATTCCCATCCCAATACGAGGGATTTGGGCAACCCGTAATAGAAGCAATGACTCGAGGATGCCCCGTAATCTCAAGCCAATGCGGAGCCCTGCCAGAGACCGTAGGAACCGGGGGAGTCACCCTTGCGATGGACATCGACCAATGGGTCGATGCAATACAACTAATCCGACAACCCGACCAACGACAACAATGGGTTGAAGCAGGACTCCTCAGGGCTACCAACTTTTCGAAGAAACGAACCGCGGAAACACAAATAGCGGTCTACAACGAACTGCTGGGTAGATAAAGCGACGATATGAACATCACAATTATCTCCCCACACTTCGCCCCCGACACCGCCCCAACTGGCGAAGTCATAACCCAAATAGTGAACGAACTTCAGCGTCTAGGTCACCGAATCCATGTAGTCACTGCACTCCCTTGGTACCGCAACCACTCGGTTGAGCCGGGGTGGACTGGGCGACTCTTATCCAGAGAAAAGACGATGTGGGGCAAAATCACCAGAATCCACCCCTTCGCATCAAAGAATCGGACCAATCTGTTGGCTCGATCAATCGCCTACGGTGCCTTCAGCTGCTTGGCAGCCCTCGCAGCAACCTTTAGCCGTCGATCCCAGATAATTCTTGCTATGAGTCCTCCTCTTACCTTGGGTCTTGCTGGATGGATCGCAGCTAAGCGACACAAAGCGCCGCTCATATTAAACATCCAAGACATACATCCCGACGCAGCCATCGAAACCGGAACGATCAGCGATCCTCGCGTTATACAACTCTTAAAACGACTCGAACGTCTGAGCTACGAGAAAGCCGATGCTGTAACCGTTTTGTCCGAAGATCTTAGAAAGAAATTGATAAGCAGGATTGATGGGGAATCGAAGCTACGCGTCATCCCTAACTTCGTTGATACTGAACGCATTTACCCCGGTGACCGAAACAACAGCTACCGCCACGAACTCGGAGTGACTGACGAGACCATCGTCATGTACGCCGGCAACGTCGGATTTTCGCAGCCCTTGGAATTAGTGCTTGAAGCCGCCCGACATCTCGCCGACCGCGACGACATCATTTTCGTAATTAACGGCAACGGATCGCGAAGGGCCCACTTCGAACAGGAGGCCGAAGAATTACCAAACGTAACCTTCATGGATTACCAACCTCGACAGCGACTGAACGAAGTACTAGCTGCGGGAGATATCCATCTAGTTCCGCTTCAAAAAGGGCTGAGCTCTATCAGCGTCCCCTCCAAGCTTTACTCCATCCTTGCTGCTGGACGCCCAGTACTTGCCAGCGTCGACCCGGGAACTGAAATAGACCTAGTAGTAAGTCGCTCTGGAGCGGGTCGAAGTGTCCCTGCCGGTGACAGTCAGGAATTCCTCACAGCTCTCGTTGCTCTTGTCGATGATCCCCATGGCCGCGTATCAGCTGGACTCGAAGCTCGTCGTTTTGCGGAGGAATGGCTGTCCGCAGAGGCAGTCGCTGAAAGCTACAACGACCTGTTTTTGAACTTAGGTAATTAAGGAACCAGCTCCGTAACGCGTAAGCGGGAGCTATAGACGGTAACTTGACGGTCGGTATGGCCAGATCAGCAGCAGCAAAAAAAGTAGCTAAAGCCGCAAGCACCGGAGCAGGCGGCAAAGGCGCCGGATCGGAACGCAACATTCTGTTCCCTGCAGCGATGACTCTCGTCGCTCTCCTCGGGGTCGTCCTCGTCTTGGTCGCTCGAGACCAGCGATCTGATTTGGCACCCGCAGGGAATCCGGGTTTAGAAGACCACTGGCACACTGCATATGACATCTTTGTTTGCGATGAGATCGACCCGACGCCCTTCGGTAACGATTCAGTAGACGATAGGACCGGCATACACACTCACGGAGATGGCCTAATCCATATTCACCCGTTTGTGAGCACGGTCACAGGTCAATACGCCACCTTGGGAGCCTTCTTCAACGAAAATCAGACTGCCTTCGACGACGACACAATTCAACTACCGAGTGGAAAGGTGATTTCGGAAGAAGATTTTACATGTGGCGGAGAGAGCGTTGAGATACGAGTATTGAAGTGGAATCAGCTAACAGCTGAAAAGCCGGCGGTGTTCACAGAAGATTTGCGTGACGTGCGACTCAACGAAAACGGCCAATTGGTGATGTTCGCCGTCGTTGCCAAGGACAAAGACAATTCAGAAATACCTCGACCGGACGATAGCTACCTTCGTCAATACCTGAATCTATCGGTAGAGCAGCAGCCTCTGGGCCAAGAAGGTGAATCGGAGACCGGACCGACCCTACCGGAGTCTTTGGAGCCAGATTTCGAGACAGAAGAACCGGTTGAGGAAGTGCCAGAGTCAAGCGAACCTAACAACGACTGAGTACGAATGTTCGCGGTGGTGCTGGTCGGCGGTTTCGGAACTCGACTCCGGCCACTTACCGAACACACCCCGAAACAGATGCTGCCTATTTGTGGCGTCCCCATGATTGAGTGGGTAGTAGGTCACCTAGCAGAGCATGGAGTTCAGGAAGTAGGTCTGGCTCTCGGCTATCGACCCGATGCTTTCCTTAACGCGTACCCAAACGGACGGATAGCAGACATCCCGTACCGGGTCGCGGTTGAAGCCGAAGCGCTTGGAACAGCCGGCGCGATTCGGTTTGCTGCACAAGAAATGCAACTGGAAGAAACATTCCTGGTTCTTAATGGCGACGTATTGACGGACCTTCATATTGGCGCATTGGTGGAGTTCCATGACCAGCATGAAGCCGAGGCCACGATCGCGTTGCAAGCGGTCTCTGACCCGTCGCGGTTTGGTGTCGTTAGAACCGGCGACAATGGCCGAGTTGAGGAATTTATCGAGAAACCACCGGCGGGCAAGTCCCCTTCAAATCACATCAATGCCGGTACTTATGTCATGAACCCATCAGTCGTAGATCGAATTCCTGAAGGTAGACCAGTTTCTATTGAAAGAGAAACATTTCCCGACATGGCCGAAGCTGGGACTCTATATGCGATGCAGTCGGACACTTACTGGCTTGACACCGGCACTCCCGGACAATTCCTAGAGGCGAACTTGGATGTTCTTCAGGGTCGCCGAAAAAATAGACCCTCCATGCCGCTAGCGACTGTCCACCCGGCTGCCCAAATAGAGGAGTCTGTGATCGGGACTGGAAGCCATATTGATGCTGAAGTCATGGTTAAACGCTCTGTCTTGTTTACCGACTGTCATGTAAGCCGTGGGGCAACCATCGTCGACTCAGTGCTATCTGACGAAGTTTATGTGGGTGAAGGAACGCGTCTAGAGGGGTGCGTTATCGGCTCAGGCCAACGAATTGAGGCTGGAGCAACACTGATCGATCAGAAAAGGCCCGGATCGTAACGCTGCCTTAACGAAACAAGTCCTCCGAGGGACTTCGAATCACTTCTTCTTGGATTGAGCTGTCCCGCAACCACTGACTATCCACCCCGCGAATCAATGCCACCGGTATGCCCTTGGCTTTCCCGCAAACCAGATCAGCCGCCGCCGCTAATTCGTCTGCAACACACACTTCGGTCACCATTAATTCTCTGCCGAGTGCATCCTCTGTTCCGCGAAGGTCCACGACAGCACCAATACCAGCGCAACCAATTGCTACATCGGTGACCCCTCGGCGCCAAGGCCGGCCGAAAGTGTCCGAAATGATGACCCCGACGCTCACTTCATTGTTGTGGCGGATGCGTTCGACAATCCTTCGAGCTGACCTGTCGCTGTCCTCCGGAAGAAGTGCCGCTTGACCGAGCGCAACATTCGACAAATCGATGCCGGCATTCGCACACACGAACCCGTGCTTTGTTTCCGTGATAATTAGGTCCCCTCGGCGGCGAAGTATTCGAACTGCCTCACGTTCCACGATTGGTTTATGTGAAAGTGGGTCGTTCTGATCGATTTCAACCATCGCCCCTTCAGCCTTTGAAACGATTTTCTGAGTGACGACCAACACGTCGCCGTCAAGCAATCCGAATTCGCTGGAGGAGCAGGCATCGCCGATTAGAGCCCCGAGGTCCACATCGCGAGCAATCTCGGGAATCCCATTCACTGGGTGAATCGTCAAAGTCATTGCTGTTCCTCTTCATTCAAAGAAAACTCGGCGAGCACTGCTCTCGCGAGAGCAGCGGCCCGAATAGGGGTATCCATTATTGTGTCAGTCACAAGTGGTCTTATTCCTTCGGCTTCAACCCGTTGAGACAACTCCAAGTCCACCTCGTCAATCACGAGAGTTCCGGCAACGTCTTTGTATAGCGAAGCGATGCCAACTGAATTTCGTTCAAAGCCGAGCTCCTCAAGCATCCTGGAGGCTGGACCCTTCAAGGCTGCGCCACCAACAATCGGGGAGATAGCCACGACTTTCTCTTTTCGTTGTTTGAGCACATCAGTAATCCCAGATATTTCAAGCACCGGTCTGACCGATACAAACGGATTCGACGGAGCGATGATGATCGCGTCTGACTCCTGAAGGGAAGAGATCACTTCCGGCCCAGGGGCTGCACTTCCTATGCCCTCAAATCGGAGATCCTGCACAGCCACACTGTGCTGTTGGGCGACGAAATAATCTTGAAAGTCGATCCATCCCTGACCTTGAACTTTAAGTTGAGTGCGGATCTCTTGGTTGCTGGCTGGCAACAGGCGAGCCTCAATTCCCAACGTGTTGCAGATCTCGAGAGTTACCTGAGTCAAAGTCGCGCCTTCGTTAAGACGCTGGGTCCTGTACAGGTGCAGGGCCAAGTCAAGGTCTCCCAGATTGAACCAGGTCTGCCCGCCTAACCTTTCAAGCTCGTCCTTAACCCGCCAGGTTTCTTCAACGCGGCCCCAACCCGTATCAGGATTGACTTGCCCGCTAAGGGTGTAAGTAACGGTGTCTAGGTCCGGGCTGATCGCTAGGCCGTGAAGACAAAAATCGTCAGCTACGTTGACGAGAGCGGTCACTAATTTATTGGGGTAAACATCTAGTAGGCCGCGCAAAAACTTTGCCGCTCCAACGCCACCGGCGACGACTGTAATTCGACGACCTTCGGACATAGTCTGGGAGCCTAATCTTGCCTTTGTGCGGTTAGAGAAAACTTTCGGTCTTCATGAGACATGATGGCAAAATTCTGTGAATTGGCTAACTAATCTGTTCCACCCATAGTTACGTTCACCGAAAGCTTTCCCGTTCTCCGCTAAGCGATTTCTAGTTGCTTTGTCGGTTGCTAGTCGTTCGACAGCTAACTCGAATTCTGGATAGTTGCGGTACCAGAGACCACCCTGAGCCTCAGTTACATGAGTCCTAGTTGTCTCGCAGTACCCATTTACCAAGACCGGAATGCCAGCGGCCCAAGCCTCAAAAAGAACGAGCGAAAAGGACTCCAAAGCTGAAGGGTTGATCAAAAAGTCAGCACCTCTCAAAAGAGACCATTTCGCTTCATCGTCTACTTCTCGCGTGATGATGACGTCTCCATCACTTTCAATTTCGATACTGGGGCTACCTAGGAGCACAAGCTGCTGATCGGTATCACAGCGAGACTTTAAGGTGCGCCAAAAGTCAACCAATCCGAGAGTGCCCTTGGCGTGTTCGATCCGTCCGACACAAATAGCGTAAGGCCTGTCGCCTAGACCAAATTTGGCCAGAATCTCAGGATCGCCATCTAGAGGGGTTTCAATTCCCCAACCCAATACGGTGCTCGGTAGATGGCCGATCGGATGAGTTCTTTGCAATAGCTGTTGTTCAGCTCGGGATCCGTAGATAAGACCCTGACTTTGTTGCAACAGATCTCCAACTCGAGAGAGTTTCAAAAACGACTCATCGTGAGCGGCAGGAATGATGACCGCCCGGTCAGCCACTAGAGGAGCGACTGCCATTGTGGTCCAAAACAAATAAGGAGCAAAGAACACGAGGTCCGCATCTGAATCTTGGACTGCATTAGCTAAGTCGTTGCTAACCGGCCCTTGATGAAAGAAGAATTCGTCTTGGGTGGCGCTGTCTACGCTTGAAGTCCCTAACTGAATTCGGCGATCGAGTGAGGACCATGCGTCGGTTCTGCCTGA
>NTLA01000025.1 GCA_002457435.1 Acidimicrobiales bacterium MED-G01 | reverse complement strand
AGGAGTCGATCTCGCTAAGCGCGACCAGTCGAACATCGTTTGCTACCTGGTCATTACGGCTTCGAGCTGTGTGAATTTTCGCGGCTGCGGCCGTGAACTCCGTGGCTCGCCTCTCGACTGCAGTGTGGATATCTTCATCGGTTGGTGCCCATTCGAACGTGCCCTCCGATATTTCTTTTTCGACATCCATTAGGGCGTCGAGAATTTCAGAGAGTTCGCCTTGGGTTAATAGCCCTACCTCACACAGCATCTCTACGTGGGCGCGTGAGCCTGCTATGTCTTCTTTAAACATTCTTCGATCAAAAGGTAGCGAGTCGTTCAACTCACGTAGGGCCTGATTGGGGTTGCCTTCAAATCGTCCGTGCCAAAGGGTGTTTCCGTCTGCCATAAGAAGTTCCTGTTAGAGGTTGGGGGGGTTGGTGCGATTAACTCTTTAAAGTCCTGCTAGGTCACGGAAATGCTCAGCTACAGCTTCTCCTGTTGTGTGTGGTGCCGCTACGACCAAGATGGTGTCGTCGCCGGCAACGGTGCCGATGACATCCTCACTGTCACTGCGATCGATTGCTGACGCGACAACGTGCGCGGACCCCGGTGGTGTAGTTAGAACAACCAAATTATGAGAATGTTCGGCTCCCACAACCCAGTCACCGCAGACGCGTCGAAGGGTTTCTAATGGGACTGCTCGTTGGGTGGCAATTTCGGGTATCGCATACACGATCTGGCCGCCTGCTCGCAGTTTGACTGCGCCAAGTTCATCTAAATCACGACTCACACTTGCTTGTGAGGCCTCAATTCCGTCTGAAGCGAGTAGTTCAACAAGTTCACTGTGATCTCCCACAGACCGTTCAGCCAATAGTCGTTCAATGGCATGCTGACGTTGCGATTTACTGGTCATTCTTTGACACCTCACCGCTGATCCAAGACAACAGTCCGCGAGCACTGTGCATCCGGTTGTGGGCCTGAAGAAATACTCTGCTCTGGGGACTTTCGATCACCTCATCTGTTACTTCTTCGCCTCTGTGCGCGGGAAGGCAATGCATGAAGATGCTGCTTGCACTCGCAACTTCCATCAGGGAGGCGTCCACGGTGAACCGGCTAAAGGCGTCAAGTCTTTGTAACTTTTCATCTTCTTGACCCATCGACGTCCATACGTCGGTGTAGACCACATCAGCTCCCTCAACGGCTTCGCGAGGATCATCTGTTACTTGAACAGACCCACCGGAACTCAAGACCCGGTCAAGATCAGCCTCGGTTGGATTGTGTCCAGCTGGGGATGCCACGCTCGTCTCGATGCCGAGCATCGAACACCCAATAGCCAACGACCTCCAGACATTGTTGGCATCACCTATGTAAGCGACCTTGGCAACTTTGTCGAGACCTATTTCCTGTTCGATGGTTAGTAAATCTGCCAACGCCTGCATTGGGTGAGCTAGATCAGACAGCAAATTGACGATTGGCATTGCGTTGGCGGCCGCCATTCGTTCGAGACGTCCATGATCAAAAACTCTGGCCGCCAAAATTGTGTGATAACCGGCCATCACTCTCACGACGTCCTCTGCGGTTTCACGACTATCGATGCCCAATTCCTCAGGCTTGATATACATCGGGTGTCCACCGAGCTGCACCACAGCCATTTCCATGGAGTTCCTGGTCCTCCCGGAAGGCTTTTCGAAGATTAGTGCCACTCCCTGACCATCAAGCACTCTTTGGGGATTTGCCGCGACCGACAGTCGAAGAACGAGCTGCAGTTCTTCAACTTCTAGATCATCAATTTCAAGGAAGTGTCGCATTACTTTCATCCCAAGACACTCGACAATTTCGTCATTGCTTCGTCAATTTCTTCAGAAGAAACAGTGAGTGGTGGGGCGAGGCGAATAGCGGTTGGACTTATGCCATTAACTACTAATCCCACGTCCAAGCAGGCCAGAGCTATTTCCGGACCGGTCATTCCCACCGTTTCTGTGTCAATCTCGGCAGCGATTAGTAAGCCGAGACCTCTGGTATCGAGAACGTTAGGCACAGCTAGGAGTTTGCCCATCAACTCCTCACCTGCTGACAGCGCCAGGGACGGCGCATCTATTGATTCCATGACCCGCAACACAGCCCGAGCCGCCGACGTCGCTAGGGGCTGCCCGCCATAGGTCGTCGCGTGATCTCCAGGTTGAAATGCAGCTGCTACTTCTCGTTTGGCCCAGATGGCTCCTATAGGAACCCCATTACCTAAGGCCTTTGCCATTGTCACGACATCTGGACGAACTACGCCTTCCGAATCAAAGTGGTGTTGCCAAGCAAACCACTCACCAGTTCTGGCAAATCCAGTCTGTACTTCGTCGAACATCAACAACATCTGCCGTTCATCACATAGCTCACGGACTTTCTTGAAGTACTCACCGTCGCCGACGTTGACACCGCCTTCCCCCTGCACAACCTCAAGCAATACGGCTGCGCACGACGGATCGATCGATGCTTCTAGGGCTTCGAAGTCGTTATAAGGAACATGCCGGAAACCTTCAGGTAACGGCTGAAAGGTCTCGTGTTTTTCGACTTGGCCTGTTGCATGCAGCGTGGCGAGGGTTCTCCCATGAAAGGATTTAAGGGCGCTGACTACGACATGTTTTCCATGTCCACCGTTGCGGCGCGCCAATTTTATTGCTCCCTCAAGTGACTCAGCACCGCTATTACAGAAGAAGACCTGGCCTCCCCCGCCTTGCAAGCGGTCAATAGTTTCAGCGACCTCCAGACCCGGCACTGTCTCATACAGGTTCGAGACATGCAGAAGTGTTCGCGCTTGCTCAGCTACCGCTTCCGCCACAGCTGGGTGCGCGTGACCTAACGACGTAACGGCCAACCCACACAAAAAATCTAGATAACGGTTGCCATCACGGTCGAAAAGCTCAGTGCCCGACCCCCTAACAAACTGAACCGGCGGTTGCCCATAGGTGGGCATCAACGGGTACGCCTCAGGGTTGTCGGCTGCGACGGTCGAAATGTTCATCAGATATTCCTTATTCGGTCAGGGGTGTTTTGGCAAAGTCAGTCGGTGATCATGGTCCCGATGCCGGCATCGGTAAAAATCTCCAGCAGAGCTACATGCGGGATTCGGCCGTCTATCAAGTGCGCGCTCGTAACTCCATTCTTCACGGCATGGACACAGGCCTCGGTTTTGGGAATCATTCCATCTGTGACCTCACCATTCTCGATCTTGGCTTGGAGTTCATCGGCAGATATTTTTCCAATCAGCGAATCCTCGTCTGCCAGATCTTCATATAGGCCTTCGACATCAGTCAGGTACAAGATTTTCTCGGCGTTCATCGACTGAGCTATTGCACCCGCGACTGTGTCGGCATTGATGTTGTACGCCTGCCCTGATGCGTCGGCACCAATGGTTGACATAACGGGGATGAGACCCTCCGCAAATAGTTTTTCTAGGAGCGTCGGATCAACCGAGGTCACGTCTCCTACGAAACCCAAGTCCGGATTTCGAGCTGCCGCAGTGATGAGCCCCCCGTCTTCGCCGCTCACGCCAACGGCCAACGGCCCGTGAGCATTTATCGAACTTACAATCTCTCGATTCACCTTTCCCACCAGCACCATCCGAGCAATATCGAGCGTCTCGGCATCTGTAACCCGTAGCCCATCACGAAACTCGGGTTCCTTCCCCAGTCTCTTCATCAAATCGCCTATTTGAGGTCCCCCGCCATGAACGACCAAGGGCAAAATGCCAACTTGATGCATAAGGACGACATCTTCTGCGAAACGTTCGGCGAGGGCTGGGTCCGTCATGGCGTTTCCACCAAATTTGATTACTACGACTTTCCCTCGCCACCGCTGAATATAGGGAAGTATTTCGACGAGAAGCTCGGCGTTTTCCATATGAGCTGCAATGGATTGAGCATGCATTTCGGCTTCGGTGCTTGGTGATGAAGCTTCGCCCGGTTCTACGAGGCGCAGTGGTGGGATTTTGTCACTCATTACTGGCTCCGATCAGGGCATCAAACCGCTAGTAGGCAAACCTGATGTTTCATCCAGTCCCATTGCAATATTGGCGCACTGGATAGCGCCGCCAGAGGCGCCCTTAACTAGGTTGTCTAAAGCACTGATGACTAGGAGCCATCCCGTGCGCTCGTCCACACGAGCCGTGATGTGCACTGTGTTGGCGCCCAGGGTTGCCTTCGTTGAGGGTGACGCTTCGTCGACGACAACAAACGGTTCTTCTGAGTAAAATTGCTCGAGTAATTCGAGAGCTTGCTCGGTCGAAAACGATGGCTCTAACGGGCGGGCGTAGCATGTGGCAAGGATTCCCCTGACCATTGGGGCAAGATGTGGAGTGAACAGCACTTGGCATCCTGTGACTTGCTCAATCTCGGGCGTGTGCCGATGTGTCAGCAGCCCGTATGCGTTGAAGTTCTCGTCGACAGAAGCAAACGTTGTTTCGGACTTCGGCGTTCGGCCTGCGCCACTGATCCCCGAGGCCGCGTCCACTATCACCCCGGTCACGTGGATCTTTTCGCCTTGCACAAAAGGGCTCAAAGCTAATGAAGCAGACGTCGGGTAACAGCCCGGGACCGCTACTCCCCGAGCTCCTTTGAGGTCGGTGCGATATAGCTCCGGTAGGCCATAAACGAATTCGTCGAGGAGGTCCGGCATCAAGTGCTCTGTCTGGTACCACTGCGAGTAGAGAGTGGGGTCTTTCAGTCTGAAGTCAGAACCTAGATCGAGGACGCAACCCACTTTTTTGAAAAGGTCAGCGACAATCGGCTGACTCGCCATGTGAGGCAGACCAAGAAAAACCGCATCGAGGCCCTCGAACAGCGATGTCTGGTATTCCGAATAAGCCATCTCGCCGTATTCGGCTGCGAGATTCGGATACAAGGTCCGTACTTTGGTTCCGGCTTGGGTATCACCACTCGCTGCAACAAGTTCCATGTCTGGATGACCGGCGATGAGCCGCATCAATTCAGCGCCGGTGAAGCCCGATGCACCAACGATCCCAACTCGGATTTTTCCATCACTTGCCATATCGGCAAGGGTACATGAAAAGGCCAGTAATGCATAATTATTCACTTAAATGAATATTTATGCACCTTCCTGCTTATTTCATTCCCCGAAGCCGGACATAAGGTATGTGTGTGGCGACGGACAAGGGGCTAACCAGAGGTTGGAGCCCGATCATCTCGTTGGGGGTAATGACTTGCACCTGCTATGGGGCTGCTTTTTACGCATACGGGATACTCCTCGACCCGATCCACAAGGAGCTCGGCTGGTCCCTCACCTTCCTAGGAAGCGTCTTTGCTGTAGCGCAACTGATCAGCGGTTTCGGGGCCTCGGTGGCGGGCCGGTTGCTTGACCGCTGGGGAGGACAGCTGGTTTTTAAGATTCAAGGTGCCGCGTCTGTCGTGCTGTTTACTGCGAGTTGGACACAGAACGCTGCACTTTTTGCGGTGTTGATGGCCAGTGGTCTGGGCGTTATGGCCGCAAGTGGCTTCTACCATGTCTCGACCGCGATAGCGGGTCGTGTTGGACCATCTGACCCCGGTCGCTCGATAGCCGTACTCACCGCTATTGGTGCATTTTGTAGCCCCATCTACCTGCCGGTTGGCGCTATTCTCATCAACTCCTGGGGCTGGAGAGCAGCGATACAGATCTTTGCGGTAGTGGCATTCTTGGGGGCACTGCAGGCATCCCACTTTGCTGCGGCCGGGAAATCGGACCAGCTATCTGGGCCCTCTCCGAAGGCCTTGACCGCTCTTCGCTCTGCTATGCATCGGCCTCTTGTTCGGAGAATGTTGCTGGCGTACGCGTTCGCAGGGTTCTCGTTCAGCACACTGCTCGTCTACCAAGTTCCGATCATGATTGATCAAGGTCTCGCTCTCAACGCAGCTGCAGGAATTGCTGGCTTCCGAGGCTTTTGTCAACTTTTTGGTCGAGTGGGCGTAATTGCGGCCATCGCTAAGCAGGAAGCCACCATCGCTCTGCGGGTAAGTTACCTTTTGGCTGCCGGCGGTTCTCTGTTCATTCTTGCCGGCAACATGTGGCTCGGCTTCGCGTACGGCGCTTTAGTGGGTGCCGGCCTCGGAGCAACCACACCCCTGCAGGCAATCAACGCTCAAGAGACCTTCGATCCTGAAGATTTAGGTCTGCTGATGGGACTACAACAATCAGTATTTGCTTTGGCAGGAGCCTTGGGACCAGTCCTTGCTGGAATCGCTGCAGACGTGTCAAATAGTCAAACACCGACTGTGTGGATGTCGGTGTTGAGTCTGTTTCTCGCTGCATTCCTACTTCAAGGGAACCGGAGCGAAACCCCCTCTTGATCTAGTTAGGTGCGAGCGGCAGCGTCCAAGTCGGACCGAAAATGTGGATTTGATCTAGCGGCGGTCGTCACACACTCACTGACCAGGCACAGGCGTAACAGCAAAGACGGTGGGTCCCCTTTGACCGTCCCGATCCGGGGGGCCGACGAGGGTGATCAGCACCGCGACCACCAATACCACACCAAGGATCGCAGCGGCCAAATTGAGGTCGAGATAGCTGCGATAAGCCACAATGGCACCAGCCGAAACACCGGCGACTGCCCCAAAGGCCATCATGCACATGTCACCGGCACCTTGGACGCTTGCACGTTGCTCGACCGGAAAGGCATCTGTTAACAGTCCACTTGCTGCGATGACACCGAAACACCACGCGAAACCAATCACGGTCTGACCACCAGTGATTCCGATAAAACCTTCTGGCGGCGTGAATCCTGCCCACAACGCACCGGCCACGCAAAGTACCCCAGAAAAGACCAGCATTGGATAGCGCCCGATCTGGTCGGCGAGGCGACCCACCAGCGGACTGAAGGCGTACATGCCCAAGATATGACTAAAGAGCATCACGCTGATCGCGCCGTTGCTTTGTCCTCCGTCGTTCATGTGTAACGGCGTGAGGGTCATTGTGCCCACCATCGTGGCCTGACTGACCATCATCGCGAGCACCGCCAGCCGCGCCTTGGAGTTTGCGAGGATCAATCCCAGCGCAGCTCTAAAGGGAAGCCTTGTGTCTTCGCCGTCGCCGCCCACTCCACCGGCCAGCACGAGCGGGTCCGGCCGCAGCCGAATCTCTACAATCGCAGCTGCGACAAGGAAAAGTAATGCACCTACGAGGAACGAACCCGCGTAGTCGGGGAGACCGACGCTACGCCCGATGGGATCAAACACCGACAGAGAGACCAGCGAACCGAAACCCGAACCGATCGTTGTGGCTGCGACGACCAAGCCGATCGTCGAGGCTCGTCGTTCAGGCTTTGCGAGGTCCGCGGCAGCGTATCGAGTGGCCATATTGGTGGCATTGCCGACGCCAATGAGAGCTACTCCCACCGGTAGAAACAGAAATTGCCGGGT
Organism: Acidimicrobiales bacterium MED-G01; assembly: GCA_002457435.1. Taxonomy (GTDB): domain Bacteria; phylum Actinomycetota; class Acidimicrobiia; order Acidimicrobiales; family Poriferisodalaceae; genus MedAcidi-G3. The sequence goes on along the minus strand of NTLA01000025.1, from coordinate 19,935 downwards.
AATCGCCGCCAACACAGCAAGAAACCCACCGATGGATGCCAGAACATATCCCGTCAGAAGACCGGGACGTCGGCCGCTTCGTGCCATCATGCGCGCCAACGGGAAAGACGCTAATGCGGCGCCGATGGACAGAGAGGCAGCAGCAAGACCGGCCATGGTCTTGGAGCCTGTGATGTCATCCGCTAGAAGAGCCGTCACGGAGTAGCCAGCAACCAATCCGATTCCGCCGGACATCTGACTGGCAAGCAGCGTTCGGACGGTCCGGCGCTGCACTTGCTCAATGTCCCAGCCTTCGGTCGAACCTTGCTCGTCAATCCCGAGCACCGCATCATCGACCTGGGTCACGCTGCAACTCCCCCCTCAGTTATTCCACTGCGGACGCAGCAAACCTCTGAAACTCTATCGAACACCGATTAGCTTTGGGAGCCGTGGACGCTTCGTGGGAGAGAACTTCCGACGGTCGCTCGGATCGCTCCTCGTTATCTGTTTTGGCTCTATTCGCTATTGCAGCGGTGGTGATGGTGATCGGTAGCGTGGGTCTCAGCCGAGTTGTCGGCCAGCCAAAGCCAGAACAACACGTGATCACTATCCCGGCAGGCACGGCGGTGCGCCTCAGTTCGGGACACGACGTCGACATCATTCCCACGGACCTCGACTTCAGGCTTCGTGACCAACTGATCGTAATTAACGAAGACTCGACGGCTCATCAGATCGGTCCCTTCATCATTCCCGCTGGTGATCAGCTCGATACGAGGTTCGCAGAGGCCGCCACCCTGGAGGGATTCTGTTCGCTTCACTCGAGTGGCAGCGTAACAATCAGGGTCAGCGGGACTTGATGGCATGTAGCTGGGAATAGCTTCTCCAGCACTGGACTTTAGTAAGTGAGTGCCAAGGGTTGGAGAGTCAAGCAAGGTAGATAACCTCTGGTAGCGTTCTTCTTGGGCCAACGACGTCCCTTATCGAGAACACCGAACCAAACGTTCCCTTAAATATGGACGTCACCTATGCACGAAACAACAATTAGCGAACTCGGCGTGCCCGCGGCCCAAGGCCTGTACGACCCCAGGTACGAACACGATGCTTGTGGGGTCGCCTTTGTCGTTGACATGCACGGTCGAAGATCTCATGAGATGGTGCAACGCGGTCTCACCTGCCTGTATCAACTGGACCACAGGGGCGCGACCGGGGCTGAAGCAAACGTTGGTGACGGTGCAGGAATGCTGATCCAGTTACCTGATTCTTTTTTCCGACAGGTCACCGACTTCGATCTACCCGAAGCTGGTAGCTATGCCGCTGGCATGGCCTTCCTCCCTTCGGAGGACCCAGATGCTGCGGCTCAAGCCGTTGAATTGCTCGCTGAACAGGAAGGTCTTCGAGTACTTGGATGGAGAGAGGTCCCAACCGTCAGTTCTTCGTTGGGGAAATTCGCCACCGATGCGATGCCGGTTTTTCGGACCCTGTTCATAACAGGCAAGGACGGTTCGCCGATAAGAGATTTGGACCTTGAGCGGGCTGTATTCACCCTCCGCAAACGAGTCGAACATGAGATCCAACCTGGCGTTTACTTCCCATCTTTGTCATGTCGCACCTTTGTGTATAAAGGGATGCTGACCTGTGACCAATTATCTGAATTCTTTCCTGACCTAACTGACCAAAGACTGGAGAGTGCCCTAGCGCTTGTCCATTCAAGGTTTAGTACCAACACCTTTCCGTCCTGGCCTTTAGCTCATCCGTATCGCCTGATTGCCCATAATGGCGAAATAAATACTGTGATGGGAAACCGAAATTGGATGCGCGCCAGAGAAGGCAAACTCTCGACTGAATTATTCGGTGATGCCTTGCAGCGTGCACTACCCGTTATGACTGAGGGCGCATCTGATACTGCCAGTTTCGACGAGGCACTCGAGCTCCTCTACTTAGGCGGACGCACCTTGCCTCACGCGGTTTTGATGATGATTCCCGAAGCTTGGGAGAATCATGAACGTCTTCCGCAATGGAAACGCGATTTCTACGAATACCACGCTTCGCTGATAGAGCCATGGGACGGACCGGCGTCTATTGCATTCACTGACGGAGCTGTCATCGGAGCGGTTTTGGACCGTAACGGGCTGCGCCCATCACGTTTCTGGGTAACTGACGACGGCTTAGTCGTGGTTGCCTCCGAGGTCGGCGTGCTGGACCTCGATCAGAGCACGGTTATACAGAAGGGAAGACTGCAACCAGGAAGGATGTTTCTGGTCGATACGGAACAAGGACGCATCATTGGCGACGAAGAGATCAAAAAAACCCTCGCCGAAGCTGCTCCTTACGGCGATTGGCTACAAGAAGGGCTGTTGCATCTAGATGACCTGCCTGATCGTTTCCTCCTGACACCTCAGCATTCGTCTGTATTGAAACGCCAGCGCACCTTTGGTTACACCGAAGAGGAACTTAGGATCTTGCTCTCCCCAATGGCGCGGACAGGAGCGGAACCAATTGGCTCCATGGGTACCGATGCGCCAATAGCTGCGCTTTCTCAGCGCCCACGACTGATTTTTGACTACTTTGCTCAGCTCTTCGCTCAAGTCACTAATCCACCATTGGACGCCATCCGAGAAGAGTTAGTCACCTCAACATCTTCGGTTATAGGTCCAGAGGGAAATGTGCTGCAGCCCGGGCCAGATTCATGTCGCCAAATCGTTCTACCCCACCCGGTGATTTCTAATGAAGACCTCGCGAAGGTCTTGTACCTGAACGAAGACGATGATCATCCTGAATTCAAGTCGTTTGCAATCGATGGCTTGTATCCGGTGGCCGAAGGTGGTGCCGGAATGCGAACGGCAATCGAAGAGATCCAAGCAAAGGTCTCTGATGCAATAGCCGGCGGCGCAAAAATCATCGTTTTATCCGACCGCTATAGCAACGCAGACAATGCTCCGATTCCGTCCCTGATACTCACCGGTGCGGTCCATCACCACTTAGTGCGCAATCGCACCCGCACAGAAGTCGGACTTGTCGTCGAGTGCGGTGATGCTCGAGAAGTCCACCACATGGCGCTACTACTCGGGTACGGCGCAGGTGCGATCAACCCGTATCTCGCAATCGAAACAATCGAAGACCTGATCGAGGAAGGTGCAATCACAGAAGTTGACAGCAAGACAGCAGTACGGAACTACATCAAAGCTTGTTCCAAGGGCGTTCTAAAGATTATGTCCAAAATGGGTATTTCTACTGTTGCGAGTTACACGGGCGCTCAGGTGTTCGAATGCGTCGGCCTATCTCACCAGCTCATTGATGACTACTTCACCGGCACAACGTCGAAACTAGGGGGTATCGACCTTGACGTGATTGCTGAGGAGGTAGCGCTGAGACATCGGTTCGCGTACTTGGAAAATCCTGAAGAAGTAGCTCATCGAGATCTGTGGGCGGGCGGTGAGTACCAGTGGAGGCGAGAAGGCGAATTTCACTTATTCAACCCGGAGACTGTTTACCGGCTTCAACATTCAACACGCACGGGTCAGTACGAACTTTTCAAGCAGTACACCCAACTCGTAGACACGCAGGCAGAAGAACTGGCGACGCTTCGAGGCTTGTTTACGTTGACCCCCAACGAGGGGGGTCCAATCCCTATCGACGATGTTGAACCTGTCAGCGAAATAGTTAAGAGATTCTCAACTGGCGCTATGAGCTACGGCTCTATCTCCGCTGAAGCGCACGAAACGCTTGCCATTGCTATGAACCGGTTGGGGGCAAAGTCAAACACTGGCGAAGGCGGTGAGGACACGGAGCGGTTCATCCCAGATAGCAACGGCGACTCCCGGAGGTCAGCCATCAAACAGGTGGCTTCTGGTCGCTTCGGGGTGACCTCGGAGTATTTGGTGAATTCCGACGATATTCAGATCAAAATGGCTCAAGGAGCGAAACCTGGTGAAGGCGGTCAGCTTCCTGGCCCCAAGGTATGGCCGTGGATAGCAAAGACACGTCACTCCACCCCTGGAGTTGGCCTGATTTCGCCGCCGCCCCACCACGACATCTACTCGATAGAAGACTTAAAACAACTAATTCATGATCTAAAGAACTCGAACCCCGACGCGCGTATTCACGTCAAACTGGTTGCGGAGGTAGGAGTCGGGACTGTCGCCGCTGGTGTCTCCAAAGCCAAAGCTGACGTGGTTCTGATCTCAGGTCATGATGGAGGCACGGGCGCCTCGCCACTCACGTCACTAAAACATGCTGGTGGGCCTTGGGAATTGGGTTTAGCTGAAACTCAACAAACGCTGTTAATGAATGGACTACGTGATCGAATTGTTGTCCAAACCGATGGGCAATTAAAGACCGGTCGAGATGTCATGGTTGCGGCCTTATTAGGAGCAGAGGAGTTCGGTTTTGCTACTGCGCCGTTGGTGGTGTCTGGATGCGTGATGATGCGCGTCTGTCATCTTGATACCTGTCCTGTGGGTGTCGCTACTCAAAACAAAGAGCTCAGAGCCCGCTATGACGGCAAAGCAGAGTTCGTCGTGAATTTCTTTGAGTATGTGGCTCAGGAGGTTAGGGAATATTTAGCTGAGCTTGGTTTTCATTCAATCGAAGAGGCAGTAGGGCGGGTTGACTGTCTTGATGTCAACCGCGCCGTGAATCACTGGAAGGCTGACGGTCTCGACCTGTCCCCCATTCTTCACATACCAACCTCTCCATGGGAACAAGATCGATTCTGCTCCCAAAGTCAAGATCACGGTTTAGATAAAGCTTTAGATCAGGAACTCATAGAACGGGCTCAACCAGCGCTCCAAGACGGCGCCCCTGTGCGCATCGAAATGCCAGTTTCAAACGTCAATCGCACAGTTGGAACATTGCTTGGGCATCACCTCACAAAGACCTACGGGGGCGATGGTCTGCCCGACAACACAATTGATATCGGCATGACAGGATCGGCTGGCCAAAGTTTTGGTGCCTTCATCCCGAAAGGCATCACGTTGCGTCTTTCCGGAGACGCTAACGATTATCTAGGTAAAGGGCTCTCTGGTGGTCGCATCACGCTTCAACCGCCGAGCGACGCCTCGCCTAATTTTGTTGCTGAAGAAAACGTGATCGCCGGAAATGTGATCCTCTACGGAGCGACCGGCGGCGAGGCCTACATTCGAGGGGTGGTAGGTGAACGCTTCTGCGTTCGCAACTCAGGTGCCACAGCAGTTGTCGAAGGTGTCGGCGACCACGGTTGCGAGTACATGACTGGTGGCACCGTCGTGATTCTCGGCAGCACCGGAAGAAATTTTGGTGCAGGGATGTCAGGCGGCGTCGCGTTTATTTTTGATCCCGACGACGAGTTTCATCGCAATCTCAACAATGAAATGGTCGATCTAGAAAGTTCTCTATCTGAAGAAGACGCCGATTCAGTTCGAGAAATTATTCGACGTCACCTTGACGAGACACACTCGACTGTTGCTTCGACAATTCTGGATCGTTGGCATCAACATGTTCGTTCCTTCAAAAAGGTAATGCCAAAGGACTACCGGCGAGTTCTTGAAGCAATAGCGACAGCAGAAGAACACGGCCAGGACGTGGAAGAAGCCGTGATGGCAGCAGCGAAGGGGTGACGGAAGATGGCTGATATCCGCGGATTTCTAAAACATTCAAGGCAAACCCCGACGCGTAGACCCGTCCCCGTTCGTCTTCTCGACTGGCATGAGGTGTATGAAGACTTCGACCAAACGGATCTGAAAGATCAAGCCAGCAGATGCATGGATTGCGGCATCCCCTTCTGTAACAGCGGGTGTCCTCTTGGAAACATCATTCCTGATTGGAACGACCTCGTTTACAAAGACCGTTGGAAAGAAGCGATCGACCGCCTGCACGCTACAAACAACTTTCCGGAATTTACGGGGCGTCTGTGCCCGGCGCCGTGCGAAGGGGCCTGCGTCTTAGGGATCAATCAAGATCCGGTGGCCATCAAACAGGTCGAGGTAACCATCATCGATCATGCATTTGAGATGAACTGGGTGACACCAGTAACCCCAAGTGTTCTCTCAGGTAAATCCGTTGCGGTAGTAGGCAGTGGTCCTGCCGGTCTCGCAGCTGCTCAACAGCTGACCCGGGCCGGACATTCTGTGGTGGTTTTTGAACGCGCCGACCGAATCGGTGGACTACTTAGATACGGCATCCCTGAATTCAAAATGGAGAAACGTCATATAGACCGCCGCATCGAACAGATGGAACTCGAGGGCACGGAATTTCGAACCGGGATCGAAGTTGGCGTCGACATCACGGGCGATGATCTACGAGAACAGTTCGATGCCGTTGTGTTAGCGGGCGGAGCGACTCAATGGCGCGACCTCCCAATAGAAGGCAGAGAACTGAACGGGATCTACCAGGCAATGGAGTATCTCCCTTGGGCTAACCGAGCTCAACAGGGAGACATGTCTGTCGACGAGGTCCCCATTTCTGCTTCGGGTAAGAAAGTCGTCATTATTGGCGGAGGTGACACTGGAGCTGACTGCCTTGGTACGGCTCATAGGCAAGGTGCAGTCTCAGTTCATCAGTTTGAAATCATGGAACGTCCTCCCGAGGAACGTTCCGGTGGAAACCCTTGGCCTACATTTCCGATGACGTTCAAGACGACCTCAGCTCACGAAGAAGGCGGAGAACGAATCTATTCGGTTAATACTGAAAAATTCGTCGGAGACGACGAAGGAAACCTACGAGCACTCGCAGCGCACGAAGTTGAGTTCAAAGACGGTCGTTTCGAGAAGGTCCATGGCTCAGACTTCCAGTTAGAAGCAGATGCGGTGTTTCTAGCGATGGGCTTTACGGGACCGGAGAAGGGCGCTCTGTTAGCCCAATTGGGGGTTGATTTTGACGAAAGATCCAACGTCGCTCGGGACACCGATTTCTCCACCAACGCTGATGGTGTCTGGGTTTGCGGTGACATGGGGCGCGGGCAGAGTCTCATCGTTTGGGCTATTGCCGAAGGTCGCTCGTGCGCTGCTTCAGTGGATGCCTTCCTGTCTGGTTCCACGGCTCTAATGTCTCCGGTGACGCCCTCTGATAGGCCTTTAATCTAAGACTGCTGGTAATAGCGGATCTTTCTATCCGCCTACCCGCGGCCCTCCGTCAGATACTGATTCAGTTTGCCTAATGCGGCTGGGGTGGCTTCCATTATTCGAGCCACAAGCTCTTGTTGGCCGGGACCCCTAGCGACGTCTCTCTTTGCCCGGCTAAACCCATCTAACCGAGCATTTGACAGCCACTCCTTTAGATCGGGATCAGAATTCCATCTAATTGAGTTGAGGGCGTTGTCCTTCGTTGTTCGCACCCAGTCCAATGTGTCATTGGGGTGCGGAACGACTGTGCATATTTCGTTTTTGGTGGTGTCATCATCGTAAGCAGCTTCGACGTGGGCAATGAAGGCTGCGCTAAACACCTGTTGGCAAGTTCTCACCGTCTGCAAGGTCAGATGGCCGGGCTCAAAGATAGGACGCACTGGTCGGTTCGCTAATCCATCGGCGGTGCAATCGACATGAACTGTTTCGCTGCTAGTCGGAATTGTTCCATGGTCAAGGTGGATGTGGTCTAATCCTATTTTTTGGACCCGCCCCATACGAACGACGTTGTGAATTCGACGCAGTTCATCCAGTTCGGGGATGGTAACGGTGCAGCATCTATACATCGTTGGGCGAACCGAATGGTCAAATTGAAGCAACGCTCCCCTTTGGACCAATTCATCAAACATCTGGTCCACAGAAATAGACTCAGCGACAATTTCCATCGTTTCGACCTGACGAAGCAGGGCCTGAATTGCGAACTCTTCTCCGGGTTGGATGGATGCTCGGTCCAACATCCACTGATCTCGCGGGACGATCCACCTAATTCCATCCGGGTCAACGCCGCTTTCGAGTAGCCAGAGACAAGAGTCGATAGCAGTCTTTCCTCCGCCAACCACTACATACTCCCCCGGGGACTCCTCAAGGTTCAGCAGCCCATTAGGTGGGATACACGTGACTCCTTTGGAGACTGTGTAGCTCGGGGTGGTGACCGACGGAACCGTCACATTCATGTATGTCGCATCAACGGTCTTTTCGGCTTGGAAAGTCGTCTCAACTCCCGACACCAGATTTCTGACTGAGCCATTCCCGAGGTATTCGCACATGGGGAGGTATGTGACTCTTCCTGTCGGCAGGAACTGTTGGTTCATGACCTGCTCGAAATACGTCACAACCTCACTACCGGAAGCCAACTCATATAAACCAGCGTTTAAGCCGATCGAATCTTTCTGGTTTGCTCCCAACGCTCGCGAATTGACCCCATAAAACGAAGAGGGCTGGTGCAGACGCACGAATGGGTATGAATCGTTCCAGTGGCCACCGGGCCGCCCGTGGCGATCAACGATGGTGACCGTAGCCTCGGTTTCGGTCATGAGCACGTCGGTAAAGGCCATGCCCATGGCGCCAGCACCGACAACCAAATAGTCGCTAGCGCCGTTCGTGTTCATGACTGCTAACCCTGAATGTCGGGGCCGGCGGCCTCTATCTCAAACTTAATAATGCACCTTTGGTCATCGAGCATCGCCTTCTTGTAATCATCCCAATCAGGGTGTTCCCCACTCAAGGTTCGGTAGTAGGACACCAGGAGGTCCATGGCGTCGGGCAGACTCACAATTTCTGCTCGGCACTGCAATTGCACCCATCGACCAAGCCACTTGTCGGGAAACACACAAAGCCAAGTGGTGGGGTCACGACGCATGTTCCACGTCTTGATGGCGGTCTCCCTTGTACTCATGATGATTTCTTCGTCGACTACCGCGATGTTCACGGGTGACATCTGAGGGGAACCGTCTCGACGACGGGTCGCTAGAACGGCTCGCGAGTTGTCGCGAACATAGTTAAGGCCTTTTTCGATTTCCATGGGGTCATACTGACACGTAAAGCGCCGCTCAGTCAGGCCTCATTCTTAGAGACTGCTCTAGGGTGAGTTCATGGCCGGGACTCACGAAATCGACAGCGGTCGTGGCTGGGTGGTGGCATTTGGTGGGTGTCTGATTAACACCTGGACATTCGGTGTCTTTTACGCCTTTGCAACGGCGCTCGAACAAATGGTCGCTGAGTTCAACGCCAGCCTGTCGGGAATTGCTGCTTTCTTTTCGGTCACAACATTTCTCTTTTTTGCGACCGGCATGCTCGCGGGGCCGCTGGCGGACCGCTTCGGTGCTCGACGCTTAGTCGCGGTAGGGGCCCTCCTCATGGGTGGGGGTCTGTGGCTCACCGCTCAAGTCGAGTCTCTGTTCGCAGGAATCCTCATCTACGGACTCGGAGTTGGGTTGGGCATTGGCTCCTACTTAGTGCCTCTTAGTGTCGCTACTGGAGCTTGGTTCGAAAAACACAGGACACTAGCTCTGGGGATCAACACCGTCGGCATAGGACTTGGCACTCTGACCTTGGTTCCTGTCGCGGAATGGCTTATCCGCACAGCAGGGTGGCGCAGCGCTTTTGAACTCATGGGGATCGGAAGCATCATCGTTTATGGCGTCGTAGCTCTGTTTTCTTTTCGGCCTCCAACCCCACCGGCTTCGGTATCGGTCAGCATTTCAGCAGCACGTCGGGCTCTGCGAAGATCAGAATTTTGGCGGCTGTACGTCGCTGGCTTTCTCATGTCAGTTGCTCTTTTTATTCCGTTCGTTTTTCTGGTTCAGTACGCCAAAGAGCAAGGGATCACGTCAAGCACAGCGGCATTTCTTATCACCTCACTGGGTCTCGGTAGCGTGCTTGGTCGGCTTGGTCTTGGAGTGTTGGGCATGCGGGTCGGTGTTCTACCCCTGATCATCATGTGTTTTGGAATCCAGCCCATCGCGTACATCGTGTGGTTGATCGCCGGAGCGAACTATCCGCTGCTGCTGCTCTTCGCCGGGCTACTGGGTGTGGGGTACGGCGGATTCGTTGCCCTAAGCCCAGTCGCGATGGCTGGGATTTTTGGTCTTGAAGGGTTAGGTGGTGTTCTCGGAGTTCAGTACACGTCGGCTGGAGTTGGCGCGCTGATCGGCCCGATCGCCGCCGGGGCCATCATCGACGCAACCGGCTCCTATACGGTGGCAATTGTTGGCGCGATTGTCGTGTCTTTGGCTGCCACATTCTCTGTAATCCCAATGTGGCGTCTGACAAGCGGCGAACCACCGGTGCTTCCAAGTCGCTCTTATTTGAGTGAGCCAACTGTGTGGTTGGTGTCGCCGAAAGAGCGTTAGGGAAGCTGAGTCAGTGCGTAGACCTCGTAGGTCACTCCACCTTCAGGGTGTAGCTGCCCAATTCCAACTCCTTGAACATTGTTTAACCAGGCGTACCGTTCGTCCCCCGTCTCAAACTGGGGTGCTGACCTAGCCACACCTGCCGCAGGTTCCCCGATGCCTTTGTACTGCATCAAAATCACTGCATCGTCGTCGGTAACCAAGGTCAGACGAACGTCCAACTGGATGTTCCGGTCGGCGCGTGCCGTAACCCAGTCACCACCTGGAGAAACAACGCTGCCGTTGAGGCGTTCACCGGTGAAGGTTCCACCCGCCACCTCTGCAATAATTCTTGTGCCATGTGGCCCACCCTTAATTATTTGGGCTCCTTCAGCGACCTGAAGGTCGAGGGTGAAGAGGTGTTCGACGTCAAGCTGTTCAACTGCCATTTCTTTAGCTTCGCACATTTCTCGCGACTTCAGCCCAAATTAAAGAAGTCAGCGAGTTCGGGAGACATGTCGTCGATATCAACTTCAAAAAGCTCCAAGAGGACATTGTCTGGGGCAGAGCACATCAAATATCGCCAGTTGCCGAACTCCCTGATGTCAGACCGAAAGTCAACACCATTAGCGTTCATGCGGTCTCTTAGGTCGGCAAGTCCTTCAACTCGTATACCGACGTGGTGATACGCGCCGTTGGACGTTCCTCTGGGCTGCTGGTCATAGATATTGATGCGGCCTTGTCCAACCTTCATGAAAATGTTCCGCGCTCCTCCGAACTCTCCGTCGTAACTCACCACCGCACCGAGATTGCGTTGCCACCACTCGATGGTGGCTGACGCGTTGCTCGCGAAAATGTGGACGTGATGAAGATCAAGCACTCAACAAACCTAGAGGGTTGGCTTGTCTGCGCGAGCGCCGGTGTAAATGATCTGTCTCATTGCGTCGGCTGCACGTTTGTGGAAGTCAACTGCTGTCGGTTCAAGGTCATACGCGGGTTTGGGGCAATGCTCGAAATTGTGGTGCTGGTCTTCCCCTCGCACCAACGCAGCACTGTCCCATTCGCTCAATGTTTGTTCGGTATTGGTCGGCATGTAGTGGAAGGAAAGACCGATGCGTCGGTCCCCGGTGGTGTTCGGGCCGGAGCCATGCGCAGTCCGAACGTTATGAAAAGAGACCTGTCCGGGTTTTAGCGGCATGGCAACAGTGGCGTGTTGTGTCACATCGATTTCAAGTTCTTGACCTCGGCTTAACAGGTTGTCTTTTGCATAGGTCTCTTGGTGGCCGAGAATGATTTTGTGGCTGCCGGGAATGACACTCATACAACCAGCATCTTCACTGGCGTCGCTCAGCGCGATCCAGATGGATACCACCTGGGAATTGGACAGCCCCCAGTATTGGAGGTCTTGATGCCAGCCCACATAGCTGGGGCTGTGCGGTTCCTTGATCCAAAAGACTGAATTCCAGCAGAGGATGTCTGGCCCGATTAGATCTTCAACGGCATCGAGGATTGTTTCATTTCTCATAAGGTCATCAATCCAAGGGAACAAAATGTGCCCACTAGAACGCTCGTGTGGAGGGAGGGAGCCGCCTCGCATCGCTTCCCACTCCTCTAGGCGTGTTCGGCATTCGCGGACTTGTTCACCGGTAAAGACATCGAGCGGCGAAACCCATCCGTCGGTTTCGTATTGTTCTATCTGACCGACGTTAAAGACCTTGCCCATGTCGCAAGGCTATTCGGATCTGAAGTGCTGCGGCGAACTTGCCGCTTCGCTGTTACTAATTCAGAAGTTTCAACCGACCGGCAGCGCTGAATCTATGATCTTGAGGGATTAGGGGGAACAGGATGCTAGAGCACATCCGTGTTATTGATCTTTGCGATGGAATCAGTCAGTTCGCTGGACACATATTGACTCGCCTTGGCGCTGAAGTGATCGCCGTTGAACCCGAGCGGGGGGTCTCCACACGGCTTACGGGTCCTTATGTTGCCGATGATCCCGATCCGAACTTCAGCCTCACTCATTGGGCCTACAACAGGGGAAAGAAATCTGTTGTCTTGGATATCGAATCGGCAGAAGGCCGAACGAGATTTCGTGATCTGGTTCAGAGTGCTGACATTTTGTTCGAAGATCAGCGACCAGGTTATTTACATTCCCTCGATCTGGCATACGAGAACATCAAAGAAATCAACCCCCAAATTATCCATGCTTCCATTACTCCTTATGGCCTTACCGGGCCGCGTTCACATTGGTCGGGAACTGACTTAACAGCTGTTGCTGGGAGTTCGTTTATGCATGCGAGCGGTGACGCGGACAGAGCCCCGCTTCGAGTGGGAGTACCGCACAGCTTCCTTCACGCTGCAGCTGACGCGGCGGCTGCAAGTTTGATTGCCTTGCAGGAGCGTTACCGAAGTGGAACCGGTCAGCACATAGATGTCTCAGCTCAAGAATCACTCACCATTGGGTTTCCACAGAACGTCGCTCCTTTGGAAAACGCTTTAGCCGCTGACCGGATGGCTGGGGGCATCAGTCTCGGCGGGATGGATATTCCGTTGTTATTCCCCTGTCTCGATGGCTACACCATTTGCGTAATCTTGCCAGGAGTGGCTTTTGCTCCATTTGCTGGTCGACTCACAGAGTGGCTCGAAGAGGAAGATGCTGCAGATGACAACCTGATCTCTATCGACTGGGAAAATCTTGGAGTCCAGCTTTTCGCTGGCGAGGTGAGTTTCGATGTCGTAGCGGCTGCTTTTGCGACCTACGGACGTTTCCTCGCATCGAAATCAAAAGCCGAATTGTGGGATGCGGCGTTGGACCGCAACTTGCTCATTACGCCTTCGATGACGATTGCCGATCTTGTCGAATATGAGCATCTTGATGCTCGGGAGTTTTGGGACGTCAAACCTGATGGGAAAGGGGGCGAAGCGAAACATCCCGGTGGGCTAGTGAAGTTCAAGAACAGTGATGCAGATTTCGGAGGGATCCCTGCGACTCTGGGTCAACACAGCGATTCGATTTCACTGGACCGGGCTACCAGTCTCGATATTCGAGAACCTGTCACGGATTCTTTGCCCTTGGAAGGATTGAAGGTTGTTGAGTTCTCATGGGTGATTGCGACGCCTTCTGCTGTTCGAATCCTCTGTGATTATGGGGCAGAGGTCGTCAAGGTAGAGACCGCTAGTCGTCCCGACACTATGAGAACGGTGAATCCGTTTGTAAATGAGGACCCTCATCCAGATAACAGCGTGGGTTACGGCGTCTACAACGCTGGGAAACGGAGCCTCAGCCTTGATCTCAGTAAACCGGAGTCGAAGGAAGTGGTGTTTGATCTGATTCGGTGGGCTGATATTGCTACCGAATCATTTGCTCCGGGTGCTATGGGTCGTTTGGGTTTCGGCTATGACGTGCTCTCGGAAATTAACCCCGGCTTGATCATGCTTTCAAGTTCTCTGCTTGGACAAAGCGGACCTCATTCGACTCTTGCCGGGTACGGGTTCATGGCAGCTGCAATAGCGGGGTACTACGAACTGACGGGCTGGCCCGATAGGCCACCCGCTGGTCCGTACGGTCCATATACGGATTTCTTGGCCCCACGAATAGTGGTTTCATCGCTGATGGCTGCTTTGGAAAAACGACGGGAAACAGGGCTCGGTGAGCACATCGACCTTTCACAAACTGAATGCGCTTTGCATTACCTAGCTCCCGCAATATTGGACCAAAGCGTCAACGGGCGAACAGTTCAAAGAGCAGGAAATGACGACCCAAATATTTTTCCTCATGGCGTTTTCCCTGCCGACGGTAACGACTCATGGCTAGCGGTGGCTTGTTCAGATGAAAGTTGGCCACAGTTGGCCGCCTTGTTGGAACTCCACGACCTCTCCGATGCCAACCAAACAGCGCGTCGCGAACAGCGGTCAACAATTGATGAGCGGCTGAGTGCATGGTCGTCGGTTCGCGATAGCACTACTGCTGCCGAAGAGCTTCAAGGTCTGGGGGTGGCGGCTTATCCAGTGCATGATGCGGCTGGAACTAACTCCGACCCTCAACTAGCTCACCGAAATCATCAGATCCAGGTTCCCCAAAGTCACGCAGGAACGATGTGGACTCATTCGTGTAGGACGAAAATGTCGCGCACTCCAGCCGTCCTGAACCGAGGCGGGCCGTGTTTAGGTGAAGACAATTTTGAGGTGCTTAGTGAACTCTTGGGCTATTCCGTGGAGCAGATTGCGGATCTAGCTGTCGCTGAGGTGTTGGAGTAATAAATAAGCACCGATTAGCTAGCGTTCCAAACGAGTGGATATTGGTCGCTGTCTAGTTGATCTCCATCGCGGTGTGATTCGGATCGAAGGTGACCTTGGGTGCCTTTTCGGGTGTCATATACCGCGTCGTCTCCGCAATACCGCACTGTGTAGCCGCGACGTCGAACGTCGAACCGCAGGTTTCCTCCAGCTCCGTGGACTGTCATCGCGTGAAACGCGTACACGTCACCCGGCTCTAAATCCCAACTAATGATTTCGTAGCGGTCACGCATAGCTTGGATGTCTGGAATATCGACGTAATCGGGGTTCCTTTCATATTCGCCGTGCCCAGAGGTTTTCCCGAAGGTTTCTGGTTGGTACCACTTATCCCAAAGGTGCGATGCTTTTATGAATTCGAGTCCGCCGCTGTCAACAGTCACGGTGTCCAAAGCCACCCAAAATGACATGATCTGGTGTCCTCTGACGGGCCAATAAGGCAAGTCGTTGTGCCAACGAGTCCGGTTTTCGGTTCCCGGTTCCTTCACGAAGAGTTGGTCATAGAAGAGGTTTATCTTCGATGACTGGAAAAACTGCGCAGCCAAAGAGACCAGTGGTCCTTGGGTACAGAATCTTTCCATTTCTGAATCGGTCTCCCAGATCCTGATATTGCCGTGGAATTTGCCAACACCGCTATCGGGAACATAACCATGGAAGAATGGTCCGGGTTCACTGATATCGCGTTCGATGCCCGCCTTGAGAACTTCAAGCCACTCTGCGCTGACGACGTTCTTCAACGCTAAAGCCCCGTCTTGAGCACACGCGTTTCGTTGTTCTTCGGTTACCTCATAGTGCATTCAGTTGCCCTCAATCCTTGCATTAAACAGTAGGCCAATAACTCAGCGGCCTTGCCTCTGGTGGTGGCACTCGACGCCCATCTAATTGGCGGAGGTCATCGACCAGAACGCTTCGAGTGTCGGCCGGGTCAATCACTTCGTCAATTCGAAGAGTTCCCGCTGCTTCGTATGGTGATGTTGCTAGAGAGATCTCCGACACCATTCTGGTTCGCTCCACTTCTGCCTCCTCAGGACTCAACTGGTCAAGCCTTGAGGCGTAGGCGACGTTGACCCCAACATCTGGGTCCATGAATCCGATTTCTGCGCCAGGCCACGAGTACAAGCCCGACGACCCCAAACCCGAACCGTTCATAGCCGGAAACGCTAACCCGAATCCTTTGCGGAGTGTCACCGTCAACGTCGGGGTGGACATGTTGCCTAATGCTTCAACGAAACGAATTGCGAGCGACAAAATTCGGTCGTGTTCAACGGCTTTTCCGACCATAAAGCCAGGAACGTCCATCAAAAAGATGACCGGCAAGTTAAATGCGTCGCATAGACACATGAGGCGAATAGCTTTCCGACAGGCTTCGGGGTCTAAGACACCAGCGTTAAACATGGGATTGTTCCCAATAACTCCGACAGAGAAACCATCTAGTCTCCCCAAACCAGTGGTGAGGTTACGGGCGTAACCGGGCTGTAGCTCCATGAACGTACCGGGATCCAAAAGAGCCGAGCTGAATCGGCGCATGTCATAGCCTCGAGTTCTCTTGAGCGGAACCATGTCAGCCAACGACTCATCAGGACTCAGGTCAGCTCGAAAATCGCTCCGAGGCGCAGTCGTCCAAGCATTAGACGGCAGATACGAGAGCCATCTTCGAACAGCCTCATAGCCTTCTTCGAAAGTATCCACACCTATATCAATCTGACCCGTGATCCGAGAGTGGACATCAACTCCACCTAGTTCTTCGAATCCAATAATTTCACCGGTTGCCACTTCGAAGACTCTTGGGGAAGTGACGGCCAAGACCGAACCGCGCACCTGCACAACGAAATCGGAGAACGCCGATTGAAATGACGAACCTCCGAAACTTTGACCAACGATCATGGTTGCCATCGGGATTTGTCTTCTACGTTGCGTCAGTTCCGGGTCTGGCGCTACGTCAGCTATGCCCTCAGCTCCAATTAAGTCAGGGATTCGACCTCCGCCGGTTTCTCCGATGTACACATACGGCATGCCTCGTTCCAGAGCACGTTCATAAATTCGGTGCATCCGTCGACCGCCAACAATCGCGCTAGAACCCTTCTTGACAGTGATGTCGTCGCCGCCAATAGCAACGGGTCGACCATCGATTCGGCCTTCTCCTCCCACTTTGCCGTCGCCAGGCGTGTTGTGTCGATCTTCAAGCCGCATAGATCGGCTATGCGTACCGAGCTCGCGAAACGACTCCGGGTCTAATACGCCCTCAATATGGTCTCTGATGGTCGGCGTTCCATCCTGCCGCATCTTCGTGACTCGGTCCGCTCCACCCATATCTTCACGAATCCGCCGTTGGCGATCATGAAGGTCTGTGACAGGGTCGATGGTGTTCTCTTCTTCTTTAGTCATATGTTCCTCGCGGTAAGCCGACAGTTCACCACGTTCTGTCGACTCGCGCTAAAGGTCGACACTACGATCTTCATTCCGGATGATTGAGAGATGAGGGGCTCGAATGTTGTCGCATTACCGCGTGCTAGATCTCACAGATGATCGAGGTCACTTCGCAGGCTTTCTGCTTGCACAGTTGGGAGCTGACGTCATTGCTGTGGAGCCGTCATCAGGGCAACGTTCCCGTCACCTTCCTCCCTTCGCAAACGATGAAGAAAATCCCGAATACTCGCTTCAACATTGGGCCTACAACCGCGGCAAACGCTCGGTTGTACTCGACGATGCCCAACAACTTCTGGAATTGGCGTGCACAGCCGATGTGCTCATCGAGTGCGGGGCGATGGATATCGACCTCAACGCTCTGCGTACTGCCAACCCTTCCCTTGTGACGGTTTCGATGAGTAACTTCGGAAGCGAGGGTCCTAAGTCGGATTGGGCCGGCACAGATCTCACGCTTAACGCAGCAGCCGGCCCTATGTCGCTCAATGGTTACCGTGATCGGGCACCTGTGCGTATTTCAGCCCCTCAGGTATGGGTCAACGCGGCCTCCGAAGCTGCTTGCGCAGCGCTCATTGCGTTGACCGAAAGAAAAGCCAGTGGACTCGGCCAACACGTTGATGTCTCTGCTCAAGAAGCAATGATCCTTACAGCCCAAGGGTGGCTGACTCCTTCTTTATGTGACAATCCTCCGGCGCAGAGAACTGGTGGCGGGTTCGAACTGTTGGGGATGGTTGAATTCCGGTTCGTCTACGAGTGTGCCGACGGTCATGTGACAATCACCTTTTTGCCTGGTGTTCTGGTCGGATCATTTACGAAACGTCTACTCGAATGGGTGCAAAAAGAAGGACACCTAGACGAGGACCTAGCAGAGATCGATTGGGTAGATCTACTCACCGATCGAAGTCTCGAAGAAGTCGCATCAATCACAGAGCGAACAGCACAGTGTCTCGCTAACGCTCTTATCTCTCACACCAAACAAGATCTTTTTTTGATGGCTCAACGGGACAAACTTCTGCTGGTTCCGGTTATCACTCCTGCAGACGTCCTTGAAACACCTCACTATGCTCAGCGGGAATTTTGGGACGAAGTCAAAATGGATCAGGTTGAAACAACGGTGAGATTTCCGGGCCCTTGGGCTCACGGAACTCCCGTAGGCCTCAAACGACTCGGAAAACCGCCATTGTTGGGGGAACACACTAAAGAAGTCCTGAACGAAACCCGGGACTTAGAAAAGCTGGGGGGCGATCCTACGAGCACGGGACTTCCGTTTGAAGGAATCACCGTTCTTGACTTTACATGGGTGTATGCGGGTCCCTTCGCCACCCGAATGTTGGGGTATTACGGCGCCCGCGTTATTCGAGTGGAATCTCAGACGCGACCTGATCAGGTCCGTACATCTGGTTTAAGCCGGGATCCCGAGGACTCAGAGGGCCCTGAGAACAGCCAGCAGTGGCATTCCATCAATGCCCACAAAGAAAGCTTGCAGATCAATCTGAAGGTGCCCGAGTCGCGGCAAGTAGTTTTGGATCTTGCAGCGAAATGCGACATCGTCGTTAACGCTTTTTCGGCAGGCGTACTCGACCGACTTGGGTTAAGTCCATCGGACCTACTGGAAGCCAACCCACGTCTAATCGTTTGTTCAACAACACTTTTCGGTCAAAGCGGCCCTCTGTCGCCCATCCCTGGTTTCGGAAATATGGGTGCGGCCACGGGCGGTTACTACGAATTGACGGGCTGGGCAGATCGTCTCCCCGCCGGTCCTTTCCTCGCGTACACAGATGCCACTTCCCCACGTCTCACAGCGGCACTAATCATGGCAGCCCTGGACTACCGAGAACGCACTGGCGAAGGCATGGCGCTCGATTTCTCACAAGCTGAAGGTGGCATTCATTTTCTGACTGAAGCAATACTTGACCAAGAGGTCAATGGATTTCCTCAGAGCCGAATGGGAAACGCTGATCGGTGGATGGCACCACATTCGGTGTATGAATGCGCGAATGGTCAGAAGGACCAATGGATCGCTATAGCTTGCGAAAATGACGAACAGTGGCGAGCCCTCACTCAAGCCGTAGGTCGAGACGACCTATCGAGTTTGGGGCTGCCCCAACGTCTAGACAGAGAAGAAGAACTGGACCAAATTTTACGGGATTGGTGTCTTACTCGAGACGCTGCCGAAACTACAGAACTCCTCCAAGCCGCAAGAGTTCCAGCCCACCAAGTTCAAAACAGCCCCGAAGTTACATCCGATCCTCAGTTGATCCACCGCAACCATTTCGTTGAGGTGCCCCACGAGATCTACGACACCACGTGGGCTGAACAGTACGGATTCCGCTTATCAAGAAGCGACGGCACACCTACCAAGAGTGGGCCCTTGTGGGGTGAGCACAATTTTGAGATTCTGAGTGACCTCTTGGGGTACGAAGGAGATGAGATCGCTGATCTGGTGATCGCTGGTGTACTTGAGTAGCTACTGTTGCAAACGGTCGTGGAATGCGGCTGTGGCAGATATCCCGCTTTCCCCTGTCAACCAAGTCAGATAATCGGGGCGATTACGGTTGCGAAAAATCGGATTCCGGAATGTCTCTGTCCACCACTCAACAGGGCGCAAGGTACTCGCCATTTCCTCATCCCAGTCCTTCCATTGTTGCGCGTGTTGTTCAGACCTGAACAAGTTCATGCCGCCTCACCTAAATGGTTGATCAGGTTCCTCCATTCCTAGGCGACTGCGGGTGTACCCGACGATGGTTTCAGGGTCCACTAGAACTAGTTCTCCGTCTTTCATTTTGAGATGCAGAGAGTCGTCACCCAACAAACATGGGGCGTTGATATCCACAATTTCGCCGGGAAACATCCATGAGCACGCCAGGGCTTCAAAGCCGCATTGAGCGAACCAGCGTTGTTCTCCTCCAACTGTTATCCGATAGGCCGTCGGCTGATTGTTAAAAGGAGGGAACGATGCAATGTAGTCAGTCCCCGGGTGCATCCACCCAGGAGTAACCGCCAAAATACTTTCGATTCGGTTCAGAGCCTCG
>NTLA01000024.1 GCA_002457435.1 Acidimicrobiales bacterium MED-G01 | reverse complement strand
GTTCTCCCCCGCCATAGAGCCGTCCGCCTCACGCCTGCAGCTGTGAAGGCAGCCGCGGGCGCTGTAGAGCATCTTCCGATTGCTTTGGTCGCAGGCCTACCGACAGTTTTGAAGGAAATGTCAGAGAAAGGCCTATGGATAGTGGGACTTGACGGCAACGCGAAAAATTCAATTTATGAGATGCAGGTTGCCACAGAACCACTCATGATTGTTCTTGGTGCAGAAGGTGAAGGACTGTCCCATTTGACGAAAAAGAGATGCGACCAACTTGTCGCAATACCCCAAGCAGGTGAGCTTGAGTCACTGAATGTTTCCAATGCAGCAGCTATAACGATCTATGAAGTAAAACGTCAGAGAGAAATCGGTCACTGAACGACATCACCAACCGCCCGCTGGGGTTTACGCTAGGCGTGCACGGCCCGAGTAGCTCAACGGCTAGAGCACCGCTCTTGTAAAGCGGAGGTTGTGGGTTCGATTCCCACCTCGGGCTCTGTGACAAGGGAAGGAAAATAGTGAACTTGGAAGAATCGCCTCATCGAGAACTGAGTCAACGTGACCTCGACATTCTTGAATTTGAGCAGTCATGGTGGGAGTTAGAGACACCTAAGGATCAAGGTGTGCGCGAAAAATTCCAGCTAACCGAACCCGAATACGCGGCTGCATTAGATCGGCTGATCGCCTCAGATGAGGCGTTAGCCGCGGAGCCGCTCCTCGTGCGACGATTAAGGCGAATGCGTGATCGTCGACGCCAAGAACATTCAGCTCGCCGTACAGCCGACCAGGAGGTCGCCCGATGAACGGTCCCATGTCAAGACCTAACAATGCCGCTGCTATAAGAGGGGCGCTATTGGTAATCGTTGCCGTAGTAGTAGGTATCTATTTGTTGCGCGGCACCGACACGCCCACCCTCGATCCATCTCCATCTGCTTCACCGACCACGGTCCAAGCGGCTGAAAATGAAGTAGGTGCTCCAGATGATGGGGCAGGAACTGCGACAGAAACCACTCTTCCAGGGATAACCGTTGCTACATCGTCCCCCGAAGATGGAACTGCCGCAGATGATGCTGATGCCGGGACCATGGTGGGATTTGAAGGTAGACCCAACAGCCAAGTGTCGGTTCAGGTCGCGAACTCGACCAGTGTTCGAGGTGCAGCAGGACGAATCACTGACATTTTAAAAACCAAAGGATTTATTACCCAAAGCCCGATCAACATGAAAGGCACGCCGCTGGACCGAACTCGGGTCCACTACAAGCCGGGCAACATTATCGAGGCTGGTAATATCGCGGAATTGTTGGGTTTGGATGCCAAGAACGATGTCTACAAAATGCCGCAGGATGCTGCTGCTCTGGGAGATAAGTTCGAAAAAGATGTCGATGTTCTCGTTGCTTTGGGCATAGACAAGGCGAGTGCCGAGTAAGGCATTCCACCAACATCATTCCGTTGCGTATTCTCGTATGCCCTGACAAATTCCGTGGCACAGCAACGGCTCTCGCAGCGGCACAGGCAATAGCAAAAGGTGTCTCAGGGATAGCCAGAGACATAGTGCTCATACCCCTAGCCGATGGAGGTGAAGGAACTCTTGCCGCACTGGGTGGATTCAATCGCGTTTCTAATGTGAGTGGACCACTTGGGGACCCGGTAAAGGCAAGATGGCGCATTTCTGAGGGCAGAGCGGTTGTTGAAATGGCAGAGGCTAGTGGCCTACTCGTGGCGGGGGGAGCCGAAGAGAATGACCCATTATCTGCAACTACATCAGGTACAGGAGAACTGATCTCAGAGGCGAGAACAGCGGGAGCGAAGCGAATAGTGATTGGTGTCGGAGGGTCAGCTTCAACCGACGGGGGTTTAGGGGCGATACGAGCTATGGAGCCTTTAGTTCGGTTTTCAGGTGTTGATCTGCTGGTTGCTTGTGACGTCGACACCAGATTTCTTGAGGCTCCATCTGTGTTTGGACCCCAAAAAGGAGCGACCAAAGCACAGATTGAATTATTAGAGCGACGCCTCCGACGGTTATCAGACCTGTATCTCGAAGAGTACGGCACCAATGTGACAGACCTACAACACTCTGGCGCGGCAGGCGGCCTGGCAGGGGGTCTCGCCGCAATCGGTGCTCAACTGGTGAATGGTTTCAAGCTCGTAGCGGAAGAAGTTGGGTTGGAAGATGCGATATCTAATGCTGACCTAGTCATTACCGGAGAAGGCCGTTTGGATACAGAATCGTTCAATGGAAAAGTCGTGGGCGGCGTCGCCGCTATGGCCAAAGAGCGCCAAGTACCAGTTGTGGCTCTAGTCGGGTCATGTGACCCCGGTGTCGTTCTTCCTGATGGTATGACGGTGCACTCCTTAGTCGAAAATTTTGGACCTGAACGGGCATACGACCAGACGACGCGATGTCTAAGCGATCTAGGTGACCAAATACTCGCCGACCTTTGATCAAAGTGATGCCGTCTCGGTGTGGTGCCAAGGGTGTGACTGCTGCCACTATCCAGATAAGTTGATCCACCAATTCCAAAGAGAATCCTTTGCCTAGAGGTTGCAAATGGAGGGTGTTCGCTGATTGGCTGTTAGCACTCTCTGGGTGAGAGTGCTAATGACCTAGTGCCCAACAACGAACTAGCTAGCAGTCAGTTCGGATGAGGGTGCGCTGAACCACACACAACGGAGTCAAATTCAGATGGCCAAGATGATCTCGTTCGACGATGAAGCTCGCAAAGCACTTGAAGCGGGAATGAACCAGCTTGCGGACGCTGTCCGAGTAACGCTCGGACCCAAAGGACGAAATGTTGTCCTAGACAAGAAGTGGGGCGCTCCAACTATCACTAATGACGGGGTATCAATCGCTAAAGATATTGAGCTTGAAGACCCAATTGAGCGGATTGGTGCGGAATTAGTCAAAGAAGTCGCAAAAAAAACTGATGATGTGGCCGGCGATGGCACAACCACAGCGACAGTTCTGGCATGGTCAATGGTTCACGAAGGTATGCGTAACGTTGCTGCCGGCGCTAACCCGATGTCGCTCAAGAAAGGCATTGAAGCGGGCGTCGAAGCTGCGGTAGACGCGATCGAAGGTATGGCTGTCAGTGTTACCGAATCCAAAGAGCAAATAGCGCAGGTAGCCGCTATTTCAGCTGCGGATCGCGAAATCGGTGATCACATCAGCGAGGCCATCGAAAAAGTGGGTAAGGATGGCGTTATCACGGTCGAAGAGAGTCAAACCTTCGGTTTGGAAATGGACCTCGTTGAAGGCATGCGGTTCGACAAGGGCTACATATCTCCATATTTCGTCACTGACGCAGACCGCCAAGAAGCAGTTCTGGATGATCCCTATTTCTTATTTGTTCAAGGCAAAATCACGGCGGTACGTGATGTGGTTCCGGTTCTAGAAAAGGTGATGCAAGCTGGAAAGCCCATGGTTATTATCGCCGAAGACGTAGAAGGCGAGGCGCTCGCGACAATCGTTGTTAACAAAATTCGTGGGACGTTCAAGTCAGTTGCCGTTAAAGCTCCAGGCTTTGGTGATCGTCGAAAAGCGATGCTTCAAGACATGGCCATTCTTACTGGAGGCCAAGTTGTTAGCGAAGATGTTGGCTTGAAGCTTGAAAATACCACCCTTGATTTACTTGGTACCGCTCGCAGGGTAATTGTGACCAAAGATGAGACGACCATCATTGAAGGAGCTGGCGACGAAGCTGATGTTGCGGGTCGTATTGAGCAGATCAAAAATGAGATTGATAACACTGACTCGGATTATGACCGTGAGAAATTGCAAGAGCGACTCGCGAAACTCTCAGGTGGCGTAGCAGTATTGAAAGTCGGTGCCGCAACCGAGGTCGAGCTCAAAGAAAAAAAGCATCGGATCGAAGATGCTGTTAGCACCACGAAAGCAGCTATTGAGTCAGGAGTTGTCGCAGGCGGAGGGGTCACCCTTCTGCGGGCCCAAGCTGCTGTCGAAGCTGCCGCAAGCTCTCTAGATGGTGACGTGGCAACAGGCGTAAATCTGGTTGCCCGGTCGCTTGAGGGGCCTCTCAAACAAATCGCTGAAAATGCCGGCCTAGAAGGCGGCGTCGTGGTGAGTCGTGTTAAGGACCTAGACGGTGGTCAGGGTCTGAATGCAGCAACCGGCGAGTATGAAGACCTTGTAGGCGCTGGCGTTATAGATGCGGCGAAGGTCACTTTGTCAGCGCTGCAGAATGCCGCTTCTATTGCTGCTCTGTTCCTGACAACTGAAGCTGTTATCTGTGAACAGCCAGCAGAGGATGGAGCCGGGATGCCTGCGATGCCAGACATGGATTTCTGATCTTCTCGACTTCCTGGAAACCCCGATTCATAGAGAGCTCCTGAAGCTAAACAATCAATATTCGTCAACTCAATCTTTGCAACTTCGGATTGGTACAGCCATGCAGCCGTCACTTCATAAAGCCTGTGAACCGTTAGCTGTCATGGTCGGGGACTGGCGTGGTTCAGGAATTGGCCACTATCCAGGCATTGAAGAATTTGAGTACCTTGAAGAGATTGCTTTCGGCCATGTAGGAAAGCCGTTTCTCACATATTCACAAAAGACGAAAAAACCTTCTGATAGACAGCCCCTCCACTCCGAACAAGGCTTTCTAAGGGTCATCGACGACAAGACCCTTGAAATGGTCGTTGCGCAACCAACAGGGATTACTGAAGTCCACAATGGGTTCTATGCAGCTAACCCAACCTCCTGTGTTGTCAATCTTGAATCGATTCAGGTTGTAACGACGGTTACAGCAAAACCAGTTGAGCAAGTGCGCCGTCTATTGCGGATCGAAAATAATACGTTGACCTACGACCTTTCGATGGCGGCCGTCGGCAAACCGATGCAACACCACCTAGAAGCATCGCTGCAGCGCGTAAAGCCTGAATAGTGAATCAGACAAACGAGTGTCCGGAGAAACCCGAGGTCAGCAGTAGCCTGTCGATATGAGGCGGGGTCGAACTGAAAAGTTCATAATTCAACGGATAGACAGCGGTTCGATCTCACGCCTCCCAGACGAAGTAGTGGTTGAAGAACCACTTGAGATTCGGCTAGATGGAAACCTGGTCGGGACGACAATGCGCACGCCAGGCCACGACTACGAACTCGCTGTAGGTTTCTGTGCCACGGAAAATCTTCTCGAAGATGTTGCCGTGACAGGAGTCCGATACTGCGGTGAAGGCCCAGCTGCCGAGTACGAATTCAATGTCGTTACCGTGGAGACTGGCGGACGCGCTCCAATTCCACAACCGCGGCTGGGCAACGTCAGTTCATCATGTGGTCTGTGCGGATCAGTTGCATTGACCGAATTAGCTGCACGAATGACTCCGATAAGCGAGGCCACCACGTTTGGCGTTCAAGCACTGAATCGAATGTTGGAAGAGGTCCAAGGCCAACAAGAAATGTTCACTCGGACAGGAGGCCTTCACGCAGCAGCTGTTTTTGGTGCTGACGGTACGATCGAGCTAGTGCGTGAAGACATTGGTCGACACAACGCCGTTGACAAAGTCATCGGCAACCGCTTTCTTGAAGAAAAATCTGATGCAAAGCAACTTGGACTTTTCGTGACTGGGCGCGCCAGCTTCGAAATGGTGCAGAAGGCCTGGACCGGAGGTTTTGGAACTCTTATTGCCGTATCTGCCCCCAGCGCACTCGCTGTTGAACTAGCGAAAAGAGCGAAGATGACTTTGATTGGGTTTGCTCGCGAGGATTCAATGAACATCTACGCCGGTGAGATCGACCAATAGACCACTAAAATCACTGCATGACCCAACCGCACTATGTGTCGACATCAGTTGGGTGGGGTGTTCTCCACCTATTCTGCAAAGTCACTGACACGACTGACGAGCAGCGAATAATAGCCGCAGTCAAAGAAATTCAAGACGGCGACCATCAGGTTCTTTGCATAGCACTGTTCGGACATAAAGCAGACATTGGGTTCATGGCGCTAGGGCCAGACTTATGGAGACTTCGGAGCCTGCAGAGCAAACTTCAGCAAGCTGGATTGCTTGTAGCTGATAGCTATGTCTCAATGACTGAAACATCTGAATACGCACCAGACTTGCCAGAAGAAATGAAGACGCCTCGGCTGCACCCGGAGCTTCCGCCTGAAAACAAGCACGCTTTTTGTTTCTACCCAATGTCGAAACGTCGAGAAGAGCAAGGTAATTGGTACACCCTTGACTACGAGACCCGACGAGAACTCATGTACGAACATGGGAAATCGGGAAGAAATTTTCGTGGGCGGATCCTGCAGGTAGTGACTGGTTCGACGGGTGTCGACGACTACGAATGGGGTGTGACGCTGTTTGCTGAGCATCTAGATGACCTTAAAGAAGTCGTGTATACGATGCGTTACGACGAGGCCTCTGCGATATACGGCGAATTCGGTGCTTTCTACACCGGCTTGCTCGACGAGGTGGAAGTAGTCGCTCCACAAGTGCTGAATGGGTGAAGCCTAGTTGTCGTAGGTCTTCGGATCGTCAATCGGCACCCGCAACCATTCGACAATTTGACGGAGCTCTTGATAAGCAGCGAGTCGCGCCTCTGTGGTGTCACGCTTTTCAGCAGCTTGACACGTCGTGTGCATGCGTTGGACTGTTGTGCCACCGACATGCAACATTCCCTCGCTTCCACCAGTAGCCCACTTAGCAAGTACGTACCTCGCTAATCCGCCAACCGGTATACCGAGTCTCCTTGACAAACCGTCCAGAGTTTTCAAAGGATTCAGCAGGCCATAGGCGACTACTTCTTCCTTAAAATTGGCATCTGGATCATCAGTGTCCCAAGTGCCGGTCCAAGGATGCAGAACCAAAGTTGGGGTCCCCGTCACCGATGAATCATGTGAATTCTCAACCATCCAGATCCTCCGAAAGTTCAGATTTTTCCCTCGCCAATACTCCCAAAACGATGCTGATGAGGGCTGCCAGAGCCGGCATCGTTCGCCCAAAAGATTTTGCTCCTTTAGGCGCTCTAGCAAACAAAATAAAGGCAAGGTCGAATATATCTATCGCAATCCCTTGACGAAGGGTCTCTTCTAGTTCCTCAGCCTCTGCATCTGGACGATCTGCCTGGTATAGCTGATAAGCGAGAACAGCGTTCCTTATCCCAAATAGGCGGATCATATATTTAGTTTCGCCACTCAGGGGAGAGTTGATTCCCCAGGCTTTGCCGGTAACGCTGGGAGCCAAGACCGATAACCAACCAACTGTCGCTCGACCGGACACTAGTAACTTTCGGACTTTTTTGGGTTGCATCTTTTTATCCTCTCATCACTCTTTTACAATTCCTCAATGCCCGTTGGCCTAATAACCTGTAGTTAGGAGGCAACGATGTCTGATTACAGAGCACCCACCGACGACATGTTGTTCGTTTTGGAGCACATCGCGGATCTACCCGAGTTGGCTAATCGTAAAGGCTATGACCATGCTGATCTCG
Source organism: Acidimicrobiales bacterium MED-G01 (assembly GCA_002457435.1). GTDB lineage: Bacteria > Actinomycetota > Acidimicrobiia > Acidimicrobiales > Poriferisodalaceae > MedAcidi-G3. Next base: position 20,789 of record NTLA01000024.1, on the reverse strand, counting down.
AAACAGTTGGAGGTGTCTTAGGTGAGGCGGCCCGGTTCATGGAGGAACAACTAGCTCCGCTCAACCAAAAAGGCGACCAAGAGGGAGTAATCGTTGAGAACGGCCAAATATTTCATCCCGATGGTTTCGCAGATGCCTATGCCAAATTTGTTGAAGCTGGGTGGAACGGGATAGCTCTCGATGAGAGCCACGGTGGTGGCGGGATGCCGTGGTGCGTTGGTGTAGCAGTCCAAGAAATGATGACTGCTTCAAACATGGCTTTCAGCCTTTGCCCATTGCTAACTCAGGGAGCAATCGACGCTATTAGTCACCATGCGAGTGAAACGTTGCAAGAGATTTATCTTCCCAAGATGATTAGTGGGGAATGGTCCGGAACTATGAATCTCACTGAGCCCCATGCCGGATCCGATGTGGGAGCCCTGACTACGAAGGCGGTCCCTCAAGAAGATGGGACTTGGTTAGTTTCTGGGACAAAAATTTTCATTACGTACGGTGAACACGAACTATCCGAAAATATTATTCATCTAGTTTTGGCACGAACTCCTGATGCCCCACCGGGTACGAAGGGCATCAGTCTCTTCATAGTTCCAAAATTTCTGGTGAATGACGATGGGAGCCTTGGAGAGCGAAACGATCTCCGTGTCGTTTCAAGTGAGCACAAGATCGGAATACACGCGAGTCCTACCTGTGTCATGTCTTATGGTGACGAAAGTGGAGCGGTGGGTTGGATGGTGGGTGAAGAAAACACCGGAATGGGGGCGATGTTCACGATGATGAATAACGCTCGATTGTCTGTAGGGCTTCAAGGTCTTTCGCTAACTGATCGTTCATATCAGCAAGCCCGTCAATACTCACTTGATAGAAAACAAGGTAAAGCAATCGGAGCTCAGCTTGAAGCTGGTGACTCGTCGCCGATAGCCGACCATGCCGACGTTCGACGGATGCTGATGACCATGCGGGCGAACGCTGAGGCGATGCGATGCGTCATGTATGCGAATGCTGCCGCTATCGATTTTTCGAACAGTAGTCACGACGAAACCGAGCGTGAATATTGGGATGCTTTAACCGCGCTGCTGACCCCGATATCTAAGGGTTGGGGCACTGACCTTGGCGTAGAGATGACCTCGTTGGGTGTTCAGACACATGGGGGAATGGGCTACGTCGAGGAGACAGGTGTGGCACAGCATTGGCGAGACGTGCGGATTGCTCCTATCTATGAAGGCACCAATGGAATTCAAGCAGCTGACTTGGTGTTTCGGAAGCTGCCGCTTGGCGGAGGTCAGGTATTAGAAAAGTTCATCTCCGAAATTGGTCACTTAGCCGAACAACTGCTTGAGGATGATCGCCTTTGCTCCATGGGGCAGGCGTTGTTGGATGGGAAAGAACAGTTCCGCGAGGCGGCGGTCTGGTTGGGAGGGAGACTGGCCGGGCAACCCAATGATGCGGCGGCGGGCTCGGTTCCTTTCATGCGTGTAGCTGGTGTCGTTGTCGGTGCTTACTATCTGGCGCGATCGGCTCAGGTGGCGCGTCAACTTCTCGACTCAGGCAAAGGTGACTCTGACTTCCTCAACGACAAGATCACCATCGCCTCGTTCTACGCGGAGCAAATACTTCCGACTGTTGCGGGCCTAGTCCCGACAATCACCCAAGGAGCTGACCGTTTCTTCACTATTCCCAATGATCGGCTGTAATGCCGGCTGACCTTGAAGTGCTCCGAAGCAACCTCCGAGGGTTACAACGTGTGCTGGTGGCGTTCAGCGGGGGAGCGGATTCTGCTTTTCTAGCTTGGGTTGCTAACGACACTTTGGGATCTGAGGCAGTTCGATGCTTCACAGCGGTATCACCGAGTCTTGCCCAAAGCGAGTTAGAAGATTGTGCTTCCTTAGCTCAAGAATGGGGGCTCAACTGGTCGCCTGTAGAAACCACTGAAATGGACAACGCCGCATACCGAGTTAATGACAGTGATCGTTGCTACCACTGCAAGTCGGCGCTTATGGATGTTGTGGAGCCGGTCGCTGAGGAGCACGAATTGGTCGTCGTGTTGGGAGTTAATACTGACGATCTTGGTGATCATCGGCCAGGACAATCTGCAGCTCAAGAACGTAACGCGCAGTTTCCGTTAGTTGAAGCTGGATTCTCAAAAAAAGACGTGAGGGAACACAGTAAACAATTGGGGCTCAGGACCTGGGATAAACCAGCGGCGGCATGTTTGGCTTCCCGAATCCCTTACGGGACGCAAGTTAGCGTCCCATTATTGCGGCGGTTGGACCGTGCTGAATCGGCGCTAAAGAATTTGGGTTTTCATCAACTTCGAGTCCGAGATTATGGCGAAGTCGCTCGGTTGGAGCTGGACCTGGCTCAGTTGTCTATGGCGTTGGATCGCAGAATCGAGATTGTGGAAGCTATTCGGTCGGTTGGCTATCAGTATGTAACCCTAGACTTGGAAGGTTTCCGCTCGGGGAATTTGAACCATTCGGTCCAATGAATCGACTGCAAGAAATCGGGGCGGAGCTTGCTCAAGAATTAGAAATTGCGTTACCCACCTGGGTCGAAGATTCGATACGCAACGTCTATCAAGCATGGACCGGAGAGTGGCCTCAGGCCATGGCGGATGAGGCGCGACTGGCCGGCGAGAGTTGCATGACGGAGATAGGGCCAGTCCTACGACAGTTACTAGAGTCCGACGTCGCGTTGCAACAGGTCAATCCGATGTCAATTCTTCGTGGCGCCTCTCAGTATCCGACAGAAGTCTTGAAGCGAAATAACGTTCCGCATGTTCGACGAGACGAGTATTTGGAGACTACTTTTCCCGAAGACGTATATGGTTTGATGCCGACAGCTTTCCTTGACTTTGGGAAAGCCTCTCATGAATTAGGAATAGCTTGGGGTGCAGCCAAAGCCCACTCTCATCTGGCCCAGCGCCGAGAAACTAAGTCGTGATGCCCCGAATAGCCGCTTATGTTCCCAATTTAATGGACCGGAGTCGTTTCGGAGATAGCGTGCAAATTTTGCAGTCTCTAGAGGAACTGGAGTCTGTAGATGCTGATCTGGTTTTTGTTGACTTATCACGACCGCAAACCCTCAAGCATCTTCCTTTGCAGTCACAAGTAATTGGTTTCGCTCCGCATATAGACACAGAAACCCTGGATGCTGCGAAAGCAGCTGGATGCTCAGAAGCATTGCCACGTTCGATTTTCTTTAAACGGCTGCCCACTCTTTTGGGGGTATCCGATGAGTGAAGGCAGTCTTGTTCAGCGTCGGGAAAAAGTGATTAGCGACAAAAGTCTCTCCGCCCGGGAAATCCCGAAGGCGCTGTCGGAGACCACCGACGAGTTCTTAGTCGATCTGTATGCACGCGAAGTCCGAGACAATGATGGTGTTGCTTTAGTGGCGTTGGGTGGATATGGGCGTGCAGAGCTCGCCCCTTCAAGCGATCTTGACTTAATGCTGATTTATCACGACAGAGACGATGTCGACGCTCTCGCTGATCGAATTTGGTATCCGCTATGGGACGAAGGCTTTAAATTAGGTCATTCGGTGCGGTCAGTTGAACAAACGCTGAGGTTGGCATCGACGGACCTTGAGACCGCAACAAGCTTGCTCAATGCACGTCTTGTCGCGGGGGATTCAACTCTTCTAGCGGAATTATTAGCCCGAAATGAGCAACAGTGGGTGAGACACGGCTTGGACCGTCTAGATGAGTTGGTTCGCAACGTAAATCGTCGCCACCGACTTTCAGGTGAAGTCGCGTTTCTTCTAGAGCCCGATCTCAAGGAAGGTCGAGGAGGGTTGCGAGATGTTCACGCGATCAATTGGGCAGCTCGGGCGGGAATCGAGGTCCCTACCCACGACCACGAGCGACTGGCCGAGGCCTACCAGGTCTTGTTAGAGGCCCGCGTTGAGTTGCATAGGATCAGCGGAAAGCGGGGGGATGTATTGCTCCTCGAAGAACAAGACTCGGTAGCCGCAGCCCTCGGCGACGACGACGCTGACGTTTTTATGGGCCGAGTGGCGGCAGCGGCTAGAACCGTTGCTTATTTGAGTGACGAGACTTGGCGACATATAGACCGAGAATCGACCGAAGAAGTTTCCGTTGAAATCGAGGTATCGGGTCTAACAGTTACTGATAATGAAATCGTAGCCTTGGGCGACCCATCGACGGACCCCCTCCTAGTACTACACGCGGCAGTGCAGGCAATGTACTCAGGCTTGCCTCTAGCAAGGGAATCGCTGGGACTCTTTGCAGAGCGCCAAGTTGATCTTCCTGACCCTTGGCCCCAAGGGGCTCGCGATTTATTTGTGGAGCTACTTAGAGGAGGACACAGAGCGATTCCGGTAATTGAATCTCTAGATTATTTTGAAGTTTGGACTCATTTACTCCCGGAATGGACTCCAAATCGATCACGTCCACAACGAAACGTTTACCATCGCTTTACCGTTGACAGGCATCTCTTGGAAACAGTGGCAGAAGCTGCGCGTTTAACGCATCGTGTGCAGCGGCCTGACCTGTTATTGGTGGCAGCACTATTACACGATGTGGGCAAGGGTTATCCCGGGGACCACACGGAAGTAGGGATGCGTCTTATTGGATCCATAGCTTCTCGCTGTGGTTTCTCCAACGAAGACGCTGATGCGTTGAGCCGCCTCGTGGAACACCATCTGCTGTTACCTGATGTAGCAACGCGACGAGACCTAGAAGACCTGCAAACGATCCGGACTGTGGCTGAGAAGGTACGAACAGTTGAATTCTTGGAGCTATTGGCTGCCTTAACTGAAGCTGATTCAATCGCAACTGGCCCTACCGCATGGGGTGATTGGAAAGCGCACCTAGTTAAAACGCTTACTGAAGGCACAGCAGACTTCATATCAACTGATGGCTCCACGCGTCGTAAGAGGAGGTCGTTTGTCACTGACCAACTTGAAGCGCTGATGGCCGAAGAAGAAACGGTTGTCCAAGGGTCTGGCGATACGGTCACAATCGTCGCGAAGGATCGAGCCGGAATCTTTAGTAGGGCTGCAGGAGCTCTTGCTCTGCGCGGTTTGGACGTCCTGCAGGCAGATGCGTACTCAAGTGATGCTGGTATGGCGATCTCTCAGTTCAGAGTTGCGGAACCTGACACTCCAGTGGATTGGGATCGGGTTATCGACGATATCCATCAATGCTTGCATGGACACCTAGCGATAGATGCGCGAATCGCCGAAAGGGCAAGGGTTTACCGGAGACGAACCGCCTCAGCTGCGAAGCCGGTTGCAACCAGCGTCATTTTTGACATTGAATCCGCCACCGACGCAACCATTATCGAAGTGCGAACCGAGGACCATATTGGAGTTCTGTATCATTTGACGCGAACTCTCGCGGAAATGGGACTTGATATCCGTTCAGCAAAGATTCAGACAATCTCTAATGAAGTTGTCGACACCTTTTATGTAACTAGCTCTGATGGCCCTACGTTGGATGACATCCATAGACGAGAAATTGAAGCAGCGCTGCGGCACTCATTGATGGGGGTCGAGTAACTATGGTCAAAGAGCGCGACTAACCTCTCGCGGATGTCGGAGTCAGTGACAGGCCAAGACCTACTTAACTGGGCTGAAACCCTTGCTGGTATCGCTCGAACCGGACTGGGATTCACCGAAAGCCTCTACGAAAAAGAGCGTTACGAAGAGATCCTTAAGGTTGCTTCCGAGATTCGTGGTGCTGCAGACGGAGATATAGCTCCAGAGGCCGTAGCTACCGAATGGATGCGAATGGTGGGTCAAGGAGTTGCCGGCTACGTGACCCCAAAGGCCGCTGTAGGTGCCGTTGTAGGTAACGACGAGAACGAAATTCTTCTTGTCCAGCGAGCCGATAGTGGTGTGTGGCTGTACCCCACAGGTTGGGCCGACATTGGTTACTCACCAGTGGAAGTTGCGATGAAAGAGGTCTACGAGGAAACGGGTATTCATTGCGAACCTGTCGCACTGATTTCGATTGTGGATGGGATGCGACAAGGATTCACACGTATCCCTCTTTTCTCGATGGTGTTTCACTGCCGGGCGGTTGGCGGCGAATTAACACCGCACCCCTTGGAAACCAGCGATTGTGGATGGTTTGCTCGCGACTCTCTGCCAGAACCCCTAGCCGGATTAGAGAGCTGGGTCGACGACGCCTTCGCAGCAATTGAAGGACGAACGACCGGAGTTCGATACGACGACCCGCGATCTAGACCGTGGGAAGAGGAAATCGAATAAAAAACTCAAATGAGTGGTTACTCATCTTGTTGGCGGAGGAAATTTTCGACTTCGTCGATCATTGCTTGAGGGTTGTCGGCCATGTCGGTGAGCTCATCCGTGGCCTCGTCAAGCAACTGTTGAGCGTACTCTGCGAGGTTCGGGTCGCTTTCAACTAGTTCGTTGATTTGTCGGTCGTAACTAGCGGCGGCAATTTGTAGGTCGGTGGCACCCAAAGGAATATCGAGGAAATCAACTACCTGCTGCACTAGAGCAAGAGCAGCTTTCGGCGAGGGATTGTGGCCGATGTAGGACGGAACTGCCGCCCAAAATGAGAGGCTGTCGAAGCCTCCGCGGTGGAAAGCGTCGTTTAACACACCAATTATTCCAGTAGGTCCCTCGTATTGGGAAGGGGTTAGCCCAAGCTCAAGGTTAATTACCTCGTTATTTGAGGCCCCGATCACATCTACTGGAGCTTGGTGATGAGTGTCGGTTAGCAACGCTCCGAGAGTGACGACAGTTGAGGCCGAAAGTTGAGTCGCCACGGACACTAGTGCTTCAGAAAAACTGCGCCATCTCAACCTAGGTTCGATGCCAACAATTGTTATGAGTGGGCGGCCATCATCAAGTTCCCCGACCCTCACTTCATTTAGAGGCCAATCTATTCGGCGGTCATCGCCCTCTAGTCGGACGCTCGGACGAACGGACGCGAAGTCATAGAAATATTCAGGGTCTATTGTGGCTACTCGCTGGCAGTCGTAGCGACGTGTCAGATAACCAACAGCCTCGGTTGCCGCATCCCCGGCGTCGTTCCAACCAGTGAAAGCTGCGAGGAGCACCGCATCTTGCAAGACGGGATGTTTGCTCCACTCGACGTGTTCCACGACGAAAAGGCTATCTGCGGATCCCGCGATCCGTACCATGAAGACGTTGAAGGAGGGTATAGCCATGGCCATTGAGATCAGTATTTGCGACAACATAGATGAGACTGTTGTCGCAGCACTTGGCAAGTTGATACCGCAACTATCGGCTTCGTCACCTTCGCCTAGTGCGGGGCAACTTTCAGAAATTCTTGATCATGACGCGTCAACCCTGCTGTTAGCTCGGGACGGCGACACGATCGTGGGTTCGATGACCCTGGTCATTTTTCCAATCCCTACAGGTATGAGAGCTTGGATCGAGGATGTGGTAGTTGATGAACGAGCCCGAGGCCAAGGTGTGGGTGAGGCCCTCAATCGACAGGCTATGAAGATTGCTTTGCAGGCAGGCGCTAAAACAATCGACCTGACATCCAGACCGTCACGTGAAGCCGCAAACAGGCTGTACCAGCGACTTGGTTTCACTGCTCGCGAAACTAATATCTACCGCTACGAGGCCTGAGTCCATGGAGACGAACGACGACCAGAGTCTTTATGAGTCAGTGGGGGGTATGTCTTGGTTTCATGAACTGTGTGAGCGCTTTTATTGCCGAGTCGCAGATGATGAACTGCTACGCCCTCTCTACCCAGATGACCTGGAACCGTCGAGCCACTGGTTAGCACTTTTTCTTGCACAATATTGGGGTGGCCCGACGGATTATTCGACAAACAGAGGACACCCCAGGCTGCGGATGCGACATGCACACTTTCGTGTCGGAGCGGCTGAGCGAGACCGTTGGTATGAACATATGGCAGCTGCTTTGGCTGAAACTCGAATCGACGCAGCACTTCAAAAGCAGATGCTTGAATATTTCTCAATGGCAGCCAACCACTTAGTCAATACGGCTGATTGAATCGGAACAAATGAACGGTGCCGAGTACGGTTACCGGCAGGGAGTTGATGATGGATCAAAATGCGATTGACTTAGGTCTTCTGCTCGTGCGGTTCACCGTAGGAATAACGCTTGCCCTTCACGGAATCGCAAAATACAGGGGCGGAATTGACGGCGTGGGTCGGTGGTTCAAGAGTGAAGGGCTCTCACCCGGACTACTCCACGCGCATTTAGCGGCGGCAAGCGAAATCATTTTCGGTTTTGCTGTCGCTGCTGGTTTGCTGATGCCCTTAAGTGGCATGGGATATGTCGGGGTTATGGTTACAGCTGGGTGGGTCGGGCACCGCAAGAACGGATTTTTCATCATAAAAGACGGATGGGAATACGTTTTCGTTTTGGCCGCAGTGGTCTGCTCACTTGCGTTGCTAGGCCCCGGGTCGTGGTCTTTGGACAACGCGCTAGGAGTCCAGATGAGCGGTATCGGGTGGTTCGCTGTGACGCTGCTCGGAGGTGTCGGTTTTGCGATAGCTCTGTTAATGACTTTTTATCGGCCCGATGGAGACCAATAGTTGACATCGTAAACTCCTGTATTGCACAGCATGTTCAACCAACTTAGGACCCTACGGGTCAAGCTCCTGCGTTATTCGGGCGTCTCCGCGGTCGCAGTCGTCGTCACACAGAGTTGTTTGTGGTTTGGGCTCGTTGTTACTAACTGGCCCGCTGTGGTAGCCAATGTTGTTGCAGTCAGTCTCGGCGCTATCCCTGCCTACCTGTTGAATAGATCATGGGTGTGGGGGCGGAAGGATTCTCACTCAGTACGTGATGAAATATTGCCGTTTTGGCTCTACAACCTGGCTGGGTTAGCGATTTCTTCGACCCTTGTTACTGTTGCTGATCTTTGGTGGGCTTCCACGGCTCTGGTGATGTCCGCCAATCTGATGGCGTTCGCAGTTTTGTGGGTGGGCAAATTTTTTGTGTTGGAAAAGGTTCTCTTCAAACGATCGTGACGGAATTATGAGAAGTGATTTAGAAGCTGCAGCCCATTCGGCTCGAGGTTTCATGCCCCATGAAGAAGGTATCGGCCTGTATGAAACAGCTCTCCGAATAACCGGACCAGACCCGATTGTTGAAGTGGGCACCTATTGCGGGAAGTCGACTATTTATCTGGGCGCAGCGGCGATCGAAATTGGGTCCGTCGTTTTTACCGTTGATCACCACCGTGGTTCTGAAGAGATGCAACAAGGGTGGGAACACCATGATCCCGAAGTTGTCGATCCCGAGACCGGAAGAATCGATTCTTTACCTGAACTGCGTCGCAACCTAGAACAGGCTGGGCTTGAACATGTAGTTGTTCCAGTTGTCGGGGAATCACAAACGGTGGCTCGGCACTGGGCAGGCCGCATTTCTATGCTCTTCATTGATGGGGGTCATGGTTCCGATCCGGCCCATGCTGACTATGAGGAGTGGACTCCGAAGGTCGCAGGTGGTGGTTTTCTAGCTATCCATGATGTATTTCAGGACCCTGCTGACGGTGGACGTCCTCCATATGAGATTTATTCTCGGGCTATAGAAGAAGGCGGTTTCGAGCAGTTCTCAAGTATTGGAAGCCTTAGAATTTTGCGTCTTCCGATTTGAATTTCACCTGCTTCAGTAATCGAGTGACGGCAGTCCCTCTCCAATTAGCAGCCGCGACGCACCCGAGTTGTTACTCAGTGCGTCCGCTGCGAGCACGACAGCTGCGCTCGAATAGGTTGAGCGTTCGCCATCTGGGAAAGTAATACTTTCGGGGAACACCATCCCAGTAAAATAGGCGCCATCTTGATCTCGTAATGGCTGGATGCTCTGAAACAACCTATGGGCCATCGCTTCGTCGCCTATAGCGAGATAAGCCATGGCGCATTCGCATGTTTCGGCGGTTGTCACCCAAGGTTGGTCAGCAACACATCTCACACCGTGGTCTGCGACGGTGAACTCTTCGAATCTAGATGACATCCGTTTTGAGGCAATATCTGCTGCTAATGCTCCAGTAAGGACGGGGTAGTACCAGTCCATAGCCCATCGTTTCTTTGGCTCGAATTGTTCTTCATTGTTGCGTAACAGACTGGAAAGGCGAACTGCTGCAAACTCCCACTCAGGTTGTTCCTGGTCAAGATGGGCAGCGGCCGCCAAGCCGCAACGTAAGGAATGGTAGATAGATGAGCTTCCGGTCACTAAGGAGTAAGACCATGGCGTACCACTTGTGTGAATTGCCCACGGAATATGTCCAGAAGCTGTTTGATGACCTACAACGAAATCCAAAGCTTGTTTAACGACTGGCCACATTTCTTCTAAGAAGTTGATGTCGCCGGTCGTTAAGTAGTGGTGCCACACACCCGTTGCCGTGTAGGCGCAGCAGTTCGTGTCTACTTTGGCGTCCTCGACTCCGTCAAGAAGGTAGTAGTGGTGCCAACTTCCATCAGGGCGCTGAGTTTTAGCTAGCCACTCATACGCCTTTTCAGCTGCGTCGATGAAACCTGCAGCTGATAGGGCCATGGCTGCCTCAGTGTGATTCCAAATGTCAGAGTGCCCGTTGGGGAACCAGAGGATCATGCCGTCCCGCGTCTGTTGATCGACAATTGTTGATGCTGTCGCCCTGATTTGTGCGGTGGTCAAAGCACCAGTCGATTCAGGCTGCATTTCTTTTCCCTGCATTAGGTTTCGTGGCGTAAAGCACCACCGACTTGCCAATTAGAGGGTTTAGAAGTCGATCAAGCAGTCTCGTGACCAAAGGTCTTTTCACGATGTCCCAAACAAGAAATTGGTGGTAAGCCCGCACTAACCGGTTGTGATCATTGGTGGGACCTACAGCACATTTGAGCCACCAATACGGGGAGTGCAGGGAATGAGCCTTGCCCCATCCATTTGGCTCCAGGCCTGCTCGAGTGATCTTTGATCGAAGTTCTGATTTTCGGTAGATGCGTACATGTCCGCCGACTGCCTTGGGCGCGTGGTATTCATCGCTCAACCGCCAACAAATCTTCTCAGCCATCCATGCCGGCACTGTTATAGCTATGCTCCCCCCGGGCCGTAGGACTCGCACTAATTCATCAATAGCACCCTCGTCGTTCGGTATGTGTTCAAGGACTTCTGAGCAAATGATTCGGTCAAAAGTTTCATTCGAGAAAGGGAGTTTCAGAGCATCGGCGGACACGGGTTGTCCCTCGACGTCGGCGTCTAGTTCGCCACTGGTAATCATCGCGGCAAACGTATTTCTAACGTCAACTAATTCTTGAAGATCTTGATCAAGTGCAACGATGCGGCAACCGCGTCGAACCGTTTCGAAGGCGTGACGTCCGGCCCCGCAGCCCATATCTAAAACAAGGTCACCCGGGTCAGCTCCCAGGAGGTCGTAGTCAACTGTAAGCATCAGCAGTTCATTTCCCGAAGTAGCGCTCGATAATGCTCAACTGTTCGTTCGGCTGTTACCGTCCAAGAAAAATTCTGTATTACTCGTTCTCTACCTGCAACGCCCACAGTTGACCGCAAGTCTTTCTCCGCTAGGCCCCATTTAATTTTTGTGGACAGGGCTCCACTATCACCCGGGGGCACGTGGAGTGCAGTTACCCCATCGTCCCCAACCACCTCAGGTAGGGCTCCTCCGGTTGTGGCGATGAGCGGCACGCCACACGACATTGCTTCTATCGCCGGAAGAGAAAATCCCTCATATAGCGACGGAACAACAGCTAATTGGGCTTGGTTATAAAGTTCCACGATTCGCTGATCGGATACACCACTGATGAACTCAATGCTGCTTGACAGATCAAGTTCTTTTATTAATTGAGTGGCCTTTGAGTCATATTTCGGTTTGCCGATCACCACCAGATGAATTGTGTCGTCTTCGGCTCGAAGTTTGGCAAGGGCTTCAAGTAAGAAAGCCAGGCCTTTCATAGCCACATCGGCGCTTGCCGTGGTCATCAACCGACCTGGAACAACATCGACGTTTGTCAGTGGGCGGAATTGTTGTGGGTCGACGCCGACATGAACAATATGGAGACGCTTGGGATCGACTCCGTGGTCTTTAACTATGTCGTTATGACTGTTGGAGGAGACCGTCAGGATACGTGGCAGTTTCTTCGCAACTTTTGTTTGCATGGCTGTAAAGGCATAAAAACGATTCTTAGTAAAACGTTTCCATGGGGTTGTTGCATGTTTGGTTTCGAGCCGGCGGTCAACCGTGATCGGATGGTGGATCGTCTCTAACACGGGAAGCCCGGCTTCGTGAATTTTCCAGATACCCGTGCCCAAACACTGGTTATCGTGAACTAGGTCGAATTCTTTGAGTCGGCCAGCCAATTCCCGGTGGGCTCTGAGGCTAAAGGTGAGTGGTTCAGCGAAGGTAGCTGCAGACGTAACTAGGTACTCCAATACGTCGAAGCGATCCTTAAATTCACTGAGTCGCGGAATTCGAAACGGATCCGGCATTCGATATAGATCAAGGCTTGGCAGTTTTGTTAATCGAATTCCCGGGTCCAAATGCGGGTATGGGGGCCCGGAGATGACCTCAACATCATGTCCGAGTGCCGTTAATTCTCGAGCCATGTGGCGGGTATAGACGCCCTGCCCCCCGGTATAGGGGTGACCTCGGTAGGTCAAGAATGCGATACGTAATGGGGCGTCGTTGAACATTAGATAGTTTCGCGAGTCGCGGGGATAGGGGGGATAACAATGCTACCGGTCGGTAACACTATGAGTCGTTACGTGAGTTGAGGCAGTTATTTTTAGGGGACCTAGAAAAGGGAGATCACGTGAGGGCGCTGATTCAAAGGGTAACTAAGGCCTCAGTTTCCGTTGAGCAACAGACTGTTGGCAATATCGGACTAGGGCTATGTGTTTTTGTGGGCGTCACCCATGATGATGACGAAGCAATCGTTCAAAAGCTGGCGTCCAAAATATGGAACTTACGAATTTTCGAAGATGACCAAGAACGGATGAATCACTCGATCGGCGAGATAGACGGTGAAATTCTGATTGTGAGTCAGTTCACCCTGTATAGCGACACGACTAAAGGGCGGCGCCCATCGTTTCTGGAAGCGGCATCGCCGGAGGTAGCGGAGCCATTGATTGAAAAGCTCTGTGAGTCACTGAAGGCGTTGGGGGCAAAGGTTGCCACTGGCCGATTTCGAAGCCACATGGAGGTGAAGATTTACAACGATGGTCCGATCACCCTAAGTATCGACGTCTAGAAACCCCTAGAACGCTGCCCCCGAGCAACATAGCGGCGAGTATAGAAACTGGTAACTTCCCGAATCTCGTTGCCCACGTATCTCCAGTTCGCAGTTGCACTTGGCTCGTCAGGACCGTCTGTTGTTTCAGATCGCTGCGAGCTACCACTCGCCCATCTGGCGCGACAATGGCCGAATAACCGGTGGTTGATGCCTGTAGAACCCATCGATCGGACTCGATAGCTCTGAGCCGAGCGCTAGCCAAAGACTGTTCGGGAACTAACGAGTTTGTATAGGAGGAAGCCAGGGTCGGATTAGTAATTATTCGTGCCCCGGATTGAATGCCACTGCGCACTCGTTCCGGAAAGTACACCTCAAAAGAAATAACGTTTCCGATCGGACCTAACCGTGACTTGATTATGCCTGGTCCGCTGCCCGGCAACGCTTCTCTGGAGATAAGAGATAGATCAACAAAATTCTCAATGAGACCCCGAAGAGGTATGTACTCACCAAAGGGCACTAGATGCACTTTGTCGTAACGGTCGATGAGCCCCACACCGGGATCGATCGAGACGGAGGCGTTCCGAAAGTTGTCGCCGTCGATTTCTGAAAAGTTGGCAACAATTACTGCGTCCAGATTGGTTGCTAGTTCGCCAAGAATCGATAACTCTCGACTTTGTTCGAGAGGCGCAAAAGTGGTGACACTACTTTCCGACCAGACCATCAAATCCGTGTCGATGGGATTTGCTTCGATTGCTGCCAAATGTCGGTCAAGAACCGCTACCTGATCGCTGGTAGCTGCTCTGGTCCCCAAATCTCCACCGGCCTGAACAACACTTGCCGTGATCACCTCCTCAGACCTAGCACCCGGCGCAAGCTGAGCAACTCCGACGAGAATGCCGACCGCGACCAGGGAACCTAATATTGTGCGAAATCGCTTCAACAAAGCACTCTCGACCATGATTGCCACAAGACCGATCGCACCTATGAGAAGCAGTGGTCCCCCTACCTTGACGACATCAACCAGGTAGGTGTCGATTGGGCCCATGGCCAAACTGGACATCGGGACTCCTCCAAAAGGCACTACCCACCTGATGGACTCACCGATAACCAAGGCCGAAGGAATAGCGCACGATCGGCCGCGACCTACACAAGGAACCAAGGCCATAGGAACCGCCATGATGACAGCTTGAACAGGCGTTGCTACTAGCCAACCAGGGATCGTCAGATCTGTCATCCACGTCAAACCAACGGTGAAATAACCCAGCCACAGAGTGAACGTATTGACCAGTTGGCGCCGAAAACTTTCGTGCCGTGAGAACTTTAGATAGATCCCTAGGCATACAGGAGAAAGTGCCCAGAGTCCGTACGGAGGCAGAGATAAGGAGATCAAGGCGCCCAAAACGAATCGGCCGACCGGGGCTAGTCGGTTCACAGTGTTTTGAGGTAGTCGAGTGTTGCCTCAGCTGATTTATTTCCTTGGTTTATACAGGCAGGTATCCCGATGCCCTTATAGCCGGCGCCAGCCAAAAACAATCCGGCCATATCGGATCTAAGGTCACGCTCGATTGCAGTAACAAGACGGTCATGACCGGGCGCGTACTGAGGGAAGGCATCGATCCACCGTGATACCCGCCATTCCACTAAATCACCTTCAATTTCCAAGATGTTGGCTACCTCAGTCAGCAACGTTTCAACCAGTTCGTTGTCATCGAGAGCTAACGCCCTGGTATCACCTGCTCTTCCTGCAGAAACCCTCAAAATGGCGTGTTCCTCGTCCGCCCAATGCGGCCATTTTGAACTTCCCCAGCTCACAGCTGTTGTGAGTAATCCTTCACCCCGAGGAATCAACATGCCCGACCCATTAAGGGAGTGCCTTATATCGCTCCGCTTAAATCCCATCGTGACCATCGCTACTGAGGCGTGTTCTATCGAAGACAAGCGATCGGCCGCGCGTGGACAACTAGCTAGGAGATGAGCAGCTTGATGAGCAGGGGTGGCCAAGATGACGGCATCACACTCGATAGATGTTTGTTGTGTCCAAACAACCAAGTTGTCTGTTTCTCTGGTTATGGCGGTCACAGGCGTGTTAGTGCGAGTATCCGCCTCGCTAACGCTGTTCACGAGAGTTTCGACAAGTTGTCCCATCCCGTTTTCAAAGCCTAGAAACACAGGGGTCTGAGGGCTAGGAGATGCTTTGGCCTGTGCCTTAAGACCCGTTATTAAACTTCGATTTCGGCGAGCTGCTGTTTCGAGTTGCGGTGCCGTTAAGGCAGCGTCTAGGTGATCAGTGTCGCCTGCATTGATGCTTCCTATCAATGGGTCAACTAACCGCTCTGCTATTTGATCTCCCATCCTGCGTCGAATAAGTCCGCCGACTGATTCGTCATCCCCTGGCCAGTCATCGGGCAAGAAACGATCGAATCCTGCTCTTAATGCCGCGAGCGGACTTACTATCCGGCTTCGCAGTAGTGGAAGAAGCTTGGTGGGAACTCCTAGTACAAGACCTGCGGGAAGCTTCCTTAGGACACCGTCAACCAAAACATAGGCACTCGAAGTGGCGGGACTAATTAGAAAGCCGTCCAATCCAAGTTCTGTGCAAAGTTCAATTCCCCAGGGGGCCCGAGTGATGAAGGCATCCGCCCCTTCGTCCACTGGATGGCCTAAAAAATTTGTTGTCCTTATTTTGCCACCGAAACGTGACGATGCTTCCAAGAGAACAGCATCCACTCCCACATGTTTCTGAACCTGGCGGAACGCGGTCAAGCCTGCGATCCCGCCCCCGACCACAACTACTTGTCGGGTCATGACAGTAATTGCTCGGGTTGCAAGCCTTCGGTGTGGACCAACTCGACCAAGTTTTCCAAGATCGCAGGGTCAGTCTCGGGTAACACTCCATGGCCTAAATTAAAAATGTGCCCTGGTTGACCACCAGCTGCTTTAAGCACCGCGCGGGCCTGTCTCTCAACCACTGGCCACTCAGCCAAGCAGATGGCCGGGTCGAGATTTCCTTGCACAGCGGTATCTGCACCCACCCTGCGCCGCACCTCGTCGAGCGGAACCCGCCAGTCGGCGCCCACAACATCGGCACCAGCATCGCTCATCAGTGACAGCAATTCCCCGGTTCCAACACCGAAATGAGCTCGAGGGACTTCAAGATCTTCGAGTTCACTAAAAACCCGTTGGCTATGGGGAAACACATAATTCTTGTAATCATCAGCCGACAGAGCGCCCGCCCAAGAGTCGAATAGTTGGACGGCACTGGCGCCCGCCAGGATCTGCGACCGCATGCTCGCGATAGCCATATCAGAAAGACATTCCATTAGGTCATGCCAGACAGTGGGCTCTGAGTACATCAGCGATTTTGTTCGAGCATGCGTCCGAGATGGTTGCCCTTCAATTAAGTAACTCGCGATTGTGAATGGTGCCCCAGCAAACCCAATAAGCGGAACTTCCAATTCTTCAGTCAATATTTTGACAGTCGCCAGTACGTATGAAGTGTCAACTTCTGGTTCAAGGACGCGAAGACGCTTTAGATCAGTCTTATCCCTGAAGGGTTGATCAACTGTTGGACCGATGCCTGGAACGACATCAACCTGGAAGCCGATCGCGTTAACCGGAACCACTATGTCGGAAAACAAGATCGCCGCGTCAACTCCGTAACGGTGGACCGGTTGAAGAGTGATCTCGGCCGAAAGCGAAGGATTTGCGATTGTTTCAAGGATGCTGCCAGTACCACGAATGTTTCGATACTCAGGCAGAGAACGACCAGCTTGTCGCTGAAACCAAACTGGTACTTGCTCAACCTCTTGGCGTCTGCAGGCGCGCAAATATGAGCTGTCGAAGAGAGCGTGACTCGGGTGATCATTTGGTATCGGCATTTCAGCTCAGACGCTACCGGCCCTGGACGCCCGCTGGCCTCTGGTTTGTCAGTCGCTCAGTGTAACTTTTCGGAAACGGATGTCATTCTGAAATATCTCAGCGATGAACGGTATGCTGGTTCGTTCTCTAAACCGGTGATTTACGAGTGACACATCCCGAAATCGCAGCCGAACAGGCACACATTGATCGTGCACACTTGCTGTTGGACCAAGCGCGTGAACGGGCCCAAAAATTGCGTGGAATGGTCGAAGTGGGGCGTGGAGGAACGACTCAGGCGCGATATGAACGAGATGCGATCGAGGGAAGTGTCCAGAATCGACTTGGCCAGCTTCAATTGGGTTCTGCTTCACTGATTTTCGGCAGAATAGACCTCGATAGTGAAGATCAATTTCACATTGGAAGACTTGCAGTAGCAGACGAAAGACAAGAACCAGTAGTCGTTGACTGGCGAGCGCCGATCGCTGAACCCTTTTACCGAGCCACAGGTCGCGACCCCATGGGTCTTGTTCGTCGACGTCATTTCGTGAGCCGCGGACGTGAGCTACTAGATATAGAAGATGAGTTGTTTGACCTTGATCAGCTTGACGAAGGATTTCAAGGCCACGGAGCCCTTCTGGCGGCGCTCGATCAGAATCGTGACGGACAGTTGCGAGATATCGTCGCCACCATTCAGGGTGAACAGGATGAAATCATCCGTGACCCACTTAAGGGGATGCTAATTGTCCAAGGTGGTCCGGGAACCGGCAAAACAGTTGTTGCTCTTCATAGGGCGGCGTACCTGCTTTACACACACCGTTTCCCCCTTGAAGGTCAAGGAGTATTGGTAGTTGGGCCCAACCGGCTTTTCTTGCGATACATCGAACAGGTTCTACCGAGTCTTGGCGAAGCCGGTGTCTACCTGACTGTCTTGGCAGATCTACTCGTAGATCTGTTCCCTGACGTTCGAGTGACGCTACCCGATCCCTCACGCTCAGCCGAGGTGAAGGGAAGCGAACGGATGGTCTCGGTAATCGCCCACGCAATCAAAGATCGTGAGCGTGCTCTGCGTGAAGATCTCGTTGTTGGGTTCGGCCTCACACGGCTCCGCATCACGGTTGCTCAAAGCAGAAAAATTGTTCGTGAAGCTAGACGACGTTATAGAAGGCACAACGCGGCGCGGGGGTACGTAGAGAAAGAATTTTTTGGTGCCCTTGCGAGATCACATCACTCCGAGCCCGATCGTGAGAATGTCCAGTACCGACTGCGCAGAGATCCGAGAGTTTTGGAAGCTCTCGAATGGATTTGGCCGATATTGACCCCAGCCCAACTGTTGAGAGATTTATATGGTTCGGAAGCGTTATTGGGATCCGCAGCCGGAGATGATTTAGCTGATGGAGAATGGGTGACGTTGCATCGACCTCGAGGTGAATCTCTAGCTGATTACCGCTGGAGTGATTCAGACGTGCCTCTCCTTGATGAGGCGTATGCAGGGCTTGGCCCTCGGCTGGACCGAGATCGGAAAGCACGTGACCCCGAACTGCGTACCTTCGGTCACATAGTTGTCGACGAAACTCAAGATCACACGCCCATGGCGTTACGAATGATTTCTCGTCGCTCACTTAACGGGTCCATGACGTTGGTTGGGGACATCGCCCAAGCGACCGCGCCAGGTGCGGCGGCGAACTGGGATGAAGTGCTGAACTATTTGCCTTCCCGTACCCAAGAACCTCGTGTCCGAGAGCTCACCCTTAGTTATCGAATCCCGGCTCCTAACCTAGAGCTGGCGAACAAGGTTCTCGCTGTGGCAGCCCCGGATCTGGCTGCGCCAAAGGCAGTTCGTTCGGTAGGGAGCCCGCCGCGCATAATTCAAGTTGGTGGGGGTACCGATAGTTCTACCGACGAGTTAATAGACCAAGCTGTGTCATTAGTTGAAGAAGAATCGGAAGCCCTTGGAGGTGGTTCAGTCGCGGTCATCGCACCGCAGGGTTTGATCGACCAAGTTGATGCTGCTCTTGGAGCCAAGGGCATCGATTACGGAAGAGCAACCACTGCCAGTAGAAACGTCAGCGGACCTTTGCATCCCAAGATTGCACTAGTGCCGGTTCAATTGGTCAAAGGACTTGAGTTAGATGGCACCGTCGTTATTGAGCCGGCGGTGATTTTGGATGAGGAGCCGCAAGGTTTGCGGGCTCTTTTTGTTGCTCTCACTCGTTCAACCAAGCGTTTAGCTGTTATTCATGCCCATCCGCTGCCTGACGTCCTACGAGACTGAAGCCCCGACCAACGTCATTGTTGAGTTTGCTGAACCATTGGTTGTTCAATTAGGCGTATCCAAGGATTCGGTCAACTGAAATTTCGATGACAGTGCGATCTTGGCGGTCTTGGGGGATGCGGTAACGGCTGGCGTAACGTTCGGTCCCTTCGCGGCACCTTGCCTCGTCGGAAGTGACAACGGCAGTTCCCTCAAGACTTAACCAACGGCCCCCGTCGATCTGACAGACAACAGCCCGACCATTGGGTGTTTGCTCCAAGATTTTGCTTTTCATTGACCCTGCCCACGTAATCACCCTGACTAACTGGCTGTCCTGATCCCAAGTGAAACCAACAGCGGTTACGTGCGGGCTTCCGTCCGGCCGGAGAAGCGTCAATGAAGCAAGGTGACGTTCGTCCAAGAAAGATCGGACTTCTTCGCTGAGCTTTAGAGGGTTCAGAGACATCAGGAGTGGGCGATCGCGTCGAGGATGTTAAGTCGTGCCGCTCGTCGGGCGGGCAGAATTGCAGCTAGGACGCCAGCAATGATGCACATGACGAGAATAATGACAAAATTGCCAACCGGAATGCCGAAATCTGTGATGAATGAGTCGGGCATTGCTTGAACTGCGATGAAGCCGAGCAAGGTTCCGACAAGTATCCCCAATACCCCGCCGAACACGGCGATGATTACTGCTTCCCATCTGATCATTCGCCGCGTTTGTCGCCGAGTCATGCCGACTGCTCTGAGAAGCCCAATTTCTCGTGTTCTTTCGAATACTGACAGCATCAAAGTGTTGACAATGCCTAACACGGCAATGATGACGGCGAATCCGACGAGTGCGTTGACGGTCATCAGTAAGGTGTCGATTCGGCCTTCAATTGTTTCTTGGTACTCGGTTCGGTCTTGGAGAATCGCTTCCGGATAATTGGCGGCAACAGCGTCAAGTTGTGATCGGATGTTTTGTACCTCAACCCCCTTTTCGAGTTTTATTGCAGCGAAAAGATCTGACTGTCGCGCTGGGTCAAAACCGGTTTCGTAGGTGCTCATGTCGATGACCCAGTTTCCGAGGATCGAACCGTCGTCGAAGATTCCAACAACCCGCAAATCTTTCTTACCATCTACTGGGAATGTTGCTGACACCACATCACCGACAGCCAGAGCCAGATCTTCAGCCGGATCCTCGTGCACTAGGACACCATCGTTGGATAAACCTGAATAGCTGCCTTCAATCAAGGAGAGGTCTAGTACACGACCCAGACCTTCTTCTTGGGTACCGATCACATCTTTGGATGCGCCCGCCACGCTCATTTGGGCGGTGCCGGGTCCTCCGCGAAAGCCGACGGCTATAGCCACACCGTCAATCTCTTTGATTTCTTTAACAAGTTGGGGGCTGAAGCCCCAGGAGTTGCGTCCTTCTGTATCGATGAAGAACTCCGCCCCTAAAGATGAGTCGAGGGCCGATGAAAACGTTTTTTTGAAGCTGGTACCTACGACTAGCACCATGCCAACCAAC
>NTLA01000023.1 GCA_002457435.1 Acidimicrobiales bacterium MED-G01 | reverse complement strand
CCTCCGCCACTTCACCTGACGGACAATCCATCTTCGCGACCACGAGCGAATATCCCGCAAGTGCAAATTCGTTCAAGTCCTCTATTACCTGCTCTGCCGAACCTGAACAGATTTTTCTTGGCGTTGTTGCCGATACAGAGTCCTCGGAGTCTGTTACGCGCATCGTTGTCGCAGCCATCATTATGAATTCTGATGTTTGTCGTCCGAGAACGTTTAGCTCTTCGCTAATGATGTCCTGTAAATCTGAGTGCCGGTGGGGGTCAGCAAACGGGTCGAGGAACACCGGGTAAAAGCCGTCGCAATAAGTAGCTGCTCGTTTCGCTCCCAAGGGAGAGACGCCACCGTAAATTATCGGCGGGCCAGGCTTTTGCAGTGGTTTCGGATCCATTGAAATGTCTTCAAAAGCGTAATAGTCGCCATTAAAGGAAACGAAACCTTCGCTCCAGCTTCGCTTGTAAATTTCTATACATTCAACGGTTCTTTTACCCCGTTCACCAAAGTTGATTCCAAGTGCATCGAACTCCTCTTCCATCCAACCGGCGCCAACCCCAAAAAGGAGGCGGCCAGCGCTTAACACGTCGACTGTCGCGAACTGTCGCGCATCGCTCAAAGGGTGACGGTAAGGAGCGACTAGGACACTGGTACCGAGTCGCAATTCAGTCGTAGCTGCGGCAACAGCTCCCATGACGACAGCGGCGTCGAGCATCTCGTGTCGTGGAGAGTAGGTCCGGGCACCTGTTTGGTTTGCGATATGGGCGCTAGAGGTTTCTGAAGGCATACATACGTGGTCGGGAAACCACATTGAATGAAAACCACTTTGTTCAGCAGTTTGGGCAACCTCAACTGGTTGCAGCAGTTGGCCGGGGACGCTGCGAGTGTAATTGTTGACGTCGTCTCGATAACCGATGCCATGAGTGTTGGCGTAGAGACCGATTTTCATGAACAGAGCTCCTTCGTATCGTGCTGTAATTGTGCCTGTTGGGATCAATTCGAGGAATTACCTCAAAACTAGTTGGTCCTGGGGAAGGGACTACTCCGTGATGACTATCGAGAGTCGACTTGAACGTTTAGAAGACATAGAAGAAATAAAACAATTGAAGGCAAAGTATTGCCGCTTCTGTGACGAGGGATATGACCCCGACGGAATTGCCGGGTTGTTTACAGAAGACGGAATTTGGGATGGAGGTCGCACGTTCGGTGTGGCTGAGGGTCGAGCCGGGATACGACGACATTTTGAAGGTGCGGGTAGCAGAATTTCTATCGCGCGACATCAGGTAATGAACCCAATAATTGAGGTCAACGGAACATCAGCAACTGGACACTGGCTTTTGTTCCAACCGTGCACAGACGCCACCAGCGGTGAGGCGGTGTGGCTAGCTGCGACCTACAACGATCAATACGTAAAGTCCGACGGCGCCTGGTTGATCGACCATTTAAGCATCGACGTTGCATTCTTCTCTCCCTACGACAAGGGGTGGGCTGAACAGCAGTTCCTTTCCGGTAGGACTCCCTAGAAACGAAATCAGCTATCTGGTTTGGTCGAAAGATCAGTCAAATCATCGCCGGTGAGCGACTCCCAGGTCGACAAGAAATTTGAAGTGTCTGAAGACCAGAGATCAACCCACTCCTTGTCGCTATGGCCAGAACGCAATTCCACCATCTGTTCTACGCCTCGGCCGACCGTCACCCGAAGTGGGGGAGAAGGGTCTCGAATCAGTTGATCGATGCAAGCCGCTACGTCTTCAGGTTCTGATGGAAATGCGTGGTCGTACCCAACGCTGAACCCCCAGTTTTTTGCCACCGGACGATATGGGCTGTCCCGATTGGGTCGACCAGTTTTCTCTCTGATGGGTGTTGCGACGGCTCCGGGCTCAACAAGACTCACGCGAATCCCGAAAATCGATGCTTCACAAGCGAGGGTTTCCGTTAGCGCCTCAACCGCCCACTTTGAGGATGAGTACGCACCAAACATCGGTATAGCTACTCGCCCGGCGACCGAAGAAATGTTGATTATGTGCCCGAAAGCGTTGTCGCGCATGGCTGGAAGGGCGGCCTGCGTGCAACGAATCAAACCGAACACGTTGGTTTCGAATAGTTGCTTCCAGGCATCCAACTGAAATTCCTCGACCGAGCCAATCGGGCTCAAACCGGCGTTGTTTATCAGGACATCAATATCTCCTGCCTTTTGAAAGGCAGCATCTACCGAGTCATCATCCTCGACGTCCAGTTGGAGAACGCGAAGGTCGAGATTTTCACTAGACGCTATGGATTCCAGAGATGCACCCATCGAGGTGTCACGCATGGAAGCCCAGACGGTCAGTCCACTTCGGGCTAATTCCAGGGCGGTAGCACGACCGATTCCAGTTGAAGTTCCAGTGATCAAAGCGGTCAACATGGCACATAGTCTCGCGCGCGGACCACTGACACATCTCATACCCAGTTGTTTTCAGATGTTTCAATAAGCCAGTAGTCTCATCGCAGATACGTTGGGTGGAGCGCGATCGGAGGGGCACTAGCTATGGCCTTAAATGCCTTGTTAGATATTGAGTTGAGTGTGCCGGACCCGAGTTCCCTGACTGATTTCTGGGTCCGTCGAGGGATGCTCGAAAGTGCCGCAGGTGTGCTTGGAACCGAAGACCGTGAAGTTCAAATACGTGCCGTCGAAGGCACATATCGACATATGTCGGAACTCCACCTTGGTTGCGAAGCCGAAAAAGATCTCATCGACATCTCTCAACGACTAGCTGATATGGGTGTCGACTCAGAAATAGCCGACACCCGTCTCACTTGTGTAGACCCAATCTTCTGCCATCGAGTTGTTGTTGACGTCACAGCTCCTCACCCTCTCACTCCTACGCAATCACGAGCCCACAACCCTCCAGGTGAACAGAACCGCGTGAACCTACGAGCGGAAGCAGTAGTTGAAGAAGCTCCTCGTCCTCCGCGCAGGCTCGGTCATTTCGTATTAGGGACGCCGAACTTCAAAGAAGCCACCGAATTCTTCGTCAAGGGTTTAGGTTTCAAGATTTCTGATCAGATCTTGAAGGGTGTCGCAACTTTCATGAGGGTCGAACAAGACCATCACAATCTTTTGATTCACCCTGGTCCCACCTCCTACCTCAACCACTACGCGATGGAAATGGACGATGTAGACGCCATTGGCAAGGCTGGCATGGAGGTGCTGGCTGAACGTGAAGATGCAAGTGTCGTCGGCGTTGGCCGACACGTACTTGGATCCAACATGTTTTGGTACATGCTTGATCCTCAAGGAAACATGTTCGAGTTCTTCTCCGACATCGACCAAATCGTTGATGACGAAGCATGGGACCGAGATTTCGGCCGCAGAGATTGGGAAGGCTCAGATGGTCCTGCCGGCTTTTCAGTGTGGGGACCGAAAGAACCCGAGGTGTTCTTCAACCCCACCGACATAGCGACCATCGCTGCTGGTCGCGAGGTTGCCGGTCTACCTAACTGACTCCGCCGTCAAATAAGAGCTAACTGACCACAATGAGAAGCATCGAAGAACTTACAAAAGGCATAAAGGCCCGACACCAAGACCTCGATGCACACGCCCTAGAAGCTGAAACATTAGGGAAAGCGTCGGACCAACTTGTCCAAATCATGAGAGACCTGAAGGTTCCCCTGGTCAAGGTTCCATCTGAGGCGGGCGGTGATCAATTGTCAATGAACGACCAGCTCAGCTATTTCGAGGCACTTAGTTATTCCAACCCAACTGCGGGGTGGACTGGATTCAATCATGCCGGCGCGGCTGGTATGGCCGGGGCAAGGCTAAACGACTTAGGGATCGACACAGTGTTCGGGTCTGGAGCGGTCCCATTCTTTGCTGCTGTTGCGGCACCCTCTGGCCAGTTCATCTCAGTTGAAGGCGGCATCGAACTCAGCGGTACCTACCGATATGCGAGTGGAGCAACCCACGCCGAGTGGTTCTTATTTACCGGTATCGAATCCAGCGAACAGCCATCAGTGCGTCTTGCTTGTGTCGCCGCTCAAGACGTAACACTTGGAGACGACTGGGATGTAATGGCACTTAAAGGGACAGGAAGCGTTGATGCGACACTTGACTCAGTTTTTGTTCCCGAACACCTGTTAGCTGACCCGTTTGTTCCCCCCGAACGCGGCGGAACAATGTACGAAGTTGGCTATCAAGCCTACGTGGCCGGGGAAAATCTGGGCTTTTCGTTAGGGGTCTGCCAACGCCTGCTTGATGAAATGGTCATATATGCGACCACCAAATCTCGTGGCTTCGACGGCCGGCTAGCCGACCGAGGCGCATTCCAATACGAACTGGGAAAGTCACAACTCGAAGTTGATGCTGCGAGGTCATTCGGCCTCAAAACTTTGGGCGAAGCTGACCGCCAATGCGCACAAAACAGCGGTTTAAGCCAATCTGATGAAACCAAAGTTGTAGCAATGCTGGCATTCTCAACAGAAGCCGCTGTTGATGCAGTTAGCCGGCTCTACCGCTTCGCTGGTGCTGAATCATTGTTCAGTGACAACGTGTTACAACGCTGCTTCCGAGACGCACATGGTTCGGCACTCCACCATGTTGCTTCAAACGTTGCCTACGACAAATTCGGGAAAAATTTGTTGGAGAGCGACTGAACAGGCCTGCGAAGCTTAGTTACCAAGATCTTTAGTAACTGAGACTTTGGTGGTCTAGGTTGACGCGAGCTAACAAACCTGTGCCTCAGACGGTGAGTCACATAAGGGGGAAATATGGAACTTGGCGACGCCATCTATAGCGCAGTTACCACCAGATACTTCAGTGACGAACCAGTCACGGACGAACAACTTCAAACAGCGTTTAACTATGCCCGCTTTGCTCCCCAAGGCGGAAACCGCCAACCCGTCCGTTTCATCGTCGTCAAAGACCAAGAGAAACGAAACCAACTAGCGGAGTGGTACCGGGTTCCTTGGAAGGCCTATCTAGCTGACGCGCAGACCGGGGACATCAACATCGGTTCAGACAAAGCAGCGCGACTCCTCAAA
Organism: Acidimicrobiales bacterium MED-G01; assembly: GCA_002457435.1. Taxonomy (GTDB): domain Bacteria; phylum Actinomycetota; class Acidimicrobiia; order Acidimicrobiales; family Poriferisodalaceae; genus MedAcidi-G3. The sequence continues at coordinate 24,342 of NTLA01000023.1, read as the reverse complement.
AACGCTGACCATTTTGCCGACCACCTTGAGGAAGTTCCAGTCATGGTTGTCGCGTGCGCACATCTCGAAGACACCCACCCAACCGACACCGAGCTAGGACGACTGTCTGTAGTAGGAGGAGCGTCGATATACCCAGCAGTGCAGAACTTCATTCTGGGATGCCGCGAAGCACAACTAGGAGCCTCTCTGACCACCTTGCTGTGCCTATTCGAACCGCAGGTCAAAGAACTACTGGAAATGCCCGAAGACGCAGCAACAGTTGCGCACATAGCGGTTGGTCACAGGACTCAAGCGTTCCCCACAAAGCTTGACCGGATGGGCCTTGACGAGATTGTTTTCTCCGAGACATGGGGCGCTTCAACTTATAGCTGAACAATCCCCTTCAAGAGGTGCAACCGAGGCTCCAGTTGTCTCAGATATCTGCGATGGGCGGAACTTGGTATCCGCCAAGTAAGCGTTCAAGGTATCGAGCGAACTCCAAAGTGGTGCGATCACCGAGGTAAGGGCCAACCACTTGAATTCCGACCGGCAGTCCATCTTCGGTCCAGCCGACGGGAACAACAGTTGACGGTAAATACACGTACCCAAATTGAGATGTCCAAACGATGAGATCTGAGTACGGACGCGTTTGCCCGTCGACGGTGAGGCTTCGGGTGTACAGAGTGCCCTCATGTTGATGTTCGAACGCAGCAACGAAAGCGACCGGCGCCAACAAAACATCAAAATCCTCAAAAAAGTCTGACCACAAGCGACGGTTTCTGTCACGTGTCTCGGTGAGCAACAACCAGTCCCGGTGACTCATTGTTGATGACGCAGCGCGCATACGTAGCCATTCATCGGCCGAAGGGTCGTTGACGATTTCTTGCAACGCGGCGAGTTCATCCTCAGTGCGACCAGGAGAGGTAGCTGCTGAAATTAATGGTTGACCGACCGTGCGCACATCACTAAACGCAATACCAGGCCGTGCAGAACGATTAACGCCCACGCCATCGGTTTCAACCGCTTCGACAGCAGCCTCCAAAACGGTGGACACGGCCTCGCTTACAGGACAGTCAGGATCATCTAACCAAGAAGCAACCCGTAGGTCTCTTGGCAGACCTCTAGCTGAAGGAAGATTGAGATGCCAGCCACTTCGCATGTCGCGGCGAGCGCCACTGACTACATCGAAAAGCAACTCTAAATCGTCGACGGTTTTTGCCAACGGACCAAAGACATTGATATCAGCATCAGTCAACCCATAAGAAACATGATCGACGTAGCCGAGCTGAGGAACGATGCCGTAACTCGGTTTGTGGCCACACACCCCTGCAAAATGCGCGGGTAATCGAACTGACCCACCGATATCGGTGCCGACCTCCCAAGGGGTGAGCCCAGACGCGACTGCCGCAGAAGCTCCTCCCGAGGAGCCACCGGGACCACATTCAAGATTCCACGGGTTGTTGGTTACACCAAAAATCTCATTGAAGGCTTGAATGTCACCTGACCAGCGAGGCAGGTTCGTTTTTCCAAAAATAATTCCGCCGACGTCCTTGATTTTGGACACCACCTCCGCATCCTCGGTTGGCACGTGATCGGCCAATTCAACAGCTCCACCAGTTGATCGGACACCTTCAACGGCAATTGCGTCCTTAATGGTCATCGGCAACCCTTCAAGAATTTCGCTGGGCTGGTTCTCGGCCCTGCGCTGATCTGAAGCTTGAGCCAGGTCGGTAGCTCGATCTAGGTCAAGGGTCACAATTGCATTGATCTGATCACCCAACCTCGCATTGCGTTCGACAAAATGTTCGAGGAGTTCGACGCTCGACACTTCTCGAGAAGCAAGCATCGCGAGCAAATCGGTAGCGGATTGCAGCCCTAGCGCGTCGGATGGAGAGTTTTGAGACATGAAACGAAACTAGTTCGCCTACAACTTCAAATCGCGCGATGTTGTTGTGTGGAAAGATACTTTCAACAGACCGGAGAGAAATGACTGCCCAATTACGACGCTATGAAGTCGAAGCTGGCGAGATAGACCGCCTCGTGGAGTGGTTCCCAACAATCGCAGCTGTCCGAGATCAATACGGATTCACCATCGAAGCCGCATACGCCGACACCGAAAACAGTGAATTCGTGTGGATTGTCAGTTACCCCGGCGATATCGAAGCTTTCGAAGCCGCTGTAGCCGATTACAACGATTCACCGGAACGAGCAGCAGCGTTCGACGGCTTCAACTCGCCAGTTACCAAGATGCATCTGAGCTACGTGGCCAAGGCCCTATAAGCATCATCTGTAGGAGCCCGGAGAAACGACATAGGAGGTACCGCTATGAGCGCAACCTACGAAGATATTGAATTCCAATCGGCAGAAGCGACGCTACGAGGACGATTCCATAGGGGAACCAAGGTAGACGCTCCGCTCATTGTTCTCGCACACGGGTTTTCTGCGACCGCACATATGTCAATTAACGCATATGCCGACGGAATCGCGGAGGCCGGATATCACGTCGTCGCATACGACCACCGCAACTTCGGAGCGAGCGATGGTGAACCAAGATTCGGATTTGACCAATGGACTCAGATTCGCGGCTACAGCGACGCCATCACACACACACTGGGTTTAGCTGGTGTGGAAACTGACCAAGTCGTTGTCTGGGGAGAAAGCATGGGAGGTGCCAACGTTCAATACGTCGCAGCGTTCGACCCACGAGTCACGGCGGTCATAGCTCACACTCCTGGCTGCGGAGAAAACTATGTCGAGCCGGCCACAGACTCGAGCGACTTCCAAGCGCTCAAAACCTATTCAAACGATGGGGACCTCGCCGAAGAGCCAGCCGCGACGATACCCGTCCGGTTCGCTGATCTCCCAACGAGTGAAGCACCAGTCATGCTCAACTTTGAAGCCGCGTTGGAATACGCGAAAACGTACGGTCAACGAGCGGGCTCACTGTGGTCAAACGACGTCACCATCGTTGTGAGAAAAGCACCAGAACTTTCAGTACCAGTGGTCGCCGCCCAGCTATCGGTTCCGACTTTGTATGTCGTTGCGTCTGATGACGAAGTTGCCGGCGCATCGCCGGCGGTAGCACAGCAATGCTTCGACACCATCACCGGCCCCAAAGTTTGGGAAGATATCGAAGGTGGACATTTCGGACTTCTCCACGAAGACTCACACCTATTCCAACAAGCCCTGGACGCAGACATAGCGTTCCTCGCTGAACACACTTAAGCCTTTTTGTGAACCCGAAGACGGAACTGGCTTGGTACTAAAGACCCGGGCTGTAACAATTAGCCCATGCGTCTGAAGGCCCTTGTCTTAACCCTCATCATCATCACCTCATCGTGTGGATCGAGTCCCGAATGGGACGAATCCCACAAAACAAATTTCCTACGCGCATGCCGAAGAGAAGCTGGATACGAAAAACAAGACCTATGTACGCCCCTAGCCACGGAAATTGAAGACAAAATCAAACTAGGAGCCTCCAAATCCTGCCTTCTATTTGCGGCCAATGACATAGCAATCGCCGTTGAACCTGACCAGCGAGAACAAGCGAGACAACAATTCGACAGTTGCTGACCACACGCAAATCCTGACAGGCGAGCGCGACTACCGTTCCACAAGCCACACTGTGGCATGGACATGGGAATAGGCCTTTGGTGTTTGCAGTCAACAGCAACAAACCCTCGCTCGTTCGGACAGGCATATCAAGAACTTGTCGAAGATGCCCGAATGGCAGAAGACAACGGCATCCACAGCCTCTGGTTGTCTGAACACCACTCGTATTACGACGGATACTGCCCAGCTTTGATGCCCGCGGCCGCAGCAGCACTCGCAGCGACTGAAAGCATCCAAATTGGCACCGGGGTGCTATTGCTCCCACTGCATGAACCCCATCGAGTGGCCAACGCAGCAAACCTTCTTAACGAACAATCCTCGGGCAGATTCCACCTCGGTGTCGGCATGGGGTATCGACCTATCGAATTCGAAATCAAACAACGAGATATGAGTCAACGGCTGAAATTGATGAACGCCGGTCTCGATGTACTGCATTCGACAACACAGACTCCTACCTGGGTGGGTGTTAGCAGCGAGAAAGCAGCCGAACGGGCGGGGCGACGAGGACTTGGCTTGTTTATCTCAGGAGCTTTCTCAAAAGACGTAGTCAACACACTCATACAAGCTCACAGAACCGCATGGGAAAAATCAGATCCGAACCAAGACACCCCGCCGCCAGTGGGCCTGCTCCGAAATCTGTGGATCGTCGACTCACAAGCAGAACGTCGCCAAGCCTTAGACTGGGTCCGGTCCAGTTATCTGGTGTACGCAGGACTCGGCTGGGGCGCAGATAACACAGGCGTCGACTTCGTAAGCCAGATAGAAACATCGATGGACGAAGTCGAAAAGTCAGCAACCGTCGGATCAGCCGAAGAGATCGCAGCAGAATTAGACGGCTACGACGTTGATCTAGTCGTGTGCCGAATTGGCTACGACCAACCGCCCCGAACAGCACTAACCGAAGTGATCGAACGCATCGGACGCGAACTAGCCCCACTGGTCCAAGACTCAGGAGCCAAACGATGAGACTCCTCCTAGACCTAAGAAACGTAAGCGAACGCGCTGAGCGTGAACAACTAGCGCGCGAAGCTGAGGAACACGGCATATGGGGCGTCGTAGTCACGGGACCACAAGGCGCAGAATGCGTTGAAGCCAGCGCAATAGCAACAGCCACTCGTCACGTCATAATCGTCGTCGACGTAGACGGTAATGACGTCCACCCAACAACACTGGCCGAAGAGATCTCAGTTCTTGACCAAATCACCAAACGTCGAACCATGGTCATCTTCCGAGGCCCCTCTACATCCAAAACATCAATAGCGGCGTTACTAAGTGGACTGCCCGTAGACGGGGTCATCTTGTCACCACCCCCAGCTCAAGCATCCATACCGGTCCACTCACCCGTAGACATCCCTGAAACAAACCTGTCGGAAGACCTGACACAACTCGCCGCGATTGTCGATCAATATCGTGATTCGCAGACGGCGTTCCTCATTGTCTCCTGGGAGCGATCAGTCAAAGAACTCGCTCGTCATGCCCTGGGTCGAGCTGCCTCAACAGATTTCCCGCAGATGGTTGCTGACATGGCAGATCAAATTGATCCGATTGACCAATGAAGGTCACCCAAGGGCGATAACTTCCAGCAGCGTGCCCCGCTCTAAGTATCAAATCTGGCGCGTCCTATGCAGTGCATTGTCGGTGTTCATCGTCGCGTGTGCCCCCGACGTCTCAGACAGAGCTGCCAGCGACACAACTACCCAACCGCAACAATCAAGCACAACGGCCGAAGTTCCGACGACGAGCACTTCTGCCCCTTCTGGTATCCCAGTCACCACCATCGCCCCCACCACATCGACCCGACCGACCACAACAATCGAAACCAGCACAACAACGATCGCGACGACCACAACACTGCCCGTTCCCACACTAGGAATAACCCGATACGGCATCCCAGTCCGAATATCTGGACCCACAGAAGAAGGCTGGAAGGTGTTCGACCCTTGCGGGAATCCTCAGACGATCTCAAAAATCTTTCCGATCCGAGAAACCCAAGTAGTGCTGGATCCGGGTCACGGAGGTAAAGACCCGGGAGCGCGTGGGCCGACCGGTCTAAAAGAAAGTGAACTCAACCTCAAAGTTGCAGTCGCAGCGGCGCAACTGTTGCACGAGCAAGACGTTCCAACATTGTTGACCCGAACAGGTGACTATTACATCGAACTCGACGAAAGGATTGCGCTCGGCGACGCAGCCAACGCAACAGCGCTGGTATCAATCCACCACAATGCCCCAATCGCAGCGAAATCCAACAAACCAGGCACCGAGGTCTTCGCCCAAACCGGAGACACAGAATCGGCACGACTAGCGGGGTTACTCCACAAAGAAGTCTTCGAAGTCCTCAACAGCGTCGACGGAATTGAATGGACGTCACGGTGGGATGCCGGAGCTTTACGGGTAGTGAACTCGAAAGGTGGAGACGCGTACAGCCTCGTTCGCAAACCTCAAACAACGAACGCGCTCTTAGAGGTCGCTTACCTAGCAAGCCCATCAGAAGGCACCTTCATGGCTGAAGACGGCTATGTTCAACTAGTAGCGGCGCCAATAGCCGCAGCGATCAAAACATTCCTCACCACCGACCAAAACGGGACTCCACTGCTTGAGCGAGCTCGGATCCACAACCCGTCGGGAGGACGAAGAACATGTCCAGAGGTTGAACTCGAATAAAAAGGCCGACTAGAGATCAGCAGCAGGTGCCCGCGCCTAACTTGGTAGTTACTCATCAGCGAATGGAGATTGCGTGGATACTCAACTGACTTACCTGGCTTGGAGCGCCTTCCTATGCATAGTGCTGTGGCTTCCATATGTACTTGAGAGGATTCAAAGCCAAGGCCTCGTAAATGTTCTGACCTACCCGGAAAATCCACCAGCCCCAGCGGCGTGGGCTCAACGAGCTCAACGAGCACATCTCAATCTTGTCGAAAATCTGCCAGCCTTCGCTGCACTTGTGATCATCGCCCATCTCACTGGCGTCGATGCCGCTGGCGGGGCAGCCCTATTCTTCTGGGCCCGCGTCGTACACGTTGTTGTGCACATTTTGGGTATCTCCTACGTCCGCACTCTCGCCTTCGCCGCAAGCTGGGTGGGGATGCTCATGATCTTCTTCTCGATTCTGTAAACAGCTGCGACTCAGCGGACTCAATTCAACCGTCGCCGATGGTGATGGTGCCGCGCATACCAGTGTGGAGTGAGCAAAAGAATTCGTAGGTGCCGGGTTGCGAGATTTCGATAGTCGCTGAGCTGCCGCCTCCTACGATGCCACTATCAAATTCTCCTGTGGGGTTTTCGGGTGTGCCGGCTGTCACGCTATGAGCCTCAGGATCGGCGTTGAAGAAGCTGATCTTGCCGGGCACTGCAGCTTCAACTGTCTGATAGTCAAACCCGGCGATCAGGTTTGTGTTGCTCGCGGTCCGAGAGCCGAACGTGGCCGAAGGATCCGACAACGGCCAAATTGAGGGATTCCACATAGAGAAGGCGCCAAGTTGGTTGTCATGTTCTCTGTCCGCCCAAGCATGAATCATCCAACCTTCGCTGGCGTCCCCTTGAGGTCTATCCAAAGGACCGTCCGCGGCCCCCGAACATACCGACGGGAGTACCGTCACGTCCTGGCCGGCAAGTCGACACAAGTTGTAATGGATGTGCCAGTTATCCAGCGGTCCGCTGAAGCCCTCAAAGTGATTGTTCCCAGCCGCAGCGAAGGGTTGATAAAACGCGGCGCCAGCGATTTCAACGTCAACACCTTTCCACACCCCATCTTTGCAGCGACCTAGAGCACCGAAAGGGGGAGCGGCATCGTCGGCGGCCACAAATAGCAAGATTTCAGGAGCAGACGGACTGAACTTGCCGTCCAGGATCAACGGAAAGTTGGTGAAATGTGAACCCATGTTTGGCGTTTGAGTACCGTCAGGAAGATATCCAGCGGCACATGCATCATTCACATCGACAAACCGACGAACTGTGCTCTCGACTGCATCAAGTTGTTCCACCAAAAGACCGAGCTCAACCGAAGTCATGTTGAGCTCCTCAGGTATAACTGCACCGGACTCGAAGAGGTCTTTCAGGTCCTGAAACGAACACGGCAATTCGACGCTTTGGCAGCGAGTCTGACTTCCTTTGGGTCCCTCGATCAGGGCCGGGATGATCTGATCGCCGCTCTGAGTAAAGACATATCTGGTGTAACCGACACGACCCATTGCCTTGTCGGGCATCACCGAAGGAGCGAACGCGTCTAAGGCGGGTGCGTTCTCGGTGTGGTCCAACGCCAAAGTCGGATCATCGGAGTCAAACAAAACAGCGGCACTGCTCACGGTGGTACTCGTCGCAGTCCTCGTAGTCGTAGAGGACGCGACAGTCGAATCAGCGTCCCCTCTCATAGTTACCGGCGAAGACGAACCGGAATCATTGGCGCTTGAGCAAGCCGCAATCAGCCCAAACACCAATACCCACGCAAACCTTTGAAACCAGAACCGAATCATTGGCCCATTGTGGTGCATCAAAGTTCACAAGCCAAAGACTCCAAGCATCCAAACCCGGAAAACGGGGTCCGAACTGAACTATCAAGTGGCGGACACGGCAATCAACTGGAACGATGGAACATTCCCAGGAGGCGGCAATGGAAAATTTCGGCGGAAAAATGGCAGTGGTTACCGGCGGCGGAACCGGAATGGGACGTGAACTCGTTCGCCGGCTAACAGCGAATGGATGCCATGTCGCCATGTGCGACATCAATCCCGACAACATGACTAAAACCGAAGAACTGGCACTCTCTGAAACAAACCACGCCGTGCGTCTCACCTCACATGTGTGCGATGTAGCCGATGAAGCCGACGTGCTGTCCTTTCGCGAACAACTCCAGGCTCGACATGGAGTTGAACACCTGGATCTGGTTTTCAACAACGCAGGAATCGGTGGCGGAGGCAGCTTCGTCACCGATGAAGATCGGATGGCTTGGGAAAAAACCTTCGACGTCTGTTGGTACGGCGTGTACTACGGTAGCCGCGCCTTCCTACCGCTTTTAGTCCAAAGCGATGAGGGCCACCTTGTCAATACCAGCAGCATCAACGGCTTCTGGGCGACTATAGGCCCAAACGTACCTCACACCGCTTATTGCGCCGCCAAATTCGCTGTTAAAGGATTCACTGAGGCACTAAATATTGATTTGCGGCTTCATGCACCGCACGTAACTGCTCACGTGGTCATGCCGGGTCACATAGGAACGGAAATAGGACTGAATAGCACCGCCGCACATGGCGGCCCAGACTTGGAGCGAATGCGCAAAAACCTTGCAGAACGAGGCGCGGACGTGGACCAGATGACCGACGCTGACCTGAACGACCTGGCCACGGTACAAGGCGAAAGATTTAGAGATAACGCGCCTACGACAGCAGGTCAGGCATCCGAAATTATCCTCAACGCAATCTTGGAAAACAGGTGGCGAATTCTCGTAGGTGATGACGCAGCGGTCATCGATGAACTGGTCCGAGAAGACCCTGAATCGGCCTATGAAACTGAGTTCCTGCAGAGGATCGTTGACCGGGGACATCTCGAATTCTTCAATATGCGTTGAAAGCGAGCAAAAAAGGTGTATTAGTTGCCAAGTATGGAACTCGCACAGGGCCCTAGAGTCCGCTTCTCGCCGTTCTACCGCCGTTCCCAAGAAGCAGGGATCCAAGTAGCGAGCGTCTACAACAAGATGGTGTTGCCAGTTGCGACGGACAACCCAATTGAAGATTATGAGGCTCTTACTCAACGGGTGGCGTTATGGGACGTTGGCGCTCAACGACAAGTCCAGATTTATGGACCTGATGCTCTCAAATTGGCGACCTATGTAAGTGCACGCGACCTGTCAAACCTAAAAATTGGTGTCGCGAAATACGCTCCATTGTGTGATTACGAGGGACGTTTAATTAATGACCCTGTGGTTTTGAGAGTGGATGAAGAAACCATTTGGTTCTCCATCGCTGATTCAGACGTCTTGCTGTGGATACGAGCAATAGCTGGTGAACGAGGTGACCAAGTTGAAGTGTGTGAGCCCGACGTCAGCCCGCTAGCGCTGCAAGGACCAAAGGCAAACGATGTAGCTAGTCAGGTGTTTGGTGATTGGGTTGAAGATCTAAAGTTCTTTCACTTTCGGCGGATCACGCACGAAGGAATCCCGTTGGTTTTATGTCGTTCAGGTTGGAGCAAACAGGTAGGTTTCGAGCTATTCCTCGAAGACGAAACCAAAGGAGAACAACTTTGGGATTTGATCTGGGATGCTGGACAACAGTTTGGAATTCGAGTCGGCGGCCCAAATAATGTCGAGAGAATGGAGAACTTCTTGTTTTCCTGGGGCTCTGACGCCGGACGCGATTGCGACCCCTACGAGTCAGGAATCGGCAACTACGTCGACTTGGGGGCCGAGCATGACTTCATTGGAAAAGCTGCGTTGAAGAACAAACGTGCTGAGGGCCCGGACCGAGAACTCAAAGGTTTACTAATAGACGGAGAACCAGTTGCCCCTAATCCAACCCCTGTTGGTTTGAGGAACCCCAACGGCTCATACGCTGGTCAGACAAGAATTATGTGTTACTCACGGAAATACCAAAGAAATCTGGGATTGGCCGTTGTCGAAGTGCCGCACAACCTCCCGGGTACCAAGGTGCAGGTTGAAACAATCGACGGATGGCGACCTGCGATAGTTGCGGACTTACCATTCGACCTGTAGTCAGGCTGATCTACCGATAGCCTGACCACACCCGCGGGCGTAGTTCAATGGCTAGAACCCCAGCCTTCCAAGCTGATGATGCGAGTTCGATTCTCGTCGCCCGCTCCAACCAGAACTCGTCCCTCTAATAGGGGACACGGAGCATCACCCCGATAGAATTTCGCGCTTGTGAAGACCACCGTTACAACAGTTGACCCCGCAGATCTCGAAGTCGTCGAAAATTCAGACGAAGAAATCGCCGATGGACCCGACGGAACACAGGAGCGTATCTTCGGGCCTCGAGTCAAATTGACGGTCGAAGTTGATCAGGAAACCTTCGAAGAAGCCATTGAACAAGCCTTTCGAAAAATTGGCAAGGAAGTTCGAGTCCCGGGATTCAGAAAAGGCAAGGTCCCGCGACCAGTACTCGAATCCCACATAGGAAGCGAATACGCACGGGCACAAGCCCTCGAAGATGCAATTCCCGGCTACTACGCTGACGCAGTCAGGTCAGAAGCAGTCGACGTCATAGCTGCACCAGACCTATCTCTGACCGGCGGAGAAGAGGATGGCCCAGTATCTTTTGAGGCCGTTGTAGAGACCCGCCCCACGATTTCAGTGAGCGGTTACGCGGACCTCATGGTCGAAGTAACCAAACCCACCCCAAGCGACGAAGAAGTACAAGAACAACTCGATGTGCAGCGACGTCAATCAGCGGAACTGATTGACGTAGAACGGCCAGCAGCTTCAGGGGACCAAGTATCCATCGACATCCAAGGCACAGTCGACGGCGAAGCTCTCCCGGGACTTACGGCCGACGACTACCTCTACGCAGTAGGTAGCGGCGGAATAGTCGAAGAGGTAGATGAACAGCTAGAGGGAGCAAAAGCTGGAGACGAACTCGACTTCACCGCTAGCCATCCCGTGCAAGAAGACGTCACAATCGATTTCACAATCAAGGTTCAAGCAGTCAAGGAAGAAGTTCTGCCCGAACTAAGCGACGAATGGGTCGAAGAAAACACCGAACACGACTCTGTCGAAGAACTCAGATCCGAAACCGTCCAAAGAATGAAAATGATGCGGATCTTTCAAGCAAATGCCGCGATGAGAGAGAACACCGCGACAGCACTCGCTGAACTTGTTGAAGAGTCCGTACCAGATTCGATGGTCAATGGCGAAATGTCTGAACAATTGCAACAACTAGCCATGCGACTCCAAGGGCAAGGAATGAACCTCGAAACCTGGATGCAAATGACTGGACAGGACCCGGAGTCGTTTACCGAAGAGTTACGTGAGGCAGCCGAAAGATCAGCCAAGGTCGATCTGGCCCTGCGTTCAATAGCTGCGAAAGAAGCTATCGAAGTCAACGAAGATGACATACAAGAAGAACTGGAACGAATGGCTGAACAATTTCAGACATCAGTCCATGACCTCAGACACCAGATTGAAGACCAAGGTGATGGACTTGGCCCCATCGAAGCTGAAATTGGGAAAAGAAAAGCACTCGAATGGCTTGTCGGTGAAGTCAACCTGATGGACGAAGATGGCAATACCATCGATCGCGAAGACATGGAACTCCCAGACTTGACCGAATCGGACTCAGCAGAACAGGCCGACAGCGATACGGTTGACTCAGGCGAACCACAACCCGAAGACGATTCAGAACAGGATGAGGAACAGTGAGCATTGACCCACAGAACTACCTAGTCCCCACAGTCGTAGAACAAACCAACCGAGGAGAACGCGCCTACGACCTTTATTCCCGGCTCCTCAAAGAAAATATCATCTTCTTGGGAACCCCCATTGACGACACAATTGCCAACTTGGTGTGCGCCCAAATGATCCATCTCGAATCAGAAAATCCCGATCGAGACATCAACATCTACATCAACTCACCCGGCGGCGACATCAACGCTTTGTTCGCCATCTACGACACGAGCCAATACATCCGAAACGACATCACAACGATTTGCCTCGGCCAAGCAGCCTCCGCCGCAGCGGTTCTCCTAGCGGCGGGCACTCCAGGAAAACGAATGGCCCTTCCACACGCCAGAGTTCTCCTCCACCAGCCCTACGGTCAAGCCATGGGACAAGCCACTGATATCGAACTCGCTGCCCGAGAAATTGATCGGATGAGAGGCCTCCTTGAGGGAATCCTGGCTCACCACACCGGTCAAGACCTGGAGCGCATCCATACCGACACCGACAGAGACTTCATCATGGATGCAGAAGCAGCCAAAGAGTACGGAATCATTGACGATGTGATCGAAAGCCGCGAAGTGGCAGAAGATGGGCCAATACGAGCTGCATGAGAATTCTGCTGTTCATGAGCAGAATCACTCGGTACTCTCATCTCATACCCCAAACAACCAGCAATGCACGAGGCAGCACAGCGTTTACCTCGGAACGTCCCCTCGTTCTGATGTGGCTGTGCCATCCTTAGCAAACGGCTATCGACCCGAACTGGGTCGAATAACCAGAACGAGGTATTGGTAACGTGGCGAAATTCGGAGAGGGCGGGGAGCTACTGAAGTGCTCCTTTTGCGGAAAATCTCAGAAACAGGTCAAAAAGCTTATTGCCGGGCCCGGCGTCTACATCTGCGATGAGTGCATTGATCTATGCAACGAAATCATTGAAGAAGAGCTGGCCGACAGTACCGAAGTCACCTTCGATGAAGTCCCCAAGCCCTCTGAGATCTTCGGCTTTCTTAACGAATACGTAATCGGTCAAGAACGAACAAAGAAAATCCTCTCGGTAGCGGTATACAACCACTACAAACGGGTCCAATTTGGGCAGAGCCTCGAATCAGACGTCGAAATTGCCAAATCCAACATCATGCTTATCGGTCCCACAGGGTGTGGGAAAACGATGATGGCCCAAACATTGGCTCGCATGCTCAACGTGCCCTTCGCTATGGCCGACGCCACAGCACTCACCGAAGCCGGATATGTCGGCGAAGATGTTGAAAATATTTTGCTCAAACTCATCCAGGCAGCCGATTACGACGTCAAGAGAGCCGAAACCGGCATTATCTATATCGACGAGATCGACAAAGTTGCTCGCAAAGCAGAAAACCCCTCCATAACCCGCGATGTGTCCGGTGAAGGGGTTCAACAAGCACTTCTCAAAATCCTCGAAGGAACCCAAGCATCGGTGCCACCCCAAGGCGGACGCAAACATCCACACCAAGAGTTCCTCCAAATAGACACAAGCAACGTTCTGTTCATCTGTGGCGGCGCCTTCGACGGATTAGAACGAGTCATCGCGGACCGGATAGGCCATCGAGCAGTCGGATTCGGTGCAGACGTCAAATCGGTCAACGAAAGGGCGAATCTTGAGCTCTTGCCCGAAGTCCTGCCCCAAGACCTCCAAAAATACGGACTTATCCCGGAATTCATCGGTCGCCTCCCAGTCTTAGGAGTCGTAGACGAACTCGACCACTCAGCGTTAACCAGTATTCTCCTAGAACCCCGCAATGCGCTGATCAAGCAGTACCAACGCATGTTCGAACTTGACGGTGTCGAACTCGAGTTCACCGACGAAGCAATCACGGCGGTTGTTGATCAAGCCATTCTCCGTAATACAGGGGCCCGAGGGTTGCGCGCGATCCTTGAAGAGGTCCTACTAGGAGTCATGTACGAGGTTCCCGGTAGGGAAGACATCGCTCGATGCATCATCGACCGAGATGTCGTGCTTGACAAGGTCAACCCGACCCTGGTGCCACGCAGGGATGACAGCGGTGGCGAGCGCCAGGCTTCCTAAGCGGACAAGAAACCGCCAAACCTCAACAGACAACAGATCGAAACCGCTACGCACATACGACGACGCGTTGCGGTGGCTCCAAGGGCATTACAACCTAGAACAACACCTTGGACGGGATCAAACAGAGCCTCCTTCACTAGAACGGATGAGCTTGCTAATGGAGCTCCTCGGGAACCCTCAACGCGACATTCCGGCCATCCACATCACGGGAACAAACGGCAAAGGCAGCACATCACGAATGTTGGTGGAGCTCATCGGTGCAACCGGACTGGACGTCGGTAGCTACACCTCGCCGCATATCGACCGTGTCAACGATCGCATCACAATCGCCAACGAACCTCTTGATGACGAATCGATGACCCTGGCGCTGTCAGAGATCGCCCAAGTCGAACCATGGGTCATAGAAGCAACGGGCCAACCACCAAGCTACTTCGAGGTTTTATGCGCCGCTGCGTACAACTGGTTTGCCGCCACGGCAGTAGACGTCAACGTCATCGAAGTCGGAATGGGTGGTAGATGGGATGCCACAAACGTGATCGATGCCCAAGTCGCGGTTATCACCAACGTCGGTCCAGACCACCTGGAAATCATCGGCCCCACTCTTGCTGATATCGCGCGAGAAAAAGCAGGCATCATCTCCGATCAAACACACGTAATTTGCGGTGAAACCTCACCTGATCTCATTGAAGTCATCGCCAATAGCCAGCATCGAGAGCTGTGGCGACGTCACGTCGAATTTGATGTCGACGAAGACCACCTAGCCGTAGGCGGTCGCTTAGTAAACTTTTCTACACCCTATGGTCACCACAACGAGATTTTCCTCCCTGTTAACGGTGCCCATCAATCCCAGAATGCGTCGACCGCTGTAGCAGCAGCAGAAGCTTTTTTTGGTCAGCAACTAGACCCGGACCTGATTTCGGAGGCGTTCGCTCAGCTCACCCTGCCCGCACGATTCGAAATCGTTCAAAGACACCCCACAGTCATCATTGACGGAGCCCATAACGCACCCGCAGCTTCAGCAGTCTCTGAAACCCTCTTCGGTGACTTCGCAACGGAAGAACGCCCCGTATTAGTGATCGGAGCCAACAGACCCCGCGACCCTCGACAGCTACTCGACGCCCTCAACGGGGGTGATTTTTCAAGAATCATTGCCACGGCCGCAAACTGGGCTCGAGCAGTGCCAGCAAACGAACTAGGGGCAGCCTTAAAGGGCAATGGTGCTGCTGTAGAAGTAGTTCCCCACGTATCAGATGCCGTAGACCGAGCAATAGAAATTGCTGGAGAGACCGGCATCGTTCTCATCACAGGTTCGCTGTACCTAGCTTCTGAGGCCCGAAGTCAACTCGTTGATACCTCGCGGTAGCCTTACCAGCATTGAGTCCAACGTGTTCAAGGAGATCAAGTGCCACGTACGTTTGTTATCTGCAAGCCTGATGCTGTTGAGCGTGGACTTGTAGGTGAGATTATTGCTCGCTTCGAACGCAAAGGCCTAAAAATCAGTCGCGCAGAACTCCGAACTATCGACCGAGCTACGGCAGAAGTTCACTATGAAGAACATGAAGGCAAACCATTCTTCGAACCCCTCATCAGCTTCATCACTCGCTCCCCAGCCATGCTCATGGTGGTAGAAGGTCCCTCCGACGCAGGAGATGAGATATTTGCTGTCGTTCGCAACCTAATGGGCAGCACGAACCCAGCGAGCGCTGCGCCAGGAACTATTCGCGGAGATTACGGATTAGTCGTAACAGAAAACCTGGTTCACGGCTCCGACTCCAACGAATCAGCTGAACGTGAAATCAATATTTTCTTCCCAGGACTCTGATTGGGAAACTCATGACCCGTCAAGATGCACCTCGAAGAAAGTACACACCCGCTGACGGGTCAGGTTTCTTCGCTGCGTGGGGCAGGTGCGGGCCATGAAAGGTCGCGCGGGTTTCAGGAGTCTGGGTGGAAGAGATATAGCAGTTGATCTAGGTACCGCAAACACGCTGGTTTATGTGCGGGGTAGAGGAATTGTCCTTGACGAGCCATCAGTAGTAGCTATCGACATGACCAACGGCACTCCGTTAGCTGTCGGACATGAAGCGAAAAAGATGGCCGGAAGAACCCCACCGCACATTCAAGTGGTACGGCCTCTCAAAGACGGAGTGATTGCTGATTTCGACGTGTGTGAGAAGATGCTTCGCTACTTCATTGATCAGATTTCAGGGAGTCGGTGGGCCAAACCACGCATGGTTATATGTGTGCCATCTGGCATCACCGGAGTCGAGCAACGAGCAGTCCAAGAAGCAGCTGAGTACGCGGGGGCCCGAAAGCCTGCTTTCATCATTGAAGAGCCCATGGCAGCAGCGATAGGAGCCGGTCTTCCAATCCAATCACCGCACGGCAGCATGATCGTCGACATTGGAGGAGGAACCACCGAAGTCGCAGTGATCTCTCTGGGAGGCCTCGTCGCGAATCAGTCAGCCCGTGTTGGAGGAGACGTCCTTGACGAGGCGATTACCCAATATGTGAAAAAGGAATATAGCGTTGCCTTAGGTGAAAGTACTGCAGAAGAAGTCAAGGTGGCTCTGGGCTCAGCATGGCCGCTTCCTGATGAAATGTACGCAGAGATCCGAGGCCGGGATCTAGTCACCGGACTGCCCAAGACAGTCACGGTTAGCAGCGTTGAAATGAGAGAAGCTCTGGAAGAGGGCATCAGCTCAATCATTGACGCCGTCAAATACACACTCGACCAGACGCCACCAGAACTAGCAGCAGACATCATGGACGAAGGCATCATGTTGGCGGGCGGAGGAGCACTGTTGAGAGGGCTCGACCAACGCCTCGCAAATGAAACAGGTATGCCAATTCGCATCGCGAACGACCCCCTATACGCGGTGGCTCGAGGCTCAGGGCAAGCCCTTGAAGAATTTGAAGTCCTCAGAGGCGTGCTCTTTTCATCGGGTAACCAGTACTAAACGGAATCAGTTGTGGCCCGTCGTTCAAGCATGAGGAGAACTCGAAGTTCACGCTTTCGGCTAGCGCTACTCGTTCTAACCTCTCTGATCCTTATAACCATTGACCTCCGCACCGAGGGAGGAGCAATCGACACAGCTAGAGGCGTTGTCCTCGACGCCCTCGGCCCTTTGCGATCAACCTCAACTCGGATATTTGAACCCATAGGCGGGGCTTGGGAAGCAGTCACTAGCTACGACGAATTAGAAGCCCGTAACGCTCTATTGAGAGCAAAGGTCGCCGAGTTACAAAACTCCGTGTTGGAAGTCGGAGAAATTGAACGAGAAAGAAAAGCCTTACTATCTCTACTCGGCGCCCGCGATCGCGTCGCTCAGGTTGGCCGCCGAACAGCCCGAGTTATCGACGCACCAATATCGAACTATCAACGCACCTTGGAACTGGACAAAGGCTCACGAGACGGGCTCGTCGTAGGCATGCCAGTAGAAACCGGAGCAGGGGTTATAGGAAGAATCTCTGCTGTTGCAGTGACTCGCTCCCAAGTCGAGCTACTCACCGACCCCAACTTCGATGTCGGCATACGAATGGTCAGGTCAGGAGACGACGGAATCGCATCAGGCAAAGGACAAAACCGAGAACTTGAAGTCAGCTTCATAGAACTAGACACTGTGGTCATACCAGGCGAGACAGTCGTCACCAGCGGGTTTCAAGGCAGCACCTTCCCAGAAGGTCTACTCATCGGCACGGTGGTGGACGTAGTGCCAAACGCCGTGCAAGGCACACAACGGATCACCGTCCACCCAGCAGCCGATCTGGACAGACTCAGATGGGTCCAAGTCTTGCTGTTCTACCCGGATGCACCTGAGCCAGTTGTCGTTGACCGGGTCCCCGACGACCAAAGCACCGATAGCTCAACAGAAGAGCCGACACCATGACGATGGCCAGCCGAGAGATCTCTCGGCTTACCGCCATTTTTGCAACGATACTTTTGATTCAAATTGCAGTAGTACCGCACTTTCGAATAGGTGGCTACATCATCGACCTGCCACTAGTAGTGGTAGTGCTTGTGTGCCTGCACCTGAATCCACCCAATGCCGCCCTGGTCGGCTTCATAGTCGGCTTTGCTATAGACCTAGTCGTGCACACTCCGTTTGGAATGACAGCACTGACCTTTTCGATAGCCGGGTATGTGGCAGGTTCTGCCTCTAGTCAATTGACTGAACGGAACATTGTGACTCGGTCATTGACCGTTGCTCTACTCGCAGCAACGGCAACGTCACTATTTGCTGCCATTGCAGCCTTCATTGGTCTCGAATACGTCACACGACAAGAACTAGGTGCCATAGCTCTCGTCACCGCAGCCTCAACGCTGCCACTAACAGTGCTATTAGCCCCTGTTGTCCGATGGGCGTTTCCTTTTGAAACAGTTCAGATCCATGAATGACCAATTGAACCGACGACTGGCGTTCCTCGGAGTCCTTATCGTTGGCCTATTCGCTGCATTGTTCGCCCGGGCGTGGTACTTGCAGGTGCTGAATAGCGAAGAATTGGCCGATCAGGCCTTCTCAAATCATGTCGAAATAGTGGTCACTCAGCCGACTCGCGGCCGCATTCTCGACCGGCACGGCGTGGTCCTGGCCGACAACATCAGAACCGGCGTCGTAACGGTGAACCAATCCCGATACGCGCCGGGCCAAGTTGACTACGTCTTAGAAGAACTATCTGAGCTAATCGATATTCCAGTAGAAGTCCTTAGTTCCCGCCTCCTAGATCAACAAACCCACCCACTCGCAGCAAAGGTTGTAGCGACAGGACTAGATGAATACGGCCTTTTGCGGGTGTCAGAGCAGTCACTGCCAGGGGTTGAAGCGAAATGGGCTATGAGTCGCGTTTACCCTCAAAACGAAATTGGTGCGCATGTGATTGGCTACGTCGGCGCCATGTCGCAAGGGCAGGAGGATCGTCTCCTCAAAAAAGATTATCTACCATCAGAAAGAGTCGGAAAATCAGGGATCGAACAAATCTTCGAAGCTGATCTCCATGGTTATCCGGGACGAACCGAACTAGAAGTAGATAGCACTGGAAGGGTTCACCGAATAGTGAACCAAACGAATCCGAAACCAGGGTCGGACGTTTATCTAACAATCGATGCAGATCTCCAAGCAGCGACTGAGTCGTACCTAAGGCAAGGGTTGATTGCAGCCCGTAAAACTGTAAGCGAAGACAGCGGATTCTTTTACCCGTCTATAGGCGGCGCCGCAGTAGTAATGGACCTCAGAAACGGTGATGTCTTGGCCATGGCCTCCCATCCCACCTATGACCCCAACTGGCTGGTCGGTGGAATAACCACACTCGAGTACCAATCGGTCTTCGAAAATCCCTACGCACCAGGGGCCCTAAATAACAGAGCAGTCCAAGGACTCTATTCGCCGGGCTCAGTTTTTAAGCTGGTCACTGCTTTAGCTGGTCTCGAAGCCCGACTGATCTCCCCGAGGGCAGCGTATTACGACGTCGGCTACTTCAAGATCCCCGACAAATACGGCTGTACAGGCCGATGCACTTTCTATAACGCAGACAAAGCACCGTTAGGGGTTGTCGATCTCTCATCAGCTATAACGCGCTCCAGCGACGCCTACTTCTACAAGGTGGCGCACGATCTTTACTGGATTCGAGGCGAGGAGCAATGGGCAATTCAAGACATGGCACAACTTCTCGGATTTGGAAATCAAACGGGAATCCAACTGCCGTTCGAGAAAAGCGGTCGGGTCGGAGACGGACAAATCAAGGAAGCATTGTTCGAAGCCAACCCAGACGCATATAACCCATACGGCGAATCAGTCCAATGGTTACCTGGTGACAACATCAACACAGGAATCGGCCAAGGATTCGTTTCGGTTACCCCGATACAACTCGCAAATGCTTATGCCGCCTTCGCCAATGGCGGAACTTTGTTCAGCCCAAATATCGTCGAGAGTGTCGTGTCTCGAACAGAAGCACAATTTGGTTCGTCTGTTATTGACTTTGAACCCCGTATTCAACGACTAGCCGAATTCCCCGAAGGTTCAGGGATCGTAAGAGAAGGCCTACACGGAGTATCTAGCAAGTCTCGACGCGGCACAGCTTGGCGCGCGTTCGAAGGTTATGACGCCGCAGGATACGCAATCGCAGGCAAGACGGGAACAGCTCAAGCAGAAGGCAGAAACCCGGTCCTACAACGGAAAAAAGAAGACTCCGCCGTATTCGTCGCATGGGCACCAAGGCACGACCCGCGCTATGTCGTCGCTGTCGTCATGGAAGAAGCCGGATTTGGTGGCGAAGCAGCAGCACCGGTAGCACGAAGAATCTTCGAAGCCTTGCGTGCCTACGAGCAAAGGTGGCCAGATCCGCAGGTGGCATTCATAGCGCCGAGACCAGAATGTCCCGAAATCCCTGAAGCGCTGCGAGGATATGAGGCCTTCACCAGCTATGTGCCTGAAGGCTGTCCGTGGGGGATTCAAGTACCTCGCGCCAACAGTCCAGGAGACGTTGACGGTGACGGCATTCCCGACCTGGAGGAGCGCGATCAATGAACTTACCGCTGCGTAAAGAGTTACGATCACCGCTTCGTTACGCCGATTACTCGCTCGGTGCGGCGGCCATCTTGTTGTCAGCAATTGGCGTTGGTCTGAACTACTCCTCCACATGGCGAGGTCTTGAGTTCAACGGCCAGGACCCATTGACCTATGTCAAACGACAGATAATTTTTGTCGCTCTGGGGATAGCTGTGATGATTGCTGCAACATTCCTGGACTACAGGCTCTATCGCGATTTCGCTAATCAGGCTTACTTGCTAGTGATGCTCGCCCTCGTAGGAGTCCTATTTTTCGGAGTTGAACGAAACGGAGCTCGAGCATGGTATGAACTTCCCGGTCTGACCTTTCAGATCCAACCAGCCGAGTTTGCCAAGGTAGCAGTGGTTATTGCGCTGGCCGCCTTTGTCGCTAACCACGACGGACATCTTCGACTCGTCACCCTATCCAACGCCTATTTGATGCTGGCCGTCCCTCTAGGCCTCATCTACTTGCAGCCGGACCTTGGCACGATGTTGGTCTTCGTGGCGATCGGTATGGGAGTGCTATTGGTCTCAGGAGCTCAACTCAAACACATCTTTGTGACCTCCCTACTCGGGGTCATTGTGGTTGTTGGGATGTTCAACAGCGACAACCTCGGAGGTCCAGCGTTATTACGTCAGACCCAAGAACAACGGCTCACTGCCTTCCTTGACCCTGGATTTGATGTCCAAGGAGCTTCCTACAACATCAACCAATCACAAATCGCCATAGGAGCCGGAGGGATCAGCGGACAGGGATGGCTGCAGGGAACGCAAACCAACCTCAACCTCGTACCCGAACAAGAGACCGACTTCATTTTCACCGCCCTAGGGGAAGAATTCGGATTCATCGGAGTCTCTGTACTGCTGCTCTTGTACGCCTACATGCTCGCTCGAATTTGGTTCATCACAAGGGCCTCGAATGATCTATTCGGCACATTCGCTTGTGTGGGGGCCCTTTCCATGTTCACCTTCCAAATATTCCAAAACGTTGGAATGACGATGGGAATCATGCCAATCACTGGGATTCCACTTCCTTTCCTGAGTCATGGTGGATCCTCCACTGTCGTAGCGTTCGGCCTGGTTGGCCTCGTCATCAACATCAGCGCGCGAAAACACCTAACGTGACTGGCTCAATAAAGACGTCCATAATCTGGAAACGCGGGCTCGTAGCGCTAGAATTGGCCCCGAAATGACCTCGCTGTGGACCCGGCTCGAGCCGCTCCTCCCTAGGGTAGAAAAGCCCGCCCGCTACATCGGCTGTGAAGATGGAGCCGGCACGGACATATACAAGCCTGACGCCACCTCATGGCTTCTGACCTATCCCGATACATACGAAATCGGATTACCGAACCAAGGCCTACAGATCCTTTACGAGTTACTGAACGAGCGGCAAGATGCCTTTGCTGAACGCTCCTACGCGCCTTGGACAGACATGGAAGCTCAAATGCGTTCCAACGATCTGCCACTCTTCTCAGTCGACACCCACAGACCAGCCGCAGAGTTCGACATACTGGCTTTCAATCTCTCTGCTGAACTTGTGTACACCAACGTCCTGAACTGCATAGATCTTGCTGGTCTCGCAGTTAGGGCCTCAGAAAGAGACAACGCGGACCCCCTGATCGGAGCCGGAGGGCACTGCGCCTATAACCCTGAACCGCTCGCAGATTTCATCGATTTTTTCGTAATGGGTGACGGTGAAGAGGTGATCGCCGAAATCACAAGCACAGTTGGAGAATGGCGCAAGTCAGGAAAACCCGCGGGAAGTCGAGAGAACGTCTTGCGAGCACTGGCTCAAATTGCTGGCGTCTACGTACCGTCCATGTATGAGGCCACATATGACGGCACCAAACTCGTGGGCGTCGAACCGAAACACCCTGATATCCCGGCCAGCGTCCAAAAACGGACGGTGGCTGATCTCGCCGACTGGCCTTACCCGCGCAATCAACTAGTGCCGCTTACTGAAGTCGTTCATGACCGTCTGAACGTCGAAATTTTTCGAGGTTGTACACGAGGTTGCCGCTTCTGCCAAGCAGGAATGATCACTCGGCCAGTGAGAGAGCGTCCAGCTAGCCAGGTCCGCGAAATGGTTTCCAAGGGACTGGAACGAACCGGCTATGACGAAGTGAGCCTGACTTCACTGTCCACCGCTGACTTCAGCAATATCGAAGAAGTCGTAACCGACACGATCGACGAACCTGGGACCTGCGGGCGGGTGAGCGTTGCACTGCCCAGCCTTCGCGTAGATGCATTCACAGTCGGAGTAGCAGCACAAGTCTCCCGAGCTCGACGAACAGGACTCACCTTTGCACCCGAAGCGGGCTCATGGAGGATGCGACAGATCATCAACAAATTGATCACCGAAGAAGATCTTTACGAAGCGGTTCGATCTGCATACAGCCAGGGATGGCATCGGATGAAGCTCTACTTTCTAACCGGCCTTCCGTCAGAAATGGATGAAGACACCCTGGCAATAGCTGATCTAGCCGAGAATTGCGTCGCGATTGGCCAGCAGTACACGAAGAAGGCCTCAGTCACCGTTTCCCTTGGAGGGTTCGTTCCCAAGCCTCACACCCCGTTCCAATGGTTTGGTCAGAATGAATCTGCCGAGTTGAGGAGAAAAGTTGAGTTACTTCGCGAGAGGCTTCGACGAAACAAACGAGTCCACCTCAAATGGCACTCTCCCGAAGCGTCTACAGCTGAAGGAATTACCAGTCGTGGAGACCGTCGTATTGGACGAGTCATCGAACACGTATGGCAACGGGGCGGCACATTTCAAGAATGGAGCGAACACTTCGATCTGAGCCTCTGGGAAGAGGCAATGAGCGCTTCAAAACTGGATATCGAATGGTACGTCGACCGCCATCGAGACGAAAACGAAGTTCTACCCTGGGATCATATTCACGCAGGGCTACACAAAGATTTTCTTTGGCAAGATTGGCAAGACGCGTTGGCCGGATTCGGCCTCGAAGACTGCCGTTGGACCCCATGTTATGACTGCGGGGCCTGCACCGAATACGGGATCGAACACGTGGTTGCTTCCCCAGTTCCGCCAAATGGCGGAAGTCAAGGGACCGGCCAAGACCTAACGACTGGCCATGTTGTGCCGGTGGAGCTCCGCCCCAGAGCGGTTGCGGGAGGAACGTAATGTCGCGAACCTTTATGGGTCAACGTGTAGCTCCCACCTTTTTAGGTGGGAGATATCCGTGCGATTAAGAATTCGCTTTTCAAAAATAGGCAAAGTGCGCTTCGTAGGACATCGCGACGTCGCCCGAATCGTCGAAAGAGCGCTAAGGCGTTGCGGGGTCCCGATCACTTACAGCGAAGGTTTCTCACCCCGGGTCCGGATGAGTTTCGGGTTAGCGTTGCCTACCTGCTACGAATCCGAAGCTGAGTATCTCGACGTCCCGTTGGACCCCGACTCCGTCGTAGACGGCCAGATTGCATGCACTGGCTGGGGTCAAGGGAAAATACACAGTGAACAACAAATGCAAATAGCTCTGAGTGAGGCGCTACCCACCGGATTCGACGTCGTCGCTCTAACAGTTGAACCCAAAGGCGGACGCTCCCTTCAAGAAACCGTTGTCAGTTGCGGTTGGAAATTCGACATACTGGGAGCCGTAACCCAAGAAGTCGAAGAAGCGATTGAAAGAGCCTTAGCTGGCTCAGAGATAGAGACTGAA
Source organism: Acidimicrobiales bacterium MED-G01 (assembly GCA_002457435.1). Taxonomy (GTDB): domain Bacteria; phylum Actinomycetota; class Acidimicrobiia; order Acidimicrobiales; family Poriferisodalaceae; genus MedAcidi-G3. Next base: position 82 of record NTLA01000023.1, on the reverse strand, counting down.
CGAAAGAAGAAAAACGAACTGGTGCGCGAAAACATTCGATACGGCGTATATGACCTTCGTATGGAAGGCGAGTCAGAACGGG
>NTLA01000022.1 GCA_002457435.1 Acidimicrobiales bacterium MED-G01 | reverse complement strand
GACGGCGGTGGAGCTGTGGTTGTTACATCTCTGGAAAGGGCACGCGACCTAGCGAAGCCACCAGTTCAACTTCTCGGTTGCGGAGAAGCCGTGCAACACCAGGGCGTCGGATATAGCGACATCCTCACTATCGCTGCCAAACAGTCAGGGGCGAGGGCATTCGAAATGGCTGGAGTCACACATTCCGATATTGACCTAGCAATGATCTACGACTCTTTCACAATCACGGTCCTCGCCACTCTTGAAAATCTAGGTTTCTGCCCTGCTGGTGAAGGCGGAAACTTTGTTTCCAACGGAGGTATCGCCCTCGGCGGAACCCTTCCCGTGAACCCCGATGGAGGGGGCCTTTCCTCCAACCACCCAGGGATGCGGGGAATTTTCTTGGTCATCGAAGCGGTCAAACAATTACGTCACGAATGCGAAGCTCGCCAGGTACCCAATGCGGAACTGGCCCTTGCTCATGGAACTGGCGGAACCATAGGTGACAAACACAGTGGCGCTACCCTCATTCTTGGAGTTGATCGATGAGCGCTATAGAACATCCACTTCCATTCGCAAGCTGGGAGTCTCGCGGGTTCTGGGAGGGTGCCGGTCGCGGCGAGCTCGTCCTGCAACGTTGCCAGGCTTGCAGCTTGGTTCAACATCGACCCCGAGGCGTGTGTGCACATTGCCTTGACAGTTCCGCATTGACACATTTTGCGGCATCTGGGTTGGGCAAAATTTATAGCTTCACTGTTACTGAACAGAACCAGGCGAAAGGCTTCGCTGAGGCATGTCCCTACGTAATGGCATACGTAGAGTTGGACGAAGGTCCAAGAATGTTGGCGGTGGTTGTCGACGGCGATCCTGATGACGTTGCCGTTGGTGCGCGAGTGGCAGTTGACTACGTTTCCCAAGACCGTGACGATTCGGAAACGTTTGCCGTTCCCGTCTTTCGCCTCAGGTAAGCCCCAAAGTTTATGCTGTTGGACCTTCACACTCATTCGGTTAAGTCCGATGACGGGCGAGCAAAAGTCGAGAACTACTGCAAGTGGATTCGCAAAAAGGCGTTGCCTTTGGATGGATTTGTGCTGACCGAACATCGCCAGTTCGACTCGGAGTCAGACTATAGGGACCTAGAAGACCAATATGGGTTGGTGATTCTAAAGGCAAGCGAGGTCGAGAGCGATTTTGGACATGTCCTCGTTTTCGGTGTCAACGAGGACCTTGAGGCGGCAATCGACTTCACAGATGTCCGATTGCCAATTGGCGATGTGCTGGAGGCAAGCAACAAGGCTGGTGCCTTCGCTGCACCATGTCACCCTGGAAGAAAGCGCGTTGGCCTGTTCTCTCATTACGAGCAACGCGGTGAGGTCGATGGGGTTCATACCGTGGAAGTCTTGAACGGAGGCTCCATTCCCGGTGAAGATGAACTATCCGTCCAAATGGCATCGAAGTACAACTACAAGGGCTTCGGAGGCAGCGATAGCCACGTCGTCAGCCGTATCGGTCTGTGCGCAACGAACTTTCCGGACCAGAAAATCAACGATATCGGCGACCTAGTAAGCGCGTTGGAGGGTGGAAATTTTGAAGCCATCTCCTTACGTGAGCCTTCTTCGAACTAATCAATTAACGCGACTGTCCGGTTCGTAAGCTCTTGCAAACTGAAAGATGACGACCCGGCCAAACTGGTCTCTATTACGTCGCTCCACTGGGCAATCCAAGGTATTGGGACTTCTTTGCCAGTTAACCCCCAAAGGGCACCAACCGTCGCCCCGTTGCAATCGGTATCCCAACCTCCAGCAACGGTGTCGCCAATTGCTGCTGCGAAATCGTCTGTGTTGCGCACTAGTCCCCAGGTAACAAGTGCCAGGTTGTTCACCGTATGAACGGGCGACATACCTTCATAGGTCGCATGAATTTTCGTCGGTAATACATCCTCAGCGGTAGCTAAGCCCAGATGCACAGCGCGAGCACAATCAGAATCCGACGGAATGAAAGCAGCCGCTTCTTCGAGTGCCGTTTCGTGCTGCAACCCAGCAGCCACCAAAGCTCCAGCGACCGCGACAACGACAGCGCCGTAAACGCCCTCCGCCCGATGACTTAACGCTGCGTCGGCCTGTGCCATAAGTGCTGCAGCTTGTGGTTCACCAGGATTAATCCAACCATATAGATCCGCACGAATTTGGGCACCGATCCAATCGTTGTAGGGATTATCGCTGCATTGCTCTAAATCAATGTTTGGTTCGGCGCCATATGCAAAACGCATGCCGGCATCTGCCAGCAATTTTAGGTATGCCTCACGTTCAGCGGTGTAAACGATTGCTCCTGGTAGGTAGCGAAGCCATGTGCGACCAACGTCGGCTGTAGTGAAACTGCGGCCGTACTCCTCAAGGAGCAGGAGCGAAATAACCGTGTAATTGATGTCGTCATCCGGGATAGCCCGGTCCATAATCCCCTTACACGCTTCAGGGTGCTCGATTGTGTCGTTGAGATCTGGGCGAAATGGCACGTAGTCGCGAAGCGGCAACGCTTGCGCTGCTGCGAGGTAGGCCTGCAACTCCGCGGCGCCTTTACGCATCGAAAGCTGTTCGACCGGTTTGCCAAGCATGCAGCCACTAACACGACCTGCCCAGGCGTTACGGATGCGAGTTTCGTGCAGCGAACCATTTTTTGAATCCATGCGAGTAATCATTACCGAATCCTGCGGATTTTGTCGTCAGGTGTTACCTTCGCAACTGGATCCGGTCACCGCCGCTCACCTGTCGACTTCTTATGGAAGGAAGAAATGGATCAAACTAATTCTGTGCAGGATCTTGCCTCAGTCAGAGAAGACTGGGTCGGAGTAGAGTTCGACTGGGCGACCTTTGAAATGAAGGCGGACGATATGGTCGCATGGGCTGAAGCATGCGGGGAAAGCGATCCCCGGTTCACCGATGCGGACCACCCTGACTTTCAGGCCCACCCCGGGTTCACCACCCACTGCATGTCGGGCAGAGTTCTACCTGAGAACTTTCCCCAGATCGGTGGTGGATTCGGCATTGATGGGGGAAAGAAAGTCGAGGTTCACGGTCCGATCCGCCCGGGAGACACCCTGAACGCCACTACGACGATCGCTGACATCTTCGATAAGACCGGGCGAAGTGGAACGATGATCTTCATTGTGCAGCGGATGGAATTCAGAAACGAGCGCAGCGAACTGGTGTCGACGGTCGACTGGAAAATGATCAAAAAGGCCGACTGAAGATGACGAAGATTCTTAGATTCGACGAAGTAGAGCTCGGGGACGACCTACCGGCTGAGACGCCGGATGTTTCGATGGAACGGGTCACCAACTTCTGCCGGTCGGCGAAGCATGTCTTTGAGCGTTTCATCGATCATGAGGCCGCCAAGAAAGAAGGTTTCCCAGCGGCGATTGTGCCGGGAATAATGAGCCAAGGATTGCTGGCAGCAATGATCCATCGATGGGCTCCGAATTCTTCGATTCAAACCATTGATACGGTTTTTCGAGGCTCGTTACTTGTGGATTCGAACATAACGATGACTGGTGCTGTCACGGATATAGATGAGGCCGATATGACGGTCGAACTGGATTTGGCTATAACCGCTGAAGACGGCAGAACCGGAGTGATTGGTACTGCCAAACTTCAATTCTCCGCCTGAAATTAACAAAGGATCCAAATTATGAAACTCGAGTTGGGCGCAGATGAGGTACTCGCAACTACCCGATCTGTCCGTCGTCGCCTCGACCTTGAAAAAGAGGTCGGTGAGGGCATTCTGCGTGAGTGTCTCGCCTTAGCATTGCAGGCCCCCACGGCCTCGCTCCGCCAAGATTGGCATTTCGTTGTCTCCAACGATCGGGAGCAATGTCGCGAAGTTGGTCTGATCTATCAACAAGTATGGACCTCCATGGTCACCGACCAATACCTCAATACTTCTGCGGGTAAACAAGGGGACCCTGGTGATCAGGGTTCTTGGCTGAACATGATGGGTTCGGCGCGACACTTAGCCGAAACGTTCCCCGACGTTCCGGCACTTTTCGTACCGTGCATTAGCGGACGCCTCGATGGTGTCGATGCGATGACCCAGGCAGTCAAATGGGGTTCGGTCATCCAGGCTGCATGGAGTTTCATGTTGGCCGCTCGAAATCGCGGGCTGGGTACTTGTTGGACCACCGTTCACCTGCAGCGTGAACAAGATGTAGCGGAAGTTTTAGGCATCCCCTACAACGAAGTCCAACAAGTGGCACTGAGCCCGGTTGCATACACCGTTGGCACCGAGTTTAAAGCGGGACGCAGAAAGCCAGATGAAAGCTTCGTTCACTTCAATGGATGGTGACGGGATCGACGAAGAGACCTTTGAGGCCGAAATGCGCACTTGGGTTCGGTCCAATTGGAGCCCAACCGCCGATCTAACGGAATGGCGGACCCTATTAGCTAGTAGCGGCTGGGGCTGCCCATCATGGCCTCGCAGATGGTTTGGTAAAGGGGCGCCACTCAAGATGGATGCTTTAGCCAAACGGGTGCTTGTTGAAGAGGGTGCAGTGGGGGTCGCCGCTGGGGTCAGTATGTATCTAGTTGCGCCGACTCTGTTGGAGTGGGCTGACGATGAGCAACTGGACCGCCATCTCCTGCCGATCCTGACTGGCGAACACAAGTGGTGTCAGCTCTTCAGCGAGCCCGGCGCAGGCTCTGATTTAGCCGGTTTAACAACCAGGGCTGAACTTGACGGTGATGAATGGATCATCAACGGCCAAAAGGTCTGGAATTCAGGCGCCCAAAACGCCGATTTCGGCATCCTTTTGGCTCGCACGTCAACGCAGGTCCCCAAGCATCAAGGAATTTCGTTTTTCCTGATTCCAATGAAACAAGACGGTATCGAAGTGCGCTCGCTGCACCAGATGAATGGACATTCTTCGTTCAATGAAGTGTTTTTCGATAATGCGCGCCTGCCCGCTGATAACAGAATTGCCAACTCAGGTGACGGCTGGCGTGTGGCACTAACAACCCTCGCTCATGAACGAAGTGCGGTTGCGACGCCACGACCTCGTTTCCCGAAACTGGACAGCCCACTAGTACAGCGAGCGCAAGCGGAAGCTGATGAGTATTTTTCGACCTACCGCTGGTATCCACAACGGGCAGGGCGGCCGAAGCTTGTTGCCTCAGAGGCTAGGAGGTTAGGCCTTGACTCTGATCCGTTAACTCGTCAGGATGTTGCCGAGGTAGAGCAGCTCCGACGCATGGCAACATGGACAACTCAACGAGGTCGAGATGGCCGCCGGGCTGGCAAGCCACCCGGGCCTGAAGGTTCGGTAGCGAAGTTGAATATGAGCGTTATTGCACGCGCGAGTCACGCAGCTCACACGTCTATTGCAGGTGCCTACGGAATGCTGAATGGCCCCCACTCGCCCCTCGAAGGGTTGATCGCAGAGGTCCTAACATCTACGCCCGCTCAGTCCATTGCTGGTGGGACAGATGAGATTCAACGAAACATATTGGGTGAAAGGGTTCTTGGGCTTCCAAAAGAACCTCAGGTTGAGAAGTAAGAAACCAGTACCTCTTTGCCCTAGCATCGTGTCGATCGACATTGAGCGGAGTCTCTGATGGTTCATTCTTTGCTTTCCGACAACATGGCTTGGATTGAGTTTCCCGGCTTTAAGGGTTTTTACTACAACGTGTTGGAGGTAGATCCCGAGGATCGATTCGTTCAGTTGTTACTCAAATTCGACCCGGGGGTTAAGTGCGTTGCGCATCGGCACGTTGGGCCGGTTAAGACCTTGGTGTTGGAGGGCGAACACCAAATATTCGATGTGGCAGACGCTGATCTGTTACTAGACCGTCGACCAGCCGGAACCTACAGCACCCACAACGGGGACGAGGCGCACGTGGAGGGAGGCGGCTCTGAAGGGGCAATAGTTCTGCTATCGATGGAATCAGTCGATGGGGAGATCTGGGAAACCTACAACGCTGATCTGACGGTCGATCGCGTGTCTCTCGCAGCAGATTTTCGGCGAGGGATCGAGAAACAGTTACAGTCGCCCAGCAAATGAGTGGTTCATCCTCTTATTCAAGACGGTTCGCCGCCGCAGCGGAGCCCCTTCATTCATGTAGCTACTACGCGCCAGAGGTCACCGAGTTCACTGAGCTTGGCTTTAAGGGGTGGTGGCACGCGTATTTCGCCTACCGTTCTGCCCCCCTCGGGACTGCTTCAGCGGATCTTGTCACTACAACTTTTTTTAACTTCGCCCCCCGAATGGTCGAACGTTCCGTGCCTGGCTGTTGGGATGTGATGTCCCCAACAGATGTTCGCCACACACAGCTCACTATCCTCGAGCGAGCGTTGGGGCGTATTTTTGCCGATTATTCGTGGGACGACAACCTGCCGCAGGTAATCGAGCTGCTCAGGCTGTCATTGCCAACACTTGACGCTAGTGATCGGCCACTATTCGCGGCGTGGGCCGCCGAGCCTTGGCCTGACAATCAACTCTTAGCCCTGTGGCACGCCTCGACCCTATTGCGGGAATTCAGATTCGATGGCCACAACCAAGCACTTCGTTCCGCCGATGTCTCCGGCTTGGGTTCGCACATTCTGATGGCGGCTGACGGTCGCGGCACACCGGAGGTGATTCAAAAAATTCGGGGATGGACATCATCTGAATGGGCTGACGAGGCGTCACGCCTGTTGGAACTTGGGTGGATCAATTCCGAAGGTCAACACACGAGCAAGGGTCGTGCGTTAAGGAAAGATATCGAGACAGAAACCGACCGAAACGCCGATCCGATCGCGTTGAGTCTTGGGGACGCCTATGCAGACCTGGTGCTTGGACTTCTTGCGTCAGTCGCTTCATTTCTCGTGGCGGAAAGTATCGTTCCGGGCAAATGGCCCCCGAAGCATTTAGGTCAAATAGACCCTTCTTGACCGTAGCAGCCGCGGTAGCGTTGGAAAGGTCCCGCAGGGTATGCGGCGTCCAATCTAAATGAGGGTTCGTTGACCGAAGATGAGCTAGACGGCGATGAGTCAAAGAGTGACTACATCCGAGATCTCCTGTTGGCAGATGCCGCTTCAGAGCGGTTTCAGGGTCGCGTCCAAACTCGTTTTCCGCCAGAACCAAATGGTTTCCTTCATATTGGCCATGCAAAAGCAGTCTGTCTGGATTTCGCGATAGCAACCGAGAATCAGGGGCGCTGCAACCTCCGTTTCGATGACACCAACCCCTCAACCGAGGACGTCAGTTATGTTGACGCAATTATCGAAGATTTAGCATGGCTGGGTTTTACTCCAGATGCTGTTCATCACAGTTCTGATTATTTCGATCAGTTGTACACCTGGGCGGAGTTATTGATATCAAAGGGGCTGGCTTACGTCGACGATCAAAGCGCTGACCACATCGCAGAACAAAGAGGTGGGTTCGGTCGGCCTGGAATTGAGAGTCCATTTCGGGATCGGACTAAGGAAACGAATCTCGAATTGTTTGGTCGAATGTGCGCAGGCGAATTCACTGCAGGAACTCGGGTTTTAAGGGCCAAAATTGACATGCAGCATGAGAACATGCAGATGCGGGACCCAGTTATGTACAGGATTCGGGACGAGAGGCACCACCGTACGGGTGATACCTGGAAGATTTATCCAACCTACGATTGGGCCCACGGTCAGGGCGACGCCATCGAAGGGGTGACGCACTCGCTGTGCACACTGGAGTTTTCCGACAACAGAGCCCTGTATGACTGGTATTTGGCCCAGCTCCCTCTTGATACCCCACCCCCCTACCAAACAGAATTCGCTCGCCTCGAACTCACGCATACAGTCACGTCCAAACGCCAACTGAAGAAGCTCGTGGACGATGGGGTCGTCGATGGGTGGGATGATCCAAGGTTGCCGACGCTACGGGCGTTAAGAAGGCGTGGCTATCCGGCTAAGGCAATTCGAGAGTTTTGCGGCTTTATTGGCGTAGCCCGCACAAACGCGCGCCATGACATCGAGCTACTCGAATCTTTCGTTCGAACTGAGCTGAACCTCTCCGCCTCTCGAAGGATGGCGGTCCTCAATCCTTTGAAACTTGTAATCACTAATTGGCCGACTGATTCTTCCGGCGAGCCATTCAGTGATGTTCGAAATCTGGTGAATAACCCCGAAAACGACGCTGAAGGCTCTCGAGAGGTGCCATTCAGCGGCGAATTGTGGATAGAACAAGACGACTTCAAGATGGATCCACCCCCGAAGTATTTCCGGCTGGCACCTGGCCGCGAGGTTCGGCTTCGCGGAGGGTACCTGGTGACATGTACGGACGTTGTCTGCGATGACGAGGGTGTACCCGTGGAGGTGCACTGCGAGTATGACCCAGAAACTGCCGGCGGAGCGGCTCCTGACGGTCGAAAGGTTAAGGCCACAATTCATTGGGTTGACGCTGCCAATGCTGTTGATGGTTCTGTTGCGTTGTACGAGCGATTATTTAAGACCCAACTACCGGGCAGCGAGACAGGAGACCCGGTAGATGACCTGAATGAGGACTCCCGGGAGGTTTTGCAGCACTGCAAGTTCGAACCCGCTCTCAAAGATGTGGCGCCTGGGCAGGTCGTTCAGTTTGAACGGCTCGGTTACTTCGCCGCTGATACAGACAGAGACCTTTTGTTCCATCGGACCGTTGGCCTTCGAGACGAGTGGGCCCGGCTCCAGAAACAGGGAGGGGGAAGTTAAGTTGAACTTACCGGGTGAAAACAGGGTGGCGGTCATCACAGGGGGCGGCACAGGTGTGGGTGCTGCAGCAGCACAGGCATTAGATACTAGGGGTTGGACGACCGTGATCTGTGGACGACGCCTCGAACCGTTAGAAGAAGTAGCGGCAGGGCTCAAAAACTCTAATCTCTCGCTGGCTGTAGACATTTCAGAGCCAACGGCGGTTGATGAATTGTTTAAATCAACGGTAGAAGCCTTCGGTAGAGTCGACTTGCTTTTCAATAACGCTGGCATTGGGGCACCTCCAGTTCCAATCAACGACTTATCGGTCGAGTCTTGGCGTGATGTTGTGGACATAAACCTGACTGGTACCTGGCTGTGTTCCAGGGCGGCTTTCGATTACATGAAGCGGCAGACTCCAGCAGGCGGTCGCATCATCAATAATGGGTCAGTTTCAGCTCAAACCCCTCGCCCGTTTTCTAGCCCCTATACAGCGACCAAACACGCTGTGACGGGCTTAACTAAAGCTCTGGCTCTCGAAGGCCGCGAACACGGCATAACCGTCGGCCAAATTGACATAGGTAACGCGTTGACCCCACTGACCAGACAAATGACTCAAGGCGTACTGCAGGCGGACGGCACTACGCGCGAGGAGGCAACTATGAGCGTCTCCAACGTGGCTGAAGCCATCATTTTCCTCGCCGAACTGCCCAACGATGTGAACGTTCCTCAGATGACAATCATGGCCAACGAAATGCCGTTGATAGGCCGAGGCTGAATCTGCACCTTACGTCATGCTTCGACGATATATAGCGAACCCTGGCTAGCTGCCTGTCGAAGAGGACGAGCCTTTTGGTATTCAGGGCTTTCGTACCACTCCCTTGCCGCTTTGACCGAATCGAAGCAGATCACCACCGTCCGCGTTGCCGGATCTTCCCCTTCCAGCGACGTCCAGTCACCCCCGCGTGCTAGGTACTTCCCTCCATGATCCTCTACCGTCTTCGACGCCAGAGCCTTATATTCCTCATATGCAGTTTCGTCAGTGACATCACCTTGATAAATAACGTAAGCACTCATATTCCAATACCTAACGGTCCAATGGCCCTGTGAGAGCAGAAATCGCAAACGATTGGCTTCCTGTGGCCAATAAATTGCCGATCTGAGAATATATTTCTACTCTGCCCTGACCAATACTGTTTCTAATGGCGTCGGCTTCGATTCGAATTAGAACCCATTCACTTTCCTCTGCGGAAGCAATCCGTACCGTGTGATCCAAACTCGATCCTTTGAACGCCATGTCGAGGCTGACTCTCATCCCGCTTGGAATCAGATCCGCAAGCGCAATAAGACCTTCCGGGGAGGAAGCGATGCCAGCACGGAGGCGAGCCCAGTAGTAGACGACCGCTTCACCTGGGGATTGCCCAGCCAGCCGAATATCGGCATAATCCGTAAACGAATGTCCACTTTCGGAAGTGGGAGGACGAATAGGACATTCATCGGGAGGAGGCACCGCTGGACTGTGAGGCCATGCTCTATCAACACCGAGCTCGTGTCCGCCTGAAGCGCCTGATGCTCGCAGGACAACTGCGCCCTCGAATCTGCACACGGCACTAGCCTGAGTGACACGATTTCCCACAGCTAGTTCGTCGATTTCGATGATCACTTCCGAACCAACAGGCGCCCTGGCCAGGTATTGACCAGCTATGAAGGAGATCGGGCGATCGGTGGCCCTTTCCATAGCCGATGCGGCAGCGGCCAATCCGCAACCACCGTGAAGGGTCCCCGTGGCGCCCGCAATGTGGTCAGTAACTTCCAATGTCCACTGAAAGCGGTTCTTCGTCGGCTTAAGCCCCAAAAAGCTCACCGAACTTTCGAACAAATCAGAAGACCTATCCACAGGTTGCTTCGTTTCTGGGATTTGTGGCAGAGCTTGGCCCACTCGATGTCAACTCGACCAAGGCCCTGCCTGCCCTTTTTCATAATGGTCCGGCCTAATCTCAAAGGCTTCGATCATCCGTTGCCATCCGCTCCCAACGGCCAGCAGAGCCCCCAGCCGAAGAATTTCGGTGGCCGAAAAGTGCTTCGACAACTCGTCATTCAGTTCACCCGGGATTGGACCCTTCGGGCTACCTGCAAGGTGATCACTAAACGATAATGCCGCCTTCCATGCATCAGGAAGATCAGATTTTTCATAATCGGTCAGCTGCCCGATCATCTCATCAGTAAGCCCAGTGCGCACCAACGATGCGCTCTTGACCATGCTTCAATGGAAACATTCGTTGACGTTGGCCATCCGAATTCGACAGAGTTCGATCATCTGTTTGTCGAGTCCCGACGAACCCCCGTACACCATGCCGACCCAGCTCAAAAACATCTCTAGAGTCGGCTCATCGCTGGCTAGGGTACGAAAAAGGTTGTCGTCTTGGTAGGCCTTGTCGTACCAAGTCTCCAGACGTTTTGTATTCACCTCGTCCAGATCATCGATTTTTGGTAGATGGCCCAAATTGTTTGCCATGTCCCCTCCTTCGGCTTGGTGTCACGCTGCGGAATCTTCGCCTGAGGTCCTCGGCGGCTTACGAGAGACAGAGAACCCCGAAGGGCAGCTCCGTCTCCATTGAATGATAGATCCTTAATTGGGCGCAGGCATTGGTCAGAGTGCATAGTCTCTAAGTTCAGTTCGACTCGAACGGAACAAGAGGTATGAAATGAAGGCCGCCGTACTATGTGAGCAACCCGGTGATCTAGTTATCGAAGAACTAGTCATCGATAAGCCCGGTCCGCAGGAAGTCTTGATCCAAACTGTCGGAGCCGGCTTATGCCATTCAGATCTCCACTTTATGGAGGGCCTGTTCAGGACCAAGCTGCCCTCAGTGATGGGCCATGAGTCCGCGGGCATCGTTGAGGCGGTTGGCGCTGATGTCAGTTACGTCAAACCTGGTGATCCAGTCGTGGCGTGTTTATCGATTTTTTGCGGGCAATGTCGGCAGTGTCTATCGGGAAATCCACATCGCTGCACCAATGGTCGCGCCACGTCTCGTAGTCGTGACGATTCATCGCGGCTGCAGCGCGAAGACGGCACCCCGGTCGACCAGATGGCTCGGTTAGGGGGCTTCGCTGAAGAAATGCTGGTCCACCAGAACGGGGTAGTGAAAGTCACCCCGGATATGCCGTTAGAGAAGGCTTGTTTAATCGGTTGCGGTGTGACGACAGGCTTCGGAGCCGCAGTGCGCACAGCAGCGGTTCCCGTCGGCGCGACTGTCTGTGTGATCGGCTGCGGTGGCATCGGGTTATCAGCGATTCAGGGCGCACGCGTCGCCGGAGCGGGGCGAATTATTGCTGTCGACATGAACATCGAAAGCCTCGAAACTGCTCGTGTGATGGGGGCAACAGACACGATCAACGCCAATGACGTCGAAAACGTGGTTGAGGCCGTTAAAGAACTCACCGGTGGCGGTGTGGAATACAGCTTCGAGGCGATAGGGCTTAAGAAGACTGCTGAACAGGCCTTTGAGATGCTTGAAATCGGGGGTACCGCCACGGTCATCGGAATGGTGCCATCAAGCACGAAGGTGGAGATTCGCGGCATCGATCTGCTAAGTGAAAAGAAGCTGCAAGGGTCGATGATGGGATCCAACCAATTCCGGACGGACATCCCTCAAATGATCGACCTGTACCTCAACGGAAGGTTGCTCCTAGACGAGATGGTGTCCGCCACAATCTCGCTAGACCAAGTCAACGAGGGCTACAACTGGATGCGCGAAGGAACGGTCGCTCGGACAGTAATCACGTTCTAGCTTGGCCGAAAGCGGTTAACCCACTAGGTCTTCAAACACTGCTGACGTCAGTCCCGCCCGTTCCGCGCTCGTCTTCAACTGATCGAGTGTCACTGGGTCGACTTCGAAACCATCGGCCCTTTCAATACGCGCTAATTCCTCGGGTTGACCGGGCACCAGAATCTGAGCACAGTCAGAACGCAGCTGTGAGTCGAGCACGAAATCGCGAAAGAGTTCGATTTCGTCATAGTAAGCCTCGGCGTTACCTAAGGCTGCAGGATCGATTATCACCGACAACATGCTGTTGATGATTCGCCCATCCCGTGGGTTTTTCGGATGAGCGGTCTCCCCACCCAACAGAGCAGCGCCTAAAAGCTCGCACATTATTGCCAGTCCAGATCCCTTGTGGTCGCCGAACGCAACGAGGGCTCCCCCACGTTTGCCGGACGGGTCGGTGTACCAAAAAGCATTGGGGTCGTCCGTCAAATTACCTTCGATGTCGATGATGGTATTGGGCGGCACTTTCTCGCCCTTATTGGCAGCTACGCGGGCCTTTCCACCAGCGATGATGCTTGTAGCCATATCGAGTAAGAACCCGGGCCGACCATCACGTCCGGGTACCGCTGCACAAAACGGGTTTGTCCCAAACCTTGCTTCAGCACCGCCGTAAGCGGCAACTAACGGTGGGTGGCCTATCACGTTGACGAGATGCATCGAGGCGTAGCCGCTGGCTGCGCATTGTTCCGCCCAATGACCAATGCGGCCAATGTGGTAGCTATTACGGAGACCGACAACAGCCACTCCATGAATCGCCGCCCGTTCAATACCCATTTGCATTGTCTCGAAACCGTTGACCTGGCCGTAACCGGCGTTGCCGTCAAGGGTGAGGAGAGCACCGGAGTCAACCACGACACTCGGATGACTGTTTATCTTTAGACGGTCGTTGATCACACCATCGACATAAGAGGGAAGCATCCCAACGCCGTGCGAGTCGTGTCCCGCGAGGTTCGCTTGAACCAATTGGTCCGCCACCAGGTGGGCCTCTCGGCTTTCACTACCTAACGATTCGCAGGTACGGACAATGAAATCGTGGACTTGGCTTGGCTGAAGTTTTGTCACATCTTGACTTTACTCGGCGCTCACAAAGGCAGGATCGTCGTTCCCTCCAGATATCCCGGTTCCAAAACGGTGACATCAAAAGGCAAGTTTTCGATTTCCGAGATAATTGGCTCGGTATTCACCGGAATTGAGAAACCCGGCATCCAATTGTCGTGATGTCCGAACACAACCGATTGGGGCCGAAGGAGATCGACCTGCTGCGCTACGAACTGTGCCAGGGAGCCTTGGATCGGTTCACCATTGATATTGCCGCGGCCAGCAGCTGCCAGAATTGCGACGTCGGGTTTAAGTTCACCCATGATCCCGTCGTATCTGCCTGATGTGTCCTGGAAAAGAACACTTCCTTCCGGTGTTTCAATCAGATAAATCAGGGCACCACCATCTCCGCGATCGCTATGTCCTGGCTGCGACTCTTGAAGGTGAGCCCGAGTCGCCTCAGATGTTTCTGTAGTTAGATACTTCATCAGCTCGACGAATCGATCTTGCTGTTCGTGCCAGTGAACACCAAGATCACCCAAGCACACGACATCTGGTTCGTCCATCTGAGCATGCGACCAAACACAGGAGTGTTGGCTTGGATGCACCGAAACTGTGACATCCGGCCCGAGATCGATAGTTTCGCCGCCAGCGACACAAATCATGCGGTCCAGAGGCACCCCCAGTGTTTCCATCACTCGAACTGATTCATACGAGCCGATGAGGGTTGCGTCGGTATTCTCAATTATGCGCTCAGCACCCCAGAGGTGGTCGAAATGGCTATGACCGATAAGTATGTAGTCAGCTTCGGTAATGTCCGAAGCTGTTAGGCCGGTTCCTTGTGCTCCCTCAGGCCGGTCAATATAAGCGTCGAGAAAGATTGTCATCCCAGAAGTACGCAGTGAGAATGTTGCGCAGCCGTACCAGTCCAAATAAGTGGCCATAGATGAAAACTAGACGAACGTGAATCCAGAAGTGAAGACGTCAGTGTTTAACCTGGCGAACCGGATAAACAAATTCAGCAAATCTGTGGTCACCGCGATGGTCCTGTGCTGGGTTTTCGCAAGCGGATGCAGTTCCCAGGACAACGTGATCCGTCTATTTGTTGCATCATCAATGACTGACTACATGGAACAGGTTGCTTCCGAACACAGCAGTACTCAAGCTGGGGCTGCGACAGAACTAAATATCGCTGGGAGCGGAACCCTGCTTACTCAACTCGATGAAGGTGCTATAGCGGACTTAGTCATCTTGGCAGGGCGCGACCACACGAGACGCCTTCAAGAGATGGGCTCCTTCTTATCGCCTATCGAGTTTGCGAGTACTTCCCTGTCGGTCATCGTGTCTCCTGCGCTATCAAATGCAAATCTCTCGATACGAGACCTAAGGGCCGGTGATCTGCAGGGTGCCGCATGCGTTGTCTCCGCTCCGTGTGGCCAACTTGCGGATGAATTTGCCACGGCAACTGGCCTTGAGATGCGCTCCGTGACTCGGGAACCAAATGTGAGATCGGTCCTTGCCAAGGTCGAGAGAGGTGAAGTGGACTTCGGTTTTGTGTACCGGACAGATTTCCTAGCGGCTGCTACCGATATTGCCGAAATTAAAGACAGCGGTGCCGAGGCATTTAACACCTTCTATTCTCTCGCTGTGGCTCGGGATACACCAAACATGGCTCAAGCGGTCGTGTTGGCCGAGTCGATTACCTCCCAATATGGTCAAACCCGGCTAAGACAACTTGGGTTCGAACATCCATGAGGGCTCCCCTACCGTTGAGAGTCCGACTGGTAGCTCTTGTCGCGCTGGTGTTTATAGCAGCGCCCCTTTTGTCGCTGTTGTGGCGGGTTCCGTGGCCACGACTCGTTGACCTGCTGGCTAGTGATGTTGTCACCGATGCTCTGTTACTTTCGCTTGTTACCAGCCTCGCAGCCGCGGTGGTCGCCCTATCGCTGGGAATACCTTTGGCGCTGTCCTTAGCGCGAATGAACGGGTTTGTGGCCTCATTCGTTCGAGCAGTCATCGTTTTACCCATGATCTTGCCACCAGTCGTGGGAGGCGCAGCTCTCCTATTTGCTTTTGGAAGAAATGGACTGGTCGGTTCAGTGGTCTCTGACCTGACCGGTCTCGTTGTCCCCTACACCCTGACCGGCGTCATTGTGGCGAACACGTTCGTGGCCCTTCCTTTCGTCGTTCTTACGATTGAGGGAGCCTTGAGAGCCATAGACCCCAGATTCGAGTTGGCGGCCGCAACACTTGGCGCAAATGAAGCCCGAGTTATCTTCAGGGTTGTTTTGCCGATGGTGCGACCTGCACTCATAGCAGGTGGTTTCCTAGGTTGGGCTCGCGCTCTCGGTGAATTTGGGGCAACGATCACATTCGCTGGCAATATTCAAGGCAAAACCCAGACGTTACCTCTCGCAGTTTTCGTCGCTTTGGAGACAGACCGAGAGGCTGCCCTAGCAATGAGCGTTGTACTCATTTCAGTCTCTTTGCTAGTCCTGGTATCGCTCCGTGATCGGTGGTGGCCGGTTCGATGACCGATACTCCTGAATTTCTTTTAGATGCCGGAGTTGTCCTCCAACGAGGCGACCTTCACTTAAATGCCGAGTTACGGGTTCAGCATGGCGAGGTAGTAGCAGTCATGGGCCCAAATGGGGCTGGAAAGACGACTCTCTTACATGCTTTGCTTGGATGGCTGCCCCTCCAGTCAGGCTGGATCTTCGTCGACGGGGAAACGTTTGAAGCCCCTAACGAGGACATAGCGACGCCCACCCACCGACGCGGCCTCGGAATGGTCTTCCAGGACGGACTTCTTTTCCCACACTTAAGGGTGGCAGGTAATATTCGGTTTGGAGCAGCACCAAATAAAGACTTAACGTCTCTGATAGAAACGCTGGAGCTGTCAAGCTTGCTCCAGAAATACCCGTCCGAACTGTCCGCAGGGCAGACCCAAAGAGTGGCCCTAGCTCGAACACTCGCCGCTGGCCCCAAAATGGTGTTGTTGGACGAACCTCTAGCGTCACTTGACACCACCGGACGCTCTCGGGCGCGAGATCTGATCGGAACTGCCCTCTCGGAAAATTTGTCAGGAGCCCTGATTGTCACACACGATCCAGTTGACGCGTTCGCATTGGCGCAAAGGGTCGTCGTTCTGGAGAACGGTCGTATTAGCCAGTTTGACTCGCCGGAGGCTATCCAGTCACAACCTCAATCTCGCTGGGTTGCTGACCTGATGGGATGGAACATCTTTCGCGGCATGCGACGAGGGACCTCAGTACTCATGCCCAATGGAACGGAGATAGCTACTACTGGGTTGCAAGCTGACGGTGAGGTGGCCGCGATGATTAACCCGGCATCGGTCGCCCTGTTCCCCGAACGACCTGTTGGTAGCCCTAGGAATAGCTGGCTCTGTCAGGTTCGAGGGGTGCAACTCCTCGGCGATATTGCACGGGTGTCGTTGTCGGGCCCATTGAACATCTATGCAGATATCACCACCACTGCCGCGGCAGAGCTTGCGCTCAAGGAGGGAACCGAAGTATGGGTGACCGTCAAAGCCACCGAAGTCCTCACCGAACTTGACTCAAGCCGCGACTGACGCTCCTGAACGAGTTGAGTAGAAAGGCCATAGAGCGGGGCCAATGAAGTTTGACTACGGTCCTAATCATGAAGATTGCAGACCTGTTCGATGTCCAGGGAAAAATAGCCGTCGTCACCGGAGGGAGCCGAGGCATCGGTTACATGATCAGTGAAGGCCTCTTGCGCAACGGCGCACGTGTGTACATAACCTCCCGCAAGAGTGAGGACTGCCTTCAAGCTGCAGAGACCTTAAGACAGTACGGCGAATGTACAGCCTTGCCCGCTGATTTAAGTGACGATGACAGTCGGACTCAATTCGTCGAGGATCTTCGCGCAGCAGAAAGTCGACTTGATCTTTTGGTAAATAATGCTGGAGCTGCATGGGGCGCGCCGCTCGGGGACTTTCCATCCAGTGGATTCGACAAGGTTCTAAACGTCAATCTGAAAGCACCATTTATGTTGACGCAGGATTTACTCCCAGAACTACGAGCCGCCGCAAGCGCGGATGACCCATCTCGCGTGATAATGATCGGTTCGATAGACGGCCTACGCGTGCCCTTCGGCGACAACTACTCATATTCGGCATCTAAAGCCGGGGTGCATATGCTTACTCGTCATTTAGCGCATGATCTGCTTCGAGACCACGTAACCGTGAACTGCATCGCGCCAGGGCCCTTCGAGTCAAAGATGATGAGCTACGTGCTTGACGACCCCGATCGCCGCGCCGCCGTCGTGGCCTCGACTCCTTTAGGTCGCATCGGAACACCGGAAGACATCGTCGGAGCAGTCATCTTCTTGTCCAGTCGCGCGAGTGCTTGGTTGACTGGCGTGACACTGCCGGTAGATGGAGGAATCTCTACCCATGGCTGATACGCCACGTTGCACGATATTGGTCGGCAGCCTGCGCCGAGACTCGATCAACAAAGCCGCGGCAGACTGCGCCGGTGAGTATCTTGCTGGGCGTTTCACACTCTACCAACCGGATCTTTCTGGGATTCCGCCCTTTAATCAGGACGTTGAGGATGCAGGTGATCCGCCGGCTGTGGCCGACCTGAAGGCTGCTGTTTCAGGTAGCGAGTTGGTGCTGATCTTCTCTCCGGAGTACAACTACGGGATTCCGGGGTTACTAAAGAACACTATTGATTGGCTATCGCGACCTTTTCGAGCGGGCACTCTCATGGGAAAGGTCGTCGGCATTACGAGCGTTACACCGGGATCTCGCGGAGGTGAGAACAGTCGAGAGCAGCTTCTTCAAACCTGCGGGGTACTAACTGAGCGACTGTACCGGGTCACTTTGGGGATCCCAAACGTTTCGGAATTAGAGAACGGCACCATTCCCGAGTCATCTCGATCTGCCCTTCATCATTGGCTCGAGGAACTCGTCCTTTTCAGCCAGAAGGTGACTGACGCGGATGACTTCTGATCTCTCCACAAGGCCGGCTACCTTCCTTGGACGCTCTTACCTGCGAATGGTGGTCCACCCGGTCCGGTTACTGTCATCAAAAGCCGCTGAGTAACGGTCAGTTAGCCCCGAGTCCACCTCCCCAGCAACGGTTCCGACACGGCTCATTGCCTCTTTCCATACATCTATCAGACGATCTTCACCGTCATAATTGAAGACGTCTGAAAGGGACCGCTCAGCTGAACCGCCTGGCTCAAGTGGGTTTTCGGCTAAGTAACGAGCGGTAGCTGATAACCCATCAATCGGATCGACTACGTCCTTATACCCGAGGTCAAATAATGCCTTCTCACTCGAAGTCACACGGTGGTGAGGTGTCCCACGAAGCGTCAATCGTTGGGCAAGAGTGGCGTACTCCCATGGAATGCTTACGATCTCAAATGTGTGTCCCAAAGCAGCGGCGATGATTTCAGCCCATTGCAATAGCGTTGGAGTCCATTCGTCCGAAGCGTTGTAGACCTCACCGGCTGAAACATCTGGCTTATCGACAATAGTTAACAACATCTCGGCAGCGTTAATCGAGTAGGCCCTTGACTGAAGAGTCATGCCTCCATCGGGCAAAATCAGGTGTTTTCGTCCGTCTAACACGCGACGCACAATGGACCATTCGGTGCTCGCTACCTGGCCGGGACCGTAGATCCACGGATATCTCAGGTGCGTTGCCGTTGGGTGGCTATCGAATACCGTTACCTCTGTCCGCCCGATATTTGCCACCTTTCGGTTCACAGCGAAATCCGGGCCCTCATCGACCACCAGTCGCGCCGTCTCCCTGGTAGGAACTCTCATTCCGGCCGGCCATAGTGCGTCAGCGTCCCCCCACCCGGTGTAGGCGGGGACTCCGCCGACGCTGATGAACTTGTCCACCTGTCCTTTAAACAGCTCAGCCAACTCTCGGAGTCGGCCATACATAACGATGACAAGATCAAACACTCGGCCGTCGATCGCTGCTCGCGTTTTCCCAATGTCGAACGGGTCGGTATGGATATGTTCTACCGTCTCGGGGATTTCAGGCGACTCGTGTGCTCCGGTATGAAGAATGGAGACGTCAAACTCTCTATCGATCAAACCATTGACGATATGGGGACCAGTTGGCCCTGTTCCGCCTACGACTAGTGCTCGTGGCATCAAATTTCCTCCGAAGTCTGAAGGGCAGCTTAGAGTTCGTCCCGTGTCTCCGCGGTGACGCGTCTAACTACGTTGCGAAACCAAACTGATAACGCCGTGACACCTTCTCTTGGCTCTAGCGTTAAATCCGTCCTTTGACTGTGTTGCGAGGCCTGTCGCGGTCTACGATTTGGGCATGGCACCTGAAAGCTCCACCCTCAAGAAGGGTGCGCGCGTTGTTGTAATCGATGACCTACCTGGCGTCTCCGCGGGTACAGCCGGCAAAGTTGGTCGGTCGATAGGAGTAAAGAGCGTCCGATACCGGGTTCAGTTCGAAAACGGTGTCAATGCGATGTCCGTTGCCGAGAGCAAATTAGTGTCTCCGGCGGCTTGGGAGTTCATTAAAGAAAACCGTGTCACGATCAAAGAGAATGGCAACACCCAAGTTGTAGCCGCAGCCGTCCCGGTGGCTGCCAGCCAAGCTCCCATCGATCCGACACCAAAACCGTCGGCAGCGAGTGAAGCTCCTCCCACCAAAAGCGCACCGGTGCCCAAGCCTGAGCCCAAATCCGAGACTGCTGCAGACGATCCGCGACTGGCGGCACTCACAGCAAAGTCACGGGAAGCTCGCAAAGATTTGGGAATTGATGTCGACGCCGAGGTGGCGGCAACTGAGGTGCCCCCTGAAGACGAACCAGACACCCAAGACGAAGACGTTGCCGAAACTCCACCGGAGTCCACTGACTTGGAACCAGCATCGTCAACGGGACAATTAGTGGATCTCCCTGATGGCTACTTCCCGACGGATAACCGCATCGCTGATCTTTTAGCTTCCGTTAAAGAGGGTTAGCTACCGCCTTGTGTCGGCTTCTCGAATGGAGTCGGGTCTGCAAATCGTTCCAGAACATTCCGGGTCATCTGAGCGATGTCGTTGTCGTAATTATTGCGGGCTAGCGCACCGAACCAAGAAATTGAGCCAACACTAAAGACAGCACCTCCTGCAGGGGTTTCGTAGAACACGATGTCGGCTCGAACGAAAGGGTCTGGTGTAGGAAAGGCAACTGTGCCCTCGAATTCTTCCTTGGTTCGCAGCATGTCAGGACCGAAATCGGTCGCAGTCGCAACAATGACTGCATGGCCGGGAGACCCAAGCTTTTCGTCATAGCGATCTACTTCTTGGCCAGCGGCTCCACCACCAAGGCCTGAGGTCCCAATCAACTCCTCATCTATCCCTTTCAGAATCCAAGCCGCTCGTGAGTCATGTGCCTCTTGGTTGACTCGATAAAAAGTGGCTTTGTCAAAGCCTTGGGCCGCGAATCCGATACCCACCAGCTGGTTAGGGGCACGGCCATTCCGTCGCCAAAGGCCGCCATACTCCCCGCCCCAGGCGTGATAGTTCTCTCCATCACCGGTCTGCCAGTTCCTGACCCCATCTTCGGCACGACGCAACTCGATGGCGCCAGGCCATGACTCACTGAAAGACACTCGCCAGTAGAAGCCATTTCCACCGAGATACATGAGGCGACCACCATTTCGCTGCCACTGATCTAGAGCATTCAGCATTTCAGTCGACCAGTACTCAGGATGAGATCCAGTGACTATTACCCGGTAAGGGGCTAGCGCGGCATAGCCATCATTGTGGAGATCCTCATCGCTAACTATGTCGTGTCCCACTTCGGTTTGAAGTAGGAATGCATGGATATCTGTATCAGGAGTGAAATTCCAGCCATCAGCACCAGGTCGGAGTTGAAGCACGGGTCGACGCCTCGAGCTGAACATCACACCGCTGCCGTCGGGATGTTTTTCGTAATGGCTTAATCCAACCTCGCGATGATCCACTAGATACTGGTGTTCTGGGCGGAGGTTCGAACGGGCACCGACAAAGTCGGCCCCCTCGATCAACATTCGATGATTGGCGTAAGCCATATAGGTGCACGTTGGGGCCAAGAGGGCGACATCGGCACAAGCGGCTCCTACGGCCGGCCTAACAAAGAAGGGGACCCTGTCGATTCCCAAATCAGATTCAAATCGAAAGCAATAGATGCCACTGTCCATGCCTTGGGGTAGACCTATCTTGGTGCTGGGCTCCCAGGCAGCGTCGTATAAATCATCATGGTGGAAATGGATGGCGTTCCACTCAGCAGGGTTATCACTCCAACGTTGGTGTTGGCCGGTCCATGTTGGGCCCGTGACGCCTCGAGCCGGTAATTGGTTCAGTTCAAGACTGATGTCTCCGACCAGAGGCTGAACCACTGACCCGTCCATGGTGTCGTCAAATGCCCATTCGTATGCTTGTTCGTCAGCGACAACTGTGGGTTCGGCGATCCGACCGTCCCATCTGCTGTTACCCGCCCCTGCCGCCAAACGGAAAACAAGATCGGCGAAGGAGAGTTCCGGTGTTTCGAACTTCGAGGTTTCTTCGCCCGCTTGGAGGAGATCCCGTCCTGGCGAGACTGTCTCTGGAGACATCACGTTTATCTCAATCGACCTGGCAGATAGGTCAATGTTGAGCTGCAGGAAATACCAGCGATGTCGTTCGAGTGGCCGTTCACGTACCTGTTCTTCGGAGTCGCCGAATCTACCCATCAGGATGTCGCCGCGATTAAAAATCTCGATAATGGCTTCATCGGAGCTCAGCGACAGAACAACGCCATCCCGCTTAAGAAGTGTTGGTTGGAACCAGAGCGTTACTTGTAAGGAAACGGCCGCGCCTGCTAGCCGCGCCTCAGCATACGATCCGGGGGTCAACGGTTGCTCAACGAGGTCAATCGCCCGAGTACCGATTTCCTCTACCCGCTCTTCAGCGAATCCTGGCCCGCTTCGGGTGGGATCGCCGCAGTCCAGACGAACGACCTCCAACACGCCCGAAGTGGGTGTGTGGCTTGAGCCGAACCACTCGATCTCTTCGCCTGCGCGCAGGGACCACGGCTCGCAGTAGCCGGTGATGAGCTTTTGATGATCGGGTTCGTGACCTGTAGGCATTTGATGAAGGTTGAAAAGGTGACTGAGTATCTCTCGAGTCACCTTACGCGGTTAGCTTTCCATTCTTCATATGATTCGATTGGCATATCGTCGGCCTGCCATCCACCGAAGCCTGTTTCGATATGGCTGATTTTCTCCATGCCCATGTCTTTGAGGGTCTTGGCGGAGAGAGCGGACCTCATACCACCTGCGCAGCACAGCACGAACTCTCTGTCTTCACCGAAGATTTCTTTGGTGTACGGGGAATCTGGTGAGACCCAGAATTCCAGCATCCCGCGTGGGGCATGCATGGCTCCAGGTATCGCTCCATCGCGTTGCATTTCCCGCACGTCGCGAATATCGACAATGAGAGCGCCTTCCTCAGCAGCCCTCCTCGACGCTTCTTCGGGTGAAATGTTGTCGATCTCGGACTTTGCGACCTCGACCATTTCCTTTACTGAGGCAATCGCCATTGTTAGCTCTCCCTGCGGTATGTGGACCTGCCCCGGTTTGGGGCCCCTTATGATCATTACCGATCAGACGTTAGGTGTCATTTCAGTCCGTGGTTTCCTCGACCTGAGAAAGCAGGATTCCGCGATGTTCGAGCTCCGATATTGACGACTCCGACATCCCAAGAAGTTCAGATAAAATTTCTGCGTTGTGTTGACCGAGGAATGGCGGAAGGGGTTCGGTTTCAGGAATTTCGATCGAACTGAACTTGGCGGGTAGGCCAGTTACCGTAATCTCGCCAAAATCCGGGTCGACTACCTGTCGAACCATGCCCCGTTCGACGAAATGAGGGTGCACCATGGCCTCTTCGGGACTCAGCACCGGGGCAGCCGGAATGCGCTGCTCTTCGAGATACGAGAGGAGCTCAGCGTCGCTGTCAAATTCTTGCATCCATTCTTCGACCAAATTCAGTAGCTCCGCTGCATTTTTTATACGGGACTCCGCGGTAGCAAACCGGGCGTCACTGGCTAAACCACTGTCACCCATCGCGTCGCACAGTCTTTGCCACTGAGGTGCTAGGACTTGCAGGACGACCCATCCTTCAGGCCCTTTGTAAGTGCCTGAAGGCACCACGATGCTGAATTGTCGGCCTGAACGTTCCTGGCTCCAATCACCACCGGTGGCACTATGGCCTTGGACCGCTATCGAATGCATCGCAAAGAGTGGATCGACCAACGTTACTTCTATGTACTGCCCTTCCCCTGTTCGCTCTTGATGGAACAGGGCATGACCAATAGCCCCAAACAGCATTTGGCCCGCAGCACAATCTGATATCGGTGAACCGGTGAACTGTGGAGCGCCATCGGCTTCGCCTGTGAGGTGCATCATTCCGGAGAGCGCTTGGCCCATCAAATCGAAGCCCTGAAGGTGGGATAGGGGGCCTGACTTACCGAATGCCGATATGGACGCCATTATTAAATTGGGGTTTATGGCTTTCAGGTTTTCCCAGCTCAAACCGCGACGTTCCAAAACACCGGGCCCAAAGTTTTCGACCACCACGTGGCACTGTGCTGCCAGATTTCGCGCCAAGTCACAGCCCTGCTCCGATCCAAGATCGAGGCAAATGGAGCGCTTACCGCGGTTCTGCTGGCTGTAGTACGAGGACGACCCGCGGTCCGACACAAATGGAAGTGTGCGACTGGGATCTCCATGTGGTCCATACTCAACTTTTATGACATCGGCGCCCAGTTCGGCCAGCATCCGAGTAGCGCTTGGCCCCGATAGGTATTGAGTGAAATCAAGAACGCGGACACTTTCTAAGAGCATCCGAAGACATTAGGCCGAGGACAAGTGAACTGCAGGGTTACTGGCCTTTATGGTTAGTGCGGTGACAACATCTTCGTCCATGCCAGGTAACGGCAAATTTACGATCGGGATTGATACGGGCGGGACCTACACGGACGCGGTTGTGTATTGCCGGGCCACGGAAAAGGTTGTAGCCAAAGTGAAAGTCCCGACCACCCACGGCGACCTAGGTGCCTGCGTGACAAAGGCATTGAGCGAAATATGTTCTAGTGGCGCAGTCCTGACAGATGACGTCTGTTTGGTTTCAGTCTCTACCACCTTGGCAACAAATGCTCTCGTTGAAGGTGGTGGTCGCCCAGCAGGCCTGATCACTATTGGCCTTGAAGACCCCGTCACGAAGCGGAGAGGCTTGGATCATCTGGTTCGAGCTAATCCGATCCTGCGGGTATCCGGCGGCCATTCCCCTCATGGGTTAGAGATCGACCCCCTCGACCTCTCAACGCTTAACGAGTGGATCCTCCTACACGACTCGAGATTGGAGGCTTATGCAGTTGTCGGTTCGTTTAGCGTTCGAAACCCCGAACATGAAATCATCGCAGCCGAGGCGATCGTTGAGGCAACAGGAAAGTCGGTCACTCTGAGTCACGAGTTGTCAGGTCAGCTGGACGCTCCAAAGCGCGCTGTGACAGCTTTGCTGAATGCTCGACTGGTGCCTCTCCTTCAGCGATTGGTGACAGGTGTCGAAGATTCAATGGCTCGACTAGCAATCGCTTGTCCGTTGATGTTCATGAAGGGCGATGGATCCCTCGTTTCTTCAGATTTTGTTAAGGCAAGACCCATTGAGACGATTCTGTCCGGCCCCGCTGCGAGTGCTACGGGTGCCGCCGCGCTTAACTCCGTTACCGAAGGAGTGGTGGTGGATATAGGTGGGACCACGACTGACGTAGCAGTAATCTCCGGTGGACTACCGGCATCAGCCCCATCTGGCGCAAAGATTGGTGGCCATGAAACCATGGTGAATGCTGTGCGAGTCCACACCGAAGGTATCGGTGGTGATAGCCACGTTCAACCGTCGCCCCTTGATGTCGAACCGATAACAATTGGTCCCAGAAGAGTCACACCACTCGTTACCGCATGCTTGGAGAGGCCGGAGGTCCAGGTCATGCTGGAGGACCAGCTCCGCCGATCGGCAGCAAGGGAAGGTGACGGGATTTACCTTTGGCTCCGTGAGGAAAATTGGACTACCCAGTCGAGGGCGGAAGCCACGATTATCGCAGCATTGCAGGGAAGGAATGCTGGTCGTGCGTATGAGGAGGTGGTCAGATCTGGCTTGGAACGTAACGCCCTCAACCGGTTAATAGGTTTGGGGATAGTGGGAGCGGCAGCCTTCACTCCAACAGACGCTGCACATGTTCTTGGAGTGGACGAACGATACGGCGCAGAGCCAGCCCACCTTGGCTCTGTTCTTCTTGCCCGACAATTGGACCGATTCGGCCAGCCATTGGCTAGGACCGGCTCATTGCTCGCGGAGCTAGTCCTCAATCTGGTCAGTGTGGGGATAGCCCAAACGATCCTTACAGCAGCTGCTGATCACGATGGGTTGCCGGTTACCCACCTTAAAGCGGCTTTAGAGGCTCAAACACATTTGGTTGCCCCTCTTGACAGGCAGAGAATTCTCGACATTTCAGCTGCGATCACTGAAACGGTGACTGCCGTTGGGGCATCAGCTGTGCTGTATCAGAATCAACTTGGCCTGAACCTCGGGACGAAGTGCACCGTCCCGGAACATTCCGAAGTGGCCAATGCGTATGGCGCCGCTACCGGGATGATACGGCTCGCCAAGGAAACCATTGTAAGTGCCCCGAGGAGAGGGCTGTTTCGGGTACACGCTGGCGAGCCATCCAACTACTACGACCTACCAGCAGCGCAGGAATTCGCTGAACGAGATGCGGCTGCTGTGCTGGCGGAAAAGATGGTGGATGCAGGCGCAAGTGAGTTCAGTGTCTCCCATCACTGGCAAATCAACGAGGCACTCGTGGAGGAGCGACAGCTATTTGTAGAGGCGATTCTCAAATCGGTTGCTGTGGGCTCCCCGATTTAGATCTACCGCGCCGCGGCTATGGCTGCGGCCTTTCCAAGTTCTTGGCACTTGGGATCTGACAGTTCTATCGCTTCATGATCGGGCCTTGGAGCGAAGTATTTGTCTGATAGAGCGAAACCGTTCTCAATAGCTTTCCCCATAGCCAATAGGGCGACATCCTGATACATGGGGGCGATGCATTGGATACCGAAGGGCAGGCCGGCGCTGTCTAGACCAGCTGGCAACGCCGTGACCGGATGACCTACAACGGTCAAGCAACTCGTGAGACCTAACCATGCCATGTAGTTGTCGACCTTCTCTCCATCAATTTCATCGGGATGGAGGGACGACCATGGGAAAGGCGGAACGCTGACGCCAGGGCATATAACCAGGTCCACATCATCAAAGACTGCGTCGAGGGTTTGAAACAGGTCAATTTGTTTTCTTCGCGCGCGCGCGATTTCCAGGACTGTGGTCGAGAGTGCGGTCTCGTAAGTACGAAATACGTTGGGATTGAAACTCTCATCAAACCCGTCAATATCTCTGTGGTATTGGGTTGCAAAAATATCGGCCCTGAGCTGCCAATCAACTTCAACGGCTTCGGTCAGGTCCAGAGAGAGTTCGATTATCTCAGCTCCACACTCTCCCAAATAGGCAACTCGGTCTTCGAACTCTTTTCGGACGTGTTTGGAAACAAGGAGACCACCGAAATCAGGTGTCACTCCAATGCGCAGAGTGTCAATGGAGGACGTCCCCATCTCAAGAAAGCTGGAGCTGTCAAGCGGAAAACTCATCGGGTCCCGTCGACTTCCTCGGTCTCGAGTTGAAATGACTGCCAGAAGTAACGCGACGTCATCGATGGTTCTTGCCATCGGGCCTTGGAGGCTGTAGTTGGTTTGAGTAATTGTCCGGCTTTCGTGTGGGACTGTTCCCGGTGTTGCCCTGTGTCCCACCACTCCGCTGAAGCAGGCTGGAATTCGAAGACTCCCTCCATGGTCAGAACCGGTTGCCAAGGGCGCCATGCCAGTAGCTACAGCGACTGCGGAGCCACCTGATGATCCCCCGCATGTCAACTCGGGCGCATAGGGATTACCGGTCGCTCCGAACAGCCGATTGATTGTGTTAGCACCGATACTCATCTCAGGAATGTTGGTCTTGCCAATCACTATGCCTCCGGCTGCGCGTATGCGGGCCACAATCCCGGCGTCCTCGGTGGGCACATGGTCGCTGTAAAACGATGTTCCGTAGGTTGTGACTATCCCCTTGGTGGCCTGTAAGTCTTTAATGGCTACGGGGAGCCCGTGGAGCAACCCTTCTTCGCGTCCATTCGCCGACGCGTGTTCCGCTCTGCGAGCGTCCTCAAGGGCTGATTCTGCAGCAACAGTAACCATCGCATTAAGGGTCGGATTCAACTTATCGATTCTTTCCAGACATGATTTAGTTAGTTCGACTGGTGAGAGCTGCCGTGCAGATATGGCACTGCGAGCATCGACCGCGTTTAAGTCACAAGGCTCGGTCACGCCTCAGACCTAATGACATCGATGCCAGTCGGGTCGATACGCCGACCATGTACTTCCATGTTGTGACTATGCCCAACATGATGCAGGCTGAAAGCCGCCTGCAGTGCGCTGTACATGCCCATGGCGTCGACGGCCTGGTTCACGCTCTGCTTTGCCAAAGTGAGACCAAACATAGGCCGTTTGGCAATGTGAGTGGCTAAGTCCAGTGTTGCCTGTTCCAATTCGGCTCGGGGAACAACTTTGTTGACCATGCCTCGATCCATGAGTTCGTCCGCTGTTATAGATCTGCCGGTAAACAACATTTCTTTCGCTAACCGCGTGCCGGCTTCAAATGGGTGAGCAAAATATTCGACGCCATTTACATTGAATGCGACCACAGGGTCACTGAATGTTGCATCTTCAGACGCAACAATAAGATCCATCGGCCACACCAGCATTAAGCCGCCAGCGATCACTTTCCCTTGAACTTGAGCGATTGTCGGTTTTGCCAAGTTCCTCCATCGCCAACATAAACCCAAGTACATTTCCGCTTCGCGAGCCATGTATCCCTCAGTGCCGGCGGCGTCGAAGTGGCATTGCGTTCCCACGGTCGGGAAATCTTCCATATTTGGTTCAGGAGCAGCGAGATCGTGCCCTGAGGAGAAATGCTTGCCCTCGGCGGCTAGGACTACGACGCGGATAGCTTCATCTCCAGCGGCCTCATCGAAGGCCGAGTTGAGTTCGGACAACATCAAATAGTCTTGCGCATTGGCGGCTTCGGGTCTGGCAAGGGTTATGCGTGCCACACCGGTGGCCGGCGTTTCGTATTTAAGTCTCTCGTAGGTCACTTTGTCTCCAAACGGATCAAATCAGAATGCTAGATCCCATCCGTGGTCCGGTGGGGAGCGACCGAGAGACATCCGTGATTGGAAGAGGCCGACCTCGAACCTCGAGAAGAGCTAATTTCAATGGATCCAGAGGGGGTTTACTCATGGGCTCGATCGAAGAATGTGACGTGGTGGTTGTTGGGGCTGGTTTTGGGGGCCTCTACTCGCTCTATTTGTTGAGGCAGGAAGGCTTCGACGTTAGAGGCCTGGAAAGGGGCACCGGGGTTGGTGGCACCTGGTACTGGAATCGTTATCCCGGTGCACGATGCGATGTCGAAAGCTTGCAATATTCCTACTCCTTTGACCCCGAACTTCAGCAAGAGTGGGAATGGACCGAGCGCTATGCGGGACAACCTGAGATCCTTAGATACGCAGAACACGTTTCCGACAGATTCGACCTTGAATCTCTTATCGCCTTCAAAACCAACGTCGAAGCTGCGGACTACGACGAGAGCACAAGTACTTGGACTGTTTCCACGAACCGCGACACTTACCGAGCGCGCTTCCTCGTCGCAGCAACCGGTTGTTTGTCGACGACAAACCTCCCAGAGTTCGAAGGTTTAGCCAATTTCGAGGGCGACGTCTACCACACTGGTCGATGGCCTCACAAAACAGTTGACTTTACTGGTCAGCGAGTCGCTGTGGTGGGCACCGGATCTTCCGCTGTTCAGGCCATTCCGGTTCTCGCCGAGCAGGCTTCTGAACTTACTGTGTTTCAAAGGACACCCAATTATTCAGTACCTGCAAGGAATGAGCCGTTGGACCCTGTGGTTCAGGCGGAAACCAAGGAGAGCTATGACGAGCTCCGGCAAGCAGCCAGAGTCGAACGTTCGGGCATCATTTCGATCTTCCCGCCTAACGAGGACTCGGCGAAGCAAGCAGATAACACGGAATTCAACAATCGCATGGACGAAAGGTGGGAGCACGGTGGCTTTGGTTTCTACCGGGCCTATGCCGATATCGGAATCGATCCAACTTCGAATGAGCGCATCGCCGAGTACGTCCGAGGCCAAATCACTCAGGTTGTAGATGATCCCGAGACCGCCCGACTCTTGGCGCCGACAAACACGATCGCCTGCAAGCGCCCGTGCTTGGATACGCACTACTACGAGACCTTCAATTCCCAGCATGTGCATTTGGTGGACATCTCAGAAGGGGGTATCGAAGAGATAACGAGGACCGGGTTGAAGGCTGCTGGCCAAGATTTCGAATTCGACGCACTTGTATTCGCGACTGGATTTGATGCCATGACCGGTGCCTTGCTCAACATGAACATCACCGGCAAGGATGGATGCACACTCGGTGACGCGTGGTCTGCTGGACCCCGCACCTATCTGGGTCTGGGTGTTCCAGAATTTCCGAACCTCTTTACAGTCACCGGACCCGGCAGTCCCTCGGTGTTGACCAACATGATTATGGCTATTGAGCAGCACGTCGAATGGATTCGGGATTGTCTTGTCGCTATGCGACGCCAGGACTTGACCACTATTGAGGCCACGGCGACGGCAGCAGATAGCTGGGTAGATCACGTTAATTCGATTGCTGACCAGACTCTTTATCCAACATGCAATTCTTGGTATCTGGGCGCGAACATCCCCGGTAAGACGCGCGTCTTCATGCCACTCATTGGGTACCCCCCGTACGCCGAAAAATGCAAACAAGTCGCTGAGAACAACTACGAAGGGTTCCGACTTGGCTGAGGTCCCCGCCATGGCCCCTCTTGAGGTCATACAGGGTGACATCACAACGCTGACCGTTGACGTAATTGTCAATGCTGCGAATAGTTCACTTGCTGGGGGCGGCGGAGTTGACGGAGCGATACACGCGGCAGCGGGACCAACCGTTCTTGAGGAGTGTCGAGGGATCATCGATCAGGAAGGTTCCTGTGCTACTGGTTCATCTGTGGTTACGTCCGCGGGCAAGCTTCCTGCCAAGTGGATTGTTCACACAGTTGGACCCATTTGGGAGCGGCATGGACCCGCTGATAGCGCCACCCTCCTCACCAATTGCTATACATCCTCCCTAGATGCGGCCTCCTATGTTGGTGCTACGTCGATCGCGTTTTCTGCGATTAGTACCGGCGTTTATGGCTTTCCAAAAGAGCTGGCCGCTCCGATAGCGGTGTCAACGGTCGCGACTTGGCTGCAAGAGAACCTTGGCGACACGACACTGCAGGATGTCACTCTTGTTTGCTTCGATGACGATAACTTTCGGGTAATCCGACAGGCCGTCAACGACCTCAAACACCGCACCTAGGCACACCACACAACCCCGACAATGCCTTTCGCAATCTGAGCGAATCGAGCTTTTCTCTGCGTTGAGATCCCGGAGAATGACCCTTCGAGGCCGCAACCACTGTTATGTTGGCCGTGCCTCTATGCGGTCCCTGAGCGCTGGAGGCACCCGACAGAAAGGCCATGTGACCCCAATGCCGGAAAATGACGAGATCATCCGACTCGAGGAAGTTTTCAAGATTTTTGGGCCACAACCACGTGGCCGAGCCTTCGACCTCGCCAAAGACGGGGTGCATAAGAACGAAGTCCAGAAGCAATCAGGCCACGTTGTTGGGTTA
>NTLA01000021.1 GCA_002457435.1 Acidimicrobiales bacterium MED-G01 | reverse complement strand
CCGCAGATCTGATTGCTTCTTGTAGCGCTTCGGGGTTCTCTTCGGCGAGTTGTCCCGGATCTGCTCCTTCGGGTATGGCTGCGACGAATACTTCAGCGTTGTGTCGATCTTCCCATTCGTAGAAGCGGTCCGCTGCTGCTTTACCTGCTCCGTCGGCATCGAATGCGATGACGATGCGTTTCGCGAAACGGGCCATTGTTTTTACGTGGTCATCGGTAAGGGCTGTACCGCAGGTAGCTACTGCTCGGTCCAATCCGGCCCGGAAGCATCCAATGACATCGGTATAGCCCTCGCAAACAATGATCTCGTCCTCGGCGACGATTTGTTTTTTTGCCCAGTGCAACCCGTACAGGACTTTGCTTTTGTCGTACAGGCGGGTTTGGGCAGTGTTTTTGTATTTGGGTTGTTGGCCGTCGGGCATCATCCGTCCACCGAAACCCACGACCACTCCGTTGGCGTCAGCTACGGGGAACATGACGCGGTCCCGGAAGAAATCGATTGGGCCGCCTCGCTGACCTGGCCGACCTAACCCCGATGCTTCTAGCTTCTCGGTTGGTACGTTCAAATGAGAGGCTAAGGCGTCCCATTGATCGGGTGCGTATCCGATTCGGAATTGTTCAACGGTTTCGGAGTCGAACCCGCGGCTTCGCAGGTAGGACCGCGCTTTTCCGGCTGTTTTTCCGGTGCGTAATGTTTGGTGGTAGAACTCTGCAGCCTTTTCGAGGAGATCACTGAGTTCTTGTCGTTCTTTGCGCGCCGCTCCGTCCGAAGCATCGGTATATCGCAAAGAGATGCCCATTCGGTTCGCTAACCATTCGACGGCCCCAACGAAATCGAGGTGTTCTATTTCGCGTACAAATGTGATCGCGTCACCACTTTTTTGGCAGCCAAAACAATAGAAGAAGCCTTCTTCGGCGTTAACAGAAAACGATGGGGTCTTTTCGTTGTGGAACGGACACAGGCCGCTAAAACGCTGTCCGACCTTTCGAAGCGCGACGTATTGAGAGACAATCCCAACAAGGTCGGATTCAACCTTGACACGTTGAAGATCTTCGTCGTGAATTCCCATCACCCGTCGACGCTAGTGCCTGTTGTGGGGTCGTTATTACTCAGATCTACGCGTGAGCAGTTATCGCTGCGTGCGCAGCCGCGAGCCGCGCTATCGGCACTCGGGGTGGCGAGCACGACACGTAGTCAACTCCGGCGGCAGCTAACAGCTTGATACTGGCCGGGTCGCCGCCATGTTCGCCACAAACGCCAACCGATAGATCCGCTTTTGTGTTTCGGCCACGTTCGACGCCTAATCGGACTAACTCAATAACTGCTCTCGAATCGAGTCGTTGAAACGGATTGGCTTGTAGAAGTTCTGCGTCTAGGTAGAGCCCCATGATCCGGCTCTCAACGTCATCTCGACTGAAGCCGAAAGTGAGCTGCGTCAAGTCGTTGGTTCCGAAGCTAAAGAAATCTGCGTGTTCCGCTAATTCCCTCGCGACCAACGCTGCTCGCGGGGTTTCGATCATGGTCCCGATATGCATCGAAACCGTTGACTTGTGGGCTTGTACGACAGCTTCGATCCGTTGTCGGATCCCTAAGAGTTCTTTTCCGCTGACGGTCAACGGAATCATGATTTCGACCACCGGCTGTCCACCGTCGGCGACGCGCTGTTCTACTGCGTCGAGGAGTGCTTTAGTTTGCATCTCATAGAGGCCGGGTTTGAGCCACGCAAGTCGAACGCCTCGGGTGCCGATCATTGGGTTACGTTCCCGCCATTTTTGTGCTGCTCCCAGTAATGCTTTGCCTTCCTCGTCTAGTTCGTTGCATGCGTCTCGTTGTAGGAGTTCGTCGATGTCGGGGAGAAACTCGTGTAACGGTGGGTCAAGAAGACGAACCGTGACCGGTAGCCCGTCCATCTGCTCGAGAAGTTCTACGAAATCGTTGTACTGGGTGTCGCGAAGAGTGTTCAGTGCTTGGGTTTCTTGTTCTGGTGTATCGGCCAAAATCATGCTGCGAATAACAGGCAAGCGTTGTTCGTCGAGAAACATGTGCTCTGTCCGACACAACCCGATTCCTTCTGCCCCGTTCTCGCGTGCCAGTTTGGCTTCGGTAGCTGTGTCAGCATTAGCGCGGACAGCTAGGTCGCGTGCTTCGTCTGCCCATGTCAACAACGTGGAGAGCGCCGGAATTGGGTCAACGTCAGTTGTTTGAAGGGCTCCCCGGATCACTTCGCCCGATCCGCCGTCAATGGAGAGCGTCTCCCCGACATCGATGCGTTCACCGTTGATCAGGATGTGGTCGGTTCCTATTTCAATATTTTCGGCGCCGCACACAGCCGGTTTCCCCCACCCACGGGCGACGACCGCTGCATGGCTGGCCAACCCACCCCTTGTGGTCAAGATCCCTACGGCGACTTGCATTCCATGAACATCGGCGGGTGAAGTTTCTTGCCGGACGAGAATCACGTCGTCGGTAGCCATCATCGCGTCGTCTGCTGTCAAAACAATTCGCCCGACTGCGGCTCCCGGTGAAGCTCCGAGTCCGCTCGTCAGAACGTCGCGCTCAGCGTTCTCGAAACCTGTGTGGAGGACCGCCTCAAGCTGGTGGGGCGATATTTGAAGCAGTGCTTCTTCTTTTGAGATCGAAGCGTCAGGACCTGAGGCCTGCTCTACTGCGTTGTTGATGGCTGCTGCTATCTCAGTTGCAGATTCCGCTGAGCTCATTGTGCAGGCACGATGAGCGAGCAGCGGATCTCTCCTAGTTCGCGATCTAGCTTGCTCCATGTCTCGCAATAATCGTGGCTGAGATATACCTGTCCGTACACCGACGTCGCCGCTACAACACCTGGAAGATCTTCGTGGGTTGCCAACCAGTACATCGTTGCTTTAGGAGTTTCAGGCAGTTGGGCTCTTTGGAAGGTAGCCCCGCCGTCTCTGCTTATCTCTAGGGCTCCTGTTTGGCCTGGAATGTAGTCACCGACACAAACGATCAGGAAGTCGTTTCCCCATGGGGCGCGAATGCATCGCGAATAGGCGAACTCAAATTTTGATCCCTCAAATGCTTGAAATTCGTGCCAGTCCCAGCTTTCTCCGTCGTCGTTGCTTCGCCCAAGACCGAAGGGGGAGGTGACGAGAAGTTCCGTACCGGCACCGTTATGCCTGATGGTGAAGCCGTGAACGTCGTTGTAGAACTCTGAAGGCCCGAGGTCACCAAAAGACTCCCATGTAACCCCTCGGTCGCGACTGCGATGCAGTCCATCAATTTCGACTGACGCGTAGACCGTGGACGGATCATTCGGGTCGACAACGACGTTGGTGGTGCGCGGCACTCCGATTTGACACTGGTTACTAATGGTTGTCTCCATTTCGGAAAACGATGTGCCCCCGTCATCGGAGACAAATATTCCCGGTCTGGTGCCGGCATAGATGCGTTGCGGATCGTGGGGGTCAAAAGCGAGCGACCAAATTGGTCGATCTGTCAGGTCCGCTGTTCGTTCCCAACGGCTTCCACCGTCACGAGACCGGTAGATGCCGTCTCCGTCAACCGAAGCGAGGACATGCTGAGCATCTCTGGGGTCAAGTGCTAAGGCTCGCACATTGGATTCAGGGTCCATGGGTCCTTGAATTTGCCGCCATTTTTCGCCGCCGTTGTAGCCGACCCAAAGACCGCCTCCGACTGTGCCTAACGCGATGGTGTAACTCATCGTTGCTCCCCTCACTCACAGGCTAGTTGTCTATGTGTCTGCTTTACAGAGCTAACTGTTGAGTTAAGTAGTTCACGAGGTCATTGGTTGGGACACGTTCTTGGTTCATTGAGTCACGTTCGCGAACCGTCACAGCATCATCGTCTAGCGAGTCAAAGTCGATTGTGACGCAATATGGGGTACCAATTTCGTCTTGGCGGCGGTATCGCTTTCCGATTGCCTGGGTGATGTCGTAATCGCACATGAAGTGCGGTTGCAACATTTCGAGAATTTCTTCTGCTTTGGGCAGCAGAGTGTCTTTTTTCGAGAGTGGCAAAACCGCAATCTTGTATGGAGCCAGACGTGGGTGAAGTCGAAGAACTGTGCGTGTGTCGTCGTTTACTTGTTCTTCGTCGTAGGCAGCCATGAGGAACGCCATCATGGACCGGGTAGCACCTGCTGCTGGTTCGATGCAATGAGGAACGTACCGTTCGCCGGTTCCTTGGTCGAAGTATTCGAGTTTTTGACCTGAGTGCTCTGCGTGTTGCACTAGGTCAAAATCTCCGCGGTTGGCGATTCCTTCGAGTTCACCCCAACCCCATGGGAACAAGAATTCGACGTCGCTTGTGCCTGATGAGTAGTGGCTGAGTTCGTCATCGTCGTGTGGTCGCAGACGGATTTGTTCTTCGGGAATTCCGAGATCCAAATACCACTGGTGTCGCTCTTGCATCCAGTACTGATACCAGTCGTTTGCTTCGTCAGGTGGAACAAAGAATTCGAGTTCCATTTGTTCGAACTCACGGGTTCGGAACACGAAATTTCCGGGAGTGATTTCGTTTCTGAACGATTTACCTACTTGAGCGATCCCGAAGGGTGGTTTTTTTCGACTTGTTTCTAGGACGTTCTTGAAGTTGATAAACATCCCTTGAGCAGTCTCGGGACGCAGGTACACATCAGCGCCGGAACCTTCGACTGGCCCGGCTTGAGTTTTGAACATCAGGTTGAATGCTCGTGCTTCGGTGAAGGTTCCAGATTTACCGCACGATGGGCAGGTGTCAGGGTCGTCTAACTGGTCTTCTCTATGCCTGGTTTTGCATTCCGTGCAGTCAACGAGAGGGTCGCTGAAGTTTTCGAGATGTCCTGAGGCTTCCCAAACTTGGGGTGGACTCAAGATGGCGGCGTCGAGACCTACGACGTCGCTTCGAAGTTGCACCATCGATCGCCACCATGCATCTTTGACGTTTCTGAGCATGAGAACCCCGAGAGGTCCATAGTCGTAGGTACTGCGAAACCCTCCATAAATTTCTGCCGAGGGGAAGACGAAACTTCGTCGTTTGCAGAGATTCACTACTTTGTCGAAGAGTGTTCGGTCGGGCGAAGCCATGGCGCCGAGGGTACCGATGACTTACCCTCTCTGGCCACGCAATTGTTTGACTATGTTTGCGTTTCAGTTCTGAGAGGCCTGTTGGGCTTATGGAGGATTTATGCGTTTAGAAGGAAAAGTGGCTGTTATTACAGGCGGTGGTAACGGTTTGGGCCGCGCGACGGCCCGACGATTTGCCTCTGAGGGGGCCAAGGTAGTCGTCGCCGACATTGTCGATGAGTTGGGTGAAGAAACTGTTCAAATGGTCACCAACGACGGTGGAACTGCATCATTTATTCATTGTGACGCGGTCAGCGCCCAGGACAATCATGCGATGGCCGCTCATGCTCTCGAGAACTATGAGGCGATTGACATTCTGGTCACTGCGGCTGGGGTGAGTCATCCCGGCTATAGGAGTGGTGATCAAGATGCAAGCTTGAAGTGGTGGACGAAACGTATGAATTATTTTGACAGTCCAGCCGATGAGCTATTGGATCTTGATTTGGATGACTTTCGTCAGGTGATGGCAATCAACTTGGATGGAACACTTTTGGCTGCGCAGGCGTGTGTAGCGCCAATGGTGGAGGCTGGCAATGGCGGCTCGATAGTGACAATCGCTTCTATTGCCGCGAAACATCCTGACGCGGGACCCATTCCGTATGTGTGTTCGAAGTCTGCTGTGTGGATGTTGACCAAAAAGATGGCTCGTCTGTTAGCGACTTCGGATATCAGAGTCAACGCGATCGGGCCTGGCTACATAGACACTCATATGACCAAGATGATCGAGTTCATTCCTGAAGAACGGTTGACACAGTTCTACGCGAATATTCCCATGGGACGTAAAGGTGTGCCTGACGAGATAGCGAACACGGCGTTATTTCTTGCCAGCGACGAAGCCTCATATTTCACTGGAGAAATTTTGCATCCCGACGGCGGTTACTTCACCGAGTAATGGCGGCGAAGTCGGTTAAGGTGAACTTGTTATGTTGCGAGATCGAACCGTTGCTTTTCTTTGCCTAGCGTTGACCGCGATCATCTGGTCAACACCAATCACGTTTTTTGATACCGAGTTCGAAGGTGTGGACAATGATCGTATGGAGTGGTCGTGTCCCCGTCCCATCTTGTCGCCCTCTCCGGACGTTGTTGACTTGGATGTTGTGCGCGCTGAGCTCGCCGATACGCCGAACGGAATTGTCCAAAGCGGACACCCCCAATGTCGGTTACTGAACGGAACTCAGCTCGTCTTAGGGCTGTTATCGCTTGCCGGTGGGATTTGGAAAGGGCGACTGTGGTGGTTGTCGACATCTGATGCTCGTGCTGAGAAGAAATTTGCGAGACTGCATGCGAAGACTTCTGGGAAACCAAAAGGGATGCTCGATTAGTTCCGCGAGTCTTGTTTTTGGGTTAACTAAGCAGCTCGGTACTACGTAGTCGTCGTTCGATATGAAATTCCCAGAGGCGGTGGGCGATGGTTGATACCTCGTCTGTGTGCGGTGCTTGTTGAACTTCCAAGACCGTTGCCAAAGCCCCTCCAAGTGTTGCTCTCATCAACTCCAACGCTGAGGACGAAACTCGACGACCTCGCTGGTGGGCGGCACATGTGACTCCGCCGACGCGGGGATCAAAGAATTCGAGGTCTGTTACCTCTCCCCCGATGACACATTCGTCGAGTACTGGGGCCACCCCTTCGTGTGCGAGCAGTTTCAGCATGAAGGCTGGGACGATGAGTACCGGATCGCTTCTTTGTAGGGTTTCGAGGGCTCCGCAAAGCATGCGATAGGCCTCTTGGTTCGGTTCTTTGTCCTGTACGACTTGGTCGACAGCTTCAGCCATCGTCAACGCTTTGCCGAGGCGGTCTAGGTCGTCTCGTATTTCCGGCCAGTGGTCTCTGGTTTCGGCTTGGGTCACTATGTCAAGGTCTCCGCGTCCTTGATAAAACTGCAGGTCAAGATGTCGTAACAGTTCGAGTCGACCTCCGTAACGGCTGCGGGTCTTTCGCACACCTTTTGCGACTGCTCTAACTTTCCCGTGGTTTTCGGTGATGACCGACAAGATTCGGTCGGCTTCACCGAGCTTGTAGGTTCGCACAATGACGCCGGTATCTCGGTAGTGCGCCATCGCTCTGATCTACCTATTGAGGCCGCCGAAGCGACGGTCGCGGGCTTGGTATTCAAGGATTGCTTGGTAGAGATCGGCGCGCCGAAAGTCAGGCCACAAGGTTTCGGTAAATAACAATTCGCTGTACGCGACTTGCCAGAGAAGAAAATTGGATAGGCGGTGTTCACCCGAAGTTCTAATCAGTAGATCCACATCGGGCATGGTTGGTTCGTACAAGTATCTGGCCAATTTTCGTTCGTCGATACGTTCGATCGGGACACCGTCTTCCAACATGGCTTTCACCGCATCGATGATTTCTGCTCGTCCCCCGTAGTTAAAGGCGATAGTGAGAGTCATTTCGTCGTTGTTTTTTGTGAGATCGACTGCTTCTTCCATGCGTCGAAGAACTCGTTTCGGAACTCGCCAGTTTTTTCTTCCTGAGAACAGAATCCGAATACCCATTTCATTGAGTTCGTGGGAACGACGCACCAAGAGTGATTCGTTGAAGTTCATAAGAAACTTCACTTCTTCCGGAGGTCTTTTCCAGTTTTCTGTGGAGAAGGCGAACACGGTGAACCACTGGACTCCGATTTCTTTGGCTCCTTCGATCGCGTCGAACAGAGCGTCTTCACCTGCGGCATGTCCTTCGGTTCTCGCGAGACCTTGTGCTTGGGCCCATCGTCCGTTGCCGTCCATAACACACGCAACGTGTCGTGGGACTGTCGATAGGTCAAGGGCTGTGGGAATCACATCTGGCAGGTTAATCCGGTTCATGGAAATGGAGGAGCCGGTCGAGTGACTCTGTCCGCCGTTGCCAATCTTTTTCGACTTTGACATGAAGTTCGAGGTGTACTCCTTCTCCATTGTTGGCTAACTGCTGTCGTGTCGCTATCCCAACTTGTTTGAGTACTTCTCCGTTTCGACCGATGACCATGCCTTTCTGTGATTCACGTTCAACCAATATTTCGCAACGTATCCGCGGCAAGTCCCATTCGATGACCCGCGTCGCGATGCTGTACGGCAGTTCTTCCCGAAACATAGCGAGGAGCTGTTCGCGAACGAGTTCAGCAACGAACCAAGGTTCCGGGAGATCAGTTACTTGATCTGATGGGAAATACGCTGGACCTTCACTCATGCGACTCTCGAGGTAGTCGACGAGAACCTCAACACCGTCACCTGTGGTCCCCGAAACTGGAAAATATTCCGCTGCCTCGAACTTGGATGATTCCGCCAGTTGCTGCACGACTAGGTCTTTAGAAGCTTTGTCACATTTGGTGACGATCACCACCGATCCTGGTGGTAACCCGTCAGCTACCACCTGGTCTCCTCGACCGATCGGAGCGGTCGCGTCAATGACTAGACATGCGACATCTACGTCGGCCAATGCTGCGCGTGCCGTTTCGTTTAGTCGTTCTCCCAGTTCTGTCACTGGTTTATGAATTCCCGGTGTGTCAACAAACACTATTTGGCTTTCCTCACGATGGAGCACGCCCATGATGCGCAGCCTGGTGGTCTGTGGTTTGTCCGAAACGATGCTGACTTTGGTTCCAAGTATCTGGTTGATGAGAGTTGATTTACCGGCGTTCGGTCGCCCAACGAAGGTAACGAAGCCAGATTTCATTCTGAAGCCTTGACCCGAGCACCGATGACGTTGATGCGGCGGTTGTCGATCTCTCTCGCGGTTAACTCCCATCCCTCATAGACGACGGTTTCGCCGACTTCGGGGACATGACCAAGTAAGCCGAATACGAACCCGCCGACTGTGTCCCAGTCGCCGTCTCCTGTGGCTATCCCAGTTAATTCTTCGAAGTCGTCCACCGGTAGGCGACCAGATAGCAACAATGTTCCATCATCTTCTTCTTGGACGAGTGATTCCTCTCGATCGAATTCGTCGACTATTTCGCCGATGAGTTCTTCGAGGATGTCTTCGAGACTCACCAGTCCCGCAGTTCCTCCGTATTCGTCGACGACTATCGCTAGATGCGATTTTGATGCCTGCATCTCTCGCATCAATTCGACAACTCTCTTAGATTCGGGAACGAAAACAGCGTCCCGAATTAGTGAACTCATGTCAGTATTTGTCGGGTCTTGCAACTGGGCTGCAACGAGGTCTTTCGAGAGCGCCAGCCCGATGACATCATCAACGGTTTCCCCCACAACGGGGAGTCGAGTGAAACCGGTATCTACAGCAACGGTGAGTGCCTCTGAAACAGATAGGCCTCGAGTGAGGGTCACCATATCCGGCCGAGGCACCATGACTTCGCGAACGATGGTGTCCCCAAGTTCGATGATCGATCCGATCAGATGAGCTTCATCATCTTCGATCAGACTTGCTTCAGCGGCGGCTTCGGCAAGAGCGACAAGTTCGTCTTCGACGACAGCGTCAAGGAGTTCTTCTTTCGGTCGTGGCCCGCATCGACGCACGAGTGTCATGACTGGACGTGCAAGCCACTGCAACGGCACGAATCGAGAGATGAGCCGAGCAGGTCGAGCTAACCACTTGGCCATATCGTCGTTGGCTTCGATGGCCCATCTTCGAGGAATCGCTTCGCCGAACAAGAACAGAACAACGGTGGCAACAACCACTACCAGCAAGGTGCTGCCCATCGACTGCCCTATGTAAACAGCGAGTGCTATCAAGCCGACTTGGAACACAATTCGGAGGATGGTCACGGGAGTGAGAAGTATCTCTCGGTCGGCTATGAGGTCGGCAAGCCGAAGTTCGTCCTCGGTTATTTCATCTAATCCGGCGGCTCGGGCGCGGCCGAGGCGAACGAATGTCACTTCGATCAACCGAAATAGGACGAGTGCCACCACAAGGACGACTGACAAAAGGGCAACAAAGGCGCCTGCCATCAGAGGTTCCTTCCAACAAAGCCAATGAGATGTTCTCGTTCTCTTTGCTGCATTTGGTTTCGTTCGCGGTCATCGGCATGGTCCATACCTAATACGTGCAGTATCCCGTGAACCACAAGCAGGTCAAGCTCATCTGTCAACGACCCTTGGTGACCCGGGTAGGAACCTTTGTTCGTCGAGCAGTTGTCCGCTGCGACCGATGGACAGATGATCACATCGCCAAGCAGTAACGGTGAGCCGGCCGGGCTGGGTGATTGCGTCGAATACTCATCGATAGGAAACGCCAACACGTCAGTTGGGCCTTCATGCCCCATGTGTTGTTCGTTGAGCGCTGCGATCGAGTCCAATGAAACGAACATTATGGACAGTTCGCTGACTTGGGTCACACCTTCACCTGTTAGTACCGAGATCGCAAGTCGCTGGTATCGATCCATGTCGAGTTCGAAATCACTTTGCTCGTCTAAGACGTGCACATCGACGTGTGTTTCGGTTTCCAACTTCGACACTGCAGCCGGCGACTGTGAAGACTCAGACTGTGTCACGGGTTCTGCGGCGCCGCGTCGCGTCGCTCATAGGCATCCACTATTGATTGCACAATCTTGTGACGGACGATGTCTCGGCCGCCGAGACGGGCAAAAGCCACATCAGGGACATTGTCGAGGATGCCTTCGACATCTCTGAGGCCGCTTTTGCCTCCAGGCACATCTATCTGCGTGACGTCTCCGGTTACCACCACTCGAGATCCAAATCCGATGCGAGTAAGAAACATTTTCATTTGTTCGGGGGTGGTGTTTTGAGCTTCGTCAAGAATGATGAAGCTGTCATTGAGCGTCCTACCGCGCATAAAAGCTAATGGCGCTACTTCGACCGTGTTTTTTTCGAATAGACGTTCAGCTGCCTCGACATCAAACATGTCATATAGAGCGTCATACAGCGGCCGCAGGTACGGGTCGACTTTGGCCATGAGATCTCCAGGTAGGAAACCCAGGCGTTCGCCTGCTTCGACTGCGGGGCGAGTCAAAACTATGCGACGAACTTGTTTCGCCATGAGAGCTTCTACAGCCAGCGCAACCGCGAGCCAGGTCTTGCCGGTACCGGCAGGACCGATGGCGAAGGTGACAATATTTTTTCTGACTTGCTCGACGTAAGATTTTTGTCCGGAGCTTTTCGCCCGAATGATTCGACCGTTTGGTGCTTTGAGAACGCGGGTAGACAAAACCTCGCTGGGACTTTCATCAGACTTCACCATGTCGATCATTCTGGTGACCTCTGCTTCGCCCAGTCGTTGCCCTCCTTCAAGAACTTGAACTAGTTCCGAGAAAACCTGGCCGACAATTGGCGCTTCAGGTCCATCGACGGTGATCTCATTGCCACGAACATGAATCACAGCCGTGTCGAAATGATCCTCGACGATGCGTAGGTGTTCATCTCGTTGACCGAGAACGCCAACCATCAAGTGGTTCCCTGGCACGTGAATTTTGACTTGGGTGTCGCTCAAATGCGCTCCTGCGACCGCGAACTAACGTCATGAGGCTAGCGCCGGTAGATGTTGTCGCGATGGCGAATTGTGAATCGACGCCTCGTAGGTTTCCGGTTCCTACTCAAAACACGCTGATTTAAGGGGCGATTCAGTCGCCTCGGAGGTGCCGTTTTAAGAAATCAACCTGCAAAAGCAGCAGATTCTCGGCTATTTCTTCTTGGGGTGTCATGTGAGTCGTGTCTGACAGCGGCAGCACCTCATGAGGATGGCCGGCAGCGAGAAGCGCAGATGAAAGCTGCAGGGTGTGAGCAGCAACCACATTGTCGTCAGCTAAACCATGTATGAGCATGAGTGGTCGCTTCCGATCATCGTTCACAATCGCCAACGAA
Organism: Acidimicrobiales bacterium MED-G01; assembly: GCA_002457435.1. Taxonomy (GTDB): domain Bacteria; phylum Actinomycetota; class Acidimicrobiia; order Acidimicrobiales; family Poriferisodalaceae; genus MedAcidi-G3. Next base: position 19,551 of record NTLA01000021.1, on the reverse strand, counting down.
GTTTGCTCATAGTTCTCGGGTTCTTCGTCGGGGTGACCCAAATATCGTTCCGTGTAGTGGGTGTCATATAGCCGCCAGTCGGTGACCGGCGCGCCTGCCACTGCGGCGTGAAATATGTCGGGGCGACGCAGTACTGCGAGAGCGGCCAGATACCCACCGAAGGACCATCCTCGAATCCCTACTCGAGACAGGTCTACCCGTTCTTGGTAGATCTCTCCGATTGCGAAAAGGGCGTCGACTTGGGCTTGGAGTGTGGGTTCGGCTAAGTCTCCTCGAACTATTCGCTCCCAACCATCTCCTCTTCCGGGTGTGCCGGGGCCATCGGTGACGACCACACAAAAACCTTGGTCAGCTAGCCATTGAGAAACCAAGAAAGCGTTACGGCTTTTAATAACTCGTTGGGCGTGGGGTCCCCCATATGGGTCCATCACGATTGGAAGTGGTTCTTCGACGGCTGTTGTTGGGAACATCACAGCGGTGTGTGTGGCGAGGGGTCCTGTTTGGTGAAACGTCACTTGGGGTGTGAGTAGAGGGGTCGCTGCGAAGTCATCTACATGCCAAACCCTGTCACCTTTGGTAACAGTCGCTGCGGAGGACTGTTCGATCGAGCTTTGCTCTAGCACGATGACGGGTGAGGAACACTTTGCCTGTGTCACTCCGAGGCCATTGGTAAGGCATTCGTTGCTGTCACCGTCATAGGACCACAGATCGACGGTGGTTGGGTCTATCGAAGCTGTGTAAAGAATCGTTGTTTCCTCGACGGCGACCAAGGAACGTACCCACTGGTTGGGTGGAGACACTGGTTGCTGGTTGAACAGCAGAGCCCGATTCTGTTCGTGTTCTTGGATCGTTAACCACCCATCTCGCCATCGTCGCGGCGTTCCTGGGACGATTTCGACCCAATCGGGGTCAGCTAACTCCAGGACCATGCGTGTTTCACCCGTGTCTTCGACTCTTTCAAGTACCTGCATGGACCGTTGGTCGCGGCTTTGAACAACAATGGTTAACGGGTGATCATCGTCCCAGGTCACGTCGACCAGGTACGGGTGAGTTAACCGATTCCACACGACTTCCAGACGGGACGAATTTTCGCTTTCAACGATGTAGAGCTGAACGTCAGCATTGGCGGTACCAGCTGCGGGATATCGAACGGCGCGGGGCTGCCGGGAGGGGTCATTGGGGGCAGCGATATGCCACAGGGACACATCGCTTACATCTACCCGCGTGACCGCGAGTTTCTTACTTGTTGGATCCCACCAGTGACCTCGGCTGCGTCGCATCTCTTCGGCGGCTACGAACTCTGCGCTCCCCCAACTCACAGTGGCGTTGACTTCGGTAGCAATCGGTTGAGCAGCTGCAGAGCCGTCAGTCGGAGCTAGATACAAACCGTCGTCGGCTACGAACGAGACGATCTGGCCGTCTCCAGATATTCGAGGATCAAAAGCTCCCCCGGAATTCTCAACTACAGCAAACGAACCAGACGAGGTGTCGACCACAATCAGTTCTCCACCAAGAGTGAACGCAGCTAAAGAACCTGACCGGTCGGTGGAGTATGTGGTGATTCCACCGGCGCTCTCCCGAGCGCGTTCTCTTCTTGCTTGTTCGGCGGCTGGAAGGTCTCCTTCAGTTTCTGTCACCATCTTGCGGGGATCGGCTATGAGTCGTTCGATTCCTGTCTCTGTGTCGATTCCCCATAGCGAATTGACAGTGTCTTCAGGTCCGGAACTGCGCAGAAACAAGACCGTGGCGCCAGCTTCTGTGATCGCGAAGTCGCGTGGTGACCCCAAAGTGAAGCGTTGAGTGCGCGCATACTGGCGCGGAAAGCTGTCCGGCACACTGATGACGGTACTCCTCGTTACCCTCAAGAGCGTGCTGTTCCCAGATCCAACCTCTTTCGATGAACTCCCTGACGACAAAAAGGCTTTATGGGCGAGATACGGGTCAGGACCCGGTCCGTTGTTCGTTCAACTCATCGGCTTGAACGTCGAAGAGGTCCGGCGTGATTATTGTCGGCTCTCACTTCCGTTCCGGGATGATCTTCTGCAAGCAGGGGGCGCTATTCACGGAGGAGTTATCTCCACCTTGTTGGACACTGCCTGTGTTCCCGCGGTTGGAAGTGGCTTCGACAAAGCGCGTCCCTACAGCACTATTTCTATGAACGTTCAGTTTTTGTCTGGGGCGTCACAAAGTGATCTCGAAGCTGTCGGCTGGGTCATTCGACGCGGTAAATCAATAGCTTTTTGTAATTCCGCGGTTCAAACAGCAGATGGCAAGGTTGTAGCTACCGCAGCGTTGACTTTCAAGATTTAGACCACAAACTTCGAAGGGTTAGCGCTCAGTCAGCGTTAGCGGCTGACAACACGTCAGTCGCTGTCGGGTTCACCATCACTGTTTCACCTATTTGCACCGTCGGAACAATTTCGTTGCCTTGGGCGTGGTTTCGAACAAACTCAGCGGCGTCAGGCTCTTCCCATATGTTGCGAAAATGAATCGTCAGGTCGGTATCGGCAAGCTGACGTTCCAAAGCCATACAAAACCCGCAACCTGGTCGCCAAAAGACCGTTACCTCATGTTGTGTATTAGTCATCGACCCACCGCTTTCAGGCTTTCGTAAATTTTTTTGCACTCGGGACACACCGGGAATCTTTCTGGATTGCGGTTAGGCACCCATTTCTTGCCACAAAGCGCTCTCACAGGGTTGCCAGTCACAGCTGAGCGTGTCATGTCGGTCTTGTTGACGTAGTGAGCGAAACGTTCGTGGTCGCCCTCATCGAGCTGATTCTCTGATCGTTGATCTAGGACAGTGCTCTCAGACATTTCATCTCATACTCTAGGCAGTCCAAGTCAGATATGGTGCGGAGCGGAAGCTATTCCGCACTCAAGGGGGGCAAGTGGCCAAGCGGTCTGACAGAGTTGATTCTGCCGCAGGCTGGGTAGTCGTAGGTGCCACAACGATCACGCTGTTTGCTGTCTTCGGCGTTGTCTACAGTTTCGGCGCCATGTTCACCGCCATCCGGGACGAATTTGGTGTTGGCAAGGGCCAAGCGGCACTGTTTTTCTCGATTACGACGTTTATCTACTTCATTCTCGGAGTTTTTACCGGGCGGCTCGCAGACCGCTACGGACCCCGACCACTTCTTCTCGTTGGCGCTGCGGCGATGGGCATCGGTTTATTCCTCACTTCTCTCGTAAACAACATTGTCGTCGGCTACCTGACCTATGGGATAGGTGCCGGGATAGGCGTCGGATGCGCTTACGTTCCCATGGTCGCTGCCGTTGGCGGCTGGTTTGAACGAGACCGCACCAAGGCAATGGGCGTTGCGGTAGCTGGAATCGGAGTCGGCACCCTTGTAGGAGCCCCGTTAGCGAAACAACTCGTGATCTCTTACGGCTGGAGAACCACCTTTGTCGCTCTGGGCGTGGGGTCGGCGGCCCTTTTGGTTGTGGCATCACTGGGGGCAAAGCGACCCCCCGGAGCTGGAACTCAAGAAGCGCCACCCCCTCTGCGATCGCTACTTCACGACCGCAGGTTTACTTGGCTGTATACGTCAATGACCTTTTTGAGCGCTGGTCTGTTCGTACCCATGATCTACCTGGATGACTATTTGGAAGCACAGGGCAAAGGTGGAGGTGCGTTGCTGATTGGGATCATTGGGGCCGCTTCGGTAGCAGGCCGTCTTGCTCTCGGTGCGGTGGGCTCCAAAGTTGACTTGATGAGGCTCTACCAATGCTGTGTCGGCGCGTTGAGCGCTAGTTACGTTATTTGGATTTTCGCGGGCGCCAACTACACGGTGTTAGTCGTGTTTGCCCTCTGCATGGGGACCGCGTACGGGGGTTGGATAGCTCTATCACCTGCGGTCACTGCACATCTTTTCGGTCCACTGGGGTTAGGTGGCGTTCTCGGCGCCCTATACACATCAGCGGGCATCGGCGGATTAGTGGGACCGCCAGTTATTGGTGTCGTTATTGATGCAACAACTTACAAAACCGCTATTGCCCTGGCCATCGCGCTTTCTGTTCTATCGCTTCTACTGCTCAGGAAAGCAACCCGAGTAGCCGCGTCGACTGCAGTCGACGCAGTCCAGCCATCAGAGGGACATGTACCAGCTGAATCAACGGCAAGCGCTTGGCTGATTCCCTCCCCTGAAGGGGGAATGCGTCTTATTCGTCGATGAGTACTGGCGGGTCGTCCCAACCAATCGCTGAGGCCCCTTCCAAATACCATTGAAGCACCGAGCCAGCGTCGGTCACCGATTCGACGTTTCCATCCTCATCAAGATTGAGGTTCGCCCCATATATCTGGAACCAGACATCGGTTACTTCGACGTTGTCTTCCGGTACGAGAAGAGTGTGAACCGATCCGGCTGGTTCGTACAGGAACGATCCAGCACGATTCACATATTCACTTTCTTTGTAATGCCAGCTACCGCTGATCGTGTAGGCATACACCTGGCCGGTATGGCGGTGAGTTTGTACCGCTGTGCCTGGCTCAAACCTGGTCCGAACAATCCACAGACCTTCACTGATTTTCGCCGTCAGTAATTTGACTTCGTTTCCACGTCCGCTATCGATCCAAGGCAGGTCGTCCTCACCGCGGTGAACCGCACTCGGTTCAAGTTCGATCATTGTCATCGTGTTCCCCTTCGTCTTAGTTGATGGTAGTTCTCACTGTTCTGGTCCGAAGATCAAATCAAAAACCTCGTCTGCTTTACGTTCATGGTTACGGTGAATCAACAATTGAGGGTTGCCGTCAATTGCCCAACGAATACCTCTCGCATCAAGCTGACCGGTCAGCTCGGCGATTTGGTCGATGCTTAAATCATCAAGTTCATATGCGGGACCGTCGGTCGCTGCGATATCAAAAATGTCTATCTCTTCGGATACGAGACCAACCGCAATGAGCGCTTTCGCTTGCTCAGACAACGTCTCCTCGTCGTCGCCTTCTACTAGTTCACCTTCAAGAATTTCGTCGTCATCCATGACAGTGAGTATGTCGGGCTTTGACCTCTAGTCTGCACATATGGGTATCGGCAGATTCGACTCACTATTACTGCTGTCATTTGGCGGGCCCGAACGCCCCGACGATGTGATGCCGTTCCTCCGCAACGTGACCGAAGGGCGTGGTGTCCCTGACGAGCGGCTAGCGGTCGTCGCCGAGCAGTACGCCCTGTTCGGAGGGAAGAGCCCAATCAATGACCTCAACCGGGAACTTCTTCGATCACTCCAAGGAGAACTCGCTGCTAGAGGTCATGACGTTCCAGCTTTTTGGGGTAATCGAAACTGGCATCCGTTGGTTTCCGACGTCGTCGAAACGCTGCACACACAAGGGCACAAATCTACGGTTTGTTTAGTGACCTCTGCTTTCAGCTCGTATTCAGGTTGCCGTCAGTACCACGAGGACCTGGACAGAGCACGCTCGCAAGTAGAAGGCGCACCCGAGATACGCAGAGTGAGGGTCTTTTGGAACCATCCGGATTTTTTAGAGACCGCTGCTGAACTTTTGGCTGAAAGTCGCGACAAGGCAAATCTGTCGAAACAGACACCGGTTCTTCATACCGCTCACAGCCTGCCGGTATCGATGGCTGCAACATCTGACTACGAGAGTCAACTCAACCAAGCGGCACGCATCGTGCATGAACTTGCCGGTATGGAAGGGCCAAATGAAGTGGTGTACCAGAGCCGCAGTGGCCCTCCATCGGTTCCGTGGCTTGAGCCGGGCATAGACGGCCGACTTCAACAGCTGGCGGACGATGGAATAACTGAGGTACTCGTCCACCCCCTTGGCTTCGTGGCAGACCACATGGAGGTTCTGTTCGATCTGGATACCCAAGCATCGGGGATCGCCGAAAATTTAGGGATGGAAATGGTGAGAACTCCCACCGTGGGCACTCATCCTCGATTTGTTTCCATGATGGTTGACCTCGTGGAGGAAGCAGCGGGTTTGCGTGAAGATCGGCCCACCTTGGGCGATGCGGGTCCTCGCCCCGACGTCTGCTCTCTCGATTGTTGCCCGGCTCCTTCGCGTCCGCCGCGTCGAGTTAGCCAGCAGCCTTGAACCGGTCCGCTACCGGTCCAGATTCACCAGCGATCCAGTGGCTTCGGCATCGTAATTCGTAGGTGACCTGGGCAACGGAGCCATCATCGATGAGGACAACATCTCCGTCATATACCTGGGTCCCGTCGTGAAGCCGAGCGTTGTGGGTGGCTGCTGCTCCACACCAACATCGAGCCTGCACTTGAAGCTCCAGTCGTTCATCAGCGAGCTCAAGTAGTCGTGCCGAGCCGGGAAACAACTTTCCTCGGAAGTCTGTTAATAATCCAAACGCGTAGACGTCCACATGAAGTTCATCGACAACGCGAGCTAGCTGTTCGACTTGCAGATCTGTATAGAACTGTGCCTCATCGCACACCAAATAGTCCAACGCCCCATGGGCAGCCTGGTGATTGTTGGCCAGCGCCACGAGATCAAGATCGGGGTGGACTTCAACAGCTGGAGTTGACACCCCTAAGGCACTCGAAACATGTGCCCCGGCTCGGTCGTGCATGCTGCACAGCAGTCCAGTGCTCGTTGCGGAGAGATTGTGGTGAATCTGTAACGCTAACGTCGACTTCCCCGACGACATGGTTCCAAAGGAGAAGGTGAGACGTCCCATGATCAACAAATTACACAGATGTGATGCGTCATGGGGACACTCACCCACAACCGCTCGTGCTACCACAGGATCGACAGCTGTAACACGTACCTGCTCGAACCATCTGGTCACCACAGGTGGCGCACAAAGGAGCATCACTCAAAGTTGCAGTACCAGACGACGGTGGGTCCGGGATCGGTTCCGCCCCAATGGAGGTTTCTACAGTGGCTTCTTCTAAACCTGGAAGGTGTTGCTCCACTCGTTCTTCACTGGACAAAATGCCGAGTTGTTGCCGGTCCTCATTTGACAAGTACTCCAACGCTAAGCGACGGAATATGTAGTCGACCAGGCTGCTCGCGATGCGTAACTCCGGGTCGTCCGTAATTCCAGCGGGTTCAAATCGGACATTCGTGAAGGCCTCAACGTAGGACCGCAATGGAACCCCGTACTGGAGTCCGTGGCTTACTGAAATGGCGAATGCATCCATGATTCCGGCGAGAGTTGAGCCTTGTTTCGCCACAGTTAGGAAGAGTTCTCCTGGTCGCCCGTCGTCGTATTCGCCGACTGTCATGTATCCGTGACAGTCGGCGACTCGAAACGAAAAGGTTTTCGAACTGCGAGTGCGAGGAAGTTTTTCTCGTTCCGGTACCGATTGCGCTTCAACAATCGCAGCATTTACGGCTTCACCGATAGATTTTTCGTCGTCTCGCACTGTCGACAATGGCTGCCCGACCTTGCAGTTGTCTCGGTATATGGCAACCGCCTTCAAACCAAGTTTCCAGGCCAGTAGATGTAAGTCCTCAACCTCTTGGACGGTCGCAGTTTCTGGCAAGTTAACCGTTTTCGATATGGCTCCTGAAACGAAGGGTTGCGCTGCGGCCATCATGCGAAGGTGACCCTCATGATGTATGACGTTGTCCCCCATTGAGCATGCGAACACAGACAGGTCTGCCTCTTGCAGATGCGGAGCGTCGGTACTACTGCCACCGTTAAGTAGATGAGCTTCAATGTCGGCAATCTGTTCAACGTCATATCCAAGCCGGTGAAGTGCCCTACCAACTGTCTGGTTAACAATCGTTAGGTCTCCGCCACCGACCAGTTTCTTGAATTTGATGAGTCCCAGATCAGGTTCGATTCCGGTTGTGTCGCAATCCATCATGAACGAGATAGTTCCGGTGGGAGCTATCACAGTGGCCTGGGAGTTTCTAATGCCATGTTGTTGGCATCCCACTACCGCGTCATCCCACGAACTGTGCGCAGCTGCCATCAGATCCTGCGGTGCCGACTGTGGAACAGATGCAAGGGCCTTTTGGTGGCGTCGTAAAACCTGTTGCATTGGTTCACTGTTGGCGGCATATCCCGAGAATGCGCCGACACGTCGAGCGAGATCAACTGAGGTCGAGTAGGCCTGCCCGCCCATCAAGGCTGTGACCGCGCCGGTCCAAGCTCGCGCGTCTTCGGAGTCATAAGGAAGGCCTAAAGCCATCAACATGGCGCCAAGGTTCGTGTATCCGAGACCGAGTTGACGAAAATCTCGTGATGTTTCCCCTATCGCTTCAGTGGGGTAGTCAGCGTTTCCGACCAGGATGTCTTGGGCGGTGAACACAACCCGAACCGCATGACAGAAGCCTTCAAGGTCGAATCTGTCGTTCGCATCGGCTTCCAGGAACTTCAATAGGTTGAGACTTGCGAGATTGCACGCAGAGTTGTCGAGGTGGAGGTATTCGCTGCATGGGTTGGAGGCGCTAATCGGTCCTGTATTTGAGGCTGTATGCCACTGGTTGATAGTGCTACTGAATTGAACGCCTGGGTCGGCGCATTCCCATGCTGCTTCGGCTATCTGACGAAACAGGGCACGAGCCGAGCAGCGGCTGATCACTGACCCATCAATTCGTGCGGCTAGTTCCCACTCCTCATCTTGTTCGACTGCTTTCATGAACTCATCGCTGAGTCGAACCGAATTGTTCGCGTTTTGATATTGGACTGAGTGAACGTCGGCTCCATCGAGATCCATGTCGAAGCCGGCGTCTCGCAGCACTCTCGCTTTGCGTTCCTCAAGTGCTTTGCACCAAATGAACTCTTCTACGTCGGGGTGATCAGCGTCCAGTAAAACCATTTTTGCTGCGCGGCGAGTTTTGCCACCGCTTTTGATCGTCCCAGCTGAAGCGTCGGCTCCTCGCATAAAGCTCACTGGGCCACTTGCTTCACCTCCACCGCGGAGAGCCTCCGCAGAGCCTCGAATACGTGACAAGTTAACTCCGGCACCAGATCCGCCTTTGAAGATGCGGCCTTCTTCTGCGTACCAATTGAGAATTGAATCCATGTCGTCGTCGACAGAGAGAATGAAACATGCCGAAGCCTGCTGTGGGACGCCTTTGACCCCTATGTTGAACCAAACTGGGCTGTTGAAGGCGCAGCGTTGGTGCAGTAGCAGCCAAGCCAGTTCCGATTCGAAGGTTTCGGCTTCTTCGGCATCAACGAAGTAGTGGTCGTCTTCACCCCATTTGCGAATCGTTGACGTGACTCGTTGAACGACTTGACGCAGGGACGATTCTCTATCGGTAGCGCCTAACGCTCCACGAAAATATTTTTGAGCGACGATGTTTGAGGCGGTGGCACTCCACTCCACCGGGAATTCGATATCCGACTGTTCGAAACTGACAGAACCGTCAAGGAAATTGGTTAGCTTCGCGTCACGCCGCTCCCATTCCACGGTCTGATACGGGTCAACTCCATCGTTGGTGAAGTGTCGTTCGAGCTTGTTCGGAGAAACCGATGCCGGTTGGTCAGAAGTGATCGTCATCGTTTTCTCCGAAAGTGTTGAATAACAGGATAGAAGTTTGCGGCGGGCCGGATACCAACCAAGTGGGTGTTGTTCCGCTTCGCCCTGACCTCGAAGCCCGGAACCTCATTGTGGATGCAAATAGAGAACTCGCTAAGAGTCCCCCGTTTAACCATCGCACTCCGTCCGCTAGTTGGTCGCCCAACCCGCCGCATCTACGAATGTAGGAACTTTCGCTTGTGGATCGATAGGGGGATAACAAAATACTTCTGTGGGTGAGTTGGGGATTTCTTTGGGTACTTCTACACATGGCAGCAGATCGACACTCGGCGTGGTCGGCCAACATCGATGACCGTGATTCCACCCGAATTTTCGAAAGGTGGGTACTTGAATCTCTTAAGCCTGTGAACTGGGTAAACACGAAGATTTCCATCTCAGAGCCGTCAGATTCGTGGCGCTGGTTGGTTGATCTATCTGTCATAGCTAGTCGACAGACGATGTGTGGACCTGTGGAGAACCACTGATCGTGGTGACGAGGTTCTTTGGGCCGATTTGGGCATATGTGCCCTCCTAAGGCACTTGTCCGTGTCAACATCAAGGAGTGCATCGGTTGTTTCCCCCTCCTGTTCTAGAAGTCGACCTAGACGACATTCATAGTGACGAAAGGCCACTGGTGGCCGGCCGGCCGTGGCTGATGATCAACATGATTTCGACTGTTGACGGGGTCACCGACTTTGACGGTGTTTCCGGTCCCCTTGGCAGCCCGGGTGACAAAGATGTCTTCAGCGCGGTCAGAGCCCTGCCTGACGTCATTTTGGTCGGTAGTGCAACCGCCGTGGCCGAGCATTACAACCCACCGTCCACCAGCGTCAGCACCAAGGCAAGGCGTCTGAGTAGCGGAGCGTGGCCGGTCGCTCGCATAGCAGTGGTGAGCGCACAACTTGAGTTCGACCTCACGTTGCCGATGTTTAGTCGACCTTCTCAACGCCCCATCGTTGCGACTACCACCAACGCTGACCCGAGCAAACTTCAACGAGTGACCGAGGTCGCAGATGTCATTCAATGCGGAGTCGACTCCGTCAACCTGGCCGAGGCACTTCACGAATTGGCCGATCTGGGCGCTCAAAGGGTGCTGTGTGAGGGTGGGCCCACCCTCAACGGAGCGCTCTTTGACCAAGGTTTGGTTGATGAGCTTTTCGTCACTGTCGCACCCCTTGTGGGGGGCGGCGAATCTCGCGGTATAGCTCGAGGGACCAACGTTGCCCAGATCCAAGAACTCGAATTGCGACATGTGTTGACCGAGGACCATTTCCTATTTCTCAGATACACCAGACCAGCTCATAGCGAGGCAACACAGTAGCGAGCTCGAGAATCATGGAAGCAGCAGTGCCTGTCCCGCGACGAGAGAGTGGCCATTGTTTATCTTCGCTATTCGATCGACCAAAGGTCGAAGATCGCCCGTCGGTTGAAGGTGCCTGGCGATAGACCACAAAGTATCGCCGGGCTTCACAATCACTATTTGACCTGTAGCCAACTTTTCTCCGGCCGCTATTTCGAAGACGGTTTGCGCAGCCAACGACCGTTCTGTTGCTGGTGCGTCTGATCGAGCGCCCACGGCACTCGCCATGACCCACACCGCACCTACTAAAAGAGTCAGACAAGCTAACCGACGACGCCAATACGTAGCTGATGAGCATCTATTGGCCATCGTCTCGGTGCCAGGCACCAGACAGTCCGGCATTCCAGTAACCAGCTGTAACTGGTGGTCCTGACGGTCACCTGCGTAGTCCACCTCGAATTCTTCTAGCTCTGCCCTGAGTACTGCAACCATCGTATTTCCTTAAACTTCTTGCCTCTTGTGACCTATTAGCCAACGATTTAATTGTGCAACCGGGGTGTGACACCCATTGGCAGTCCGCAAGAACAACCCTACGAACACCTGTTCGACTAAACCAGAACATTTGTTCGGCGTCAAGTAAAAATCGAACACATGTTTGCCTAGGGGTATGGCTACTGGTACCGTCTGAACGAACAAATGTTCGTAACCCAGAAGGGACCACGACATGGCTGACCACACCATTACTGATCGCCAGCGAGCCATTCTTCAGTTCATTGAAACAACGATGCGCGAACGCGGGTATCCCCCTGCTGTCCGCGAAATAGGCGCGGCCGTAGGGTTGAACTCTCCAAGCACCGTTCATTCCCATCTAGCGCAATTAGAGAGCGCCGGCTACTTACGACGCGATCCAACGAAACCCAGAGCTATCGAAGTGCGATTCGATGCATCATCGGGTGCCATCGCTGAGCGGCGGCCAACTCGTCACGTGCCATTAATCGGTGAAGTAGCGGCAGGTACCGACGTTCTTGCACAAGAAAACGTTGAAGAGTTAGTGCCGGTTCCAGAAGACTTCACCGGCGATGGCGAACTCTTTATGCTCAAAGTGCGCGGAGATTCGATGATCGAAGCTGGGATCCTTGATGGAGACTTCGTGGTTGTCCGCCGTCAGAACACTGCGACGAATGGAGATGTCGTCGTGGCTGGAATCCCTGGGGACGAAGGAACGGTTAAGACGTTCACCAAGAAGGGCGACATTGTCACTTTGTTACCCGCTAATTCGAGTCTTGAGCCAATGGTGTTTTCGGCCGACGAAGTTGCGATATTCGGTCGTGTCGTAACAGTTATGCGTCGCCTGTAAAACCCAATCAACACCTAAGTCCCCCAAAGTTCAGGCGATGACGTCAGACTTGTGATGGACTGCAGTTGTGTTTACACCTGCCCCTAACCCACCAGCCGACCTTGACCAATCGGAAAGCGTCTGGGTTCCGGTCCGCTCAGGCACAGTATTTGTCGAACCTGGTGCCGGACTTGTCCGAAGCGATGCCGCGCCCATAGAAGCACCTCACCTTTTCTTGGGTGTTTTGGATGGCACTGCGGTCTATGCCATTGATCTGCACGACACCTCTGACGAAGCTGACCTTGAGCCAGTCCATTTAAGGAAGCTGTTCGGTCGAATACCGGACGAAGAATGGGTGGTAGCTGGACGCGCCGAACAAATAGTCAATTATGAAAGAACACATGTTTATTGCGGACGTTGCGCAACGCCCACTGAAACCAACCCACATGACCGGGGCAAAGTGTGCCCGAACTGCAAACACATGGCTTTCCCCCGACTCAGTCCAGCAATGATCGTGCTTGTAGAGAAAGATGATCAGGCCCTACTCGCTTGGGGCCGTCAATTCCCCGGCCGTTTCTTTAGCACTCTCGCAGGTTTTGTTGAGCCCGGAGAGAGTCTCGAACAAGCAGTCGAGCGAGAAGTGATGGAAGAGGTGGGTCTCAAGGTGGGCGAAATCCGTTATTTCGGAAGTCAACCTTGGCCTTTCCCTCATTCCCTGATGTGTGGTTTTCACTGCACTTACGAGTCAGGTGAAATCATGATCCAAGAGGAGGAGATCATCGAAGCAGGATGGTTCGACGCGACGGACCTGCCACCATGCCCGGTCGGAGGAATGTCAATTGCAGGTTGGCTGATCGAAGATTGGCTGCAACGCCAAGGTGTGAGCTAGGCGCCATTCTGCCGTAAACGAACTAAACCTTGTTGGGCGACAGTTGCGACCAGTTCACCGTGAGCGGTGAAAACGTCTCCAGTGGCCAACCCCCTCGTGCCTTTTATCTGATGTGGGGCGAGGTCAAACAAAAGCCATTCATCGGCTCGAACCGCTCTATGGAACCAAACCGCGTGGTCAAGCGAAGCAGCCATGTACACGTCGTCCCAGCTCACATCTTCTGACTGGTTTGTGGTGAGCGCCTGAGCTGGGTGGGCGCTAACCACAGCATCCATCGGATTGGTGTCAGATAGATATGCCAACGCCGCGAAGTGTTCATCGGCAGCCTCGCCTAGAGGCCCTGTGAATCGTGCCCAAACGCGGTGACGAGCCGGGTCAGTTGACTCATGCTCCAATCGGGCATCTATGCCTATCCCCCACTCAATCTTCTCTGACTCATCAGGCGGCTGAACATCAGTGGGAATAGCTGAGGTAGATACGTCAGGTCCGTCTTCGTCACGTTGAAACGAACATGACAGATTCAAGATTGCCCCACCGCTTTGCCTGGCTACCACCCTTCTCGTTGAGAAACTCCGACCATTTCTCAGTCTGTCAACCTCGTAACGAACCGGTTCGTTCGGGTCGCCACCCAAAATAAAGTATGCGTGAAGAGAATGAACATGATGTCCTTCGGTATCAACAGTTCGCATAGCTGCACAAAGCGATTGGGCAATGACAAGGCCACCGTAGATACGGCCCCATTCATATGCAGGGCTTTCTCCCACAAATGCGTCAGCCCCATGGGGCTCAAGAGAAAGAATTTTTCCTGCGTCGGTCATGAACGGTGCCAGACCACTCCATTAGACGTGTCTTCGAGTACAACTCCAGCGTCGGCAAGTTGTTCTCTAATTCGGTCAGCGGTCGCGAAATCCTTCCCGTCCCGAGCCTCCTTGCGTTGCCCAATCAACGTTTCGATCTCAGCATCGTCTATCTCTGAGACAGCTGCTAGGTCCGTTGACCCGACTTCAATTCCAAGAACAGAGAACAGCGTGAGTGCAGTGCGTGCCCGAAGACCAGCAGCGCTCAAATCTCCGTCATCAAGCGCACTGTTGGCGCCACGGACAAGGCTGAACGTGTGATCTAACGCGACCGGAGTTCCGAAATCATCGTCCATTGCCGTCTTAAACGCCGCTACTGCGGACGAGTCCGTTTCACCAACAACTAATTCAACATCGGCGGCAACCATTCGTCGCCGAAAAGCATCTAACCGGTCAATCGCTGTCGACGCTGCCATCAGCGCTTCTCGTCCCATTTCCATGGCCCGCCGATAATGGGTCTGCATTGCGAGCAACCGAAGCGCCCTCGGCCCTGCAGTGTCGATTGCTTCGGCCAAGTTGGTGAAATTGCCCAACGATTTGGACATTTTTTCGCCCGCTACGTTAACCATTGCACTATGCACCCAATACCGAGCAAATGGCTGTCCGGTGGCGGTGACTTGGGCCCATTCGTTTTGGTGATGCGGGAAACAGAGGTCGTCGCCTCCTCCATGGATATCGAATCCTGGACCCAACGCACTTAATGACATAGCTACACATTCGGTGTGCCAGCCCGGACGCCCAGAACCCCATGGTGTATCCCACGCTGGTTCTCCTACTTTCGCTGATTTCCATAACGCGAAATCAAGCGGCGATCTTTTCTCGGTGTCTACATCTACTCTTTGGCCGGCATCTTCGAGGAGCTGGTCTAAGTCTCGACCCGCGAGACGGCCATAGTCGCTTAAACCTTCAACCGAAAAGTAGACGCCCTTGTTCGCAACGACATAAGCCGCTTCTATCTCTACAAGCTCGGCGATGATCCCAATCATCCCCTCGATGAATTGCGTGGCGTGTGGGCGTGACTCCGCAGGAAGGACGGCGAGCCGCTCCATTTGTTCGTCATAGGCCTCGGTGTACTCGGCAGCAACTTCAGGTTCTGTCCTACCTTCACTTTCGGCACGATTGATGATTTTGTCGTCGATGTCGGTGACATTCGATGCAACGGTGACCTTCCACCCCGTCCACTCAAGGTACCTACGAATCACGTCGTAGGTCAGAGCAGTTCTTCCATGACCCAAATGTGGGACGTCATACACTGTTGGCCCGCAGACGTACATAGCGACTTCGCCCTCGCTTCGAGGGACAAATTGCACCTTTTGGCGCGCCATGGTGTCGTAAATCTGAAGGCTCACGTCGAGGTCTGTACCTAAACCCATCTCCGCTTTTCGGTCGCAAAGTTGCTAATTCGCAGGGTACCGCTACCCCTTCTATCAACAGTGCGTCATTAAAAAGATCGTCACACATCTTCTAGGAAATTCTGTCCGGATTACTTCTCGCGAGGCGTGTTATTTTCAGCTTCATAGACCAGACTGACGCTGTGTCCGTGTTCCTATATCGCCTAGGTCGCGCCTGTGTTCGTCATCGGTGGCGGACTATTGGTGCGTGGCTGATCGCGTCAGTTGCCTTAATCGGTTTGAACAGTGCCATTGGTGGAGAAATGACCAACGGTTTTGTCGTTCCTGGTCTCGATAGTCAGGAGGCCTATGACCTTTTGGCAGACCGGTTTCCAGCAGAAGGCGGTATCAACGCTCAAGTAGTGGTCGAATCACCAGCTGGGTCTTTGTTGAGTGATTCACCGCAACGTCAAGCAATTGAGGCAATTAGATCTGCTCTGACTGGTATGCCCGGAGTCGAGGTGGTGGTGCCTCCCCTACCGGGTCAAACAATTAGTGCATCGGGAACCATTGGTTTATTCCGTGTTGCTTACAACCCCGATTTCATTCCGTCTCTCGCGATGTTGGAAACCCTGGAAGAAACTGGTCGCAATGCCATCGGGCCTGAGGCGGCTGTCCGTATCGAGTTTGGTGGTGACCTGTACAACGCTGTTGAGCAACCAGAAACAGGGCTGGGAGAAATGCTTGGCCTTATTTCGGCGGTGATCGTTCTCTTACTGGCGTTCGGGAGCATCGTCGCTATGGGCCTACCAATCGGGTTAGCGTTGTTTGGTTTAGCGCTCGGAATTGGTGGAATCATCGGGCTCGTCGCCATCGGGATGGACGTCCCCGAGTGGACGCCCAACATGGCCTCAATGATCGGCCTCGGGGTGGGCATCGATTACGCGCTGTTCATTGTGACAAGGTTTCGCGAGGGTCTAGCTGACGGTCTCACAGTCGAAGACGCAGCCGGCAGAGCAAACGCGACCGCTGGGCTCTCTGTGATCTTCGCTGGGGGGACTGTCGTCATAGCGATTCTGGGCCTAGCAATGGCCGGGCTTCCCTTCATGACTGCTGCGGCGGTCGCAGTCTCAATTGTCGTGGCGCTAATGGTGCTGGCATCCCTAACAATCCTCCCTGCTCTACTCGGCTGGGCAGGGCATCGTGTCAACCCGAAACGAACTCGTTCAAACCCTGCGGCTCAGCGCGTCAGCGGTGCCGGTCGTTGGCAACGTTGGGGTGACCATGTCGCTAAACATGCGTGGCCGTACATGCTGTCGACTCTTGTTCTGCTCGTGGCACTCACTGCTCCAGTGCTTGACCTGGAGCTCGGTTTCCCGGATCAGGGCAACAGTCCCGAGGAACGCACTTCGCGTCAGGCTTACGATCTACTTGCTGAAGGTTTCGGGCCCGGCTTCAGCGGGCCTCTGTTGGTAGCAGTGGACACCTCAAATGTGAATGACCAAGAAATCATGTCGCTAGCAGCAGCTTTGAAAAACGATACTGGGGTGGCGTTCGTTCAGGCCCCAGAGCAAAGCCCAGTTGGTGAAGCAGCAACAATTCTTGTGTTCCCAACCACAGCACCACAGGACCCCGAAACTGTTGACCTGTTGAACCGGATCAGAGGCCCAATATTTACGTCGGTTCTTAACGAGGACGCAAACGCACATGTGGGTGGTTCAACCGCTTCGTTTGCTGATGTCTCTGACCGAGTACAAAGCCGTTTGCCCATCTTCATTGCCGGGGTTATCGCCCTCAGCTTCGTTTTGTTGATGCTGGTGTTTAGGTCGATCTTGGTGCCTATCAAAGCCGCACTGCTCAACTTGTTGTCCATCGGCTCCGCCTATGGCGTCCTAGTAATGGTGTTCCAATGGGGGTGGGGCCGCAGTCTTATCGGGCTGGACGAGGCAGTACCGATTGTGTCTTTCATCCCGATGTTCATGTTCGCTGTCCTTTTCGGTCTCTCAATGGACTATGAGGTTTTCTTACTCAGCCGCGTCAAAGAGGAGTATTTAATCAGTGGAGACAATTCCCAAAGTGTGATCTTCGGGATCTCTAACACTGCACGAGTGATCACATCGGCTGCGCTCATCATGATCTCGGTGTTTCTCGGGTTCGTAGCTAACCCTGATCCAATTTTGAAGATGATGGGACTTGGATTAGCGACCGCGATATTCGTTGACGCGACAATTGTTCGCGTCGTGCTGGTTCCAGCATCTATGAAGCTAATGGGGGACGCGAACTGGTGGTTTCCTAAGAAACTTGCTTGGGTCCCTCGCCTGGACATCGAGGGTGAGGAGCGACTTCCTGATCGCGAATTTGATTCAGCTCGCCAGACCGCTGATTGACCAGATCAGCCCATTATGTGTGGCATGGAGAACTAGGCCAGCCCACCATCCATAACGAACCCTTGCGATGGTGAACATAAGACCTAACCAGATTTGTGGACTCACCACTAATGGCGCGACGAGCACCGCAAAGATTGACCATTGAACGTTGAAGTTCACAATGTGGATTAGTCCGAAAATGAATGTGGCGAACCAGATTGGTATCCGGGGATTCGCCGACCATTTTTGCTGAACTCTCTCGCAAAGATTGGCGTTGAAACCAACCAGAACGACAGCTGCAGCTAGAGCCAAGATCACCCAAAAGGCGGCACTATTCGCTCCTGCAAAGAACAAGGCGCCTATTGCTAATGAGAGCGCAATTAGTCCGGGACGAAATCGACGCTGCAAGGGAAGTCGGTAAATAGTTTCCTCAAGGAGCGGTGCGATCAACACAATCAAAACCAACTGTTCGCTGATTGACCACTGTTCCAATTCGGATTCAAGGATGCTTTCATATCCCGCTGCTTCAGACAGGGCACTGAAAATTTGCCACGCTATAACGGAGCCCAGGAATCCGATACCCAGAAGTTTCGCTAAACCACTGATCACGCCGCGTGGTTGCGGCATTTCATTCCAGTCAGGATCCAGAATGAACCTTGGGCCAATTGTTGGACGTTCCGACTCAGACACTGTCGGACGGTTTCTTTGAATCGGGATACAGGTGTTTAAGAGACCCTGGCCGAATACGGCCACCTTCAATAAATGCTTCCACGTCGACGGCTTTTAATCGTATGACCCGTCCAAGTCGGTAGGCAGGAAGCCGGTCCTCGTCGATAAACCGGTACAACGTGCGTTGCGTGACACCAATTCGGTGAGCCGCTTCTTTGCTCGACAACCAACTATCTACCTGATTAACCATTTGATCAGGCTACGCCCAGCCCGTGTGACACAAAACACTCCCTAGCACTGCTGTCCCCTCAACTTCTCGCAACCAACTATGGGGCTTCAGCCCTATCCTCATCGTTCCGATCGTCTCGTGACTGAGCCTGACCGTCTGAGTCATTGCTTGATTCAAACTGTCGGTCATCACCGCGAGTCAATTCAGAGTCTTCGCGAACCTCATTCTTGCTAGATCCGCCAGCAAACAAGTTGCTTACACCACCAGGATTAAAGAAGCTCGGCCGCGGAGCAGAGTTAGCAGAAGGTGATGATGTTGCACTATTAGCGAAAAATGCAGCTGCAGGTGGCTCGCTCTCTTCTTTCGGTCCAGCTTCGGGTTTGAAAAAACCGTTCTTCGGCACTTCCTCTTCGGCCGGGGTGTCGGTCTCACCCGGATTAAAGAAGTCTTGTTTCTGAGCCGGTGCCTGAATTTGCGGGCTATTTCCGAGCTCCGACTCCGAATCATCGGCCTCTTCTATCGAGTCTGAAACTGGTTCCGTCTTGAAGAAGAACTCTTTAGCTCCCCCCGGCATAGGACCCGGAACATCATCATCGGGAACACCATCGGGTCCAGCCATGAAGAACTGGTTTAAACCACCCTCTGGCCCTTCGAAACCACTCTCATCATCCCACTGCATGAAACCCCGATGGTCATCATCACCCGGACCAAACGTTGGAGCGTCATCATCGAACCCAAACGCTTTGAACATCTGACCGCGATCAAACTCTTCGCCATCATCCATTGGTGGCAACCAACCATCATCATCACCCACCGGTGGCACCCACCCATCATCATCCCAATCACCCTGCCCAACAGGACCAGGACCAGGACCAAAGAAACCACCAAACATCTCATCATCAGATAACGGACCGTCGTATTCGTCATCCATTCCCGGCATAGCCGAGAAGAAGAACTCTTTAGCTCCCCCCGGCATAGGACCCGGAACATCATCATCGGGAACACCATCGGGTCCAGCCATGAAGAACTGGTTTAAACCACCCTCTGGCCCTTCGAAACCACTCTCATCGTCCCACTGCATGAAACCCCGATGGTCATCATCACCCGGACCAAACGTTGGA
>NTLA01000020.1 GCA_002457435.1 Acidimicrobiales bacterium MED-G01 | reverse complement strand
GAATTACCGGACCATGGGGCGCCGCTTGGGCCGGCTCCTGTATGAAGGGCGATGGTTTGATCCTCAAAGTCTGATGCTTCGAGAACCGCTTTTACGCTGGGTTGGGGCAGCAGTTTCAGGGGAAGTCACGATCCGACTCCGACGCGGAGATGACTATTCCATTATGAATACCGAAGGCGCCAACCTCACATACGAACCGGATCGGCTTTCCATGGAACTTGTTGAGGATCAGGCCTTTGGTCCGTTGGATCGAATTGGCCAGCTGACGATGCGCAACCTCGATATAGACGACAGCAGGTCAAAGTTAGATGTGTACCGTGAGACCGGGACTCTTGACAGTAGCAACGTCTTAGGAATCGACGAGGCGAACTAGTTATAGAGCCGACGACCGGACAGCGACTCTTTGTTGGAGCCAATCCCCAACGAGATTGAGGGAAACCACAGAAAGGGTCAAAAACAGACCGGGCCAAAAGATCGGAAGAATGGTCTGCCGGATATCTCGACGACCTTCATTAATCATGTTGCCCCAGGTCGGTTCAGGTATTTGGACACTCAAACCCAGATAAGACAAGGTTCCCTCGACAACAATTACAAAACCTGCGTTGATCAAGGCGTATGCAAAAAGGGCCGGCATGATGTTGGGGATGATCTCTCGGAACAGTATTGCCCTGCGTTTTGTTCCTATGGCTTCGGCGGCTTGGACGAATTCCCGGCTAGCAACACCAAGCGTGCTCGCTCTAGCGATACGCACATAGGTTGGAATTCCCAACACTCCGAAAACAAGCGCGATCATCGTTAAATTACGCACTTTGTAGACAGCGACTAATGCCAACAGGAGAACTAACGGTGGGAACGCCAGGATGACGTCAAGCGTGGCCATGGTCAGTGTTTCGACCTTGCCTCGTGTGTAACCAACGAACGCTCCGATAAAGCCCCCGACTGTGAGTCCGAAGACCACCACAGTGGTGGCGACGATGAGCGATACCCATGATCCATGCAAAAGCCGAGACAGGTTGTCTCTGGATAAAATGTCAGTGCCCAACCAATGTGCGCTAGATGGTCCTTCTACGGGTTTAGCTTCGCCGAATAAGAATGGCTGATAGAAGGGGTCTTGGAGCGGTAGGGCTTGACCGAGGATGCGGTCGAGTCTGCTGTAAATGGCCGCACCCACAATAAAGACCAGCCACACTAAAGCAATCTTTACCACTAGTGGCATTTCCAAGAATGCTCTACCGAACCTGCGAAACAGATGAGACATCATTGCCTCCGGATTCGAGGGTCGAGTGCCACATAGAGGACGTCGACCAGCGCGTTGACAACCACATATATCGTCGCTATGAACAGGGTGATGCCTTGAATCATCATGACGTCGCGTTGATAGATGCCACTAATGAGTCGCGTCCCAAGCCCTGGTAAAGCAAAGACGGTTTCGATTACGACCGTCCCCCCAATTAGACCGCCGAGTTGGAGGGCGAACACCGTTATCGCAGTGAGTGAGCTCGGGCGTAGGGCGTGTCTCATAAGGATGTAACGGTCTCGTAAACCCTTCGCTCTCGCCGAGAGCACATAGTCTTCTTTTAGGGTGCCAATCATGTCGGCCCTAATGAGGCGGGCATTAATTGCTAACGGGGCTAATGCCAGAGCACCAGCGGGAAGAATTGCTGTTTTTAGGTTGGCAAAGAGGCCTTTGTCGGTGATGCGATTCCAGCCTGTAGAGGGGAGCCAGTTAAATTTAAGTGTGAAGAGCCAGATGAAGAAGATGCCGGCGAGGAAGCCAGGAATTGAAAGCGCTGCGGTAGTGAAGCCGGACATTGCGCGGTCGAAGTAGCCGCCTTCTCTGTATGCGGAGAAGGCTCCGATCGGTATCGCTAGGAGTGCGGCCATAAGCGTTGCTAGGAAAGCAAGTTCCAGCGTTACCGGGATTCGGTCCTTAATCGCGTCCGAAACTGGTTGATCCGTTATGTAGGACTTGCCGAGATCACCTTGTAAGGCGTCGCCAACCCATCTGAAGTAACGGGTTAAGACAGGATCGTCGAGCTTTAATTCCTTGCGAATCCGTTCGATGTTGTCGAGGTCGTCAAGGGCCTCGGGGGGAAGGATGGCCAAAATCGGATCCCCAGGTAGTTGTTCAACCATTAGGAAAGTCAGAAGAGAAACAGCGAACAATGTGGCAATTAGCCGGACTGCTCGTGCCGCTATGACTTTTGCTAACAAGTGAACTCCTACCTGGGGAACGCGATTATTGGTCTTTTAGCTTTAGTTGGTCCAGAAAGCCTGGTTCAACTGAGGTATCGCCCAGCCTTGACCGCCGAATGTTCCATCAGGAAGCACCCAGCCGTTAACTCCGGCAATGCCTGACTCGACGGCAAGCATCGTCGCTGTATGGCCTGAGTAATAAACCGGTACGTCGCGAGCAAACCGCATCATGACCATTTCGTAAAGCGCGTAACGCTCTTCGAAGTTATCGGTCCCGATTGCCGCAACCAGCCAACCAAATACTTCGATATCGAAGTAGTTCGGGAAGTTGGTTGGCGTGAAGATGCCGTCAAGCCCGTAAGCAGCAGCAACACCCAAGGTGTGCGGTGCCAGCTGGCGATTGAGCTCCGTTGACGGGTCATTATCACTTGACCAACGCCAGCAGTGCACGCCGTGCGAGCCCATAAAGTCTGGTGGGGCACCCAACGCATAACCGATGTGTGTTTGTTGATCGTAGTTAGTGAGGTTGACGTCGATCATTTCAGTCGATGACCAAAGCTGCTCGACCACTTGGATAGCTGCGATCAGCGTTGGATCAGGTGGGCATGACAGTTCCACCTCAATATTTTCACCTACTGCTCGTCCATCGGAACGATCTGGATCGTTGATGTAGTCAGCCACAAGTGCCTTACCGGCGTCGTAGTCGAAAGCTGGCCAAGCGGCAGCAACCTTCTCCGAATACCAAGGGCTATCAGGACTGAACCATTGTGTACCCGGAAGTGAAATACCGGTACCACCAAGCGCTTCGATAACGGCGTCTTGGTTGTTCATGTGGGTCAGGCCTTTACGGACGCGTACATCGTCCAACGGCGGGTTATTCAGGTTGTACATACCGCCACCGACGTTGTTTCCTTGGAATTCAAGGAGCACTATGTCAGCGCCATCCTCTTTGGCAGACCTGGCGTCACGAATTGTGCCTTGACGCAATGTTTGCATGGCATTTGTCGTTCCTGACAACAGCGAATCCAACCGTGTTCCCTCATCGGGGATAGGACGGAATGTGACCGAGTCAAGGTACGGCAACTGATTGCCATCGGAGTCGTTCATCCAATAGTTGGGGTTACGAACGACGATGGTCTCGTTGTCAAGGTCACGCTTATCGATCATGAAAGCGCCAGTTCCAACTGGGCTCATTGAGTACCCGTCAAAATCTGCAGTTGCTGCCTCGGCGTCAAAAGCTGCACCCAGAGGTGTTTGGACCAAGAAAGATGGGAATGCTGAGTGAGCTGATCCCAGGACGTACTTGACCGTTGTATCGTCAACTGCCACAACTTCGGTAAGTGCAGCAGCGGTGACGATTCCAGCAGCAGATGCACCGACCTGTTGCATTGGGAACATATCAACCAAGGTCTGAGCGGTGAACGGCTTTCCGTTATGGAAAGTCACCCCTTCTACGAGATTGAAGGTCCACTCGGTGAAGTCCTCATTTGATGACCAGTCAGTCGCTAACCAAGGGCCGATTGTGCCGTCGGTACGAAGCATGACCACCGTGTCGTATATGGCGCCCACCATGGTGAGGCACGGTGATGAACACGGGTCTTCCCATGGGCGTAGGCCTGTAGCTTCAGCTTCAAGACCGACGATCAGGTCTCCGCCGTAGCTACTCTCTTCGACCACCTCTTCAACTTCGGTGTCAACATCGCCTTCGGCTTCCGTGCCGGATTCGATGACTTCTTCCTCAGCAGCTTCCGTGGTCGCTGTTTCTGTGTCTGAACTACTCGCGGTGTCTGATGACCCGGAGTCGCTGTCACTGCCTCCACAGGCAGCGGCTATCAGAGCGATCGCAAAAAACGATGCAATGATTTTTAGCCAGCTTGATTTCATTTGAACCCTCCCTGAGTTCTTACTGAAGTACTAAAGCGGAAGGCGGACGCCTCACCGCAAAGCCCTTATAGTTCAAGGGCAAAAGTTATTCAGGCGCTCACCTCCGCCATTTCGGGAACGGAGACGAGTGGGTGGTGACACGCAACGTGGTGGTCCTCGGACACTTCGCGCATCACCGGCTCTTCTTGAGCGCAGCGGTCAGTTGCATATCTACATCGTGTTCTAAAGCGGCAACCAGACGGCGGGTCAATCGGTGATGGCAGGTCTTCTTCTTCAACCAGAGTGATATCAAGGTTAACCGTGGGGTCAGGTACCGGACTTGAACCCAACAACAGTTCTGTGTACGGATGAGCCGGCGCGTCGTAGAGAACGTTTGATTCAGAGACTTCACAAAGTTTGCCGAGGTACATCACGGCAATTCTGTCTGAAATATTCTTAACAACTGCAAGATCGTGAGCAATGAACACCAACGTCAATCCGTAATCAGCCTTGAGGTCCTCAAGCATATTGAGTATTTGAGCTTGGACTGACACGTCAAGAGCTGACACAGGCTCGTCACAGATAATGACCTGAGGGTTGAGCACCAGTGCCCGGGCGATAGAAATTCGCTGGCACTGCCCACCAGAGAATTCGTGAGGACGTTTGTCCCGCGCTATCGCAGGATCAATCCCTACCGCTTCTAACATCGCGTCGACCTGGCTACTTTGCTCTTCTCTGTCGTGAGGCCCCCAGACCCTTAACGGCTCGGCTACTACGTCGCCGATCTTCCTACGCGGATTAAGAGACGAAATTGGGTCTTGGAAAATCATTTGGAGGTCGGTCCGAGCTTTGCGTAGCTCCTTATTTTCAAGGGAAGTCAAATCGGTCCCAAGGTAGCTAACTGTGCCCGACGTGGGAGGCGGGAGCTGGATCAGGGACTTTGCCGTGGTCGACTTACCACAGCCAGACTCTCCAACAAGGCCAAGAGTTTCACCTTGCTTGACATCAAGACTCACACCGCTAACTGCATTTACGACGCGGCCTTGGGAGATGGGAAATTCGACAACCAAGTCTTCTGCCCGGATCAGGACGTCGTCTGGGTCCCTCAGGTGAGCCTTTCCGCCACCAGCCATCAGGATGCGCCTGTAGTTAGGTCGAGCGGAACTTCGTCAACAATTTGTCCTTTAGCGACAGCCATCGTTGAGAGTCGGCCGGATGCGAGGTTGTTGTCCCAAGCTTCTTTATTTTCTGCAGTACCAACCTGATACCAACAAGCTGTTGCATGCCCGTCCTGGTTGGTTTGTAGTGGTGGTTCCTCTTCGAAGCAGCGATCTTGGGCATATGGGCAGCGAGGGCTGAATGCGCAACCGGTTGGCATCGTTATGAGATTGGGTGGTCGCCCAGCGATAGCGGCCAAGCGGGTATGGCTTGGTTGGTCGGTTTTGGGAATAGACCTAAGAAGGGCTTCGGTGTAGGGATGCGAGGTTTTTTGAAAAATCTGGTCCGTGCGGGCTTGCTCAACAATCTTTCCGGCGTACATGACGATGATTTCATCCGTCCGTCCGGCGACAACGCCTAGGTCGTGGGTTACCAGGACCATTGCCATGTCACGCTCGCGTTGCTGCATGCCCAAAAGGTTCAAAATTTGGTGTTGAACGGTTACATCAAGCGCGGTGGTGGGCTCATCCGCGAAAAGGAGCTTCGGACTGCACGCTAGGGCGATTGCAATCGATACGCGTTGCCGCATTCCGCCGGAAAGCTCGTGCGGGTAGGCACTGATAGTGACTTCAGCTTCTGGGATACGGACACTCTCGAGGAGTTGGACAGCGAGAGCCCGGGCTTCTTTTTTTGAGACCCCAAGATGTTTTCGCACATGTTCTGTCACTTGCCGACCAATTTTTACAACTGGATTCAGCGACGTCATCGGATCTTGAAAAACCATGGCGATTTCTTGACCCCAAACGTCGGTCATTTCACTCATGGGAAGGCCCAGAAGGTCCCGTCCAGCGAATCGGGCTTCTCCGGATGTATGAACGTTGTTCCCCAGGTTGAGGCGCATGATTGAGCGTGAAAGAACGGTCTTACCTGACCCGCTCTCCCCAACTATTCCAAGTGTTTGTCCAGAGTGAAGGTCAAAGGTGACGCCGTCTACCGCGCGGAGAAGGCCCGCGTTTATAGAGAAGTGAGTTCGTAGGTCCCGAACAGCCAGTAGCGGTTCGTCGCGGGCAGAGGTCATCGCGTCGGTCACTGATGCCCTGATCCCCTTCCCGAGCGAAAGTCCCATCGAGGACCTTGTGCTAGGCAGCCTAACGTGCGTTTAGTCGCCAAAAACTAAGCCATTCCCGTTTGAAATAGCAAGAATCAATCACGACAATTCTGCAACATTTTGTTTGAGGCGTTTGAGCCTAGTTTTCAAGGCTTTTGGAACCTTGCCCCAAGAGACAACTCGACTATTTCCGAGTTGCTAGCTGAACTGGCTAATGATGTTGTTGAAAGTGGCACTTGGTCGCATGGAAGAAGCGGCCAACGTAGGGTCTGGATAGTAGTAACCACCAATGTCCATGGGCTGCCCCTGACAGTCAAGAAGATCTTGGAGAATAGTCTCCTGCGCAGCGGCAAGTTCATTAGCGAGTGGTTCAAATAGTTGAGCTAATTCACGATCTTGAGTTTGCTCGGCCATCGCTTGCGCCCACCACATGGCGATGTAGAAATGGCTTCCGCGATTATCCAGTTCCTCGACCTTACGACTTGGCGATTTACCCTCGTCAAGAAGTCGACTCGTGGCACTGTCGAGAGCGGTTCCTAGGATCTCTGCCGACTTATTCTGTGTCGATTGGCCGAGATGTTCGAAAGAGACCGCTAGAGCCAGAAATTCGCCCAAGCTGTCCCACCGCAGGTGATTTTCTGCCTCGAACTGTTGGACGTGTTTCGGTGCAGATCCACCAGCCCCAGTTTCAAATAAGCCCCCACCATTCATCAACGGGACGATCGACAGCATCTTCGCGGACGTGCCGACTTCCAAAATAGGGAAAAGGTCGGTGTTGTAGTCCCTCAACACGTTGCCTGTTACCGAAATGGTGTCTTCCCCTCGGCGAATGCGATCAAGTGACAGCCGCGTCGCCTCAATGGGGGAGAGGATCTCGAGCTCGAGTCCATCTGTGTCGTGTTCACTGAGGTAATGGTTGACTTTGGTGATCAGTTGGGAATCGTGAGAACGATTGGCATCCAACCAAAATACGACCGTCGCTGCAGTGGCATTCCCTCGAGCGACCGCAAGTTTGACCCAATCTTTTACCGCCGCCTCCTTCACCGAACACATTCTCCATATGTCCCCGCGCTCTACGTCATGCTGAATTAGGACGGTGTTGTCCTGGTCCAGCACCTCCATCAATCCGTCAGTTGCTATCTCAAAGGTCTTGTCGTGGCTACCGTATTCCTCGGCTTTTTGGGCCATCAGACCAACGTTTGGTACCGAACCCATTGTTGTGGGGTCATAGGCCCCGTGTTCAATGCAGTCGTCAATGACCGCCTGATAGATTCCTGCGTAGCTGCTGTCGGGTATAACTGCTTTAGTGTCTTGTTGTTCGCCCTGTGCATTCCACATTTGTCCTGAGGACCGAATCATCGCAGGCATTGATGCGTCGACAATCACGTCGCTGGGGACGTGGAGATTCGTAATGCCTTTGTCTGAGTCAACCATCGCTAATGCCGGACCCTGCTCATAGGCCCGTTCAATCGAATCTTCGATCGCTTGCCGGTCACCGGTTGGGAGTTCTTGAATTGCTTCCAGCAAATCTCCGAGTCCGTTATTGACGTTCACACCCAACTGCGTGAAGGTATCGCCATACTCAGCGAAGAGGTCTGCAAAATAGGCGCGAACACAGTGTCCGAAGATAATTGGATCGGACACCTTCATCATGGTTGCTTTCAGGTGCAGCGAGAAGAGAACTCCCCGCTCTCTGCTGTCCTCGAGTTGTTCATGGAGAAAGGCGCCGAGGTGACGCGCCGACATAAATGTCGCGTCAACAATTTCTCCAGAAGTAACTTGTACTTCTTTGAGGATGCTTACTGTTCCTTCGACGGAGGTGTGCTGAATCCGAAGGGTTGTGTCGGTTTCGGCTGTAATCGATTTCTCGTTTGAACGGAAATCATGGTCTCCCATCGTCGCTACATGGGTCTGTGAAGCCGAGGACCAATCTCCCATGGAATGGGGAAATTTTTGAGCGAACTGCTTCACGGCCCTTGGCGCTCGGCGATCAGAGTTACCTTCTCGTAGAACCGGGTTAACTGCAGAACCCTTAATTTTGTCGTATCTGTCCCGGATTGTTTCCTCTTCGGAAGTTTGAGGATCAGTGGGGTAGTCAGGGACGGCCAAGCCAGCTTCTTGCAGCTCGGCGATAGTGGCTTGAAGTTGAGGGATTGAGGCGGAAATATTGGGAAGCTTGATGATGTTTGCGTCAGGTAGGAGGGTCATTTCTCCCAGCTCGGTCAAAGCATCGCCAATCCGTTGCTCATCGGTCAGTTGTTCCGGAAACGAGGCGATCACCCGTCCGGCAAGCGAAATATCTCGAGTCTCAACGCTGACTCCAGCGGCGTTCGCGAAAGCCTGAACGATCGGCAGGAAAGAATAAGTAGCGAGAGCAGGTGCTTCGTCGGTATGGGTGTAGATAATCTTGGACATGCCACTCCACTGAACGTGTTGACGGATCGTCTAAAGGTACATCTTTAAACGGCCTGTGCAGCGAGTCATGATGGTGTTCTAAGTAGCTATCGTTCCGAGTTAAGTCTGAGAGAAAGAAACGAGGTCCTGGTCTTTATGCCAGCCGTAACGTCAATTGCAGATATTTCCCGAGTCCACGCTGAGAACCAGCCTGACAAGGTCGCGTTGATTTATCAGGGCCAAGAATGGACGTATGCACAACTGAACTCTGAATCAAGCCGGGTCGCTAATGCATTGTTGTCAGCTGGCGTTGGACCACAAGACCGCGTCGCCCATCTGGATAAGAACGGCCCGGAATACTTCACGTATCTCATTGGGGCAAGCAAAATCAATGCGGTGAGTGTGTCAGTCAATTGGCGCCTCGCTGCACCCGAAATGGAATACGTTCTGAACCATGCAGAAGTAAAAGTTCTCCTGATTGGCGAAGAATTCCTGGATCATCTAGGACAGATGGAGCTCGAAACGGTCACGAAGATCGTCGTTGTCGGCAACGGCGGCGAACATGACTCATATGAGAGTTGGTTATCGGGATACGGGGAAGATGACCCTAAAGTCGAAGTCGGCTGGACTGACACTTGCTATCAGTTGTATACCTCCGGGACGACGGGGCTGCCCAAAGGGGTCGAGTTAACCAACAGAAACTTTTTCTCGTTTCTGCCGGTTGCCAGTGAGGAATGGTCATTTGATTCGAACAGTGTGAATCTCGTTGCGATGCCGCTATTCCATATAGCGGGAAGCGGGTGGGGTGTCGTCGGGCTCTTTAATGGTGGCACCAACGTCTTGTTGCGGGAAGCGGATTTAGTGGAATTGCTCCGTTTGGTGGAGACCTATTCGGTTACGAACGCGTTATTAGTGCCGGCGATTTTGCAGTTCCTCCTTATAACACCGGAAGCACAAGAGACAGATTTTTCGAGCCTGCGCAGCATGATTTATGGGGCATCCCCGATCACCGAGGAGGTCCTTGCGGCAAGCATGCAGATGATGGGATGCGATTTTGTCGGTGCTTATGGCCTTACAGAAACCACCGGTGGCGGCACGATCTTGCGCGCTGAACATCATGATCCAGGTGGCGCTAAAGCTCACCTATTGAGATCAGCTGGACAACCGTGGGCTGATATAGAGCTTCGTATCGTCGACCCGGAAACACTCGAAGATTTAAGTGAAGGTGAGGTTGGAGAAATTTGGCTTAAATCCGTTGTTACTTTGAAGGGTTACTGGAAAGATCCGGCGGCGACAGCGGAGGCTTACCCCGAAGGTCGCGACGATGAAGGGCGAGGTTGGTTCCGGACCGGGGACGCAGGATACCTTTCCGAAGGTTTTTTGTTCATCCATGACCGTGTCAAGGACATGATCATTTCGGGAGCCGAGAATATCTACCCGGCTGAAGTCGAAAATGCGTTGATGAGCCACCCTGAGGTGGCCGATGTCGCTGTCATAGGCGTCCCGCATGAGAAATGGGGCGAAACTGTTAAGGCAATTATCACGGCAGTTCCTGATACCGATCCGTCGGAAGAAGGCCTGATCGAGTATTGCCGTGAACGGCTGGCACATTACAAGTGCCCGACGTCGGTAGATCGTATGGACCTGATCCCACGTAATCCATCAGGGAAGATTCTGAAGACTGAGCTTCGCAAGCCTTACTGGGAAGGCAAGGAGCGGCGCGTCAATTAGCTATCTGGGCCCCTGCGCTCTCTCCAGCCAATCGACCAAAAACTGCTCCTGCTGTTAGCCCTGTACCGCCTGGGTAATTTCCGTAGAAGAGGCCGCCGACCAACTCCCCAGCAGCGTACAACCCTGGGATCGTCTCGAGACCGCTATCTAAGACCTGCCCCTTGTCGTTGATTCGGAGACCACCGAAAGTGAAGGTCAGACCGCACGTCACGTTGTACGCCTGGAAAGGCGCTTTATCCAGGGTATTGGCCCAGTTTGACTTGTTTATAGCGAGCCCTGAAGTTGACCGGCCGTCCTTAACGTTGGGGTCAAATGAGAGCGTCGTATTGACGGCAGCGTTGTAACTGGTAATTGTTTCGAATGCCTTCTGCGTGTCTACACCTTCCATCCGGGCGCACAGTTCCTCTAGTGAGTCGGCTTGGACTTTGGTGACTTGTTTGATTCGGTATTCGTCACGCAGTAGGTGATCAACTTTAGAATCAAAGAGTTGCCATGCGGAGTGCCCTGGCTGCTTGAGGATTTCACGTCCGTATTTCGCGTAGGTGTAGTTACGAAAATCGGCACCCTCGTCGAGGAAACGTTGTCCTTCGTTGTTGATTACCAGGCCGAACGGGTAGCTGTGTTTTTGGAAGGCATCGCCGACAGCCAAATCACCGAATTCTGGGGCGTTGTATTCCCATGCCACTGCGTGGGCGCCACTCCAATTCCCGTAGGGCATTGCGCCAATGTCGAGGGCCATCTTGATGCCGTCTCCGGTATTGAAGCGTGTACCTCTTACTTTCGCTAGATCCCAGCCCGGACCCAGGTAACGTGTCCTCCACTCCGAGTTGGCCTGAAACCCTCCGGCGGCGAGGACCACTGCTTTAGCGGGTATATCGATCATTGTTCCAGCCTGACGAACCCGAACTCCTTCCACCAGCGATCCGTCGAAGAGCAGTTCCTTGGCTGTTGTGTCGTATCGGAGCTCAACGCCTTTATCGGTGAGAGCGCCGTGGAGTGCATCAATCAGACCCTCACCGCCACCCCACGCTTCAACAGTTAAGCCGCCCCAGAATTTGAACCTTCCATCTACCTTGAACGCTTGGCGTCCCCATATGGGGGCGAAACGAACACCGTTGCGTTGCATCCACATAACGGTTTTCTTACTGTTTGACACTAGGAAGCTGGCGAGTTCAGGATCTGTCCTGTAATCGGTGATGCGTCCCATGTCGGCATAAAATTCGTCTTCGGTGTACGTACCGAAATCTGTGTTTTCGATTTCACTTTGGGTCAAATCAGGCATCAGATCTGCCAAATCGTCGATACCGTCGTAGGCGAAACGAATAGCGCCGGCCGTAAATCGGCTGTTTCCGCCAGATTCGGCTTTGGGCGCTCTTTCAAGTACTACGACTCTGGCCCCTTGCTCTGCGGCTGACAGGGCAGCGCAACATGCAGCGTTACCAGCACCCACTACTACAACATCGAAATCTGACACTTGGAATCCTGCCCGTTTAAATTAGTTGACGACTGTGGAATCACCCACGCGGGATCGAACAAGCCACTGAAAGATATGCCATCCGTTTATTTCGTCTCCTACTGATCGATGAACTTGCGTCGCCGAATTTGAGCTGATGACTCGACCATCGGGAACTTTGACACATACCTCTGCAGCGCGCTCTGCATTTAGATAGAAGCCGATAGAGGAGGCGACTGAGGCGCCTACTGTGAGCAAGCCATGGTTGGCCATGATCACTAAACGGCCCTGGCCCAAGGCATCAGCTATACGCTGGCCAGTAGCGAGGTCTGTGACGTTGAGCTCTTCGCCATCGTAAACACCTTGCAATCCATGAAAGGCGACGGCTTCTTGGCTGCTCATGGAAAGTGGTGCCGCCCTCGCCGAGAAGGGCGTGCCATACGGAGTATGGGTGTGGATGGCACCAACAACGTCAGCTCGACTTGAGTGTATTGGCGCGTGTATGTAGAAGGCGGCAGGGTTGATCTCACCGGAGCCCTCAACAACCTCGCCAACGTCGTTGACCAGCACTAAATCATCTATCGTCGCTTCACCGAAGGGAACTCCGTATTTCAGCAACCAGAAACAGTCAGTGAGTTCTGGGTCACGGGCTGTTATGTGTCCTGAGCCGTCAGCTCCCCAACCCCAGGAGGCCATAATCCGGTACCCCAAGGCGGTCTCTTGCTTGCGGATGAGACGCTCGGCATCGGGGGTCGTATTGAGCTTTGGTCCGGAGCCCAAAGAGAAACTCTCGTTTTCTATTGTGTGGTTTGCGGTCACTGCGTATTCCTACGTTCAAACATACTGAATGCTTATAAGCCGGGGGCGTCGTCGTCGGTCCCGCTGATGACCCGGCCCGCTAATTCCATTACCGGTTCAGCGACCATCATGTGTTGGGAAGCAACATGGATATCGCGAAAGTGCCGCTGCAAAGCGGACTCTTCATAGACCGACGAGCCTCCGACTGTCGTGTACATGCTGTCCACAATGTTGATAGCAGTCGTCACGGCATGAACTGTTGAGGTGCGAAGAAGCCGGCGAGTCTCGAGAGATCCGACGCCGTGCTGTGCTTCTTCCCAGGCTGTCGCTATATCCGCGTAAAATGATGCACGGGCAGCTCGCAGAGAGGAGTCGGCTAGTGCTATGTCTCTGTGAAAGGCGGGTCGTGACGAGAGTGTTCGCCCTGAGCCGGTAGGTGTCTTTGATTTAGCGACATCTAAAGCTTCGTCGATTGCGTCTCTGGCCATACCCAGCGCAATGGCACCTATTGGGAGCGCTAAATAACCGAAACGGGGGAACCGATAAATGGGCATCTTGGCGAAAGGCGATGAGCGCAGCGCCTCAACGGTCGCAACCCGATAGTCAGGAAGCTCAAGGGCGTGGGACGTAAAAGAACTCGAGCCGGATCCGCGAAGGCCACTCGTGTGCCAATTGTCGAGAATTTCGACTTCCTTCGGTTGAAAAAACGCCCGCGCCTCAGTTGGGCGATCTTTGGTATCCAATATTGGCTCTCCGGATTCGTCGCAGAGGATGACCCCACCGGATATCCAAGCGGCATTGTGGCAACCGGAGCCCCAGTCCCAGCGACCATTGATAATCCAATGTTCTGGATTGTCTGAAGAGCGAGTGGCGGTGCCGGAGTATGCGAACACACCACTAGTAATGACGTGCGGTTGCTCTAATAGTTCATCAAGTAGTCGCGGTGAGACAGCAGGAAACATGTACTGCGATGTCGCCCCGATAAACACACACCATGCAGTCGACGCATTGCCGGCAGCAAGAATTTCACAAACTTCTGCCAAAACTTTCGGCTCCGCTCCAACGCCACCAAGCTCCTTGGGGGTGCATAGGCGGTAGAAGCCCTCCTGAGCAAGGCGGTCTGCGATGTCCTGGGGTAAAGCACGTTGAGTATCTATTTCTCTACCGCGGGCGCGAAGCTCTTCTACGTAGCTGGAAGCTATTTGAGAAAAGTCGCTTGACATGAGTTGTGCTAATTCGTGTAAGTGCTCAAAGAGCCGCCGTCAGTGGCCAACTGTTCGATCAACGGTGAAATCGACCAGTGCTCACCTCCGAGGGTAGAGGCATAATGCTTGATACGGTCCACTACATCAGTGAGGCCCACTGTGTCGGCCCAAAACATCGGTCCTCCGGTGTACATGGGCCACCCATAGCCGTTAATCCAAACAACATCGACGTCGCTACCGCGAATAGCTATACCTTCGGACAAAATCTTGGCGCCCTCGTTGACCATCGGGTACAGACACCGCTCGAGAATTTCTTGATCAGAAATATCTCGTTGAGCGATTCCTTGTCGTTCGGCGAATCCCCGAATAATTGTTTCGACTTCGGGATCGGGTGTTGCTGCTCGCGTTTCCGGATCGTAGGTGTAGTAGCCGCTTCCGTTTTTCTGCCCGCGACGTCCACTTTCACAAAGCAACTCGCGAACGGTAGACCCAGATGAGGTCGCTTCATCCCAGCCGATGTCGAGCCCAGCAAGGTCGCTCATGGCGAACGGGCCCATTGGTAAGCCAAAATCAAACAAAACCTGATCCACTCGTGAGGGAGCGGCTCCCTCTAGGATCATTTTTTCGGCTTCAACCCCGCGCATAAACAGCATCCGGTTACCGACGAACCCATGGCAGACACCGCACAGGACTGGCGTTTTACCGATAGTGCGCCCTATGCCCATTGCAGTTGCGATAGCGATGTCTGAGGTTTCGTCACCGCGAACCACTTCGAGCATCTTCATAACGTTGGCCGGTGAGAAGAAATGCATCCCGATCACTGCTTCGGGCCGACTGGTGGCGGATGCGATTTCGTTAACATCTAACGCTGATGTATTTGAGGCGAGAATCGCTCCGGGCTTACATATCTGGTCGAGTTGTTCAAAGATAGATTTCTTCAACTCCATATTTTCAAAAACCGCTTCAATAATCAGATCACACTCAGCAAAGTCGCCCATATCGACAGAGCCACTGATCAGTCCCATCCGGGTTTCGACGTCGTCACTTGAGATGCCTCCGCGAGCAGCGGTGCGTTCGTAGTTGGAGCGAACTACTGCTAACCCGCGCTCAAGGGCGTCCTCGTCTCGTTCAATGATTGTGACCGGAATGCCCACATTGGCGAAGTTCATGGCAATTCCACCGCCCATGGTGCCAGCTCCGAGCACCCCGCAGCGGTTAACCGCCGCCGCTTGGGTGTCTTTGGGTAGACCTGGAATTTTGAGGGCGGCGCGCTCAGCAAAGAAGTAGTACTGCTGCGCCTTTGACTGGGTTCCTTTCATCAAGTCTCGAAATAATTCTTGCTCGCGTAGTAACCCAGCGTCAAAGTCAAGATTGACGGCTGCCTCAACGCAGCGAACGTTGTATTCAGGTGCGAGAAAGCCTCTGGTCTTCCTTGCAATGCCAGCCCGAAACTCGTCGAACACTGAAGGGGGAGTGTCCGCAAGCTTTTCATTTCGGTCGCGAATGCGAAGCAGCGGCATGTTCTCGGTTACTGCACGTCGAGCGAAGGCGATAGCGCCTGACTTTAGATCTTCGACAATTTCGTCGATGAGTCCACAGTCGAGAGCCTCCTGGGCTGTTATTGGTTCGCCGCTGGTCATCATCTCCAAGGCCCTAGCAGCTCCGGTAATACGTGGCAGCCTTTGAGTCCCGCCAGCTCCTGGTAAGAGGCCGAGCTTTACTTCAGGCAATCCGTATTGACTGGTACTGACACCGACACGGTAGTGAGCGCATAGTGCTACTTCGAGGCCTCCGCCAAGGGCGGTGCCATGCACCGCGGCTATGACAGGCTTCGAGCAATTTTCCATAGCGTCCTGAGCCTCTTGAAGACTCGGGGGTTTGGGAGGGCCTGAAAATTCAGTTATGTCCGCACCTGCAATGAATGTTCGTCCGTCACAAATGACGACGATCGCCGCGGCATCGCTACTTTCGGCTTCTGCCATTCCATCGAGGAGGCCTTGTCGAACGTGGTGGCTTAGAGCGTTAACGGGAGGGTTGTCTATGTGGATGAGTGCTACATCGTTGTCGAATTCAAGACGAACGGACTGAGATAGTTGAGTCATATGCACAAGGTAGGGGACAGAGCCGCCTGAAGTCTTATCGAGTTAGAGATCTGACCGAAATCTGATCTCAGCCCCTCTGCATTGAGCTAGAGTCACAGCCTTGAAGGGAGCTCCAGTGAGTGAGAAACCTGACCCGATGACAGTGCCATTCGGCACGGTCTTTTGCGACTGGATGGCGACAGCGCCATCTCAGAATGGTGTGTATCAGTACGCAGGGAAAGTAGAGCCCTACGGGAACTTTTCGATGAGTCCTGCGGCGCATGTACTCCACTACGGGAGCGCAATCTTCGAAGGTTTAAAAGCTCACCGGCAGATCGATGGGTCACTAGCGATCTTTCGGTTAGACGATCATGTCGCTCGAATGTGTCAAAGCGCCGCTCAGCTGCGGCTCCCAGTGCCTGAGGAGTCCCTTCTTCGCCAAATGATCGTCGACAGTGTCGAAGCGAACATTGAAGAAGTGCCATCTCCTCCTGGTTCGCTCTACATCCGGCCCACACTTATTGGTACCGAGCCAAATATTGGGGCCGCGGCAACGCCTACGTCAGAGGCCTTGCTATACATCGTTAATTGCCCAGTGGGTGATTACTTTAAGGGTGGGGTAAGGCCGCTCACCTTGTTGATCGAAGAAGAGATACCGAGAACAACGCCTCAGTTCGGGATGGTTAAGTCCGGCGCGAATTACGCCATGGCGTTAGCGCCAACACTAGATGCGATGGCTCGGAATGAAGCTGTTGACCAAATTCTTTTCGCCACGGGTGGCGATATTACGGAAACAGGAGCAGCAAATTTTTTCCTAGCGGACAATGAACGTGTAGTAACCCGCCAGCTTGATAGCTCCTTCCTGCATGGGGTTACGCGTGCCTCTGTAATAGCGCTCGCCGCTGATCTGGGCTACGAGGTTGAAGAACGGCCTATTGAGCTGAGTGAATTGCAAGAGTGGGCCGAAAACGGTGAAGCCTTTCTGTCAGGAACAGCCGCGGTGCTCTCACCGGTTGGAACGATGCTTCGTGGTGGCGAGGAAATCACCTTTGGTGACGGCCAACCGGGTACCAACACGCTCCGGTTGAGGGAAAGTTTGGTAGCAATTCAAAATGGTAGTGCTGACGACGAACATGGCTGGCGCACCGCCGTTCGAAGTTGAAGCAGCAATAATCTTCGAGAGGTTGTTACGTGGCGAATAGCTCAAAGGGCCTTAGTTTCGGTTGGTTGTCACCGGTTATTGGTAACCAGTGGAGTAGTTACAAACCGATAGTGCAACATCAATGCGAACATATTTTGCCGGCTGTGGCCGAACACTTCGACAGTTTGTGGATCGCTGACCACTTCTATGGTTTTGACCAAAAATCTGACCCATTTCTCGAAGCCTGGACAACCCTCACCTGGTGCGCAGCAAAATTTCCGAATATTGACCTGTGTCATCATGTTTTGGGCGTCGGATATCGGCCGCCGGCGCTGACCGCGAAGATGGCCAGTACTCTCCAATTTCTTAGTGGAAACCGATTTATTCTCGGCATCGGAGCAGGCTGGCGAGAAGCCGAGTACCTCTCGTATGGCTACGACTTTCCGAAACCCAGCGTGCGTTTTCGTCAGTTAGAGGAAGCGATCAAGGTGTGCCGCCTGATGTGGACAGAAGAAAACCCGTGTTTCGCTGGCGAATTCTTCCACATTGAAGGTGCAGATGCTCCGCCGCTTCCCGATGTTGTACCACCCATTTGTATCGGGACCTCAGGAGAACAAATAGGTATACCTTTGGCGGCTCGTCATGCTGATATCTGGAACACAGTCTGGCGAGGCGATCTTGATTCCCTAATCAGGAAGCGAGACATCATGTTGCATGAACTCGAGGGTTCAGGTCGAGCTCGGGAAGATGTCCAGTTTTCGCTCACCATTGAACGTGCGCTGCCTCAGAGTCCTGATGAGATCGATGACTTCGGCACGCTGTTGACTGATCTGATCGGGATAGGGATTGAACATTTTGTTTTGGATTTCGGTAACCCGGAGTCAGCGGATGAAACCGTTCAGTTCATCACACAGGTGATGAGCCCACTTCGCAGTTAACCAACAGCTTCTGGGCGCCGTTCTAGTCTGGTGTTCGAATAAAGGTCGAAAAGAGAGAGGTTGCAGGTACTGAGATGGCATTACGACTTCGGCAAGTAGCGTTGGTTGGCGACCAATATGAAGAAACCGAGAACGCCCTTCGAGAGGTTTTTGGCCTTGATGTCGCCTATCGCGATCCCGGGAACCGACCAGGACGCGAAGCAGGAGTCAGCATTTTCGGGCTCAAAAACTTTGTGATGCCGATCGGGAACCAATTTCTCGAGTTAGTTGTGCCACTGGAAGACGGGCCGACATCCGCAGCGGGCCGCTTTTTGCAACGACGCGGAGGGCCCGGCGGCTACATGCTTCTATTTCAAGTTCCGCGATCGGAATACGGAGCTCATAGTGAGCACCTAAGTGAAATGGGTGTGCGCACGGTAGCAGGCGGCGATATCAGCGAAACAGGCAGCGACGCAGTTCACATTCATCCAAAGGATTTACCTGGATGTTTAGTTGAGCTTCGCTGGTGCGAAAATGAAGACGTCTCAGACGGCGACTGGTGGCCAGTAGAAAGAGATTGGCGGGATCACCGCAACACTAAGTTCGTCGACGCCATTTGTGGTGCAGAAATTCAAACTCCCGACCCTCTTTCCCTGGTCGAAAGATGGGCGGAGGTCCTTCAAGTGCCGATGGCAATGTTGGATGGAGTTCCAATAATTCCAACCATCGACGGTCCAGTCCGGTTTACCGAACCATTTGATGACCGTCCCGAAGGGTTGGGTGCTATTGATGTGCGAGTTCCAGATGCGCAGTTGATTGCTGATCGCGCAGCTAGTTGCGGTTTGCGCTGTGAGGATAGAACGATCGAAATTAGCGGTTTACGCTTTCACCTGGTTGGGTGACTTCACCCTAAATAGAATTCGGTATGTTGCCCCAGCAACGGTGCCGCGCTCATCGTCCACCAATCGCTATTGGTCCTAAACGGGGCACCGGGAACAGAGACCGAAGAACCATCGGGCAATTGTGTCTCACTCCAGAACTCAGCGGCCTTGAGATGTGGGTCGTCAAGAAGCGCACTGACGGTATTCACAGGAGTAATAGGGATGCCGCGCCGTTGACCTTCATGAAATAACGCTTGCCTGGTTTGCCCGGTAGTCAGCTCTTCTACCCAGGTGTCGATGAGCTCCTGGGTCTCCATCCGCACTCCGAGATCTTCGAACACCTCTTCGGTAATGGTTTCGTTCCCGGTCGCCTCCGCTACCCATGCGGCCATTGCGGTCCAATGGCGAGGCAACAACACAATTATGGAAACAAAACCGTCGCTGCACGGGTACAGCCCGAATGGTCTACCAAGGTCTCGCCTATTACCTGAGCGTTCTCGGTGCACCCGGTCATCAAGAAAAACTGGGACCCCGGTTTCTGGAGCAATAGCAAGGGCAGCTTCTTGAATGGAAATTTCGACCTGTTGCCCTTTGCCACTTGTGCGTTTGGCGCGTAACGCTAGGAGTGTTCCCACCAACGCGGAAGCTGCGGATGCGTGGAGTGCAAGTTGAACATGTCCTGCGGGAGCGACTGGAGCTCGGTCTCGGAAGCCGGTGGCATACAGCACGCCAGAGGCCGCCCAAGCAACAAGGTTCGAGCTTTTCCAAGAACGCTTGGGTCCGGTTAGCCCGAAAGGCACGATACTGGTTCGAACCGTGGTGTCGGAAATGAGAGCCGTCTCTATTAGCGAGTCTTCCGGCAACCGATCTTCAAAAATCACGTCAGCGCTTGCCAGCAGCCGTGCGAGTGAATCTTTGTCGTCTGGTTCAATCACCACGCTTCGCGTGCCCATTGCGAGGTAACTCCACCAAAGGCTGTCTTCGGGTGGAGCTATCGACGCGGCAAAGGGAGCTAAGTATCTAAGCGGCGAGCCATCAGGTGGTTCGAGTCGAATTACTTCAGCTCCTAACCCAGCAAACAGTCGCGTCGCATAAGCCCCTGCGAGGCCTGTGGTGTCGATCACTCGGAGACCGCTGTAAGGACCTGCCATTAGAGATCCCTCGCGTCATCTGTACCGGGGACCAAGAGGTGAATCCAATCGTCCCACGGTCGCGAGACAAGGGTTTCTGGTTCTGTTTGTTCGAATGCGGCCTTATCGCTTACCAGTTGAGATATTTCCTCATCAGACATGCCTACGACGTCTCTCAGCACCTCACGGGTGTGTTGCCCCATCGAGGGGCCAGCATCAGTCCACCGACCTGGTGTGTCCTTCAACGTCACGGCGCAGTCGCTGAATACATCTCTTCCCAGTCGAGCGTGAGGTGCCACCTGATACCAGTTCCGACTCATTGTGTGCGTGTCGTGAAGTAGGTCTTCATTGGTTGAGACGACATGGGCGGCGACCCCGCTGTTTTGCAATCTGTGGGCAAGGTCATCTGCATCGAAATTAATCGTCCACGTGCCAATCTGGACATCCAGGTCTTCTTGTTGGGACATACGAGATTCGGAATCGTCGAAACGATCGTCATCTAAACCCATCAACAAACTAAGAGCATTCCAACTTTGGTCGTCAATTGCGCTGATAGCGATCCAACGTTCATGCCCGTCACATGGGTACACGCCCTGAGGGGCGCCCCACAGAGACCGATTTCCAATTCGGCTGTGAATGGTTCCGCTCAAGTCGTAGTCCATGACAAAGGGACCAAGCAAAGCCAGCGTGGTTTCGAATTGGCTAACGTCGACATGTACTCCATCCCCAGTAAGTTCCCGATGTTCGAGGCCCGAAAGCGTCGCTATAGCAGCGTGAAGGGCGGACATGTAATCAGGAGGAGCAACCGTAGCTATCCCCGCGGGAGGGTCGGAAGCGTGACCAGTGAAGTCGTCAAACCCCACTAACGGTGCCTGGTTCGGTCCCCACGCCACATAGGGGTAATACGGCATATCAGGATCGCTTCCAAACCCAGGTAACTGCACGTAAATAATTTTTGGATTGACGGCAGCAACCGACTGGTAGTCGAGCCCAACGTCGCTCAGCGCTCGTGCACCAAAATTAGCTAAAAACACATCACATTCCGCGACGAGAGCCAAAGCGGCGTTTCTTCCCCCGGTTGTCTTCAATTCAAGACCTACGCTTCGTTTTGATGCGTTCATCTCAGGCACATATGGGCTCGTATCAGGAGCAGCAGCTGCCAAGTCGTCGCGATCCTTTAACCAAGCCGATCCAAGCATTCGCACTACATCAGGACTTAGTTGTGATTCGATTTTTAGTACGTCGGCACCGAAGTGAGCCATAAGTCGCCCACAAAACGGTGAAGCAATCGCTGTTCCGAGTTCGAAAACTCGGACCCCCTCAAGCGGTAAATCATTGTTGGTGTTGATCATGAATAGTCTTCTTTTCTCATGTCAGTGACGTAACCCAAGCGGCGATCGCGTTCTCGAGCTTGGTTGGTGCGCCGAGCGGGATCACCTAGGCCTCCACCACCCGGAAATTCGACGATGAGGTGACGGCCCGAAGGAACAGTGGTGTTGCCTTTGGCCACCACAGGTGATCCGTCGTCGAGGGTCAATCGACCCGTCATGCCACTTTCTCCGCCATGCCGACCCCGAGCCGGATGTTTGACCCTTTCGTAGGTCGCGCTGAAAACGAACTCGCCTTCGCCCCTGTGCGCCAATTCAACCACTTGTCCAAGGCCACCCCGGAATTCGCCGTCGCCACCTGAGTCCGGCCGAAATTCTTTCCGCCAAAAGACCAGCGGTGACACAACTTCGTTGATCTCGACGGGCATGTTCCTCACACCGCTCGGAAAAGCGGTTGCTGAAAGGCCATCCTGGCCCGGCCGCGCGCCGGCGCCTCCGGAGTTGAAGCTCATCATCATGAATTGTCGCCCGGTTTGGTCATCCCAAGAGCCACTGGCCAACAGGTTCCAAAGTGAACTGGTACCTTCCGCTGGGACCTTGTCTGGCAGTACCTGACTCAGACATCCGTAGACAGCATCTGGAAGCATTTGGCCCATTACGTGGCGGATGTTTACAGCTGCAGGACGAGGGGCGTTGAGAATGCATCCGACTGGGGCAGATACGTTCACAACTTGGAGTGAGCCAGCGTTATTGGGGATATTGGGGCCGATGATGCAGCGAACACCAAAGGAGGTGTAAGCATCGGTGTAGGACATCGGGACA
Organism: Acidimicrobiales bacterium MED-G01; assembly: GCA_002457435.1. GTDB lineage: Bacteria > Actinomycetota > Acidimicrobiia > Acidimicrobiales > Poriferisodalaceae > MedAcidi-G3. The sequence continues at coordinate 11,154 of NTLA01000020.1, read as the reverse complement.
TTAATCCCGTGGGGTTGAACGAGGCTTGTTCCATCAAACTTGACCGTGACTCCGGTCGCGTCGATGGACAGTTCAGTGACGATGTCGAGTGGCTCGTCGACGCCATCCACTCGCATCTTTGAATTCCATGTTCCGGCAGGTAGACGAGCTATTTCTGCCAACATTGCCTGCCTAGAGGTCTCGATTATGTATTCCCCCAGTTCCTTAAGGTCTTCGAGCTGGTATTCATCCATCATTTCGCTCAGCCGCAATGCGCCGACCCTATTGCAGGCGGCTAATGAGTAGATGTCTCCCATAACCTGGACACTGTCTCGAACGTTCGTTTCGATTATCCGAACCACATTGGGATCGAATACTTCTTCGGTCGCGAATCGCATGATCGGGAGTTGGAGCCCTTCGTGGAAGATCTCGCGCGAAGTTGAGCTAAATCCGACGCCACCGATATCAACCACATGGCTGGTGCACGCGAACAGGGCGACTGGTTGCTCCTTATAGAAAACAGGCGTGACGACTACAATGTCAAAGAGGTGGCCTGTGCCTTTCCACGGGTCATTAGTCAAGTAAATATCCCCCGGGCGCATTGTGTGCACTGGGAATTCGTCAAGGAAGTGCCCTACCGAGGCAGCCATCGAATTCACGTGACCTGGTGTCCCAGTCACCGACTGGGCCAGCATCCTGCCTTGTGGATCGAAAACACCGGCAGACAGGTCACCGGCTTCGCGCGTTGAGGTTGAAAAAGCAGACCTCACCAACGTCGTTGCCTGTTCTTGGACGACTGCAATAAGACGGTTCCACATAATGTCTTTTTGGAGTGTTCGCAAACTGTTAGAGGTCTGGTCCGTCTCGGGATTTGCCGCAACTTCCCTATGTCGAATTCGGAGGTGACCGTTTTCGGTCAACGACCCACTGTAAGCCTGGGGGAGGAAGGTAGTTGTTTGTTCCTCGGTGATCAGTGCTGGCCCATCGATGCGATAGCCATCGAGGTCTTGACGGGCAACCACCGCAGTATCCAGCATCACACCGCTGTCAGGGTCAGCGGTCTTAGTGGTGGGTAGGTCTGTCAGCGCGGTTTCAGGGAGTGTCCATTGTTCCAACTTCGGGGGCGCTGGTATCGAGCTGACTGTCGCAACCCAGCTAAGCGTCTCAACTCCGAGACCTGTGATTTCGCGCCCATAGAGGCGGCGGTATTCATCCACGAACGCTTCTTCCAGAACCTTTCGTAGGTGGGCAGCATCCGGAGGAGGGGAAGTAAAGATTTCGGCGAGATTCAGGTCAACGGTAATTTCATGGCCCTGACCCTCATACCTCATGAATGCTTTGGCGCTTTTGTTTAAGACTTCATCGTTCGATGCCCGACGCACAATTTGTTCGGCCTCGTCAAACATTTCCTCCAGCATGGCCGATAGGTCGTCCACGACAAGGTCGTCGAGCCGGATATAGCGGGTACGAACATTCTCATGTGAGGCTGGGGCATGTAGAAACCCGATAGCGGAACCAACGCCGGCGCCGCTAGGAATAAGAACTTCCCTCATGCCAAGCTTCTCCGCCACTCTGACTGCATGTAAGGGGGCTGCCCCACCGAATGCGATAAGCGTGCCGTCAGTGATGTCACAACCCTGTTCGATGGCATGAACACGCCCCGCGCTGGCCATATTCTCATCGACCGTTTCGCAGATACCGAAGGCCGCTGTGTCAGGGTCGAACCCACCTGCCGCAACGATGGTGTTGCTAATCGCAGTGACTGCTGCCTCTTTTGAAAAGTTTAAATCTCCGGTCGAAAAGCCTTCGGACAGAATTCGTCCAAGGGCGACATCCGCATCCGTGACGGTTGCTTGGGTTCCGCCGCGCCCATAGCAGGCCGGCCCGGGTTCGCTGCCAGCACTGTGTGGCCCAACGGCGATACGACCCAACTCGTCGAGTTTCGCAATCGAGGAGCCGCCGGCGCCGATCTCCACCATTTCGATGACAGGCAAGCGAAGAGGTAATCCACTGCCGGCTAAGAACCGGTATTCGCGTCCGACTTCGAACTCTCGGGAAGTTCGCGGCTGCGCATCGTTAATGATGCACAATTTGGCTGTCGTCCCACCCATATCGAAGCTCAACGCTTTATCAATTTCGAAGCTTTTTGCCAGTTCAGCGGAAAGCAGAGCCCCTCCTGCCGGACCACTTTCGACCAGTCGAACCGGGAACTGGAGTGCATCTTCGAGAGTGCCAAGGCCGCCACCTGACTGCATTAATAGCATTGGGCAATCCATGCCCAAGACGCGTCGTCGAGTTTCAAGGTCCGTCAGGTAGTTACTAAGCAGAGGTTGAATGTACGCGTTCGCGCATGTAGTTGAGAATCGTTCGTACTCACGAATTTCGGGGCAAACTTCGCTTGAGAGAGACACGGTCACTTCCGGCCAATGCGCCTGGACGACTTCCGCAGCTTGAATCTCGTGGCTCGAGTTGAGGTAACTGTGGAGAAAACCGATCGCAATGCTCTCTACGTCAAGTTCCTTCAACTGATCCACTGACCGTAGAACGGCGTCTGTGTCAAGGTCCTGCAGGATGGCGCCATTTGAAGCGAGCCGGCCAGGGATCCCTATGCGTAGGTCCCGTGGCACTAGGGGATCAGGGCGAACCATTGCGAGGTCATATTGTTCGAACCTGTTCTCATGGGCCATCTCAATCGAATCGCGCATGCCGGCTGTGGTTAGCAAAGCAGTGCGGGCCCCCCTGCGTTCGATGAGGGCATTTGTCGCGAGGGTCGTTCCGTGGACAAAGACGTCAACGTCGCTGGGGGTTAGCGCTGCGTCCGCCAGGACCCTTGCGACTCCCTCGAGCACCGCAGTCGCCGGTTCAAGCGAAGTGGTGAGGACCTTCGTTGTGTAGAGGCCTCCAGGCGCTTCCAGGGCTATATCGGTGAATGTTCCACCAATATCTGCTGCGAGCCGAATAGAAGTCATGTCGTGAGCCTAGGTGAGAGAGCGGGGTTCACATTTCGATGGAGTCGAGATGGCGGGAAATAACGAGTTTCTGGATTTCAGAGGTCCCCTCGTACAGTTGGTAGACCCGAACGTCCCTGTAGATCTTTTCCACAAGATGGTCTTCAAGAAATCCTGCACCCCCATGGATCTGTATCGCCTTGGAGGCAACCCACTCAGCCATTTCGGATGCGAAAAGTTTCGCCATCGACGCTGCAGCTGCGGAATCTTGCCCTGCATCATGTATAGCGGCCGCGTGCAGGTACATCTGTCTGGCAACCTCGATCTTTGTGGCCATCTCTGCCAGCATGAAAGAGATTGTTTGGTGTTCGATGATTGGTTTACCAAAGGTTTCGCGAAGTTCCGCGTATTCCTTTGCGAGGCGAAGCGCTTGTCGTGCTCCTCCTACTGCCTGGGCTGCTACTGCAATACGCCCAATCGATAAGTTGCTCAGTGCAATGGACAAACCGCGACCTTCTGGCCCCAGAAGGTCGGCTTCGGGTATCTCCATAGCGTCGAACTGAACCTGGCAGAGGTCATTCGTTCGGTGTCCCAACTTCTGTTCTTTGCCTAAGATTTGGTAGCCAGGATTGGCAGTCGATGTAACAAAGGTGCTGATTCCTGACTTGCCAGCTTCGGGGCTCGTGACGGCCACGATCATTGCTATGTCGGAGATCCCCCCTCCAGTGATGAATGCTTTATGTCCGTTAAGGATGAATTGGTTTCCATCTCGAACGGCTCTTGTTGTGATGGCTGATGCATCTGAACCGGTGTGAGGTTCAGTTAAATGAAAGGAACCCAACCATTTACCGGCGCAGAGCATCGGTAGGATCCGCTCCTTCTGTTCTAAAGAGCCGTTGGCAGCTATTGCAACCGCCACGGGCGAATTATTCCCCGACATCATGTTGCTGATACCACCGTCTACCGCTGATATTTCCTCCATCGCTAGGGCATAAGAAATAAAGCCAAGTCCCGACCCTCCGTAACTGGGATCGATCGTCATTCCCATCAACCCAATTGACCCCATCTCCTCGTATAGGGACTTAGGAGGTCCACCTTGCATTTCCCATTCCCGGACGTTCGGAGCGATTCGCGCGTTAGCGAAATCTCGGACGAGTTGCCGGATGGCTTGTTGGTCCTTGGTTAAAATCACACCGTGACGTTAGATCGCTGATAGCAACCCATGTCGGCGTTCTGTAGCGTTTGATGCATGGCTTCGGGAGAAAATCGTCCAACACTGCCTGCCGGGCTAGACGGCCAGGGACTGCGTATAGCGATTATTAAGGCTGAGTGGAACACGTCGATCGTCGCTCGGTTGGTTGAGGGGGCAACGGCTGGTCTAGAGGATCTGAGAGCGACGGTCGTAGGTCCAATTTCTGTTCCTGGATGTTTGGAGTTACCTCTGGCCTGCCAGACAGTCGCCAAATTCGGAAATGTGGACGCGATCGTCGCCACAGGCGTCGTTATCAGAGGCGAGACAACCCACTATGAAATTGTTTCCGAGGGCGCGGCTTCGGGTATCCAAGCAGTCCAACTCGAAACCGGGGTCCCAATAGCCTTTGGAGTTCTTACTGTCGAATCCATTGATCAGGCATTGGAACGATCCCAAGGGCAAGGGCAACACAATGTTGGCGAGGAGGCAGCTGTGGTTGCAGTAGAAATGGCCCGTCTGGTCCAACAGTACGAATGACCCTTGAGCAAAAATGGTGGCAATAAGTTTTGTTGAGGGAAATGATGATTAGGGAGAGTCGTCTTTCCTGTGCTGCTACGGTTTCGACAGGACGTTCCAATAAGCGGCCGCTGAAGAGGGGAATTTATGCGGTATTACTCATGTGACTCGCACGTCGTCGAAGCAGCCGAAATTTATGATGGGTTGACGGATCGCTTTGGTGATCGTGCACCATTTATCGAGAAGGACTACAACGGGAAGCCAGGCACATGGCTTGTTTTGCCGGGCGGAATGCAAACCTTGCCCGTGGGACGTCTAGGTATCGCCGGAGCGCGACTGGACGATCCTGCTACGCACGAACGAATCGCTATGGGCTACGACGGTTTCAATCCAGGTGTGATGGACCCGGTGGCGCGTCTCGGTGAGCAAATTACCGACGGAATAGTTGGTGAAGTCATGTATCCAAGTCTCAGCATGTTTACGTTCGCTATTCCTGATGCAGAGGTCCGCGACGCCGCATTTCGACAGCACAACGACTGGGTGCTTGATTACTGTTCAGTGGATCGCAATCGGCTGATCGGTGTCGGCTGCCTTCCCCTGCCAGACGTCGATCGGGCGATTGCAGAGATGGACCGTTCCGCGAGCCGCGGTGTTAAGGGTTTCGCCATTCCTGCACATGTGGATCCGGCACTGCCGTACAACGATCCGGCCTTTGACCCGTTTTGGGCTAGAGCGCAGGAGCATGGGGTGCCGCTGACCATGCACATCTTCACAGGACAAACACTCGATGGGGGACTACCTGCCCATTGGGGTACCCCCGGCGGCAACTTAAAGGGCTACACCCTTGCGCACACGACGGCCGTGAATACGATGATTGACATCATCTGTGGTGGAGTGGTTGAGCGGTTTCCGCAGTTGAAGTTCGTAATAAGCGAATACGAAACTGGCTGGGTTGCTCACACTTTGCAACGTCTAGATCATGCTGCATACCGCACGCCGTGGGAGCTTGCGGACGGGTTGACGATGAAGCCCTCGGAGTATTTCGATCGAAACTTCTGGGTGACCTTTGAAGACGACACCGAAGGAATCGCTACCCGACATGAAATTGGGGTAAGCAATCTGCTTTGGGGTAACGACTATCCGCACCACGATTCAATTTGGCCAAATTCTCGGCCCATTTTGGATGACATATTAGTTGAAGTTCCTGATGATGAACGTGAAGCGATGGTTTGGGGCAATGTGATGGATCTATACGAAATTGACCAAGATCTACTGCCGTCACCCGCTTGAGATCATTGCACCAGGTGGGCCAGCACAGCTTGAGCGACCCGTTCGCCGTCCTCCATCGGACCGAAGTGGGTTAGCCCTTCCATCGTGAGCAACTGCCCGTTGCCGAGATGAGATGCAATGGGTTCGGCCATGGCAGGTGGCAATTCGTTGCCTGCGGCTACTGCCTGACCGCGTGCTACCACAACGGGAGATCTAACTGATTCCAGAGTAGAAAAGTCTGTTGGTGTTCCTGAGCTGAATATTTCGGCTTCTGTTTCGCCCGAACAAGTTAGAGCGATCCCCTCAGTCGTGGGTTGGCTTCCGAGTTCCGCGTAGGCTCGCACTGCGGACTCCTCGCACTGCGAGTAGGGGGGTTTGCTTACCAGACGTTCAATGAACTCATCCAACGAAGCAAATTCAGATCGTCGGCGCCGTGCCGCTAAAACGAGAGGATGATCTCCGTCGGGACGTAGATGTCCTTCGGGGACCATGACCGGCTCAAATAACCAGAGCTTCCGAAAAGTTTGAGGATTCTCAAGCTCGGTCCGAAGCAATGTAGCTCCGCCAAGTGAGTGACCCACAGCATCAATGGCTCCTTCACCGATTGCTGCGACGGCGTTAAGTACCTCGTCAACCAGTCGAGATCTGTCCACATCAAGCGGTGGAGTGATAACCCTAGATGCCCCGTGTCCCCGAAAATCGAGACCGAAACATCTCCGGTGACTCCGTAGGAAAGGAACCACCGTGGCCCACATCCCAGCGTTGAGTCCGTTGCCGTGGGTCAGTAAGACTGGAGGTCCCGCTCCGCCGAAGTCATGAACGACGCAATGCTCGCCGTCATCGCCATTAAGGATCATCATCTCCGTTGAGGCTAGCGACGTGCAACAATGATCAGCATGGCAAGTTTCAAATCTGGTGATGTCGATCTTCATTACGACGAATACGGCGAAGGGTTCCCGGTTCTTCTGATCGCTCCGGGTGGAATGAATTCAGAAGCGTCGTTTTGGGAGTCGACACCGTGGAATCCGATAACTCAACTAAGCGGACAGTTTCGTGTGATCGCTATGGACCAACGGAATGCAGGTCGGTCTACCGCGCCAATTACTTCGACGGACAGTTGGGACACCTATACGCGTGACCAGTTGTTGCTGCTGGACCATCTAAACGTTGATCGGTTTCATGTTGTTGGAATGTGTATTGGTGGACCCTACGTGATGGGGTTAATTGAGCAGGCCCCAGAGCGAGTAGCGTCAGGCGTTTTGTTTCAAACAATCGGGCTCAGCGAGAACCGAGAAGCCTTCTTTGGCATGTTTGACGGGTGGGCAACAGAGCTACGTCCAACGCGTCCAGAGGTACCACCAGAGGCATGGGATCAGTTCAAGATGAATATGTATGGTTCGGACAACGTCTTGTTCAACGTCGATGAGGCATTCCTCAAGACGGTCACCACACCCCTCTTAGTCCTAGAAGGCAACGACCTTTACCACCCGTCAGAGTCTTCGTTGGCCGTCGACGATCTCGCACAAAACACAACACTGATTCGTGATTGGATGAGCGGTGCGGCGATGGAAAGAGCGGCCCAAGAATTTGCGGAATTTCTGGCCAACCACAGTTCTTGACTACCGTGTCCGAGACGATTGACCTTGGAGGATGTGATGGGTGACCTTGCTGGAAAGACGGCAGTGGTGACGGGAGCGAGCCGTGGGATTGGCGAAGCGAGCGCCCGGGCTCTCGATGATCTTGGAGCCCAAGTGGTCCTGAGCGGTCGAACTGTTTCGGATCTAGAGCGCGTGGCAGCCGGTTTATCGAATTCACCGGTGGTCGTTCCGGCCGATCTCTCTGTGCCGGAATCAGGCTCGCGGCTCGCAGAACTGATCCTTGAACAGGTCGCAGGTGTGGATGTCCTAGTAAACAATGCCGGCATTCCGATGCGGAGGATGCCCGAGAAATTGACTGAGGAAGATATCGACTTGGTCTTCGCAATTAACGTGCGGTCTCTTTTAACGTTGTCGATTGCGCTTGCTCCATCAATGAAGGCACGAGGGGGCGGCTCAATTATTAACGTCAGTTCGGTTGCCGGGATTCGTGGTCCTGGCGCCCGTGTGGCCTATGCAGGTACTAAGGGCGCTGTTGACGCGATGACGCGGGCCCTTGCGTCTGACTGGGGACCGGATGGGATCAGAGTCAATTCGATTGCCCCAGGGTTAATCGCGACGGCAATTTGGGAGGAAAGCCGGAATACAGTCCCCGGCTTGATCGAAGACATGGAGGGCCAAATAGCGTTAAAGCGTTGGGGGTTTGGCGATGACATCGCCGACGTAGTCGCGTTCTTCGCGTCTGACAGTTCTAGATACGTCACCGGTGAGACCTTGGTTGTCGACGGAGGCTTAGCCCGTGTCACTGCCTCAGCACAGGCCCAAGTCCTGCCGGAACTCCTCGAGTGAGTTGCAATCTTCAGTTCGGGTTATTTGACCAGCTCGAGAATGATGGCAGCACCCCAATCGGAACTCAGTATCGGGAGCACCTGGCGTTAGCTCGCATGGCTGATCAGGCTGGTTTCACTCACTGGTTCAAGTCCGAACACCACCATGTGCCGTTAGACATAGCGCCTAGCATCAACGTGTTTCTTAGTGCGGTGATTCAGGAAACATCCAACATGCGAATCGCGTCCTTAGTGCACCTTCTTCCGTTTTATGACCCAATGCGCCTTTATGAAGAACTATGCATGCTGGACCATCTGAGCGATGGCCGGTTAGATGTTGGATTCGGCAAAGGCATAAGCCCACCGGAGCAAATCCTTTGGGGTGTGCCTCGAGACGAGGCAAGTTCTCGCACCGAAGAATCGTTAGATTACATCCTGTCTGCGATGGAACTCGTCGCCAAAGAGGGCCTCGGCTGTTTGTTCAACTACGACGGAACGTATTGGTCTGCAAAAGAACATCCATTGGAGATTTCGCCGTATCAAAATCCACACCCGCCTCTGTGGCGACCAGGTACGTTGGCGACGGCTGCGCAAATGGGAGTCAGTACGATCATCCCGGGACCGATGAAGTCGATTCCGGAAAACGTCGCAGCGTACCGTCGACAGCAGCAACAAGGGGGCGCCGGGGGCCATATGCCGACGCTTTCAACGTTACGGAGAATTGTGGTGGCCCCAACTGAAACTGAGGCGGTAAGGATTGCAGAACGAGCGTGGGCCACGTTTGACGCAAACCTAACCAAGCTCTTCCGGAAATACGATTTGTGGCCCCCGACGATGGTGCCCAGTTTCTTGGGAGATACAGAGAAGGCGTTCGCTACCGAGTCTTTGCTCGCAGGGACCCCAGCTCAGATGGCTGAGTATTTCGAACGATTTGAGACGGAATCAGGACTTACGCATGTCACTCTATGTCCTGCGTTCGGAAGCATCACAGCGGCCGAAGCGCGGACATCGCTGGATCTGTTCAGCGATGCTGTGATAGGCGGCTAGGCCGCAAACCCAACAGTGAGAAACCCAGCTGATCGAGGCACCGGTCTTTCACAAGCCCTTGAATCTTGCGCTCGAAAGCTTCACTGCCGTCACCCTCTCGATGTCAGGCCACAAAGTTGATTTCCCAGCACCATTGAGAGGGTGGGGAGCGGAACCGGAAAAACGCAGAGGGCGGGGCCGAAGCCCCGCCCGTCAGGCGTTCTGTGGCGACTCTCTAGCGAGAGTAGCTAGAAGCTGATTTAGCCAGCTGCGCGAGCGGCATCGAGCCAACCGTCAACCGTAGAGCGGTTGCCGGCGATCCAGTCAGCGGCAAGATCTTTAGGATCTGCACCCTCACCTTGGGCCACGTTTGCAAGCGATACGTCCATGACAGACAGTTTGATGTCCGTTAGGAGTTGCTTAGCTGCAGGATTTCCATCGAGGAAATCGTTGTTACCGGCGGCCTTAATGTCGGCTGCTGCCCAACCAATGGGGCAGAGGTCCTCGGAGTTACGTGCCGGGCACATGTCGGTGCCGATGGCTGCGCTTCCTGGACGCTGGTCCCATGCTTCGCCACCCTCTTGGTTGTTCGGGTTGCTGTCATCAAGGATGTACGCCATACCGATCCAGTAGGCGTTGTCGCCTGGTCGGATCTGAGTTACATATGCCGATGGTGTCCATGTGTAGGCGACTACGGGTAGGCCTTCGTTAACCATGTCCACAGCTTGTGCCCACATTGGGTCGTAGCCGGCTTTGACTTGCTGCAGGTTCGCATAGCCACCGCCAACAAGCATTGAGTTGATGATGTTGTCGCAAGTCCAGTCTTCAGGACAACCCATGATGTCAACCATACCGTTACCAGGAACGGCGTCAGTTGCGTCATAGGCCGCTATTGCGTCAGCATTGTTGTCGAGGTCTTCCAAGGTGTAGACGCCGTATTCGTCAGCGAAGCCCTTTTCAATCAGGAAGCCTTGAAGACCGCCTGCGATCATTTCTTCACCGATAACTGTGACGTGGTCACCAACTAGCGATCCGTCGGTCATTTCGCCGTTTAGCCAGCTTTGGTGACCTGGCATCCAGGAGTTTGCCCAGAAGTCCATATCTCCGGTGGCCATAGCCATGAACGCGTTTTGCGGACCAAGCTCCATGTCAGCTGATTCCGAAACCGTGTAGCCAAGCTCGCGAAGTAAAGCGGTGTAGATCTCGGCCTGCACGTAACCAGTGCTCCAGGAAGCTCGACCGGCAGTTACACTGACGCCGTCACCGGGAGTCATGTTAACTGCAGCTGCCGCTTCGGTAGTCGCGGGAGCCGAGGCGGATGCTTCAGCTTCTGAGCTTGAATCGTCGTCGCTGCCACAAGCAGCAAGGATCAAAAGCGCAGCTGTCGCTACTGCCAGCAAACGCGTGAGTGATTTCTTAGTCATAAATGGGGCCCTCCCTAGAGTCCCTTGATTAATGCGGTCCATGGGTAGTGCCCAGACACGCCCTTTAAAGGGTAGTCGCTGGACAACGTCGAACGGTGCTTTCCTGGCCCTAAGGCCCATTTTGTAGCGTATCTGTTACGTGTAGACCTGTTTCCGGTCAAATTCTGAGAGTGTTCCTCGAGCGCTACCAGCGACCGTAACCCCAGCAAACAGAAGAAATAGAGCCCCGACGCCGGAAACAAGGTTGGTTTCCGCGACTCTAGAGATGCTGCCGATCCACGCAACACTGAGGAGGAATAATCCGAGTCCAAGGCCACACACGATGGAACACCACTTGTATAAGAAGAGTTCGTCTTGTGAGAGGAACCCTGCGGCCGG
>NTLA01000002.1 GCA_002457435.1 Acidimicrobiales bacterium MED-G01 | reverse complement strand
GCGGCGCACTTGGGTGAATGTTGTGACATTTGACGACGTAATAGAAGCTGGCAAAGAAGTAGCAAAGGTGTTGCGAAAAGTTGAGAGTTCTGTAGCGGTATCTGAGTCAGCGGCTGGAGGATTAATAAACGCAGCACTTGTGGCAGTTGCCGGCGCTAGCGACTTCTACAAAGGTGGAATGGTCGTTTACACCAGCGCAGGGCGGGATGTCTTGTCTAGCGCCGGACCGTTGCCCGGAAACCTCAGGGGTGCAACTGAAGCTTTCGCGATTGTTCAAGCCGATCGAGCCAGACAGCTATACCGAGCGGATTGGGGCATAGGTGAAACAGGTGCAACGGGACCGTCAGGGAATCCGTACGGAGACCCTCCTGGAGTTGGCTGGGTTGCCTGCAGCGGAGCTACTGAAGCGACCCTCGAATTGCGCACTGGGATTAATGAACGCGAGTCAAATATGTATGCGTTTGCAATCGCTGCGTTAGAACTGACGGTTCGGACAATAAAGGCGTAGATTTTTAGTTGTGGAACCCATACCCCTTTCGGTGCTCGACCTCGCAACCGTGTCCAGTGATGCGACAAGCGCGCAGGCACTGTCGGAAGCAACTCAATTAGCGGCTGCTGCTGAACGACTCGGTTACTCGAGATTCTGGGTTGCTGAACACCACAATATGAACACAGTCGCGAGTACCTCACCGGCTGTGCTCATCGCTCACGTCGCCGCCTCCACCAGCGAGATCAAAGTGGGATCAGGTGGAGTGATGTTGCCGAACCACGCACCGCTCGTAATCGCCGAACAATTCGCGCTTTTAGAAGCACTTCACCCAGGCCGCATTGATCTAGGAATTGGGCGAGCCCCAGGTAGTGACCGGCAAACAATGGCGGTAATTCGAGGGTCCGCTACGGCGTTATCCGTAGAAGATTTCCCACGTGACTTAATTGATGTGATGGGGCTTCTTGGTGACGTCAGAACTGACCACGGATTATGGAACAAGTTTTCAGCCACACCTGTGGCTACGTCCTCCCCTGAGGTGATCTTGCTGGGTTCGAGCGGCTTCAGTGCACAACTCGCAGGTGTCTTGGGACTCCCGTTTACTTTTGCCAATCATTTTGATACCGGTGGGACTCTTGAGGCAGTGCAGATGTACCGAGAAGCGTTCCGTCCGTCGCCAGCGCTCAGTGAGCCCTACATCATCGTTTCAGCGTCAGTGATGGCGGCAACAAAGACCGAAGATGCTGTAAAGCTTGCGGCCCCGAGCCGCCTCCGGAAATACGGAATGCGTAGCGGACGTTTTTGGTCGTTGGTTCCACCTGATGAAGCTCTATCCCATCCCGAATGGAGTAGGGCCGAAGCAATGCCCAGCAACGCAATCAATGGAACCGCCGAAGAAGTGGCAAAAGGCCTTGAACAGTTAGCGGAACAAACTGAAGCCAATGAATTATTTCTCCACTGTTCAAGCTTTGGTCTCGCAGAACGTTTGACGAGCCTCGACCTGATAGCTGAACAGTGGGGCCTGCAGACAGGTCGCAACTCACAAGTGGCAGCCGTTCCTCAATAATCATGAACAAGCTCACTTCTCTGGGAACCCACTTTGGGCCCTACCGAATCGAAAGCAGAGATAACGAAGTTGTGGCGGTTCACGGCCATGAGCTTGACCCGTCACCATCACCAATTGGCCAGGCATACCTCCACCGTTCAGAGCTTCGCGTTCTTCGCCCAGCTGTCAGACGATCTTGGCTAGAGGGAGGCCCTGGAACACGCGGTGATCTGCGCGGGAAGGACCCCTTTATCCAAGTTGAATGGGACCAAGCGATAGCTCTGGCCTCCGACGAACTAAAGCGAATTCGAACATCACACGGACCGCAGGCCCTCTTTGCAGGTTCCTACGGGTGGGGATCTTCGGGAAGAGTTCACGCGCCAGGAGCGCTCTTATTCCGCCTCCTCCGCATGTATGGAGGTTTTACAGACGTCTGGGGCACGTATTCTTCCACGGCGGCGGAGGGAATCGTCCCTTACTTCCTCGGAATGAGGTACCACGCCGCCATTGGTCGAGGGACAAGTTGGTCGGTCATTAGCGAACACACTGACTTATTTGTTTCCTTTGGAGGCCTCCGGCGTACTAACACCGAGGTCACCTACGGAGGGCAAGGAACCCACCACACTGAAAACTGGATGAAAAAGGCGAAATCAAACGGAACTGAATTCCTGAACATCGGACCCCTCCGCGACGATATCGACTCCCAGATTGAACCTCGATGGCAACCGATTCGGCCAGGCACTGACGTCGCGTTCATGTTGGCGTGCATCCACACCCTGATATGTAAGAAACGGATCGACGAAGACTTCGTGGAGACCCACGTTCAAGGCTGGGAGCAATTCGCTGAGTACGTGATGGGGGAGTCTGACCACCAACCTAAATCTTCGGCGTGGGCATCAAACATCACTGGCATAGATGCGAACACCATTGAAGAGCTAGCCGAAGAGATGTCAAACCGACGGACATTGATCAACGTCGGACTATCTGTGCAGCGAGCTGATCATGGGGAACAATCTTATTGGGCAGCCACTGCTCTGGCCTGCGCATTGGGTCAGATCGGCTTGCCGGGAGGCGGAATCGCTTTTCCATTTGGTGCACAAGGGAACGTAGGTGCCGGGCAGGTTCGCAAAAGAGTGCCAGGAATGCCAATCCCACCAAGGCCTCCAGGACCTCCAGTCATTTCAGTTTCTCGTTTCCGGGAGCTGCTGGATCAGCCAGGAGCTTCATACGATTGCAACGGCGAGTCGGGCCAATTCCCAGACATAAAGATGGTGTGGTGGGCAGGGGGAAACCCATTCCATCATCACCAGAATTTGAATGAATTAGCATCGGCATGGGAGCGTCCCGAGACAATCGTGGTTCAAGAACCCTTCTGGACACCGACAGCGCGACGAGCGGACATCGTTTTTCCGTCTTCGACGCCGTTGGAACGAAACGATATTGGCGGAGCAGAAAATTTGATGATCTCCCACGGTCGCGCCGTGGATCCACCAGGAGAAGCACGCGATGACTACGAGATTTTAGCCATGGTCGCCGATCAACTTGACCTAAAGGACCGGTTCACGGAGGGACGAACCGGAGACCAATGGGTAGAGGTCCTGTACGACTTGTTCAGAGCAGAAAACGAGTGGGCACCTGATTTCCACGAGTTTTGCGAGGCTGGTTACCTACGTCACCCAGATATGAGCGAAATGGGTGAAAACGAACAAGTTTTTTTAAGCGAATTCCGATCCGACCCAGTTGCGCACTCATTGGGAACTCCGAGTGGCCGCATTGAACTGTGGTCCGAGACCATCGCAGGCTTCGGTTACGACGACTGTCCTCCACACCCAGCATGGATGGAACCCTACGAACGCCTGGGTGGCACGAACTCCGATCAATGGCCCTTGCATCTCGTTTCGAACCAGCCTTCTGTCCGTTTACATAGCCAATACGACCACACTGAGCCCAGTAGGGGAGCCAAAGTAGCGGGTAGAGAACCGATCAGAATTCATCCAACTACCGCTAGAGACCGTGGAATATCGGAGGGCGACGTAGTTCGAGTCTTCAACAATCGTGGTAGCTGCCTCGCCGGTGCACTACTAGATGATGCTTTGATGCCCGAGGTCGTTCAACTGTCAACTGGAGCCTGGTATGACCCTGACCCGGAAGGGATGTGTCGAGCAGGGAACCCTAATGTTCTAACCCGTGACAAAGGAACTTCGAAGCTGGCACAAGGACCATCTGCTCATACTTGCCTAGTAGATATAGAACTCTTCGTAGGAGTTGCGCCTCGCGTGGAGTCCTATGACCAACCTCAATTCGTCGATCAACAATAAAGGGGAAGCAGAGATGGCAGATGAAAACCCCTCAGCGCAAGAATGGCTTTCAGGTCTAGCGACCGAATTAGGCCTCGACCCACCGAGCTCCGAAGAGATTGAAAACCTCCTAAATCTTGCTGGTGTAGCCGCCCACAGTTCCGAACGTATAGCTGCACCAATTGCGTGCTGGATGATTGGCGTAGCCGAAATAGAGCCAGCTGAGGGGTTGGATTTGGTCCAGAAATATGAGAACGGACGCGTTGGGTAAAGCATTACCTACAATCGAATACTGTGAACGATCGAAACTGGGGATTTAGAACCAGAGCACTGCATGCCGGCGGTAGACCGGATCCCACTACCGGATCTCGAGCAGTTCCGATCTATCAATCGACGAGTTTCGTATTCGAAGATACAGCTGACGCTGCAGATAAATTTGCTCTCCAGAAATATGGGACGATTTATACGCGAATTTCCAATCCGACCATTAACGCCTTCGAAGAGCGAATGGCCAGCCTTGAGGGTGGAATTGGGTCAGTCGCTACAGCTTCAGGAATGTCAGCAGAGTTCTTGACCGCAGCCGCATTAGCAGGACAGGGCGACAACCTTGTTACTTCTTCAGCCCTATATGGGGGTACACACACCCTCTTCGATGTAACTCTGAGTCGCTTCGGGATAGAAGCACGATTTATTGATGGGGACGACCCAGACGCGTATGCCAAGAACATCGATGAAAATACGAAGTTCGTCTATACAGAGATCGTGGGTAACCCTTCGGGATCGGTTCCTGACTTAGCAGCCATTGCAGATGTCGCGCATGCCAATGATCTACCTCTGATCGTTGACGGAACCTTTGCTACGCCTTATCTATGTCAGCCAATGAATCATGGGGCGGACATTGTCATACATTCGGCAACGAAGTTCATAGGCGGCCATGGAAACTCGATAGGTGGAATTGTCACTGAATCTGGTCGGTTTGATTGGGGCAGCGGCCGCTTTCCGCAAATGACCGAACCAGTTGATAGCTACAACGGCTTGAAATTTTGGGAGAACTTCGGGGAGTACGCTTTTTGTACCAAATTACGCGCGGAGCAGCTACGAGACATTGGCGCTTC
This sequence comes from Acidimicrobiales bacterium MED-G01, assembly GCA_002457435.1. Taxonomy (GTDB): domain Bacteria; phylum Actinomycetota; class Acidimicrobiia; order Acidimicrobiales; family Poriferisodalaceae; genus MedAcidi-G3. The sequence continues at coordinate 136,586 of NTLA01000002.1, read as the reverse complement.
GATGGCGCCAATGAATGCGTTCCTTTTGCTTCAAGGGTTGGAAACTTTGCCCTTCAGAATGGACGCGCACGTTGCAAACGCTCAAGCCGTTGCGGAGCACCTAAGTGAGCATCCAGTGGTGAACTGGGTCAATTACGCGGGCCTTGGAGATTCTCAGTACCACGAACTGGCGAAACGATACTTACCCAAGGGCCCAGGGGCGATCTTTACTTTTGGAGTTAAAGGAGGAAGGCAGGCCGGAGCCAAGTTCATTGAATCTCTGCAAGTAATTAGTCACCTAGCAAACGTCGGAGATGCTCGGACCCTCATAATCCACCCAGCTTCGACAACTCATCAGCAGCTTTCGGAAGAGGCCCTAGCAACGGGCGGAGTGACTGAAGATATGGTCAGAATTTCTGTAGGGCTAGAAGATCTCGAAGACATTATTTGGGATCTTGATCAAGCGTTATCGAAGGCGAGTCAGCTATGACCGTGCTTCATCAGTCAGTCGCGGGATGGACCGAACCACCGGCCTCAGCCCGGTTAGAACTGCTGAGGCGAACTCGTACCATCGCCATGGTCGGGGTGTCAGCAAACACGTCTAGACCAAGTAATTTTGTTGCGACCTACCTCCTCAGTTCGAGTGCTGATTTCGAGGTTTATTTCGTGAATCCAATGGTCGACGAGATTCTTGGTGAACAGTGCTATGCGACCCTCGAAGACTTGCCTGTAACACCCGACATGGTCGACGTATTTCGACGCCATGAAGACCTGCCAGAGGTTGCTGAGGAGGCTGTAGCGATAGGTGCTCGATCTTTCTGGACCCAACTAGGACTCTGGAACGTAGAAGCAGCGGCAATAGTTGTCGAGGCAGAGATGGACCTTGTTATGGACCGATGTTTGAAGATCGAACACGCCCGGTTCCACGGGGGACTGCATCTCGCAGGCTTTGATACTGGAGTGATTGACTCACGGCTAGCCACATAAGGTGAGGTCGCGACAGTTAGCAGGCAAACTGGTTGAGTCGTGTCTTTCAAAACCTCCATCACAGCTGCACTGCTATCGGCAATTCTCGCTTGCGCGTGTAGCGCCTCTGACCTCAAACCGGACGATGGCCAAGGACGAAGTTCCGGAGCCCCGTCTGAAGCCCCGGGATCGAGTTCGCGCTCTGCGCAAGCTACCGACGATGTCGATTTTGCCTACGAAGGTGAAATAGCCGCTCCTGAGATTCCGAATGCCCTCGATTGGTTCAATGTCGAACGGCCCCTGTCTTTAGTTTCGGACCTTCGAGGGAAGATAGTTGTCCTCGATTTTTGGACGCAAGGTTGTATCAACTGCCTGCATGTCATCCCTGACTTGCATCGACTCGAAGATGAATACCCAGACTCACTCGTGGTAATAGGTGTGCACTGGGCCAAATTCGACCATGAAAGGACAAGTAGTGCGGTACAACAAGCGGTGCAGCGTCTGGGCATTCGACATCCTGTTGTAAATGATGACTACGAGTACCTCCGTCGTTCCTACCGAGTTCGAGCATGGCCGACCTTGGTGTTAATCGATCCACTGGGCCGAGTTGTAGGGAGCCATGCAGGTGAAGGCATCTACCCGCTCTTTCAACCGGTGATAGACCAAATGGCCAAAGAATATGGTGCCGCAGGCCTTATCGATGTTCGCCCACTGGACGCGATCGTTGCCAGTGGTGATCCCATTCCAACGGTACTTAGCTTCCCTGGCAAGGTACTCGCCGATCAATCGTCAAACCGTCTCTTCATAGCTGACTCAGGGCATCATCGTGTCCTTATCACTGACCTTGCAGGAAAGATTTCAGGGATCATCGGAGGTGGAGTCGCTGGCTATGCGGACGGCGCATGGCCCGATGTCAAATTCAAACAACCACAAGGGCTAGCGCTTTCAGCCAACGGACGATATTTATATGTCGCCGATCGCGGTAACCACGCGATACGGGTCGTCGATTTATCAAGAAAAACTGTGGAAACCCTGGCAGGTACCGGACGGCCAACACACCGAATTGCGGCTGGACCGCCTTTAGAAACGCCTCTCGCCTCACCGTGGGACGTAGAACTGGTCGGAGAACAGCTCTTTGTTGCCGGAGCCGGACGACATCAGATATGGGTTATAGACCTATTAGGGAACGGAGAGGCAGCTAGTTGGATTGACGTTTTCGCCGGCACTGGAGCGGAAGGCCTCGACGATGGGTATCGAATGTCGGCGACGCTTTCCCAACCCTCAGGTCTCGCAATTGATGGCGCGACTCTTTGGTTTACTGATCCTGAAGCAAGCGCTGTCCGTTCAATAGACTTAGGGGAAGGTGGCGAATTAAGAACCCTCATAGGGAGTGGACTGTTTTCTTGGGGCGACTCAACTGGGGATCGCCAATCCACCCAGCTGCAGCATGCGGTAGGTATTGAAGTCGTCAACGGTGATCTCTACATCGCCGATACCTACAATCACCGAATAAAGATCGTAGAAGTCCGAACAGGCAATTCTGCGTTGGTGGTCGGAAACGGCATACCTGGACTTGTAGACGGGACGGGCGAAGTTGCTCAGCTAGCGGAACCAAGCGGCTTAAGTGTGGCCGGCGAGGTTATATATATCGCTGACACTAATAATCATCAGATCCGAACCCTCGATACAAGAACAGGGGACCTCGAGACTCTTGAACTGACAAATCAACAAGCCGCGATACTGCTGAATCGCACCGCCTCAGACGAAACAGTGACCTTCCCACAAATATTGGTTACTCCAGGAAAAGTTGAGTTACGAACCAACCTCCTGGTGCCGACGGGGTACGAATTCAATGACGAAGGAACATTTGTCTTGGAGGTTCGAATCAAGAATGGGGAAAGTTCTCGCGTGGTTGGAAGAAATTCCTACGAGGCGCAAGGTCCTCAAATGCCGCAATCATTCGAGCTACGTATTGAACGAGAGCAGAATCTTCGGGTGGAGGCCGATGCGACCGTTTTCTATTGCCCAGCCCAAGACGCCAAATTTTGTTTGCTGCGACACATCACCATGGAGGTGCCACTTGTCGTGAGCGACACCGGTGACGACGTGATTACCTTGAGCCATCTCCTCCCCAGCTCAGCCGAGATCGATCGCAGCCTCGAAAGCATAAATGATTAGGCAGATTCCGACGAAGGGTCTCCTGGTGGCAGTCGTCGCTCTTTTCGCCGTCACAACGGCGGGGACACAGACTTCGTTTGCGGAGACCTCGACGATAGCTATCGAACTCGACTCGACCATCGTGGGGGTAATCGACGGTCCAGGCGGCATCGGATACTGGGTCGTTTCTGCTGATGGGTCTGTCGAAGTGGTAGGAACCAACATTGTTCCTCCATTAGGAGAAAGTGAGCCGCTAACCGACAAGGTTCGCTCCGCGCACGAAGGTGCCCCCGGAGCGTTGGGAATCTGGCTCCAGCTTGCAAATGGTACGAAGGTGGCAATCGGCGACCCGGGACCCAGAATTTTCAACGAACATGACCGCCCAACAGGATGGCTATCAGGAGTGGCGATCAAACAGCTAATGCGGGGCCGGTGGATAGATGACATCGATCGAGGGTGCGTAGATGAACTGCCCAGAGCGGTAAGGATTGGCCAGCTGCTTCTACCCACCATGACTGAGCCTCAGTTCGGTGCTGCAGTGCAAGAAATACGCGACCACCAGATTGCTGGCATTCTGCTTTCAGGAGGAGCAACTCCGTGGATCGCTACGAGGATTGGTGAACTCCAAGCGTTTGCGGACCGGATCCCGCTATTGATGGCCGCTGACGAGGAGGGCGGCAGAGTTCAACGCCTGCGCCACGTGTTGCCAGATCTACCAAGTGCTGCTCGTCAAGTAAATGAACGACTTGAATTAGTTGCCCAACGAGCGGAACGTCACGCAGTTCAGATGCTTGAGTTGGGCTTCAACGTTAACTTTGCCCCCGTCCTGGACGTAGGCGCCGGGCCAGGCATTGGAGATAGGTCTTTTTCTAACGATGCTGCCCTCGTCGTCGATTACGGAATCGCGACAATTGAAGGTTTAAGTGATGGGGGCGTCTTGCCAGTTGCCAAACACTTTCCGGGACACGGTGCAACAGATGCAGACTCACATGAGGGACGGGCGATAGGCCCGCCACTCGCTGAACTGGCTAAGAACGACCTAGTTCCCTTCGAAGCAGCGATCGGGTCAAAGAAATCAGCCATCATGGTTGGGCACAGTGAAATTCCTGATTTGACTGACGGGCTTCCGTCATCACTTTCACCAGCGGTTATTCAAGGTCTTCTGCGAGAAAACCTAAGGTTTGATGGACTCGTGGTCACTGACGCACTCAATATGAGGGCGGTCTCAGATCGGTGGAGTATCGAAGAAGCAGTCGTTATGGCTATAGAGGCCGGTGCTGATCTGATGATCCTCGGCAGTCTTGCAGATGTCGGCCCGGCATTTGCCAGTATTGACGAAGCCGTATACAGCGGTTATTTGCAGGTTGATCGCCTAAACGACGCGGCAGTAAACGTCTTGAGGGCCAAAGGCATTAATTCGTGCACGCTCGTAGGAAGGGTGCGCGGTGTCATGAACACTATGTATGACTGGTAAATCTGAATTTCGAAAAGTTCTCAACTAGTCGAAAGTGATGACTGAGCGAGTTACTGACCCAGATTTCATAGCTTCGAAGCCCTGATTGATTTCGTCCAAGCTAATTCTGGCTGAGACCATTTCGTCCAGCATTAGGCGACCATCAAGATACATATCAACAAGTCGGGGCATATCAGTTCGGAATTGGTTAGATCCCATATTGGAACCCTGAATCTTTTTTTCCATCAAGAAGTCAACACCGTGAATTTCAATGTTTGTTCCGATAGGAATCATGCCGATAACAGTTGCAGTGCCACCATTTCGCAAACTTTGGAAAGCTTGTTCGGTTGTTTGCTTTAAACCCACAGCTTCAAATGACTTGTGCACCCCGCCACTCGTCATCTCGTGAATACTTAGAACAGCGTCAGTATCGGCTGCATTGACAGTATCGGTGGCACCCATTTGGCGAGCGACTTCAAGCTTATTGTCGAGCATGTCGACAGCGATAACGCGTCCGGCACCTGCGATTCGGGCAGCCTGAACGGCAGCGAGCCCAATTCCGCCAGCGCCAAACACAGCGACAGTCTCTCCAGGCTCAACTCGTGCAGTCCGAAAAACTGCGCCCACTCCGGTCATCACGCCGCAGCCAATCAATGACGCACGATCAAGAGGCATGTCCTCGCGGATTTTCACGATCGCGTGTTCATGCACCAGCATTTGTTCAGCGAATGATGAAAGGTTCAGGAATTGCCACGCGGGAGCACCGTCAATAGTTAAGCGGGGAGCTTCGTCAGGTCCGCGATTGCATTCAAGATCTTTACCGGAACAAATAGACGGCCGCCCTTCTGTGCAGTATGAACAGTGGCCGCAGAAAACCGAAAGGCATGTGATCACATGGTCTCCAGGCTTCACATAGGTGACATCAGACCCGACGGCTTCAACCACGCCGGCTGATTCATGTCCAAGCACTGCGGGAGTCATGTAGGGATACAGGCCTTCCATGAAGTGCAGGTCGCTGTGACATAGTCCCGCCGCCGAGGTCTGGATTAGCACTTCACGCGGCCCTGGCTTGTCTATGCCGACCTCGGAGATTTCGAGTTGACCCGGAATTTCGTTCAGAACTGCTGCCTTCACGTCAAAGCCTTTCGATCCCGAGGTTCGCAATGGATGTACCCCGGATTGATTGAGTGCAGAGGCTAGCCCTCCCAACGCTTGGGAGCGAGAAGAATGTCGGAATGAGGGAAGTTAAGAGGTTCCGATTGAGAGAAGATTTTCTACTGGTTGGTACAGCTCCTCGAGATGGGAAACGTCGTCAGCCGATAGTTCGATGGAGCAGGCCTCAACCAATTGCTCTAGTTGTTCGACACGAGAGACACCAACAACGGGTGCTGTAATTCCTGGTTTGGATAACAACCATGCAATTGCTATTTGGGCGGGACGACATCCACGTTCATCGGCAAGGGTTATAACCCGGTCAGCGATAGCGAAATCCATTTCACCCCTATACAAAGATTCCGTCCGTGTGCGGTCTTGGCCTTTGGACCTATTGGTAGTCCCACCATCTAGGCTCCCCTGATAGGCGCCGGCCAGGATGCCCCGGGCTAGTGGGGACCATGGCTGCAGAGCCACCCCAGTGCTCACACAGTAGGGGTTCATCTCACGCTCCTCCTCCCGGTAGATAAGGTTGTAGTGGTTCTGCATGCTGACAAATTGGGTCCATCCATTAATTTTGGCCGTCAACTGAAGTTCGGCGAACTGCCACGCAAACATCGAAGAAGCTCCAATGTGGAGGGCTTTGCCAGCCTTGACGACGTCGTTCAAAGCCTCCATTGTTTCCTCGATCGGTCCCGCAGACGCCCCTCTGATCGCATGGGGGTGACGGTGGATGATTAGTTGGTCAACATATTCGAGACCAAGCCGCCGAAGAGAGCTATCCACACCTTCAATGATGTGTTTACGAGAAAGCCCTCCTTGGTTAGCCCCACGGCCCATGGGCATAGCAACTTTTGTGTTAATGACGTATTGATCCCTAGAAAGCAGATCACGTAGCAGTTGACCAACAACCTCTTCGCAGGCCCCCACTCCGTAGACATCTGCTGTATCGAAATAGAAGAGGCCCGATTCGATAGCAGCTTCGAATATTGGGCGAGCTTCATCAATCCCAAGGGTCCAGTCGCCTTGATGACCTCGCCCAGGCTCCCCAAAGTTCATGGTTCCCAAACAGAGTCTCGGCACCCGCAAGCTGGTTCGTTCGCCAAGGGTCGTTGTTTCTAGCATTGTTGGTCCTTTTTGAAAATATTGCAGTCCACCTGTTTTAAGCAAACGGGTCTTCTTGGGGGACTGCGCGGACTACTCTACGGCAACCGTAGAGCGGTACCGGAGGCTGATCTCATGACGGACTCAGTTTTGTACGCAGAACAAGACAAGATCGCGGTCATCACCCTTAATCGTCCCGAGCGTCTGAACACTTTGACCGCAGAAGTCATAAGCCGAGTAGCAGAATGCGTAGACCAGGCGACAGCTGCTGACGAGGTGGCCGCAATAGTTCTCCGAGGGGCAGGCCCAAACGTTTCGGCTGGCTATGACCTGGCCGATTTCTTGGCGCACAACGATGTTTCAGTTGGTGAGATATGGGACCCGGTGCGTGACTACCGAGCGATGTCCGCCAACGTTCGAAGTTTTATGAAAGTTTGGGAGTGCCCCAAACCGGTAGTGGCTGAAATTTCGGGTTGGGCGATTGGCGGTGCGACCGACTTGTTGTTGTGCGCAGATTTGTTGTTTATGGCAGATGACGCACAAATTGGTTACGCCCCGAGTCGGATTTATGGAACCCCGACGACAATGATGTGGATCCACCGGATAGGGCTGGAACATGCCAAACAATTTCTATTGACAGGTCGGCCAATCGACGCTGAAACAGCATTTCGGATTGGCCTGGTATCACATGTCTGTGAGGCAAAGGACCTCTCGCGGGCAGCCGAAGCAGAAGCGCGGCGGTTTGCCAGCATCCCGAGCAACCAGTTGGCTTTAAACAAACTCCTAATTAACCAAACTTTTGAGAGTATGGGTTTGCGTGCATCACAGATGCTAGGCACGTTTTTCGATGGGATAGCTCGCCACACCCCTGAGGCACAGGAATGGGCTTCGCGCATCACAGGTGGCGATTTCCGTGACGCTATTGCGGAACGGGATCAACCCTGGGGTGACTATGGACAAAGCCAGTAGTTGAGAGTCTCGTTAGAGGACGCGAAGTAGCTATTGCGAAGGCAATGTCACTTGGACGACTGGTGGTATGGGCTCTTCGCCACTTGCCACGGTGCGCGCAACTTGTTTCCAAGTCAGTAGCCATTGTTGCCAGAGGGGCCCTATCCGCCACTCGTCAATTGGTATGGCGGTCACGTCGACACCGAATCGCCGCCAGGCTTCAGTTCTCACTATGTCTGTCCTAGCTGGCCGACTTCCGTATCGATCAGGTAGGGCATATTGAAATAGCGGCTCTACGAAAGAATCGATTAGGCGACCTGCATCACGTCGATTAGGGGTATTGCTGATGATGCCGGCGTAATTCACGACTTTGATGCAACCATTGTCAATTACCGCCACGTCAACTTCCTCAGGTAACTCCGGAATAAAGCGAACGCTTACGCTGGGCATGCCAGAAGAACCCCAGGTCAAAGAACGTGTTTCGGTACTTTCGGGTCCGGCAGAAGGCTGGAAACGGCTGAACCAAGCCTCTTCCCAACTCGGAGCAACTTCAAGCCCCCATCTCAACATTTCGTCAAGCACTTTTGGCCAAGGGGTAACTCCCTCGACGTTTTCTGGGTGGAGTCGCTCCAGAGCAACCAAAAAATAAATCCCGAGACGACTTGAGAGGGGATCAGGAATCACGGCAGTCTCGGCGTGTTGACGCTCGAGCATGTCGCTGATCTTTGTGGGGGCTTGTAGTGGGAGTTGTCCTTGGTCGGGAAGCTCGTTTAAAGAGCGTTTCGGAGGTTCGTATCGAGACTTGGAACGGTTCAAGCAAGCAGCCAATTGGCTTACCGGAGTCAACATGGCATCTTGCAAAACTAGAGAGGGGTCAAGTCGGTCCAGTGCAATCGGCTGATACGGCTCAACTAACCTCTTTTCGGTTACGCGTCGTCGCTCGAGACTGTCTACTCCCAGAACCACGTCGGCAACTGGATTGTCTGAAGATCTTTCTAGAAGATTGACCATGGCAGTGGCGTCTTCTTCGAGGAAAACCAAAACCTCTATTCCAGTCTTTTCGGTGAACTCCTCAAGTGCCTCCTCGGGTAATTGGAACTCTTTATGGGTGAGGAGCCTCACTGTTTGAGGTTCCCGGTCCGAAGTTTTACACCCAGCCGCCAAGGCAGTGAAGATGACAAACACGAGCAGGAGGGACGTTGTGGGCTTAGAGATCACGAGAAGTCACTATCAGCAGAAAAACGCCATGATCTACCTCAATTGTCGGATCGTCAGTAACTTCGTTACTCAAGCCCAGACTGCTGAAAACTGGGAACGTATCAGCTAGCGACGAATTCCAACGTAACCCTGTGGTGGAAATTCGAGAGTCGGATCGAAGGGCGATAATGCTTACGTGGGAGCCGACGACATCATGCAAGTCAAATGCTTTGCCAGGCTTTAGGGCCACGACCCGACTTGCTCCGCAATGAGTGACGATTCGCTGATCAACGTTTTCTTCGCTTGCTAGCAGCATCGAACTGACTAGCAAATGATCAAGTCGGCCCCCACCACCAGTGATGATGTCGATGTTCTCGGCGCCGACGGTTCGGGCGAAACTCAAAGCGAGCGCTAAGTCGCTCTCATCTTTGTCTTCTGGGTGTTCTTCCACCACAAGTTGCGGATTCGCCATTTCAAGGTTTTCGCGGTTGAGAGAGTCGAAATCTCCGACCACGACATCAACCTGGATTCCCATATTTTGAGCGTGTAGATAGCCGATATCAGCCGCAATAACCAGCGTCGGAGGTTCGATATTCGGCAGGGACGGCAGATTTGGTCCTCCATCTATCACCCACGTACGAGTTGGGTCGAACGACGAATTTTGGAGTGAGCGCTGAGACACAGAACCATAATTGCCCAGAAACGCGACCGAATGACAGCGACTATCGGCAGAGCGACGCTTTCTGAGCGTTGTCTGCCGGTACCTTCGATACATAGTGAGAGCTTTTCGACGGCTGCTACGCCTACCGATCCTGGGAGTAAGCATTCTTGGATGCGCTGTTTTGATTACAGCAGTTGGAATAGCTATTGGCCCCCACAGCAAAGAAGCGCTCTTCGCAGTTGATCGAGAACGAATAGATGTAGACCTTGATTTATCGCCAGGCGCGCAAAGGACAGAGGTATATGACAGCGTCGGAAATGAAATAGGAATTCTCAGGTACGACATCGATCGACAACTCGTAAAAATTGGTGAGGTGCCCGACGACGTACTGGCTACCTTGTTGGCAGTCGAGGACAATAAATTTTGGACCCATAACGGCGTAGATATTCGAGCCATTTCTCGCGCAATGATTCAGAACCTAACCAGTGGTGCGATTACTCAAGGTGGCTCAACTATCACTCAACAAATAGTCAAACTTCGTGTTGTGGGAAATGAGAGTTCCTTTAGTCGCAAGATCCGTGAGGCTGTGCTCGCGGCGCGACTTGAAGAAGAATTCTCCAAAGAGGAGATTCTCGAGTTTTACCTCAACGAAATCTATTTTGGTAATGGTGCTTACGGTCTTCAAGCCGCATCTGAAACTTATTTCGGTAAGAACGTCGACCAACTCGATGTTGGTGATGCAGCATTCCTAGCTGGACTGATCCGAAGTCCTGGGATTTATGATGGTTTCGATGATGTTGAGATAGTCGGCAAGCGCCGAAGCATGTCTTTACAAAGTGCCTTAGATGCCGAAATCATCTCAGCGGAGGACCGAGACCGCTTCGAACAACGTGGACTACCTGACCGCAACAGGAGCCCGCAGCGGACCGATGAAACTCTGCGCAGGGACTATTTCCTTGATGAAGTTACTGAAGCGCTACTCGCCCATCCGGCGTTGGGGGAGACGTATCAGGAACGCTTTGCGAAGGTATACAACGGTGGTCTTCGAGTCTGGACAACCTTTGACCCCACTTTGCAACGACATATGGAAGAGGCAGTGGAAGATGTGTTGCCTGAAGGAGGAGGTGATTTCGAGGTCGCGATCGCATCTGTGGACCCTGCTACCGGAGCTGTCCAAGCATTCATCGGAGGTCCCGAATTTGCGGATTTTCAATTTAATCTCGTAACACAGGGAAGAAGACAACCGGGATCGTCCTTCAAGACATATGTGCTTGCAGCGGCCATCGAGAAAGCTGGATTATTTCCGTTTGACACGATTAGCGGAATGGGGCCATGCACCTTTCCTAATCCCCCCAACGTCGATTACGAAGTCACCAATTTCAATGAAAACGAAGGCGCGGTGGGGACTGTTCAGTTCGCCGTCCTCAAAAGTTCGAACTGTGGCTTCGTCCGTCTAGGGCTGCGTACAGGCTTAGACAACGTTGTGGAGGTAGCTAACCGCCTATTAGGTCGCAGTTCTGAAGATTCTTTTCGCCCCTACCTGTCAATGTCCTTAGGCGCTCAAGAGGTAACACCCCTCGAGCAAGCAGTCGCCTACGCCGCCATTGCCAATGGTGGGTTAAGAATGGAACCCTTCCTCATTAGCAAAATTGAAGATGCCAGTGGATCGGTGTTGTACCAACATGTCCCTCGCGGCCGTCGTGCTGTCAAAGCAACTACTGCTGCTTGGGTCTCGGAGGTGCTCGCCAACAACGTTGTAGCTGGCACTGGTCGGCGAGCTCGCCTTGAAAGTGGTCAACCATCCGCCGGGAAAACAGGCACTGCACAAGATTTCAGTGATGCTTGGTACGTCGGGTTCACACCTCACCTGAGCACCGCCGTTTGGATGGGGCATCCCGAAGAAAAAGTCTCAATGACCGATATACAGGGTCGAGAGGGGACTGGCGGTTGGGTTCCGGCACGTATCTGGGGCTCTTATATGACCCGCGTGTTAGAGCAGCAAGAAATCATTCCACTGCTACAACCGCCACCTCCGCAACGAAACTCTCGACCCTTGTACTTGGCTGAAGAGAAGTGCGCGGTCGACATCGATCTAGGCCCTGAACGTGGCCTAATGCAATTTGATTTGCCATGCGCGATGACTCAAGTGGACCTTGACGCCGGTAGCTTCTTGCCACACCCGGAGGCTAATTGCAGAATGACTGAGCTTTCAGCTACCGGTATCTATCGAGACGAGTATTTGAATTGTGCCCTCGTGCCGAATCGGAACCCTGTCACCACTACGACGGAGCCTCCTGTTGATGACGAGAATGGGACGTAATCGATAGGCAACGTGATAGAACCGGTGTAAGGAGTTAGCAGTTACCTATTAGTAAGGAGGCGGCTTTGAGTGAGCTTGAGGTCCTAGTCGAACTTCAGGAACTTGACACTCGGCTGTCGCAACTGGCTCACCGGTCCAAGACCCTGCCTGAATACGAACAGCTCGCGAACCTTCAAGCGGACGATCGTGAACTTCAAAACAGTTTTGGCCTGATTGAGGCCGAGTTGTCAACACTCCGGCAGAGTCAAAGCGACAGAGAGGCCGAAATCCAACAGTTAGAAGACAAGATCGCGAAAGCAACCAGTTCTCTGTACGGCGGAGACATGACATCACCGAAAGATGCGGCGGCGCTGCAAGGCGAAATTGAGTCCCTCTCAAAACGCCAATCTATCTTGGAGGACCAGATAATTGAATTGATGGAAAGAATCGAGCCGTACGCGACCGAAGAAACTCGGATTGAAAAGGCCAGGATTGACTGCCAAGAGGCGGTTACCGCTATCGAAGGCAAGATCGCATCAGCATTGTCTGAAGTTGAAGAGGAACGCGAGTCAGTGGTCGACGCAAAACGGGGGGCCGAAACGCGAGCAGGAAGCGATCTTGTAAGACTCTACGAAGACAATCGAAAGCGAATGGGCGATCACACGGCAGTAGGTCGGCTTGTCGGCACATCATGTGGAGCATGCTTCTTGGAAATCGCCGCAGTCGAAATTGACCGAATTCGAAGATTGCCAAGTGATGAACCCTCGGAATGTCCCGAGTGTGGCGCTCTTGTAGTGCGGTAGAGATCTCATGTTGTTGTGGTTTGCTGGAACAGCCCTGATAGCGATGTGGTTCACTTTTCGTGATCCAGCGATTGATCATCGATTGATAATTGCTGGAGCTCTTCTGCCCGATGCGATAGATGTCTTCTTGGGTACGACGAACCTCATGCACACGCTTGCGGCCCCGATTCTGCTGTTGATGGGGTTGATGGTTTGTACTATCGGACGACGTCAATTTCGTAGACATGCCTTGGCGGTTCCAATAGGAATATTTTGGCATTCAGTGTTTGATGGAGCTTGGATGAACACCGAAACGTTTTGGTGGCCATTTACGGATTCAACAAGCAGTGCAGCCAACATTCCGTTAGCGGATCGTGAAGTTCTACTGATCGTATTTATGGAGTTAATTGGCTTGGCCTTGCTGATTTGGAGTTGGCGATTAATGGGAATGAATCAAGCTGAGCGACGACGATTGTTTCTGCGAAGCGGCCGGATCGATCGTGACCTGATTAATCCAGGAACGAGGGGCTACTAGTGCTGTTAATCGTTCGACATGGCAGAACTGTTGCCAACGCGGACGGTCTCCTCCAGGGACGAGTGGACAACCCCCTTGACGGGGAGGGTGTTCGTCAAGCCGAGCAAATAGGAAACGCGTTGGGACTGATTGACGCGGTTGTCTCATCTCCACTACGACGAGCGCTTCAAACGGCGGAACCACTTGGGCTGCCCTGTCGCATTGATGAGCGTTGGATCGAACTGGACTATGGGGAATGGGACGAGAAACCGATTGGTGAAATCACCAAGGAGGAATGGACCCGATGGCGAAGTGACCCAAGCTTCGCGCCACCGGGAGGGGAGTCCCTAGAGGAATTGGACCGCAGGGTCGCACTGGGGTGCGAAGCTTTATTACTTGAGGCTGAAGAATCAAATATCGCAGTGTTTACGCACGTTTCACCAATAAAGTCTGCGGTTTCCTGGGCACTGGGAACTGGTGAACAAATTTCATGGAACCTCAGCGTCGGGCAGGCTCAGATCACTCGAATAGCCGTGAGGGATGGACGGCCTGTGCTGACATCTTTTAACGAAACAGCACATCTTAAAATGCCTTAGCTCTTAGCCGTTAGCAGTTCGGTACATTCCCTCGCCTACCTCCACAACGCGACCCTGTTCGATCATGCGATCAATGTGGATCCGTGCTGAACGGGTTTCAACATGATCCACAAAGTTCATGTCGACTGACGGCCGATACACAAATCGCTGTGATGCGCAGTCGTCGATTGATTTTGGCTCGCTCATGAAGTCAAGCATCGCTGATTCTCTGTTGGAGATCACACTCTCGAAGGCGTCCAGCATTTCGAGGAATAATTCTCGGCCGGAAATAACCCATTTGTGATGAAAAGTTATGAAGTGGTCGGCGTCCAGAGAGCGGCACCGATTCAGAGACTGCTCGAAGCTGTCCAATGAGGAATGTGCGTCAAAATAGTAAGGCCCGAAACCTGATAACTCAATATCGCCCAGGAAGACAGCTCGGGCTTGAGGGATTAAGAACGCACAATGGCCACGGGTGTGTCCAGGCGTATGTGCTACCTGAATCTCAGCCCCTCCTAAATCAAAGACCTCACCGTCAGAAAAGGTTGACGCATCACTTCGAGGCTCATAGCTGAAGTCTTGTATTACCTCTTGTCGAAATTCTTCTTCGACAGATGGAGGCAACCCATACATAGACATCAATCCATCAATTGAAGTAAGCCCTACAGCGTCTGCCTCATGACACGACACGGGGACATCTTTGAGCTGACTTATTCCAGGAATATGGTCCTCATGCACATGAGATAGAAGTATTTGATCAACCCGTGTAGGCACCCCGCGATGCGCGACAGTGAGAGAAGGGTCAATCAGGACGGTCTTATGAGACCCCTGAACAAGAACTGAGTTTCCATGCGGGTATTTGCCCCTGTCTAAGCCTGTCAGAACCGTAATCGGGCCTAGTTCGAGCGCATCAGGCCAATCGATATTCGTAGATCTGTGATTCATTATCGAGAACGCTAGCTTGCCGGTTGCTTGTGTGTAGAAATCGATACGGGTGGCGGTGAGTCAGCCTGTAGGCGGGATTCTGTCCAGTGAGTTCACTCACTTGTGTGACCATCCATCTCAGCGGTCTACCCGGAATCGTAGGGCGGGCCACCTGATTCCTGCTTGACCTTGCTCCGAGTGGGGTTTGCAAGCCATGCAAGTCACCTTGCACGCTGGTGCGCTCTTACCGCACCCTTTCAGCCTTGCCTGTGATTAGCAGCGCTAAACCATCGGCGGTTTACTTTCTGTTGCACTTTCCGTCGCCTCGCGGCGCCTGGTTTTTTCCCAGCACCCTGCCCTGCGGAGTCCCGACCTTCCTCAATTTGCCTCGTCTCTAAAGGTGAGGCCAACTGCGGTCACCCAGCCGACTCACCGCCGGTATCACTGTATCGCTGCATGAGGCTTGTTATGTCGGCACAGATTGTTTACTCAAAAAGAGATCCTCGATTTGGAGTCCAACGTCCGCCAAGGACTCCGCCCAACGTTGCTAGTGAGATAGCTAGAAAGCTGACCACAATCAGGCTCAGCCAGGAAACAGAACGGACGCCACGAGCCATTCTGATGCATTGAAATATAAAGCCAATTAGCAGCGGGGGGCTGCTGGTGAGCATCCCATGAACGATGTGGGAGCGCGAGGCGCGCCAAGATGCAACGAATCCACCGATAACAAGGCCGATGGAGATCGCAGCTGTAACTAATAACGAATTACCTCCGTCTTGATCCACGAGATTGCCGATAATTAACCCGACGCCGATTACTACGCCGAGTGAGAATAGTGAACCACTTAACCACGCATTGCGGTTAATTCGGTGACCGAAGATTAAAAAGTCGTCTGGCAACTCGGATTCCTCCCTCAAATTTTACCGAACGCTCAATTAGTCTGGACAATCCCAGTCTCAATGGGAAAGAATCCTGATTGACATGAGTATCAGCGAACCGATTCAGACCACAGTTTTACATTCCAGTCGTGGAGACGCGCTAACCGATGTCTTCCAGAGCACACTTCCCTTTGCACCAGGGCTCAAGGGATGGGAACAAACTGCCGCCTGTCGCGGTATCGATGCGTCGATTTTCTTTCCTGATGATGAAGACGACAACGCTGAATTAGCAAAGCAAATCTGTCGTGGTTGTTCGGTCGCAATGCCTTGTCTCGAATATGCAATAACTGTGCGAGAGAAAGAAGGAGTTTGGGGAGGTGCGACGCAGCGGGAACGACGAAGCATTATTAGGCGACGGCGCCGTGCCGCAGCGCGCCAGCGCGCCTTGAGCGAAACCGAGACAACAAACGAACGGTAGAGTCCCAAAGGTGACTTCGAGTAAGAGCAACTCTGCGACCGATGTGCCTTTGGACGTTTTTGGTGGCTGGTCGGGAGTTTTGAGTGACCTAGTTGCTGGAGTTGATCTAACCCCTGCCGCGGCTCGGGCTGCCCTAGGGTCGATTCTGCGAGGAGAAGCAACGGACGCTCAAGTAGCAGGTTTCATAATTGCTCTGGGCATGAAGGGAGGTTCGGTACTGGAACTCACTGGCTTAGTGGATGCAATGATGGACGCAGCTTCTCCTTTGGATGTGCCAGACGGAACAATTGATATCGTCGGAAGCGGCGGCGCCCCGTCTCGACGGGCTCACGCGCTGAGTGTCTCAACGATGGCTTGTTTTGTCGCGTCGGCAGCTGGAGCAACAGTTTGCAAGCACGGCTCGGTTGCGGCTTCTTCGAGTAGTGGGTCTTTTGACACCTTGGGAATGTTGGGGCTAGCTATCGATCTAGACGGCGCCCAAGTAGCACGATGTGTTGAAGAAGTGGGACTCGGGTTCGCCTTTGCCAAAAACTTTCACCCTGCGATGAGGTTCGTTGGTCCAGTTCGTTCTGAGCTTGGTGTTCCCACAACCTTTAATTTCCTCGGCCCTTTGTCCCACCCTGGGGGTGTAAAAAGGCAAGTAGTAGGGGTTAGCGATCCCACCATGGCTCCGAGAGTTGCAGGCGTGTTAGCGGCTAGAGGCAGCGAACACGCACTGGTCGTTCATGGAGGTGACCGTCTTGATGAAATTACGATTACTGATTCAACCCGTATCTATGAGGTCCGTGAGGGTGAAGTCGTAGGCGAGACCGAATTTGAACCTGAATCTGTAGGTATTCGTCGGGTCAATAGGGCTGAAATTCAAGGGGGCACTCCAGAAGACAATGTGCAGATAATGCATGAGTTGTTCGCTGGGACCGATGCCGGTCCAAGGGCCGACATCGTCGCGATCAACGCCGCAGCAGGCCTTCTCGTTGCTGACTTAGTTGAGAACATGGAAGCAGGGCTGGAGGCCGCCAAGGCGGTTATGGCCAATGGCCATGCTGCAGCGAAGGTTGAGGCTGTAGTTGATCTCAGCAACGAGATAGCCGGCTAGTCATGGTGATCGGACAAGCCCTTCCCTATGGGGTTGGAGATGTTGTCCGTCTAACAGCAACCTCAGACGACAGTCGACAGCACTTAATAGGCCAGACGGGAACTGTGGTTGCTATTCAGCCAGGCAATCGGTTCGTCATGGCGGCGGTTAAATTTGAGGACAGTGAGCGAAGGTGGACCATGGTTTACGACGTTGACGAATTGGAGCTTATTGAACGGTATGGGCATGGGGTCAAGTTTTTAGGTCGCAAAGAATAGGCAAAATAGCGACTCAACTTAAACCAGTGCGAGATCTTTCTTGATCTGAAAATTGTCTAGACACGGGTATCGAGATGACAGAGGGCGGTCACAGTAGACAAGACGAAGATTGTGGGCCTCGCTGTCAAGCCAATTGGCGACGCACCACAATTCCGCAACTTCGCGCTTCCCTATCACGCCATCGGGGCTGTTGAGCGGGATTTTGACGTCGCATGTTTCACCGGCGAACGCAACTAGGCAACCATTTTCAAGTGTCGTCAGTCCAGCTCTAAAGTCTTCGAATACCACGCGACCAAGGGAACGCAGTGCCTCCACTTGGTACTGACGCCGCAAGACGGTGGACAGCGCGAAGGCTTGACGACGGAGATCAGCAGCTTCCTCAAAGCGTTGTTGATGCGCAAGGCCCAGCATTCGAAGTCGTAGTGGGTTAAGTAGCTTTTCTGGGTGATTGTTTAGCGCTAGGAGGGCATTGTCGACAATCTGCGAATAAGCCTCCTCTGTCACCTCCCCGGAGCAAGGACAGACGCTGGTACCGATTTGAGCAGCAACACAGGGTCCGGCAGTCACCTGTCGGGGCACTCTCTTGGTGCAACGGCGAAGTGGCAAGACAGTTTCGATCGCATCAACGACATCTCGAGCGACACGACGAGAGGAAATCGGACCTAGATAGAAGCCAGCGTCCTCTTTCGGCTCACTTACGATCGACAACCGAGGAAATCGCTCTGCCAAGGTTAATTTCACGTACACGTACTTCGACCAATTCTTCGAACGACGGTTAAACCGCGGACGAAGATCTTGGATCAAGCGCAACTCAAGCACTTCTGCTTGCAAGGAACCTTCACACACGGTGTGTTCGATTAATTCGGTTTCTCGGAGTAGCTGATCAACTTTCCGGCGTTTGTCACTCGAGAAATATGACCGCACGCGAGAGCGTAGGTTGGCCGCTTTGCCTACATAAAGAACTACGCCTCTCTTGTCGACGAAACGATAAACCCCGGGCGAACGCGGAAGGTCTTCGGTAAGGCGCAGTTTCTTTGCCTGAGGGTGGCGTTGCATGGTCGGAAGTTGTTGCAAGTCATCGAGCCCGAGAACTCCCAAAGCCGAGGCCTGTTCAAGTAGGTGATGAAGTAGGTCGGCAGTGGCTTGAGCGTCATCTAGGGCCCGATGATTCGGCTGATGTGGTAAACGCAAACACTTGGCCAATGTAGAAAGTTTGTGATTTGGAACGTCGTTGCGGATGAGGCGGCGCGAGATAGCCAAGGTGTCGACCTTCTGTCCGTTCCAGACTTCCCTTCCAGATCTCAGTAGAGCCGCGTTCAAGAAAGCGAGATCAAATCCAACGTTGTGTCCAACGAGTACCGCGCCCTCAAGGAACCCTAAGAGGGTGGGAAGGACGTGTTCGATTTTAGGTGCTCGCGACACCATTGAACTCGTGATTCCGGTCAGAATCGTTATTTCAGGAGGAACAGCACAACCCGGATCGATGAGTGTTTGGAAGGTCCCAAGTTCCTCGCCGCCGCGGTATTTAACGGCGCCTATCTCTGTGATCATGTCGCTATTTCTTCTGCCCCCTGTTGTCTCAAAATCGAGAACACAGAAAGTGACTTCGTGTAGGGGCGTACCCAAATCGTCTAACGATTGCTGAAACACGAAGACAAATATAGCGAACAAACGTTCGATGTCGAGTTATTGGAGGTACACAATATCTACTGGGAGCGGCCAGCAATTCGGCCTAGGAGGCCGCGCTTGCGAGGTTTTAGGTCCGCTTGTTTCACAGTGGCGAGGGCAGCGGCGAAATCTGCGCCGCTTTCGAAACGTTCACCCGGAGCTTTAGACATCGATCTCGATATTATTTCAGCGAGATCGTCAGCAACCCCAGCTCCGCGGGGATCTGGCGGTGACAGTTTCACGTGGGCGTGGAGTAGATCATTCCTTTCACCGTAAAAGGGAGCTGACCCCACTGCTAACCGATAGAGAGTTGCACCAAGACTGTAGAGGTCGGTTCTCCCGTCGACATCGGCTCCAAGTGCTTGTTCGGGCGCTAGGAACATCGGGGATCCGTAGACCCTGCCTTCAGGCGGTGGAGGTCCGTCTAGGTCGTGCGCAAGGCCGAAGTCAAATAGAACGGCACGATCATTCTCTTCGTCCAACAAGATATTGGAGGGTTTGACGTCTCGATGGACGATTCGTTGGTGATGAACGTGATCCAGCGCCGAACACATTTGTTGAATAATCGCGATGGACTCCGGAAGACCTACAGCTTTAGATGACTGAACTCGATCCCAAAGAGTTTCACCATTTATCGGTTCGATCTCCATGTAATGAGTGCCAGCGATGACGCCAGCTTGCATTGCTTTAAGCACGTTCGGGTGGTCGACACGAACCATGAGTTCAAATTCTTGTTCAAAAAGAGAACGGATCTCTTGTCTCGCTTCAGCGAAGGGGGTGAGGACTTTCAGAGCAACTTCGTTGCCGTCACGCAATGCAGCTCGGTAGACGTGAGCTACTGTGCCACGACCCAAGAGTTCTTTGATGCTGTAGGGCCCGTATTGGCGACCTACCCAAACGTCTGCTTCTTCGGCGAACATTTCCATCCCCGGGATTAGAGAATACCTGTCTCTTAGAGGAGGTATAGCTATTAAGTCAACGCTGTCCTACCCCAGTTTTAGCTTGTCGTAGCACCGAGACAAAGGACAGAGAGAAGTGAGAGACACCGGATTGACAACTAGAGATCCTGACAAAACTTCTGTTGAAGAGGAGTCGTTACTTATTGATTGTGACCTCTGCGAATATTCAGGGTCCGAGACTTGCAACGATTGTCTCATCACGTACCTATGTAGACCCGATCAGAACTCAGTCGTAATCGAATTATCTGATGTTCGTGCTCTTAGGACTCTTAGTCGATCTGGGTTGGTTCCGAGATTGAGGCTGCAGAAATCTGTTGCATCTGACTCAGGACGGTAACTTTTAAAGATGTAAGCGTGTCGGCAAGCTGGCTGTCCTTCTTCCGAGCGTTGTGGAAGTGTCGTGATGTGGGTCCCTGATCTTGAGAACATAAAGCAAGTAGCCAAGAACGCCGGGTTAGATGACATTGCTGTCACCGGAGTAGAGCCTCTAATGGAGGCTCGCGCTGCTATTAAGGACCGAAAACGTCAAGGTCTTCATGCAGGCATGAACTTCACGTATGGCAATCCGGAGCGGGCTACAGACCCAGCGCAGATATTTGAAGGAGCACAGAGCATTCTGGTCGCTGTCCTTCGATACAAACCACCCGCGGTCGAGGAACCTCAGACCTCGAACCCAAGGACCGAAGTGAGAGTTGAGAGTCCGAAAGGAATAGTGGCCTCCTACGTTTGTTCAGACGAATACGGGATGCTCCGCCGAGGCTTGACGGCAGTCGCCAACTACCTCGAAGGGTTCGGGGCTCGAGCCGAGGTGGTAATGGACGACAACCGGCTGGCCGACAGATCAGTTGCAGCTAGAGCTGGCCTGGGGTGGTTAGGGCGCAACACTATGTTGCTCCACCCGGAGCTTGGCTCCTGGACGGTAATTGGCTCAGTTGTGACGGATGCTCCTATTCAAGGGCGGGCAGAAAATCCTCACGACGGGTGCGGCACTTGTCGACGTTGTAGTACCGATTGCCCTACCGGGGCCATTGACGAGTTTGGGGTGCTTGATGCCAACAAATGTTTAGCGTGGCTCTTGCAGGCCAAAGGAATATTTCCCCGGGAGTACCGAACGGCACTTGGAGATCGACTTTACGGCTGTGATGACTGCCAAGTCCTCTGCCCGATTAACGATGAGGCGATGGACGTTTCAGGAACCATCCTGCCCAGAGATTCAAAGGTCGACATTGTTACGCTGCTCGATAGTTCAGATGAAGAACTCATGAGACAGTTTGGTCATTGGTATATACCTAGGCGTCGACCTGAATATTTGCGGAGAAATGCTTTGGTGGTGTTGGGGAATAGCCAAAGTCACGATGACCGCGAAGTAGATCGAGTGTTAAAGAGTTGTCTCATGGCGTCAGAACCTTTGGTCCGAAGCCATGCGGTGTGGGCAGCGCTGCGGCTAGGAAAGAAACATCTGATTGGACCTGATGTAGCTGAGTCGTTAGTTGAACATGATCCTGATGGAATCGTTCGCGCCGAACTAGACGAGTGGGGGATCTTGTTGGGCTCGGAGAGTCAATGAAGCAACACCTTCTTGTTACCAATGACTACCCACCAAAAGTCGGTGGAATTCAAAATTACCTTTGGGAGCTTTGGCGAAGATTACCTAGCGACAAGGTCACAGTTTTCACCCCGAACCACCCCGAGGCAGAGGGCTTTGATGCAGCGCAAGAACATCGCATCGTGCGGTCTAGGCGAAGGGTCTTTCTGCCAACCAGACAATTAGCTGGTGAGATTAAGCAATTAGCTCAAGAGGTAGAGGCAGAACTCGTCGTCTTAGATCCGGCGCTTCCGTTAGGGCACTTAGCGCCTGCTCTGCATCTTCCGTATGCCATTGTCGCTCATGGCGCTGAAATAACAGTTCCGGGTCGACTCCTGGGTGCTCGACACCTTCTCGGTCGAGTACTGCGAAACGCCGAGTTTGTTATTACAGCGGGTGGCTATCCAGCTCGAGAGGCCTCAAGGGCGGCCGGCCGCCCCTTGACGACTATTGAGATTCCGCCCGGTGTTGACCAAAACCGTTTCGTGCCGCGCGACTTTGAGGAACGAATGAGATACCGCGAGGGTCTCGGATTTAGTCGCGCCCCTCTTGTTGTCGGAGTTAGCCGTCTTGTTCCTCGAAAAGGGTTTGACATAGCTATTGAGGCGGTAGCGAGTCTTCGACACGAGATACCTGGCATACAGCTAGCGATAGCCGGCGCAGGTAGAGATAGGAAACGTTTGGAACGTCTATCTAAAAAGTCGGATTTTCCCGTGAAGTTCCTGGGGCGCGTCGCCGATTCTGAGCTCCCATCTATGTTTGCTATGGGAGATCTCTTCGTCATGCCCTGTAGGAATCGATGGGGGGGCTTAGAACAAGAAGGCTTCGGTATTGTCTTTGCCGAAGCTGCTGCGGCGGGGGTTCCGCAAGTGGCTGGGCGTTCCGGCGGAGCTCACGAGGCTGTGGTGGACGGCGTCACGGGAGTCGTTGTGGACCACCCGAGACGGGCGAACGAAGTGGCTGGAGCGGTCCTTTCAATTCTCCAAAATCCGGGAAAGGCGTATGAGATGTCAAGGGAAGGCAGAAACCGGGCGACGAACTCCCTTTCGTATGACCTCTTAGCTGACCGTCTCGAGAAAACGCTTTCATGAAGCGAGGAATAACTCAGCCCGACCATAGCCCTGGGCAATCTTTGCTTCGTTTGACGTGGCAATCAACATTGGTACTGGCGGTCTTAGCGGCTTTCGGTCTTATGGCACCCGAGCCTTCTGGTCCGTTTGTCGTGACCGTATCTTTAACGATGTTTGTGTTGGGCCTATTCTTGCTTTTGTTTGGGTTGATGCATGGATTGAGACGCAGTCGCGTTGAAAAGGTATCCGTTTTCGGATTGTTTTTGCTTCAAAACAGTGCCCCACGGTCAATTCAGCGGCTATTTGCCTGGTCGATGGTTGTCCAATTGGTAGTGGCTGTCACCGCGGCTGCGCTTAGGCCCTACACCGATATTGCATTCGTCATATTGGCCCCGATGCTGCCAGTTGGGTCGGCGGCTTTATGGTCAGCCCAGCATGGAATTTTCCCAGAGCGTGGTTGCGACCACGCCTAGCCTCCGAGGCGTGGCAGAATACAGGGGTCGTTGGATAGGAAAAGCTGATGATCGACAAATTAAAAGTTTCTCGCGTCGTCAATGCAGGTACTGAACAGTGTCATGCCTTGGTTGTCGACGTTGAAAGTTATGGATCCTGGGTCAGCGATTTACGTGAAGTGTCGGTAGGAGCTCGCGATGACCAGGGAAGAGTAACTGAGGCAACTTTTCGAGTCGCTGCCATGGGCAGAAGCGCTACTTATTCGCTTATTTACGATTACTCGGAGTCGCCATCGCTCATTAAATGGGAATTGGCGAGCGGCGACATCATCAAGAGGCTCGATGGTAGTTATAGATTCGACAGCCTTGTCGATGACCCTCGGCAGACCGAAGTCACATATGAGCTCGCCATAGAGTTGGCGGTCCCACTCCCGGGGTTTGTGAAGAGGAGAGCTGAGGGAAGGATCGCGCATGCGGCCCTCGACGACTTTCAATCCAAGGTCGAAGGATAGAAATACCTAGTACCAAGAGAGTTCTTGGATAGTTGCTTCGGATAAGGCCCAATGCCTCTGTACCCTCAAGTTGCGTGGAGTTCCGACGCATCAGCAATCTGCCGCCCTACGTCTTTACTATTATTGACTCATTGAAAATCGAACGTCGGCGAGATGGAGCCGACGTCATCGACCTGGGGTTCGGCAATCCGGATATTCCCTCGCCGGCTACTGCGGTCACGAAGCTCGCCGAAGCGGCCGAGAATGACCGAAACCACAGGTATTCGGCCAGTAGGGGTATACCCAAGCTTCGAGAAGCTGTTGCAGACCTGTATCAACGCCAGTGGGACGTTTCGCTAGATCCGGAAACCGAAATAATCAACACCATTGGAGCCAAAGAGGGATTTTCGCATCTGATGTGGACCTTGCTGGCGCCAGGCGACGCATGTTTGGTTCCAGCTCCGTCGTACCCGATTCACATATTTGGACCACTGTTCACAGGGGCAAACGTTCGTGAAGTTCCTTTGGCAACAGGCGAAGATTTCTTTGAATCGCTGGTCGAGAGGTTTGAATATTCGTGGCCTCGGCCTCGGGCTATCGTCTTGTCCTTCCCACATAACCCCACCACCACATGCGTCGACCTACCTTTCATGCAGCGGCTGGTTGATTTCGCCAGAGAACACGAAGTGGTGTTGGTGCATGACTTCGCGTATGCAGATCTCGGTTTCGACGGATACCAACCCCCGTCGATTATGCAGGCGGAAGGTGCGAAAGAAGTTGCAGTTGAGTTTTACAGTCTCACGAAATCTTTTTCTATGGCGGGTTGGAGAGTTGCGTTTTGTGTGGGGAATAGCGAAGTAGTAGGGGCGTTAGCAAAACTTAAGAGCTACTTGGATTATGGAACCTTCCAACCGATTCAGATAGCGGCAACAGTGGTGATGAATGAAGAAAGTGACTATCCGAGAGAAGTAAATGCGATCTATCAATCTCGTCGCGACAGCCTGATCCGCGGGCTTGGGCGTATTGGCTGGGAGATCGAACCACCCAAGGGCACCATGTTTGTTTGGGCGCCGATTCCTGAGCCGTACCGTGAAATGGGTTCCGTGGGCTTCTGTAAACATCTTGTCGAAGAAACCAACGTCGCTTTGTCGCCTGGAGTTGGGTTCGGTCCGGGCGGTGAGGGTTTCGTGCGATTTGCTTTAGTGGAAAATGAACATCGGATTCGTCAGGCCATAGCTCAGTTGGGTACTGGGTTGGAACGACTTCGCTGAGGAGGTAGTCATTCCACAGCCCAATTCAGGGACCTGTCGAGCGCTCTAAGCCAGTTCGCGTGCGACGCATCGCATTCACCGCGATTATCACGAGGCTCGAATGCCCTCTCTAATTGCCAAGCAGCACTAATTTCTGCGGGCCTATCCCATAACCCCTCTGCAAGTCCGGCAAGCATCGCTGCGCCTTGGGCCGTCGTTTCAGTGATAACAGGCCGCGAAACTCGAACACCAAGTTGATCTGCCTGGATTTGGAGCAACAAATCCATAACGGCGGCGCCACCGTCAACACGCATTTCGTGAACAGGCATACCTCCTGCCTGAGACATTGCCTCTACTACATCTCGAGTCTGAAATGCGATGGCCTCCACGACCGCCAGTGCAAGGTGCCCGCGTCCCGTGCCTCCTGTTATGCCTGTAATAGTTCCGCGAGCGCGTGAGTCCCACCAAGGACTCCCTAAGCCTGCAAAAGCCGGTACAAAATAAACGCCACCGGTATCTGGTACAGACGCTGCTAGATCACCTATTTCTGCGGCTTCACTGATTATTCCCAAACCGTCTCGAAGCCACTGGATGGCGGCACCAGCAACAAAGACCGACCCTTCCAACGCGTAGGTCGGCCCATCACCTAGATCCCAGGCGACCGTAGTGAGCAGTCCGTCAACTGGTTCGGGACAGTGTGGGCCCACGTTCATTAAAACGAAAGATCCGGTTCCATAGGTATTTTTGGTCATCCCAGGCTCAAGGCATGCTTGCCCAAATAATGCAGCTTGTTGGTCTCCCGCAACGCCGCTAATTGGGATGCCTGAACCCAGCGCCGTTGTGTCAGCAGTCAACCCGAAACGTCCAGACGAAGGGTAGACATCAGGCAGGTTTGACACTGGAACTCCAAATAGTTCACAGAGTTCCGGCGACCAGCACCCCTCCCGAATGTCGTAAAGAAGTGTTCTGGAAGCATTAGTCACGTCGGTTGCGTGGGTTGAACCTTCCGTCAGCTTCCAAATGAGCCAACTGTCGATTGTGCCAAACGCTAAGTCAGCGCTCAGTTCGACAACCTTGTTCTTGAGAAGCCACTCAATTTTTGTTCCAGTAAAATATGGGTCGATTACCAGCCCAGTTGTTCGACGAACCTGGTCAAGGAGACCACTCTCCACAAGCTGATCACAACGGCTGGATGTCCGCAGGTCTTGCCAAACGATTGCATTACAAAGAGGCTCACCTGACTTCAGGCTCCACGCTAAAACGGTTTCACGCTGGTCTGTTATGCCGATCGCAGCTATAGGTTCGCTAACGGAAGCCCTGAGGTCAGAAAGCGTTAGCTGAACCGACTCCCAAATTTCATTCGGATTATGTTCAACCCAGCCTGGGCGCGGGAAGTACTGAGTGAACTCCTTATATGCGAGAGCAACTTGCTCGCCCTTGTCGTTGAGAGCGAAAGACCTGACGCCTGTTGTTCCTGCGTCGATCGAAACTACTACCGCCATCGTGACAACCTACCGCGTGCATGCCCTTTGCAATTAGCTGGGCCTCACAGGTTCTAACTCTGCTACTTGGGCGGTACCGTTGGTGAAGTGAGAATCCTCGTGGTCGGCGCCGGAGAGGTCGGAAGTTACGTAGCAGCTCGGCTGTCACGCGAAGGTAACGACGTAGTCGTAGTCGACCTGTTGCGAGAACCGTTGACGCGGATCGAACGAGACAACGATGTTTTAACTGTCGTTGGGGATGCAACGAACCCAAGCACGCTCTCGGAGGCTCAAGTTGAGAAGGCCGAAGTGTTGGTGGCGGTTACTCAGAGCTACACAACTAATTTGCTCGTTTGCCTACAAGCACGCCAGGCTCGGGGTGAAGAAAAACTCTCCACGATCGCCAGAATTGATGACCCCGAACTGCGAGGTCAAGCCGGTCGTAAAATTCGAGAGGCAATGGGAGTTGATCTGGTCCTTGACCCCGACGAACAAACTGCCGCAGCGATTCAGGAACTGTTGCTATATCGAGGTGCTAGAAACCTCTTTGAAATGGCCGGAGGCGAGGTGCTGTTGGTAGGTGCCCGGCTTTCTGATGAGGCGCCCGTTGTGGGCCGTTCAGTGGGGGAGATCGGTGCTGCTTACGAGCCAGAGTGGGATTTCATCTTTGGAGAGGTAGTTCGTGACGGAGAAAGTCATGTAGTGCGTGAGGACATGGTTCTTCAACCACAGGACTTACTGAGAGTTGTTTGCCGTCGTAAAGGGCGTCGCGAGTTAATGACTTTGCTTGGTCTTCATAGGACAGAAGTCAAGCGGGTCATGATGTTGGGCGGTGGTCGAACAGCGGCACTTTTGGCTAGACGTCTTCTCGATAGGGGAGTGGAAGTTGCCATTGTCGAGGTAAACAAATCGCGCTGCGAGTCTTTGGCGGAAGATTTACCCGGGTGTTTGGTGTTTGAGGGAGATATTACTGATACGGACCTGCTTTCTTCGGAACGGGTAGGAGATTTTGATGCCGTAATCGCATGTACGGGCGAAGACGATGCCAACGTTCTTGCTTGCCTCTACGCAAAGTCGATGGGTGCTCCAGAAACTATTGCTGTTGTCCATCGTCTGAGCTTGTTACCCCTATTGGAGCAAGTAGGCATCGATGCAGCGTTATCTCCCCGAACTGCTAGCGCTAACAGCGTGTTGCGCTACGTCCGTGGAGATGTGGCTGCTGTGGCCACGTTTTTGGAAGGGGATGTCGAAGTTGTCGAATTTGAAGTTGCACCCGATGCTCGTGCTGATGGGATGGCAGTAAAGGACCTCGGACTGTCGGGAAGTGTCCTGCTTGCTGCCATTGTTCGCGATGGAAATGCTCACATAGCGCGCGGTCGAAGTGTTCTAAGGGCCCGCGACCATGCAATCGTATTTGCGAAGCCTCATCTGGTGGATGAGGTGAAGCAGGCCTTCGGGTGACCCCAAAGTCTCCGATACGGGCCGTTGTCCCTGGGTATGCTCAGCGCCTGACTGCCTGGATGCTCAGACAGTCAGCGTTATTGCTTCGCCAACTCTCCAAAGGTCGGATCGAGTCAGCAACGGGGGTAACTGTTGGAGCGGTGTGGGTCTTGATTGCACCCCTCTTTTTTGCCTGTGGAGTTATCGATTGGTTGGACGGAGGTCCCGATGCCCTTGCATTCCTCGCTTCGGGTCTTACCATCCAGCTGCTGGGGTTTTCCATTCTTCGTTTTTCGAAATTTCCATCCACTTTGCCAATAGCTCAGTTGTTCACGGCCTTTGTCAGTGGCGCTTTGGCAGCGTTGGTCGCCGCAACTGTCGCACACCTAGTAACAGGGGTTGCTCCGACAATCGATGTTGCTTTGGTCGAGGCTTCTGCGACCGTTACCGGAACCAACGCGACTACCGTTGAGCCAGAATCACTCTCCCTTGGGATGACGCTGTTTCGATCCTTTGGTCAATGGTTGGCCGCTGCTGCAATGATCGTCGTTCTGGTTCGCATTTTGCCTCACTTAGGTGTGGGTGGTTTAGATGCAGATGGAGGAGTTGCGACTCGATCGGCCAGGCGATTGGCTCCCAGAAGCAGCTCAACGATGGTTCGACTATTGACCCTCTATATGGGTCTGACGATTTTGCTTGCAATCGCATATTTCTCAGCGGGTATGCCGTTAGTTGACAGTGTGATCCATTCACTGACGACCGTTTCATCCGGTGGATTTTCCAGCTATTCAGGTTCGATCGGCGCGTTTGAGTCGCCGGCTATCGAATGGGTTGCCATTGTCGGGATGATCACCGCTGGCACAAGCTTGCCCCTAATGTTTAGGGCTTTGCGCCGGGGGGATCTACATCGTTTTGTCCGAAGTATCGAGTTTCGCACATACATCGGGTTGATCGTCATTGCAGTCGTGGCTGTGCTTGCTTGGTCAGATAAATGGCCGACAGTGAATAATCTTCGCGAAACTCTTTTCTGGGTAACTTCAGCAATTTCTACGACTGGATACGTCGCAAGCAACCCGACGTTGGTTTCGTATGGCTCAGAGGCATTGCTTCTTGTCTTGATGGTCATAGGTGGCATGTCTGCTTCAGTCGCTGGCGGATTCAAAGTCATGAGATTCATGGTTTTAGGGCGGTATATAGGACGCGAACTGCGTCGAAGTATTCATCCATCCGCAGTAGAAAAAATTCACCTAGGAAGATCTTCTATCGGCGAAGTTGCTCTGGCGAGGATAATTGGAGAGCTATTTCTGGCGACCATGGTCATCCTTGCCTCTGTGCTGCTATTTACCGCTGATGGATTAAACTTTGAAGCTGCTTTTTCATTCGCTATCTCTTCGCTTTCAAACGTCGGATTTGCATTCGGTCTCGGGGGGCCGAATGAGCACCTGCGAGCATTGGGAGCGGTTGGGCACCTTTCCGGAGCTCTTTTGATGTTGATTGGAAGGGTGTCGGTAACGCCTATTTTGGTTTCTTTGGGAGGAATTGGAGAGCCGGTACA
The DNA here is from genome assembly GCA_002457435.1 of Acidimicrobiales bacterium MED-G01. GTDB lineage: Bacteria > Actinomycetota > Acidimicrobiia > Acidimicrobiales > Poriferisodalaceae > MedAcidi-G3. The sequence continues at coordinate 107,215 of NTLA01000002.1, read as the reverse complement.
GCGAGAAGTTCGTCGGTGGCGTCTGACTCGGCATGAGAGGTCAGTTCGGTGAGGCGGGTAGCTATCACACCGGTACGCGTTGCTGGAGCAGGGTTATTGGCTGTCGCCCTTGCAATGACCCTTTCTGCTGTTGTTGCCCTCATCGATGGAGGAGGGGCTGCTGCCGGCCTGACCATGGCGGCTCTTGTGACAGCATCTGTTGGCTGCGCTTTGTTCTTTGGCTCGCAGGTTTCTCCAACTACGGATTCGGCTCTTGCCTTTGCTTCGGTTGCGTGGAGTTGGCTAGCGGTCGCGTTAGCCGGTGCGTTACCGTTTTTGTTTACCGGGGTTGTTCCTTGGGCTCATTTTGACGATGCAATATTTGAGTCAGTTTCTGGCTTTACATGCACCGGCTCAACAATCTTGTCCGACTTTGACTCAGTGCCCCAGGGCCTTCTTTTCTACCGCAGCATGACCCAGTGGTTGGGAGGAATGGGGCTGGTCGTATTGGCCGTAGCGGTGCTTCCAGCCCTGGGGATCGGCGGTTTAGACCTTATTGCTAGTGAAGCTCCAGGCCCTACAGCCGACCGCCTGTCTTTGCGGGTGCGAGACACGGCAAGACGCCTGTGGCTGCTTTACGGAGCCGTCACCTGCATTGTTGCGATGCTTTTATTAGCGGTTGGAATGTCAGTTTTTGATGCAGTTACTCATGCCTTTACGACCATAGCCACGGGCGGGTACTCACCCCGTGCGGAATCAATTGCACACTTTGACTCGGTTGCGATTGAGTTGGTAATCATCGCTGGGATGCTTTACGCAGGAGCCAACTTTTCGATTCATTGGCATGCGCTTAGGCAAGGTATAGGTGCGTATGGTCGCGTTTCTGAGATCCGTTGGTACCTCTCTCTGATCGCGGGTGCTTTTATGCTGCTTCTTTGGGTAAATCATGGCGAACTCGAATGGTTTCGAAACATTAGGGAATCGCTCTTCTATGCCGTCTCCCTAGGTTCAAATACGGGTTTTGGAAGCTCAAACTATGTTCTTTGGATGCCGGCTGCTCACCTAACGCTTCTGATTTTGATGTTGGTTGGGGGTATGAGTGGCTCGACAGCAGGTGGGATGAAAGTACTGCGTTTACAAGTTGTCTTTCGGTACTCATTCAGAGAGCTAATGCGAGCTCGTCATCCCAACGCGGTTATCCCCATCCGTTTGGGTAGAACTACAATTGAAGAGCAGGTTGCATCGAAAGTCGTTGGGTTCGTCCTGCTTTATTTGGGTCTGATCGTCGCCGGTGGCGTCGTCCTATCAGGTCTGGGCGTTGACCCGGTTACGGCCTTTAGTGGGTCAGTATCTGCATTGGGAAACGTTGGTCCCGCACTCGGTGAGGCCGGCCCGACAAGTAATTTTCTCGTGTTTCCAAGGGCTGGGCGACTGGTTCTGATGGTGATGATGGCTCTCGGCCGGCTGGAGTTATTCCCGGCGATGCTCATGCTCGTAGCAAGCCTTCGAGGCCTTAACCGAATGCATCGTCAACGAGAAGACACAAAGTCTCCCTGACAATCAGTCTGTCATGGCCCCCTGAGTCAGCGCTGCGTAATCATCGACTGTTAACGGGGACGGCGAACGCCCCTCTAGCACTTCTTCAATAAGTCCGTCCCCATCAGGTAGCTGCACCGGCTTTCCTTCAAGGAAGAAGACAACACCTTGAGTGTCGCCAATCAACGCTGATGCAGTTAATACGAGTTGTGCTGAAGCTCTAATTCGCTGCTCGCCTTCAATTTCGAAGAAAGTTTGGTTCAGGTATATCGAAATGGTGTTGTTTCGTAGCAGAGCCACATCAACTATCGCGGTTCCGGCTGGTATTGCAGACGCATATCCGCTCTCAGCCTCGTTGTCTGTTGGCCCGTTCAGGAGATTGTTCAGAGGAGCGTCAAGGAAAACAGGTGCCGGTAAGCGGCGCTGGATCTCAACTAATAAATCATCCTTAAAAAAGAAGACAGGGTGAAAAGTGCTATTTGTCGAAACGTCCGGTTCGCTATTGTCTGAGATGTCGGACGGAAAAACGTCTTTAGGTACTAAGAGCGCTGTCGGTTCAGCGTCGGTGCTTAGGCCACAGCCGCTAACCGTAAGTACAGCAGTGGCAACGAGAAGCACGTATAGGAGCTGAGTTACTCTCATCGGTGTCCTGCTTTGGGGAGTGAGACAATGAACCGGGCACCAGTTCTGCCTTTCCTGCCTTCAACTCGAGCACTGCCTCCATGTCGCCTTGCGTGCTCATCGACAAGAGCTAATCCGAGCCCGGCCCCGTCGCCGGCGCCTCGCTTGCGGGCCGCGGCACCGCGAGTGAACCGTTCGAAAATCAGTTCCCGCTCTGATGGCGCTACTCCAGGTCCGTCATCCTCGACAGCAATTTCAATAGCGCTACCTGTCGAGATAATGGTTACTTGGGTGGCTCCGTCACCGTACTTTTCCGCATTTCTCAATAAGTTGTCGAGCACCTGAGCTAAACGTCTCTTATCCCCCATGACCAGGGCGCCCTGGGCAGTTGCCGCAACTTCGAGCGCGATGTCACCATCCGAAGACTCCAACGTGGCCTTTACGAGCTCGTTGATATTTACTAGATCGTTCTCCATGGGCCCTGAATCAGAACGAGAAAGGTCGAGTAGGTCTTGCACCAAATTCTCGAACCTAATGACTTCATCGTTCAGCAAATCCAAAGCCTGTTGGGTGCGCTCAGAGAGCTCTTCACGACGGTGCTGCATGACCTCTATAGAGGCGCGGAGAGTCATCAGGGGAGACCTGAGCTCATGACTCACATCTGAGGAAAAGCGCGCATCTCGAGTTATGCGATTTTCCATAGCTGCCGCCATTTCGTTAAATGAACCAACCAGTGCGTCAAGGTCGGGGTCGCTTACTTCTTCAAGTCGGGTATCAAAGCGACCATGGGCTATGGACCTGGCGGCCTCCGATATTTCTGTCAGTGGCCTGAGAAGGCCACCGCTAGCCCACAAGCCAATACCGACACCAACTAGAACGGTCAAGGCCCCACCGACCAACAGAATCAGTGCGAGACTTTCTAGGGTATTTTCCACCTCAGCAAGAGGAACCACTTCAAAATAGGCAACCTCGTTGAAGGTTGATGCCGCACTCGGTCGAAGCTGGAGGCCAAAGGCCAATACAGGTTCGTTGTCTAATCGGTATCTCATTGTTTTAGCTGCAGAAGATTCAAGAACCGATGTGATCAATGGAATTGGCAAATCGTTTGGAGTGAGGGAAAGAGAAGTCCAGATTTCGTCGCCGGTGCGGACGATAGAGCGACTCCCACTAACGCTTGGCAGTGACTCCAATAATTGGGTCAGGTCTGGGTCTTCTGCACGAAGAGAGCTCTGAACTTGACGAGCGTTCGCGAAGAATTGGCGCTGAGACGACTCTTCACGTTGTTGAAGCATGCTTTGGCGGGACAATCCGTATGTGATTACGACTAGAACCAGTGCAGCGACAGCAGCTCCCAAAGTAAACGCGCCGATCACTCGCGTTCGCAGCGGGAGGCGGCGCCAAAGAAGGCCGCGTTTCTTCATGGCTACGCTTGAAGTTTGTAGCCCATGCCTCGCACCGTCACGACGTGGCGAGGATGAGCGGGATCGGGTTCAACCTTGGTTCTTAAACGGCGAACATGAACGTCGACTAGTCGGCCATCTCCGAAATAGTCGTATCCCCAGACTTCTTCAAGTAAATGCTCGCGGCTAAGTACCTTTCCTAGCTGGCCTGACAGTTCACACAGGAGATGGAATTCTGTCTTTGTTAGATGGATTTCCTCACCGTTTTTCCGAACCACTCCTTCGTCGGGGATTATTTCAAGATCTCCAACAGTTCTAGGAGCTGCAGCAGCGTCTTCCGGCTTGACGCGACGCAAAAGGGCGCGAATCCGAGCTGAGAGTTCCTTTGGGGCGATTGGTTTAGTTACGTAGTCATCCGCTCCTGCTTCTAATCCCGCTACTACGTCGTGTGTGTCATCTCTGGCGGTGACCATGATGATTGGAACATCACTTCCTCTTCGCAGTTCGCGACAGACTTCAAATCCATCTATCCCCGGTAGCCCTATATCGACCAGGACCAGGTCAGGCGCCATCGAGCTGAAACCCTCCAAGGCTTGCTCCCCAGTCTCTGCTTCGAGCACACTCCAACCTTCGTCCTCAAGCGCGAAACGAACTGCCGTTCGGATTCGTTCATCGTCCTCAATAGTTAGGATCCTGATACTCACAACTTAAATATTGGCCGATTCGGGAGGGGATTGGGGGCCAGTAACAGTTTCAGCCTGTACTACAGCGCTATTTAGCTGTTTCCAGAGGTTTGGACCAGAAGCAATAATGCGTTTTTGCTCTGGTTCATATGTTGCAATCCCGCCAGCGCTTCTAACGACTTGAATGCCTGCGGCGACGTCCCACCAGTGGACTCCGGTTTCAAAAAAAGCATCGAGGCGGCCGCTAGCTACAGAACACAAATCAACGGCGCACGAGCCTGACCGACGAATATCTCGAACCTGAGGGATAAGTTCGGTAAGTAGCTCTGCTTGTGAACGACGCACCGACGGCTCGTACGCGAAACCGGTGCCGAGAAGTGCCAGAGCCAGGTTCGAACAAGAAGTTACCTGGATCTCTCGGCCGTTTTTCGTTGCGTTGCTGTTAATCCGAGCTGAATAGATTTCGTTTAGCGCGGTGTCGTAGACAACACCAACTGCAGGTGTTCCGTTGAACTCAACGCCAATCGAAACAGCGTGGCTGGGGAACTCGTATAGGTAGTTCACGGTTCCGTCAAGCGGGTCAATTACCCAACAGAAGCCGGAGGTTCCCTCAATCGAAGTTTCTTCTTCACCAATAATTCCGTCTTTGGGACGTGACTCGCGTATTGCGGTGACAATGAGAGTCTCAGCTTCGCGGTCGACGTCGCTAATCGGATCTGTAGCGGTGGATTTGGAGGTGACGAAACCAGTTTCACGGCGGACGTGCACTTCGGCAGCCTGTCTAGCTAAAACCACAGCCAAGCTATGCAGGTGTTTGAGTTCAGTGGGGTTCGGAGTTGAACTTTTCACCTCCGTCGGACCCTTATAGAAGCAACTTCGCTCCACTCGGCCATCGCCCGAAGAACGAGAACAGCCACGATAACTACCCCTACCGAAGCTGAAATAGATCCGACGATACTGACTACAATTACCCATGTTTTTTCGGTCTCGCCCCATTGAAGTCGGGCTAATGCGAGCCCCATCAGTCCGCCGCAAATGCTTGCAACGATTACTGCTGAAAAAGCTAGGACTCGCGCCAAGACAGAGGGCAGGGCGCTTGGCACTTCAAAACTCTTAGGCCGCTGACCCTGGTCGGCGAGCGGGTCGGGTACATCAGGCACCTCAGCATCGTATTGGATGTCGGTGGTAAAGAGCTACGGGTGGCAGACTCTTGGAATGCGCCGTTGGACCGTAGGAGGGGGAGTCATCTTTGACTCTGGTCGGATACTTATGGTTCAGAATCACCGTCGTGGAGGTCGTACCGATTGGAGCACCCCGGGTGGGGTCATTGATGAAGGCGAAACCATCTTGCAGGGGTTGACGAGAGAAGTGAAAGAAGAGACAGGGCTTGTGGTGCAAGGTTGGAGCGGCCCCGTCTACACAGTCTCTGCTGAAGCTATCGATATGAATTGGACGTTAGGTGTTGAGGTCCACCTAGCAGAAAGTTATTCAGGGGAGCTACATATTGATGACCCTGATGGAATAGTTAGGGCGGCTGAGTGGATTCGCCGGGAAGACATTGCCGATCTGCTGGAAGGTCAACAACTGTGGTTGCGCGAACCTTTGATGGGCTATCTAAACAATGACGTCCCAAAAAGTGGTGAATACAGCTATCGAATTCATGGAAGTAGTGCCAGCGAACTTCGTGTCGAACGTACCCAAGTTTGATGCTGTTGTGTTGACCGGTTACCTCACCGTGTTTGGAACGCTCTGATTCGATGGCGGAGCTATCCATTCTCCATGTTGACATGGATGCCTTTTATGTTGAAGTGGAACGACAAGATGACCCCTCTTTGGTTGGTAAACCCGTAATAGTCGGGGGTGATTCGGAACGAGGGGTGGTGGCGTCGGCCAGCTACGAAGCTCGGTCAAGAGGCGTTCGATCGGCTATGTCGAGCGTCGTAGCGAAAAACCTTTGCCCGGATGCTGTGTTTGTTCGTTCGAATTTTTCGCGCTATCAAGAGATCTCGCAACAGGTTCGGCAAATTTTGTACGCGGTTACACCGCAATTGGAACCAATAGCTCTGGATGAGGCTTTCCTTGATGTCAGCGGAGCACACAGATTGTTCGGGGGTTCAGAGGAAATAGCGTGGCAGATTCGCAGCGATGTGTACGAAGGCGTAGGTCTCGACTGTTCGGTAGGTGTTGCTAGCTCGAAGCTGCTCGCGAAGTTGGCATCCGTTGCGGCTAAACCAAAGGCTAGTCCTGACGGGGTAAAGCCAGGAGTGGGTGTGTTCGTTGTCCACCCTGATCTTGCTACCAACTTCCTGGAAGCACATCCGGTGGAGGCGTTGTGGGGCGTTGGAACGGCGACCCTCAAGAAGTTGAAAGCCTTGGGTATTTCATCAGTAGGGGATTTGGCGTCAGTTCCGAAGGAGCTTCTAATTGAGGAACTCGGTACTTCTCACGGAAATCACCTTTCGAAATTGAGTCACGGGATTGATCTTCGAGAGGTTGACTCTGAAAGAGAAAGGAAGTCGATTAGCCATGAAGAAACTTTCGCTTCCGATATATATGAGCGAGCGGCTTTAACCAGCCAAATTGTTCGACTTTCTGACGCGGTTTCAGCCAGGGCACGAGAGCAGGGCTTGGCGGGTAGAACTATCCATCTAAAAATGCGACGACCCGATATGTCCTATGTGACAAGGTCAGTGACGCTCGAAGAAGCTGTCGATACTCTGCCGGAAATAGCCGGCAAGGCAACTGAGTTGCTGGGAGAACTTGATGTCGAACAAGGAGTAAGGCTGCTGGGAGTTGGGCTCAGCCGCTTGGGTTTGCCAGGACCTCAGCAGCTCACGCTTGCCGGGGTTGAGGACAATGACTCGGGTTGGGGAAAGCTTTCGGCTGCCATGGACGGCATCCGACAGAGGTACGGCCATTCCGCTATTCGGCCGGGATTTCCGAAGCCACAAACTGAGGATAATGGCTGATTAATGAACCTGATGTCGATCTGAAGCGTTCCTCGTCCTAGAATGGAAGAACCGACGAACGGAAGACTTAGTGCCGCTCTCTGACGACGAACAGCGCATACTCCATGAAATAGAAAAGGAGTTCTACGACTCCGATCCCGAGTTTGCTCGAGAGGTCGGAGAAACGACTCTATATAAACATGCCCTGCGGAATATTAAGTGGGCGGTAATTATTGGTGTGGCTGGCTTGGTAGGAGTAGTAGCGGCGCTTCAAGTTCATTTTGGGCTGGCGTTCGTGGCGTTTCTCACGATGTTCGTATGTGCGGTTGTGGTCGAACGGAATCTGCGCAAAATGGGTAAGGCCGGTTTCCAAAAAGTTACCGGGCAGGTTCGAAGCGGCCAGATGCGTGCGAGTATGGGCGGGTTTTCTGAACGAATGCGCAACCGTCTCCGCAAGGATGACCTCTAAGCGAAGTGACGAGGCCAGAAATCGCGCTGGCAATTGACATCGGTGGAACGAAGCTTGCTGCTGCGGTGATTACGAGTGGCGGTCAAATAATAGAGAAGAACCAGGTTCCCACCGTCCAGTCCACATCAGCAGAACTACTGTTCCAGTCGCTGTTGGACTTGACGCAAACTGTCACTGGTCCCAACCGAAAGCTCGATGTTTGTGGCGTCGGATGCGGTGGACCCATGACTTTCAATGGCTCCACCGTCTCACCTCTCAATATTCCGGCTTGGCGCGAGTTTCCGTTACTGACACGGCTTCAAGAGAGCATGGAAGTACCTGTAGGCATTGATAATGACGCGAAGGCACTTGCTCTAGGCGAAGCTTGGTTTGGGGCTGGTAGACACTTCACTAATTTTATGGCGATGGTGGTATCTACCGGGGTGGGTGGAGGTTTGTATGTCGACGGGAAGCTGTTGGACGGAAGTGGCGGTAACGCTGGCCACATTGGTCATGTGATCGTCGAACCCGACGGGGCTAAGTGTGTATGCGGAGCCCGCGGGTGTTTAGAGGCTGAAGCCTCAGGGCCAGCGATTGCTCGTCGTATAGGAGCTGCGCCAGCCGAGGCGGATGTAAAAGAAAAGGCTCGCGCCGGGATGATGGTCGGTAGAGCGGTGGCTTCGGCCGTCAATTTACTAGACCTAGAACAAGTGTTGGTTGGAGGTTCAGTGGCCCTGGGATTTGGTGACATATTTCTGGATGCAGCTAACCAAGAGTTATCTGAGCGCTGCAAGCTGGAGTTCTCCCGAGGCGTCAAGATCGCAGAAGTTGAGCTCGGTGAAGCGGCCCCGCTTGTGGGAGCGGCAGCGGTCGGATTCCGGAGTGTGGGCATAGACCCTCGCGCCGGGTAGATCTGATTAGGATTGTTCGTGTGAGCATTCGTGGCCTGTCCGTCGCAGTCATCGCTGCTGTAGCAATGAGGCCGAAATTGTGGCCGGTGAGCTTGGCGACGATGTGGCGTATGACGCCAAAACGCTGGTGGGTTCGCCACCCTTACCTGCCCGTGCCTGACAGTGATTTTCTCAGATTTCGGCTCACGACGATGTACGGAGGCGATGGATCCGGAGATCCCGAACGGATAGGAATAGATGTTGTTGCTTGGCTTGACTGGTGCAGGTCGTGGAAGTCGACGACATGATGAAAATCACGGGTACCCCTGTGCTTTCCGAGCGAACTCTGCTGCTGGACGTGGGATACAGGCCCCTGTCCATAGTTTCGGTGCGGAGAGCTCTCCTTTTGTTGATAACTGAAAAAGCAGAGACGGTCCACGAAAGCCACCATGTAGTGCGATCTGAACGACTAGAAGTAATAGCACCTTCGATAGCGCGTCTTCGTTATCAAGTTGCTGCCCCATACCGGCGCCGCGCTCCATTGCATCGGAAGGCAGTCTTCGCCCGTGACGCTTATCTGTGTCAATACTGTGGTCGTCGAGCTGAGTGTCTAGATCATGTTTATCCTCGAAGCAAAGGGGGCGAACATGAGTGGGAAAATGTTGTGGCTTGCTGCCGTTCCTGCAACGCCGCCAAAGGTGACACTCTTCCAGAACATTCGAAATTTAAGTTGAGGACCGTCCCTTATGCGCCGGAACCGATAGCAGTTGCTGCAGCATTGCGACGAGGTGTACCGCCTGAGTGGGATACATACATCGTTAACCGGTTTCCGCTATCTGCATAAGCTGGAACCCAGCCTGCCTCCGGATTACCAAGTCCAAAAATAATACTTTAAGTGATGAATAATCACTTAAAGTGCACTTTTAGCTTACTTAGTGTGGTTAATTACACTGATGTGATTCATGATCTCCGACGCAAAGTGGTGAAAGTCTGTCGAAATGGCTGGACTAAGTGCCAAAATAACCATAAAGTGTCACTAAGTGGCGCGATATGGAACAAAGTGGGTTAAAGCCCTCTAGCTTTCCGGTCACACAGATTCCCCTCACTCGAAGTGGGGCAAGTTGTCAGGCAAGATGTGGACGAACTATTCGTAGGACAGTTTGAGCACGCACTAGACGCCAAAGGGCGCATAGTGCTTCCGGCATCTTTTCGCACGTCTTTCGACGAGAGCGGGTTCTTGATAAAGGGGCCTGAAGGCTGCCTGGCCTTACTTACCCCTGACCGCTTTCGTGACATAGCGCAAACTATGGCGTCACGGTCTGAAGAAGGAGATGTGCGTCACCGATCAGCAAAAAGATCTTTTGGCGCCGGAGCTTCCCGCGTGCTCCCCGACAAACAAGGACGTATCGCGGTCCCTGAAGACTTGCGCTCTTTCGCCCACCTGGAACGCGACTGCGTGATCGTTGGAGCGATAGACGAAGTAGAGATTTGGGACCGGTTGCGGTGGCAACAAATCACCGAAGTTGGAGACTCGCTGTTGGAATCTCCTGACGAATTTATTGACGGGGAACAACCATGACACTGCCCCCTAAAGGGCCGTCTTCTCCCATCGAGCTGACCAATTCGACAGCATCTTTTAGGCACGAGCCTGTGATGCTCCAAGAAATTCTTGAAACCTTCAAACCTATAGAAAATGGTCTATTTGTTGATGCGACGATAGGAGGGGCCGGACATGCTCAAGCTCTCCTGAAGCAAGCGCCGAAGCGGCAACTAATCGGGATCGACAGAGATATGTCGGCGGTTGAGGTTGCGGCTAGCCGCCTCAAGGCTTTTGGTGACCGGGTACAGGTCCAGCACGCTCGCTTTGATCAAATAGGCAAAGTAATTGATGATGACGGCAGACAACTCAGTGGAGCGCTCTTCGACCTTGGTGTAAGCAGCCATCAACTTGACACTCCTGAGCGAGGCTTCTCACATCGATTTAGCAGCCCCCTCGACATGAGGATGAATCTGAATGATTCGTTAGATGCCTCGACTGTGATCAACAGTTACGAGGAAGCCGAGTTGGTCTACTTGTTGCGGAATAACTCGGACGAGCGTTTCGCTCGCCGAATAGCGCAATCCATCATTTCGGCACGCCCCATTGAGTCGACCACTGAATTAGCTGAGGTTGTTCGAGGTGCAGTCCCAGCAGCAACTCGGAGAACCGGCCGACACCCCGCAATGAGAACTTTTCAAGCGATTCGAATCGCGGTGAATAGTGAGCTTGAGCTCATAGAGCCCGCACTGAAACAAGTCATTGAACGACTGAGGCCGGGAGGCCGAATTGTCGTTCTTTCCTACCACTCTGGAGAGGACAGAATAGTGAAACAAGTTTTTCGTGAGGCAGCCGATGGAGTGTGTGTTTGTCCATCAACTCTGCCGTGTATATGTGGTTCGGAATCGAACGTCAAACTTCTTCGAAGGAAGGTAGTTCGACCGACCACTGAGGAAATCGAAGCTAATCCCCGGTCGGCCAGTGCTCGCTTCAGAGCTGCAGAACGCCTGCCGGTAGCCGAGGCATAAGGGTCATGGCAGCGGCGGTCGTCACTGAGTTTCCGGTGACTTCAGATGTAATCGAAATAGCGGACGGGCCGAACTCCGGTTTGAAGAGACGCATCGGATCTCTGGGGCCTCGAGTCGTGGGAGCTACGACGATTATGGGTGTCGCCACGTTTTTGATCCTGGTGGGGCTGGCGTTCGTTAACGCGAGGATCAACGAAAGACTTTTTGAGTTGACCAACCTGGAGGCTGAGATCAATCAGATACAACAATCGATAGGCGTTCTCGAACTCCAAGATGAGAACGCAAAAACCCCCATCGAAGTAGAGCGTCTGGCGGATGGATATCTCGCGATGACCAAAGCCGACTCTTCAACGCAAATACAGGTTCGATCAGAGCATCTCGCGATCGGAAACCCATTGGGGGCCCCACTAAGAGCGGGACTGACATCTACCAATCCCATTGGCGTTGATCAGCTTTTAGCCGGCACAGCAGTGCCTGCGTCACCGAGCAACGGACGATAGAGAGAAGTCCGGGTATCCGATGAAAGTCTCCATAGGAACCCCGGAAGTAAGACCTGCTGACGCTCAATCTGCAACTTCCACTAGGCAGACTTCGTTCTTTTCGGAACCGCTAGGACGGGTTGGGTATAGAAGTCGGAGGGTTGGGAGCCTCATTTTGTTGAGTTCTGGACTGCTGCTTCTGATAGCAACCAGACTCTTCGAGATCCAAGTGATCGACCGAGAACAATATTTAACCGAGATATACAGACATACGGCTAAAACAGCCATCCAAGGACCAACTGGCAGCATTCTCGACAGAGAAAACGGCCTGCTGGCTGTTACTGATTCGCTTCCGACCATCGGAGCAAATCCGGCCCTGGTGAGCAGTCCCCGAGCAACGGCTTCTCTGTTAGCTCCAATACTCGGAATGCCTATTGATGGCCTATACGAAAGTCTTAGCAACAAGCGATTGAAGTACATACACCTCAAGAGAGAGGTCGCACCTGAGGTTGCTGACCAAGTTCGGCTGTTGGAGCAGGCAGGTATCGAAATTAGGGAAGAAGATGCACGGTTCTATCCCAACGGAGATGAATTTGCCCGCAACCTTTTAGGACAAGTCAATATTGATGAGGAGCCCCAGAATGGTATTGAAGATCAGTACTCTCATGTTCTTGCGGGAACGGACGGGCTTCGCCAAGATTACGTGGCGGTCGGGAGATCGATACGGTTACCCGGCGGGGATCTCGACTATCGGCCAGCAGAGCCGGGTTCTGATGTAGTTACAACCATCCACAGAGGCACCCAATTCTTCGTTGAGCGCATCCTGAAAGAAGCAGTAGATGTGAGTGGAGCAAATTGGGGTACCGCGGTCGTTCTAGATGCGGACACCGCCGAGGTCTTGGCGCTAGTAGACGTCGATCGCTCAAAAGAAGGCGGCGGCGTGGGGGTCGCTGCCAAAAGCCTGGCCTATATCAAAACCTTTGAGCCGGGGTCGATCAGCAAGACCTTTACTGTCGCGGCTGCAATAGAAGAGGGTCGCGTCAGTCCTGAAGAAATGTTCGAAATACCCGACACGTATCAGTTTGCAGACAAAGAATACTCCGACCCATATGCTGGCCGGCAGTTTTCAGTCGGTGAGATCTTGGCAAAGTCATCCAACGTCGGAACTATTCAGATTGCAGAACGAGTTGGAAGTGATCAGCTGCACAGTTATCTCCGAAAATTTGGATTCGGACAGTACAGCAGCGGCCACAGCGAGGCCCCGACCCTGCCTGGCGAAAGTCGCGGGAGGCTCAAAGTGCCACAAGATTGGGAAGGCACAGACCTTGCTAGCGTTTCGTTCGGCCAATCGATTGCAGTTACAGCGATTCAGATCGCAGCTGCCTATAACGTCATCGCAAACGACGGGCTATACGTCCCACCATCCTTAATCCGCGGAACTATTAACCCGGCGGGGACCTTCCACCCCGTCTCTACCCCGACGGGTAGAAAAGTGATCGGCGCGACAACAACTAGGCAAATGCGCGAGATGCTTGAGGGCGTTGTTACCTCGGGGACAGGAAGGAAAGCAGCGGTTGAGGGCTACTCCGTTGCGGGGAAAACGGGAACCGCTCAAAAACCAATGAAAGAAGAAAAAGGGTATGGAGACGACTACACGTCAATTTTTGCTGGATTCGTTCCGGCTGCGGCTCCCCAAATCACTATCGTCGTTGTACTTGATGAACCGGAGGACCACAGTGCCGGTCGCGCTGTCGCTCCGCTTTTTTCAGACATAGCCACTGAAACCTTGGCAGCCATTGGCGTGCCCGAGACCAGGTAGGGGACGATGAAGCAAAGCTCCCTTGTCGAAATTTCTGACGCCTGCCATGGCACGCTAAAGGTTGACCCCACAGCCACAGATGAAATTCTGGAAGTTTCAGGTGTAAGCCACGACAGCCGGTCGGTAGCTCACGGGGACCTTTTCGCCTGTATCAGTGGGGCTGAACATGACGGACACAGCTATGCAACAGAAGCGATAAACAACGGTGCTGCTGCTCTGCTAGTTGAACGGGAGCTGAACCTAGCGATATCCCAGATCGTTGTGCCCAATGTGAGAAAGGCGATTGGGTTCGTATCTTCAGCCGTCTACGGCCACCCGTCAAAAAAAACAAAGGTGATCGGCATTACCGGCACCGCAGGCAAGACAACCGTTGCTCAAGCAACAGCACAAACACTCAAAGCGTGCGGGGAATCGGTGGGCGTCATTGGGACCTTGGAAGGAAGTCACACAACCCCCGAGGCCCCTGAATTCCAAAAAAAGCTTTCACAGATGCAGAGTCGTGGAGATGAATGGATCTGCGCCGAAGTATCGTCTCACGGCCTTGAGCTTGGGCGAGTACAAGGGACCGAATTCGCGGCAGCTGTGTTTACGAACCTAAGTCCTGAGCACCTTGATTTCCATCTGGACATGGAACAATATTTTCTTGCAAAACGCCGCCTATTTGACCAAAGAGGCGGATTAGCGGTTGTTTCTCTGGTCGACGAGTGGGGCGAACGCCTTGTCAAAGAACTCCAAGCCATAGGACATGAAGCCTTAGTCACTGTTGAGTCCAACAGGATTGGGAATCCTAAGCTTGATGTCGAGATATCTAGCTTTATATGGCGGGGACACGAAATCCGAACACGTTTGCTCGGAATGTTTAACTTGTTCAACCTTGTTCTCGTAGGCGAAACCCTGAAAGGCCTTGGTCTCGAGGAGGAGATAATTGCCTCTGGGCTTGAGAAAGTAGAACCAGTTAGGGGGAGGATGGAGCTAGTAACAGCTCCCGGTTCGGACATCGCGGTAATAGTTGATTATTCGCATAAGCCCGAAGCTTTAACCCAAGCCTTACGAACCCTTAGAAGTGTCTCATCCGGTCGGGTGTGGGTGGTCTTTGGAGCAGGTGGGGATCGAGACCCGAAGAAGCGATCTTTAATGGGCGAGATAGCTGCAGAATTAGCTGACGAAATCGTTGTGACGTCAGATAACCCGCGGTCCGAGGATCCGTCTGACATTGCAACAGAAATCGTTAGCGGTATGGATGGGGTAAGCGTAAGCCCAAAGATTCTTCTAGAGCGAGCCGAAGCGATCCAGTTCGCTATCAGTTATGCCGCAAAAGGCGATTCGATTTTGATTGCAGGCAAGGGCCACGAGACCTATCAGATAACCGGGAGTGAACAACGACCGTTCGATGATGTGAAAGTAGCGAAAGAGGCGCTACTCACAAGAGTTGGCACCCAGCAGTCATGATTGCGCTTTTGATTGCCGCCGGTGTTTCTATGGGAGTGAGCCTTATAGGAACGCGGGTGCTTGTCCCTTGGTTGCGAGCGCGAGGAGTTGGGCAGCCAATTCGTTTGGACGGACCGCAAGGCCACCTCACTAAAGCGGGGACCCCGACGATGGGTGGCGTCGCGATAGTGCTGGGAGCAGTAAGCGGTTATCTCATTAGTCATCTGCGGTCAGAAACAATTTTCACACGATCCGGGTTAGCTCTGGTGGCGGCGATAATTGCCGCTGGTGCAGTTGGACTAGTTGATGACTGGATCAAGGTAAGCAGAGAACGAAATCTCGGTCTCAACAAATCCGCCAAGATTGTGGGTCTTCTCGGTGTTGCGGTCGGATTCGCTCTTTTAGCGATGTATTGGGCCCAGACCAGCCCGGTGATAGCCATCACCCGAGCAGACTTTCCAGGACTTACGCTTGGCAAGGTCGTCTGGGTCATATGGGCATCGATCTTGGTTATAGCGACCGCCAACGCCGTGAACCTCACTGATGGATTGGATGGCTTAGCGGGCGGATCTTCGGCGATAGGGTTCTCAGCTTTCGTCATTATTGGTTACTGGATCTTCCGTCACCCCGAAAGCTATGACGTAAACCATGCCCTCGATCTAGCGATTGTCGCAGCCGCAATGACTGGAGCCTGTGTGGGCTTTCTTTGGTGGAATGCGCCACCTGCGAAGATCTTTATGGGAGACACCGGCTCCCTGGCCATAGGTACAGCTTTCGCAGGCCTGGCATTGCTCTTAGAAACGCACCTCCTCCTGCCTGTAATTGGGGCTCTGTATGTCTTGGAAACCGTTTCCGTCATCGTCCAAGTTGCCAGTTACCGACTATTCGGTCGACGTGTTTTTCGAATGGCTCCGATACATCATCACTTCGAGCTGGCGGGTTGGCCGGAAACCACAGTCCTTATTCGCATGTGGATAATCAATGGCATCTGCGTAGCGTTCGCCCTTGGAGCGTTTTACGCAGACTTCATTGGGTTAGATACGGCCGGGCTCTCACTTCTAGGGGACCTGCCTTGATTGCGTTTGACCTTGAGAAGGTAGTAGTTGGTGGCCTTGGGGTGACGGGCAGTGCGATAACAGCTGCACTGACCGCTCGAGGCCACGACGTAGTAGTGCTAGATGACGACCCAGAGTCGGTCGCAAATATCGCGGAACGATTCGAAGTCGAATTATTGGATTCGAAATCCGAATCCCAGATCAGGGGTGTCATTAGCGAAGCGACGAGCGTTGTTCCCAGCCCCGGGATTCCTCGCCACCACCAGCTACATGTCTTAGCGGACCGAGCGGGTGTCCCTGTACTAAGCGAACTAGACCTAGCGTCTTATTTCGACGACCGTCCGCGTCTCGCCGTTACCGGAACTAATGGCAAGACAACTGTGACTGAGTTGACCGCACAAATGCTACGGACGTCTGACCTTCGAGCAGTGGCAGTCGGTAACACCGAAATTCCCTTTATTTCAGCGATCGACGACTCAGCAAAAAGTGAGATTTTTGTAGTCGAGGCTTCTTCGTTTGCGTTGGATCGGACACTGCTGTTCCGAGCTGATGCAGCTGCATGGCTCAACCTTGCACCTGATCACCTTGATTGGCACGGAAGTTTTGACGCCTATGCCGCCGCTAAGTCCAAAATTTGGAAACATCAAGGGCAAAACGACCTCGCTATAGCCCCGTATGACGACGAAGCAATCAGACCCTGGATGGCAGAGGTCGAAGCTCAGTTAATGACCTTTGGCCTAGCCGCCGGGGATGTCCACTGCACTGAATCTGAGTTAATAGCTCATGGTGAGTCAATAGTGTCTGTCTCAGATATGCCGTTGTCGCGGCCACATGACCGACTCAATGCTTGCGCAGCAGCTGCATTAGCTCTTTCCGCCGGAGTTTCGACACACGCGATTGCTCAGGTTCTGTCTGGATTTGAGGGGTTAGCGCATCGAACGGAATACGTTGCCAGCGTAGGGGGCATTCGTTTCTTTAATGACAGCAAAGCGACAACACCGCACGCGACGATCGCCGCTCTTACTGGATTTCAGAATGCTGTACTTATTGTTGGAGGTCGCAACAAGGGATTAGATCTATCTGGTCTACAAGAACTCGCTCCCGGACTTACAGGAGTTGTGACGATCGGTGAATCAAGTTCGATATTGACTGAAGTTTTTGGAGACCTAGTGCCGAGCTTCGCTGCCCACTCCATGGAAGATGCTGTAACTCATGCTCTTCAATTTGCCGGGACCTCTGGAGCAGATGTAGTCCTTTCTCCCGCGTGTGCGTCGTTCGACTGGTACTCGAATTACATCGAACGCGGAGATCATTTCAAGAGCGTCGTTCAGCAGTTACATAGTGAGGGAAAAGTCTCATGAGTGCTGTCCTTGGTCCCCTTTCATCAGGCAAGAATGCTGAGGGAAGGCCCGAAGGGCCGCCTATCCGGTATTTGGCCATGCTTGGGTCTGTTCTGCTCCTGATGCTGACAGGGGTAGTCATGGTTCTGTCAGCATCGACATGGACGGCCGTAACTCAAAAGGGAGACGCCTTCTCCTTATTTACTAGGCACGCCATCTACGTGACACTCGCCGTCTTTGCTTTATTGCTTTCTGTTGGACGCGACTATCGCCGGTGGAGGCGATTAGCACCTGCTCTATTAGTAATTTCGGCGCTCTCGTTACTGCTAGTCGTTATGAGAGGTCGGGTCGTTAATGGCAGTTCACGTGCACTTGATTTGGGGCCTTTTAGCTTCCAACCTTCGGAACTAACTAAGTTTGCCTTGGTAGTCGCGGTCGCCTCATTCTTGGATCAACGACGTTATTTCCTTGACCGCTTAGATCGCGTCACTGTGCCAGTGGGGATCTGTGTTGGAGTCATCTGCGGCTTAGTGCTATTTCAGCCGGATTATGGAACGGCCGCCATGATCGGGCTCATTGTCGTGGGCATGATGTGGGCGGCTGGCGTGCCGATAAGGCATCTCTGCTTACTCGTCGCGCCTGGACTGGTCGTTGGGTTGTTTGGGGTGCTTGAAAAGGGCTACCGGATGGAGAGGGTCAAAGGGTTCATTTTTTCTACACAAGACGTAGAAGGTGCAGGCTGGCAAGCCACACAGGGTTTGGTCAGTTTGGCGAATGGTGGCCTGAGGGGAACGGGGTTTTCTGCTGGTCATGCGCAGTGGGGGTGGGTTCCGGAAGCTCATACCGATTTCGTTTTTGCCGTAGTCGGAGAGCAGCTCGGTTTTATCGGGGCGATGGCAGTCCTAATTCTTCTGGGCACCATCATCCTTACCGGATTTCGGACTGCTCAAATAGCCCCTGATGTCTTCGGGTCGCTGCTTGCCGCGGGCATATCTATCTGGTTTTTGGTTCAAGTTATGGTGAATCTGGTCGGTGTGTTGCGGCTTCTACCGATCACAGGCGTGACGTTGCCTTTCATCTCATACGGTGGAACCTCGTTAATCATCAATGCGTTAGCGGCGGGTCTACTTTTAAATATCGCGCGCCAATCACAATGAAGCGTTCCGATTCTTCTGCCGCTCTGTGCTCCCGTGGAGGTTTGGTTATCGCTGGGGGCGGTACCGCAGGACATCTTTTGCCAGGTCTAGCTGTAGCCGATGAGCTAGTGAAGCGAGGGTGGGACAAAAAAGCGATCGGGTTTGTCGGTAGCGCACGCGGAATCGAAGTGGCTATGGTCCCGGCAGCCGGATATGCGCTAAGAGCCCTCTCCGGACGCGGCCTTAACGGCCGGCGAGTGTCAGTCCGGAACTTGTGGAATCTTTTAACAATTTTCTGGGGTGTCGTTAGGGGAATTTTGATCGTTGCCCGTTACCGCCCCGGCGTTGTCCTGTCACTCGGTGGTTACGCAGCGTTACCAGCGGCGGCAGGGGCAGTCATCCTGAGGATTCCTCTTGTGCTGGCCGAACAAAATTCGGTTGCCTCCGGGGTGAATCGATTATTGACCAGATACGCACGAGCAGCCGCAGTCCCACACCTTGGAACAGGTCTGCAGAACGAAGTCGAAACAGGTAACCCGCTACGCGAATCGGTTCTTGAAGCACATCAGCTAGGTAGAGCAAGCAGGATTGGACTGAAATGGCCTACTGATGGACCAGTAATCGTTGTTTTTGGTGGTTCTCTGGGATCAAGACGAATTAACGAGGCTCTGTGGCAGGCGGCCGAGATATCGGACTTGCCGCTGGTCCATCATGTCGTCGGGCATCGAGATTGGCAGATGGTACCCAAGGATCTTCCCCGTGCAGTAAGGGCAATTGAATACGACGCTGAGCTGCCGAAAGCGATGGCAGCCGCAGATTTGATTGTGTGTAGGCCAGGAGGATCGACTGTCGCGGAGATCGCTTTATTAGGGGTGCCAGCAATTCTCGTACCTCTCCCGCATGCCCCTAATGATCATCAACGCCGAAATGCAGAATGGCTCGTTGACTCCGGGTCAGCGATTGTCGTGGAGGACGAAGAGTTAGATGGGACGCGCCTGTCTATTGAAATAAAAAAAATGTTGGACAGATTCAGAAGAGAAGGCGACCCAGAATTCGCGCGTCAAGAAAGAAGCATCGGGCCTCAAGATGCGACACAAAGAGTCACTGACCTTGTGGTACATCATTCCTTAACTCCTCTGCCCACCGATTACCGAAAAGACGGGACACTGTGACGTCGACCGATTCCGCCGAGATCACCCTCCCTGATGGTGTTTCAGTTCATGTGGTGGGAGCAGGCGGTGCTGGAATGAACGCGATAGCTGCAGTCCTGTTGTCAATGGGCCATCAAATAAGCGGAAGTGATTTGCGTGAATCGGTAGGTGTCAACCGACTGCGATCGCTTGGGGCAAGAATCGACATTGGTCACTGTGCGGCAAATATTGGAGATGCAGCGATTGTTTGCCGGTCAACTGCGGTACCCGATAGCAACCCGGAGATCTTGAAAGCCCAAGACTTAGGGCGTCCCGTGTGGAGCCGAGCCGACGTTTTGTCAGCAATTTGTGAGAAGAAGCGGACAATTGCAGTATCTGGTACGCATGGAAAAACGACGACTTCCTCGATGTTGGCGTTAGCGCTGACCTCGTCGGGCCTTGACCCATCATTCATCGTTGGCGGAGATCTCAACGATATTGGATCGGGAGCGGTCTGGAACGACAACGGAAACCTCTTCGTGGTTGAGGCCGATGAATCTGATGGAACTTTCTTAAGACTGGACGCAGAGGCCGTATTGGTGACCAACGTGGAGGCAGATCACCTTGACTTTTTTGGTTCCTATGAAGCTTTAGTAGCAGCTTTTGAAAAGTTTGTCGGTTCTGCTGATGGGCCCCGCGTGGTTTGTATCGATGACCCTTGTGCCGAAAGCATCGCGTCAACAGTCGGGCGCTGCACCACCTACGGAAGATCTGAACAGGCCGACTACCGAATTGTTGACGTAAAGAGCCGGCGATACTCATCAACTTTTGAAGTTTGGCGCGGGACTGAACATCTTGGCGGATGTGAGCTTCCTGTCCCGGGGGTTCATAACGTTCTCAATGCGACAGCGGCGCTAGCTATGGCTGTTGAACTCGGAGCTGCAGTGGAGCCAGTGTTGGCAGCGCTTGGCAGGTTCGCCGGTGTCGCTAGACGGTTCGAATTTCGGGGAGAACAAGGCGGGGTCGTGTATGTCGACGACTACGCGCATCTTCCCAGTGAAGTTTCGTCTGTGCTATCGGCTGCTAAGGCTGGCGACTGGGAAAGAGTGGTAGCGGTATTTCAGCCTCATCGCTACAGCAGAACTGCCGAACTCTGGCGAGATTTCGAAAATTCATTTTTGGATGCCGACCACATAGTTCTCACTGGTATCTACGGAGCGGGTGAGGATCCTCGTCCTGGCGTAACTGGTGAGTTGCTCGTTCGCGCTGTCCTTGACGCTCACCCAAATTGTTCGATTACGTATCTGCCAGGCCGAGATCAAGTGTCAGAGTATTTGAGTTCGATCCTCAGATCGGGTGATCTCTGTCTCACAATGGGCGCCGGGGACTTGACGTCTGTTCCCGATGAGGTGCAGGTACTCCGCAGAGCTCAAGAGCCGTGAGCGTTGTCGGAGTGGACGCTGCAGCCGTCAAACAGGCGCTTGAGATCCTCGGACCACTTGCTCAGACAGAGGTGAACCTTGGCGTTCTGACAACATACAGGGTTGGTGGAGATACCGCCCTATACATAGAGGCGCAAACGGTACAAGACTTGGAGGCTGTCGCTAGGGCCCGAAACGAGACGGGCTTACCTGTTCTGGTGATTGGTAACGGCTCCAATTTGTTGATTGCAGATACTGGATTTCCTGGGATAACAGTTGCTACAGGAAAGCATTTCGAAACGATCACAATCGATCGAGAAACGGCAACCGTTTATGCAGGGAGCAGCGTCGCGCTCCCGTCTTTGGCTCGCAGGAGCGTTGCCTTGGGCCTGAGTGGATTCGAGTGGGCAGTGGGCGTTCCGGGCTCAATCGGAGGCGCGGTTCGAATGAACGCTGGGGGACATGGGGGTGACATGGCGGGCGTTTTGACGGAAGTCAATATTTTCAATTTGAGGACTGTCAGTAGTGAAACCAAAACTAACGATGAGTTGGCTTTCAGTTATAGAAGGAGTGCTGTAGAGCAAGACCAAATTATTCTTGCCGCAACTCTGCAACTACAGCACGATGAAACTGGTGGCGGAGCAAAAGCATTGAGCGAGATTGTGCAATGGAGGAGAGAGAATCAACCAGGAGGCCAAAACGCTGGATCTGTTTTCGTCAACCCCGAAGAAGAGACATCCGGTGAACTGCTCGACCGGCTCGGCGTCAAGGGTTTCCGTATCGGTTCAGCACAAGTCTCTGCTAAACACGCCAACTTCGTTCAAGCCGACCCTGGGGGCTCTGCATCTGACGTTGATGCTGTAATCAACGCTCTTGCCCAGCGAGTGCTCTTAGAAACCGGCATTGTGCTCAGAACTGAAATCCGACGAATTGGATTCGAGGGCTAACTGTGAACCTCAATCAGAACAAACCCAGGCGCGTATATAAACCTGGGAAAACTTCCGCCTGGTTAGCTGCCGTCATTATCAGTGCCATCGTGGGGTACATCCTGTTGGGACACTCGTCATTACTAGATGTTGAACAAGTAGAGGTCTATGGACTGCATCAACTGACGCTTGAACAGGTAGAAAGTCGATTGGGGTTCCAAATTGGTGATCCGTTGCCCGTGGGTCTAGGTGAGAGTCAACGAAAACTTGAGGAACTTTCGTGGGTGAAGACAGCGCACATTGACCGTTCTTGGAATGGTCGTATCACCGTTGACATATCAGAGCACAAGCCTTTAGCTCTGGCTCTGACAGAACCTGAACGCTGGGCGTTGGTAGCTGATGATGGAACAGTCCTGACCTCAGGCTTAACAGCTCCGCCAGAACTGCCGCGTTTAAGCGGGGTGCGTGCGGCTGGTTCTCCGGGTGTCTATCTAGCTGGCGATAGTTCAGCTTTGCTGTCACTTCTGATCCTTATGCCCTCAGATCTGAGAGATAAAATTGCGAGCTTGCGGCGCGACTCCCGTGGAGAAATCCATGGCACTCTGAGAAACACCCAAGAGGTGGTATTCGGGGACGATGAGCGACTCGGGGCGAAAATTATTTCCTTGTCCGCCATGCTCGATCATCTCGAGGAAGAGAAGCGAACAGATGACTTTATAGATGTCTCGTATCCAGAAAAACCGATCGTGAGAAACAAGTAATAAATAGGTGAGAAGCCACAAATCGAACTACCAAAGACGGGGCGGACGTTAAAGGACTGAAACTTGCGCTACCTTCAGGGTTGCGTTCCTAATGGGCAGATTTGGCGAGATACCGGGAGGCCCAGTGGCCAGTCCTCAGAATTATCAGGCCGTGATTAAAGTTGTTGGCGTAGGTGGTGGTGGCTGCAACGCCGTTAATCGCATGATCGAGTCAGGTTTGACTGGCGTTGAATTCATAGCGGTCAATACGGATGCACAGGCTCTCCTGATGAGCGATGCGGATATTAAGCTCGATATCGGGCGAGAATTGACCCGTGGTCTGGGGGCTGGAAGCGACCCCGACGTAGGACGCCAGGCAGCGGTAGAGCACACCGATGAGATTCAGGAGACCCTCGTAGGTGCCGATATGGTCTTCATAACCGCAGGTGAAGGCGGCGGCACGGGAACTGGTGCAGCACCAGTCATAGCTGACATCGCAAGGGAATGTGGTGCTCTGACCATCGGTGTCGTCACTCGACCATTTATGTTCGAAGGTCGCCGACGCGCAGTTCAAGCGGACGCGGGAATTTCTGATTTACGAGAAAGAGTCGACACCCAAATCGTTGTCCCGAATGACCGCCTTCTCAGCGTTACGAATGAAAACACAACCATGGTTGATGCATTCCAAATGGCTGACGATGTGCTCCGAGAAGGCGTTCAAGGTATAACAACTTTGATCACGACACCAGGGCTGATTAACACTGACTTCGCTGACGTCAAAATGATTATGTCCAATGCTGGTTCCGCTCTAATGGGAATAGGTCGAGCCCACGGAGATAACCGTGCCGAGAATGCAGCACGGCAGGCAGTGTCTAGTCCGTTACTGGAAGCTTCTATTGAGGGGGCCCGGGGTATTTTGTTGAACGTCACTGCGTCGAATGCGCTTAGTTTGCACGAAGTACGAGACGCAGCGGACGTGATACACGACGTCGCTCACCCTGACGCAAATATCATTTTTGGCACGGTGATCGACGATTCAATGGATGAAGAAATTCGCATCACGGTTATCGCGGCAGGTTTCGACCGCTGGGACGAAGGCACCGCAGGCTCGACTCGGTCTAGTACTTCGGCTCCGATTAGCGAGATGGCTGACATCTTCGACGCTCAAGAGAGCGACGACATACGCGTAGATGTCCCACTCAACGAAGACGATGATGACGAATTCGATGTGCCGTCATTTCTCAAATGACCAAGATCACACGTCCGATATTTCGTAGTTAAGGAATGTTGACCTTTCACCGTCGAGTTGGGGGACAGCATTCGGTTCGAGTCGGGTTTTCGGATTACAACGACGGCGATGCCCGCGAAGAGTCATTCTTCTCTGCCGACAAACAGGTGCCTGTTTTCCCACGCCAGGTTCATGGCTCAGACTTGGCGACAGTCGAAAGCCTGAGTAATCACAATCCTTATGAATGTGATGCCCTGATAACTCGGATGCCAGGTATTCCGATTGGGGTCCGGGTCGCTGACTGCGTACCAATAGCCCTGTACGGAAACTCAGTTTCTGGTCCCGTGCTTGCTGTAGTGCACGCCGGGTGGCGCGGAATTCGCGACGGAGTAATCAAGAACGCTGCTGAACAAATGATGCAATACGGATGCTACGAACAACGGGCGATCATCGGACCGCACATATCAGCAGACGAATACGAATTCGGTACTGAGGACCTTACTCAGATGGTCAAGCTCATCGGAGAGAGAGCCGCAAGTTGCACAAAAGACGGATTACCGGCACTAGACCTGAGAGCTGCAGTTGAGGAAACGCTTTCTAGAAGCTCAGTCGCCGTCGATCACCAAGTTGCTCGATGCACCGCTCAGGATTCTCGATATTGGTCATACAGGGCCAACGGTGATTATCAACGGTTCGCCCTCGTAGCCGAAATTGGACGTTTGTTATGAATCTCGACAAGAAACTCGGTCGCGAAGAACTGCTGGATCGAGCCGGCACGCTGCGACAACGAATCTCTGCGCTGGGTGGTGACCGGGTCGAAATAGTGGCCGTTACGAAAGGCTTTGGTTCCTGGGCGTTGAGGCTCGCCGCGGAATGTGGATTTCAAAGTGTCGGTGAAAATTACGCCCAAGAACTGAAAGCCAAATGGACTGAACTTAACGAAGAGCAACGTGAGGCTGTGGACGTGCACTTCATCGGAGGGATGCAGACAAACAAAGTCCGTCAGGTGGCAGAAATTGTGAAGGTTTGGCAAACGGTAGACAGGATGTCTCTGGTGCAAGAATTGAGTAAACGATCTCCAGGTTCTTCGGTCATGGTTCAGGTGAATCTGACGGAAAATGAATCACAGGGTGGGTGTCATATTGCGGAGGCTGGTCAACTAATTTCGCTTGCTACCTCGGCCGGGCTAGAAGTGACAGGTTTGATGGCAATCGGACCCCAAGGTGATGCCGCTCACATTCGGGCTGCATATCGTGAACTCGTGCAACTAGCTGACGATCAGGGCCTCCATCATCGGTCGATCGGCATGAGTAACGATCTGGAGATTGCTATCGAATCTGGAAGCACGATGGTAAGAATCGGAACTGCTTTGTTTGGTGATCGCCCCACCCGCTGAGAGCGCGGTACCCTCGGCACTTAGGAGGAGGCGAATGGCTTCGATGTGGCGACAAGCGATGCTCTATCTCGGGTTAGGACCTGATGAACAATATGACGAGTTGGATGGGCTCCAACACCAAGGTGAAACCCCGGGTGCTGTCGCGTCTAAGAGCGATCAAGTGTCGGTTGTGACTAGTCCCACTGCATCACCGACAATGCCGGAGCAAGCCCAAAGCTCAGCCGTCGAAAGCACGGGACTAACTTCTAGCGGTTCGGTGAGGACCATCCCCATAACCAGCGCTAAGCCTCATGTAGTAGCTCCCCGAACTTTTAACGATGCTCAGCAACTGGCAGACCGCTTTAAGGCTGATCAGCCGGTGATAGTCAACCTGCAGACAGCGAATAGAGATCTGGCTCGAAGAATCATCGATTTCATTAGTGGGCTTTGTTACGCCCTAGGCGGAAAAATGGAGAAAGTGGCTGACCAAGTTTATCTCCTCGCTCCATCACACGTGAACCTCGCCGAGGAGGAGCGTCAACGCCTCCAAGAGCGCGGTTTGCATTACTGATCAAGGTTTCAACAATGATTCAGGTGCTCTGCACTCTCTGCGATATCTATGTGCTGGCTATCTTCGGCCGCATTATCTTTAGCTGGATCCCGATAGCCCAAGACAGTCCCGTGGCTATTGTGCGAACTTTCCTTGTCCGTGTCACCGAACCTTTAATGGGCCCGCTGCGCAGAGCTCTGCCACCGCTTCGGCTCGGAGGTTTCGGACTCGACCTCTCACCGATTCTTGTTCTTATCCTCATTCAGTGGGTGCTTGCTGGAGTGATTCTGAACTGTGGTTAGCGAAGTTCGACTCTTCTCAGTTTCGGTCCGGGCCCCTTGTTGTTAGTGTCACCCCATGGAGTTGACACCGAAGTTGCTTGAAACTCAGCATTTCCCTGAGCGTTTCAGAGGGTACGACCCGGATGCGGTTGATGATTTTCTTGAACGGGTGGCAGCTGGATTAGGTGAGATGCAGGCACGATTAGATGACGTAGCTGATCGTCTCATCGACGCGGAAACACGTACATCTTCGAACGGCGAAGACGGCGAAGTTCAAGTCTACGATGGCAGGCCCGGACCGATCGAAAGTATCAAGGAAGCCTTGGAGACTGCTCCAAAACTCGAGTTAGCGCCAACTTCATCCCCTGACGAGGCCGAGAACCAAGGCCCCGTGGCCATTGGAGCTACCAAGATTGAGGTTGACCGCATAGCGCAATTGATTTCGCTAGCGCAGGAAACTGCTGACGATGTTGTGGACGATGCAATCATGGCAGCTCGAGAACAGATTGCGGATCTCTTGGCAGATGTCCTTGTGGCTTCATCCTCAGAACTAGCGGCTACTGGTGCTCTGGCGCGAAAAGCTGAACTTGAGTCAGAGTTGTTGGAATTAGACGCTCGGATAAGTGCCAGACGCAACGATGCTGATCAACTAGCCGAGCTAATCGAGACCAGGCGACGAGCCCTAGGTGAAATCGCTCGAGACCTCAGTGGACGGCCGGATGGTCCACCCGATCAACATCCAGCGACAAGCACTATTACAAGCACTATTGAAGGGGTAGCAGTTATTGACGAATCGACGGCGGCGATTCCCGATCAATTAGGAGCGCAACGCCCTGCTAGGGAAAGTCGCTCAGGCGACGAGATCGAAGATCCGTTCTTTTCTGCACTGCAACGTCGCGAGTCTCTAGAGGGCGAATAGCTGCGTGCTCAAGAACCGATGAGTTTTACATCTGGCTGAGGCCCGCCCGGTAGCCAAGAAATCCGGTGCGCAAGTACCGCCGCCATGATGACAGACTCGTGCGCCTTGACTGCTTCTGCGTTAGGTGCAGACCAATTGATCTCCACCTCAATTCGGTCAGTTACCTCAAGGTCTGCATCTTTTCGCGCTTGTTGAATAGTTCTAATTAGGTCCCTAGCGGCACCTTCCGCCTCAAGCTCAGGAGTCACTTCCATATCGAGAACAACCACCGCTTCGTTCGAACGCAACGAAGCTGTATTTATAGGGTCGTTCGGTTCGAGAGCAAGTTCGTATTCGTCCGAATCTAGAGTGTGTCCAGCTACCTCGATTCTTCCGTCGGCGATAAGGGCCCAGTCACCTTTCTTAGCTGCCCCGAAAACCTTTTGAACATCGCCTCCGAGGCGTGGACCGAGAATGTTGCCGTTGGGGCGGAGACTTAAGTTGGCTAGCTCACCTATTTCTTCAGTCAAAATAACTTCATGGACGTTGATCTCTTCCGCCAATAGTTGAGTGACGTCCGCCAAAGCAGAGGCGTGTTTACCGGCGATTGTGGCTGACGAAAGGGGCAGCCTTACGCGAAGCCCAGCATCTTCTCTGAGTCGGAGAGCCATTGACGCGGCTTCCCGTATCTGATCCATCCTGGAGACCAAGTCATGATCTGCGGGTAGTTCATCAGGATCGGGCCAACTCTGGAGGTGGACGCTATCTCCGCCGGTCAAGCCTCCATAGATTTCTTCCATGATCATCGGCAGGAAGGGGGCTGCGACTCGGGTGAAAGTTGTGAGCACCGTGTAGAGGGTGTCGTATGCGTCAGCATCCCCCTGACCTCCTCCTTCCGGACCCCAAAATCGATCACGAGATCTGCGTATATACCAGTTGTTGAGGGCGTCAATAAAGGCTTGGATTTCTGATGCCGCCCCAGGAAGGTCGTATTCGTTGAGGGCGCGAGTTGTCTGTTCAACAAGTGATCGTGTCTTGGCAAGAAGATAACGATCCAACAGGTGTTGCGAATCAGTTCGGTTGACCGCTTTGTGACCATCCACGTTGGCGTAGAGAGTGAAGAAAGAGTAGGCGTTCCAGACAGGAATCAGGACCTGACGAGTTACATCATCGATACCGGTGTCAGAGATACGGGTATCACCACCTCTGACTATGTTTGTAGACATCAGATACCAACGCAGGGCATCAGAACCCTGAGAGTCGAAGATTTCAGTTGGCTCGGTGTAGTTTCGTAGCCTTTTAGAGAGCTTGTTTCCATCTTCGGCTAGGAGAATTCCATGACAGATGACGTTTTGAAAGGCGGGACGATCAAATAGCGCTCCTGCGAGCACGTGCAATGTGTAAAACCAACCACGGGTTTGATTGATGTACTCAACAATAAAATCAGCCGGGAAATGCTCTTCGAACCACTGCTTGTTCTCGAATGGGTAGTGGACTTGCGCAAAGGGCATCGATCCGGACTCGAACCAGCAGTCGAGAACTTCCGGGACCCGCCGCATCACGCTTTTGCCTGTCGGGTCGTCTGGATTTGGTCGAGTTAGGTCATCAATAAATGGTCGATGGAGATCGGTTGGTCGGATTCCAAAGTCTGCTTCTAATTCGTCGAGGCTTCCGTAAACGTCAGTTCTCGGATAGTCGGGGTCATCACTTATCCAAATCGGTATCGGAGAACCCCAAAAGCGGTTGCGGCTGATGGACCAATCGCGAGCTCCTGCAAGCCACTGGCCAAACCGGCCGTCGCGGACGTGAGAAGGGACCCAGTTAATTTCCTGGTTGATTTCTTGAAGCCGGGATCGAATTTTGGTCACTTCGACGTACCAAGAAGAAATAGCCTTATAGATGATTGGCGTATCGGTTCGCCAACAATGCGGGTAGTTGTGTTCGTAGGTGTCGTGCCGCAAGACCCTGTCTGAGTCTTTCAAATCTTGAATTATTTTCGGGTTTGCATCAAACACGTTCTCGTTAGCCCAAGGCGTGATGATGTTCGTGAATCGCCCTTGGTCATCGACCGGAACTGCTTCCCCGATTTCGATACCATTTGCTTCACAGACAATCTGGTCGTCTTCACCAAAACCGGGTGCCATGTGAACGATTCCGGTGCCTTCGGTGGTATCCACAAAATCAGCTGACAAAACTCGAAAAGCGTCGGCCCTTTCATCAAAGAAATTAAATAAGGGTGTATAGGTGCGGCCAACCAGATCAGAACCCCGCAAGGTTTGGATTACTTCGTAGTTACCGAGTTCTTCAGAGTATTTTTCAATGCAGTCTGAACTTAGGACCCATTGTGCATCGGCTGTTTTGATAAGTGCGTAGTCAATTTCGGGACCAACAGCGACCGCGAGGTTCGACGGCAGTGTCCAGGGTGTCGTCGTCCAAATCAATAGGCGAATAGGCCGATTCTCTTCAGCCTGATCAATGCCTTCGCTATCTAGCTCAAACCAGACAGTTATTGCTGGGTCTTGTCGTGGTCGAGTTGCATCATCAAGACGAATTTCGAAGTTAGATAAAGGAGTTTCTGCGCCCCACGAGTAAGGCATCACACGAAAAGCCTTGTAGATCAAATCTTGATCCCAAAGTTGCTTAAACGCCCACATTACTGATTCCATGTAGGTCAGATCCATGGTCTTGTAGTCGTTCTCAAAGTCCACCCACCGAGCCTGGCGAGTAACTGTTTCCTGCCATTCACCCGTGTATCTGAGGACCGATTCTCTGCAGCTGGCGTTGAAGTTCTGGATCCCGTGTTCAGTGATGGCTGCTCGGCCGCTCACGCCAAGTTCCTGTTCGGTTTCCATCTCGGCGGGCAGCCCATGACAATCCCACCCGAACCTCCGATCCACACGCTTACCGAGCATTGTTTGATATCGGGGAACGACGTCTTTTACGTACCCCGTAAGTAAGTGACCATGATGGGGAAGGCCGTTCGCAAATGGCGGCCCGTCATAAAAGACATATTCGTCATCTTCAGGTCGAGCATCAATGGAATCTTGGAAGGTGTTGTTTTCGGCCCAACGCTCGAGAACGGCACGTTCAATGGCAGGGAAGTCGGCTCTGTTTGGCACTCGTGGGTAGGGAGTGTTATTTGAAGTGCTCATGGTTGATTCTGGTAAGGCATGCAACCATTCAAGTTACCGCCTGGAATTTGTTTGCCTGTTATTTCAATGTTCTTGGCATAGTCCGCGATGAAGCGTCGCTTCGGGGATATGATGCGACACCTTTTCGAACCCGAGTATTCGACAGGCGAGTTATGGCTAGGAAAGAAGGCAATGGCTAAGAAGAAGGCAGTGGCTAAGAAGGCAGTGGCTAAGAAGAAGAAGGCTCCTGCGAAGAAGAAGGCAGTGGCTAAGAAGACAGTGGCTAAGAAGAAGGCTCCTGCGAAGAAGAAGGCAGTGGCTAAGAAGAAGGCTCCTGCGAAGAAGAAGGCAGTGGCTAAGAAGAAGGCTCCTGCGAAGAAGAAAATTTCTGCGAAGGCGCGTTTCAACGCAGCATGGCTGAAGAAGCAACGAGATGCTCTGTTGACTGAACGAGATAGCTACACCCGACATGCCGAATTCCTCGAGGCTGAAGCTGATCAGTTAGCTAGAGATCGTGAACCGGGTGACGTTCAGTTTGACGAAGAATCAGGAGAAGGGGATTCAATCGCGGTTGAACGTGATCGGGACCTGCAGCTTTCAGCGCAAGCTCGTGCCGCGATTCAAGAAATCGACGATGCGCTTGAAAGAATTAAGAAGGACACATACGGAATAAGTGTGGTTTCGGGGCTTCCGATACCGAAAGAACGGCTAGAAGCGATTCCCCACGCTGACAAGCGGGTTGAGGAGAAAGCCACCGGCATGTCGTGGCGGTGACCCTGTGGCTACGTCTCCAAAAGCACCGACGTCGTCTTGGGTAGCCTTCAGCGCGATTTTTGTTATAGCTGTCGACCAGTGGAGCAAATATTGGGCAGTCGGCGCGTTAAGTGATCGTTCGATTGATGTTTTTTGGAAACTTCGGTTTCATCTGGTAGCGAACACTGGATTCGCTTTCAGCACCGGCCAAGGCCTCGGGCCCATCTTGGGTTTGGTTGCTCTGGTAGTTGTCGTTGTCCTTTGGAGAATGAGAAGTAGATTTCCCAGCACTGTTGGAACTTTGGCACTCGGTCTCGTGCTCGGAGGTGCGTGCGGGAATCTCATTGACCGCGCGCTGCGAACTCCGGGGTGGGGCCGGGGGGCAGTAGTTGATTTTATCGATTTCCGGTTCTGGCCTGTTTTTAATGTTGCAGATATGGCAATCGTTATTGGCGTCTTGCTTTTGTCGGTAACTATGTGGGTTGAACAACGGGGAGGATTGAACGGTGCGTGAAGAAATTCCAAACGCACTAGATGGTGAACGCGTGGACCGTGTTGCATCGCTGATGACTGGTTTTAGTCGTAGCGCTATAGCCAGGCTGATCGCTGATGGGAAGGTGATCCGGAATGAAGAAAAAGTTGTCAACGGCTCAGATCGTGTAACGAAAGGGGACTATGTAGAGGTCGAGAAGCCTGCAGAGGAAGAGATGTCGCAGGCACTTGTTCCTGACGCAAGCGTTGAATTCGAAGTTGTATACGAAGACGAAGCAGTGATTGTGGTCGATAAACCTATTGGTTTAGTAGTGCACGCAGGAGCCGGGCGGCAGGACTCCACGTTGGCTCACGGTTTGTTGGCGAGGTATCCAGAAGTTGCAGAAGTAGGAGCACTTGAACGACCCGGCATAGTTCACCGTTTGGACCGCGACACAAGTGGGTTGTTGATTTGCGCAAGAACGAATGAGGCGTTGACCTACCTGAGCGAAGCTCTTTCAAGTCGAGAGATACACCGAAGTTATTTGACGATCGTTGCTGGTTGCCCTGAAGCTCCGAAGGGAACTATCGAAGCTCCCATTGGTCGTAGCCGCCGGTCTCGAACAAGGATGACTGTGACGGAAGATGGCCGCGAGGCTCGAACTCATTACGAGGTCCTAGAGACCTGGCGGAATCCCGATCCTGCGTCTTTGTTGAGGTGCACATTAGATACCGGGCGAACCCACCAGATTCGAGTTCATTTGAGGGCTATCGATTCTCCAGTCCTCGGAGACTCAACCTATGGAAAGAAAGATCCCTTCGGAGTTGGGAGACCGTTGCTCCACGCTGCTGAGATTGCGTTCCTGCACCCTGTCAGTGCTGAGGAAATGTCGTTCACCTCTGAACCTCCAGCTGATTTCAGACGAGCGCTGGACGCTTTCAGAGCGCAGAATCCTGATTCTGCCTCCTCCAGCTCGTTCTGAGGAAGACTGGCTTGCAGCTAACGATTTTTCTTTTATCTCGCTACCTTTGAGTTTGGGTAGCCGTTATCGCATCTAGGGAGCAACTGTGGCAGGTGTTGAAGGGATGATTATTCCGTCTGGCGGAGAGATGTCTGTCTCATCTATCGTCCCTGCGATCGTTATGAGAAAGTCGACGTCTTTGGTTTCTGAGGCGGTCTTGGCGTCTCAATCCATAGTTCTATTCGTTGTTGATGGCTTGGGGTGGCATCAAATCGACAGGTATCGCGATCAGCTTCCTTGCCTTGGCGAGGCCTTGGGTACGCCTATAACTACTGTCGCTCCGAGCACGACTGCAGCGGCATTGACATCGATTTGTACAGGGGTGCTACCAGGCGAACATGGTGTCGTCGGGTACAAGATCGACACGCCTCAGGGGCTTTTGAATTGTTTACGTTGGACCGCTGGATCAAAATCAATGCTGAAGGATCTTCCCCCAATTGATTTTCAGCCAGTGGAGCCCTTTTTGGGTGCGCGTCCGCCGGTGGTCACTCGGGCCGAGTTCCGGGTGAGTGGTTTCACTCAAGCCCATCTGCGAAATGGAGAATTTTGCGGTTGGTGGTCACCTGCAACTTTGGTCACGGAGATTGCAGATCAGGTCAAATTTGGATCGCCCTTTGTTTACGCGTACTACGACGGTCTAGACAAGGTTGCTCATGTCCATGGCATGCAACGGCACTATTTGGACGAACTTAAGTTCGTAGATGCACTTGTCGAACGGATAATTGAGGAACTTCCAGAAGATGCGGCACTACTCCTCACGGCGGATCATGGGATGGTCGAAGTGGGGGATCAAGTCTTTGACCTTGATGAGGAACTCGTCCAGAGGACATCAGGTACCTCGGGTGAGGCCCGGTTCTTATGGCTTCATGCCAAAGACGGCAGAGCGGAAGGGTTACTCGAAGCTGCTCAAGCTCATTCTGATGTGGCTTGGATAGTAGCGATAGAACAGATTCTTGATGAGTGTTGGTTTGGTGCCCATGTCACCCCTGAAGCCCGAATGAGGATGGGGGAGGTGGCAATCGTGGCTCGAGAGCCGGTAGCGCTGATGGATCCGCGTCAGCCAGACGCTCCACAGTTGGTAGCTCGACACGGTTCCATGACTCGCGAAGAGATGCTGGTCCCCTTTATCAGCTTCTCCTAGTTTTTTGGGTCGTTCAGCCGCCTTCGCCGGTAGAATTTGGACATGGTTGAGCAGCAATCAGACTCTGCTGGCGCACCTTCAGGGTCGGTTCAGGAAGATGTTGAGCTGATCGAGCCCGATGGCGCCATTGAACTCGAAGAAGAGCCGCCTGCGATTTCAGAGCCGGCCAAGGTGATGCGAATTGGCTCGATGATCAGAACCTTGTTGGAAGAGGTCCGTGGAGCTGAGCTCGACGAAGCGAGCCGCGACCGGATGAGGGAAATCTACGAGCAATCTGTAGCTGAACTGTCGGAGGCGTTAGCTCCTGAGCTAAAGGAAGAATTAGAGCGGCTGGCCTTACCTTTTAGCTCTGATTCTCCGTCCGAGGCAGAACTACGAGTCGCTCAAGCCCAGCTGGTTGGTTGGCTTGAGGGTTTGTTCCACGGTATTCAGGCAGCCGTAGCAGCCCAGCAGATGATGGCTCAACGTCAACTGATGGAGATGCGTCAGGGTGCGCTCCCTCCAGGACTGGGGGCGCCCCAGGGTGCCGACGGTGTTCAGTCAGAAACTCATCCGGGGGGCGTTTACCTATGATTCCCGGTCTCATTTTGCTCAATTGTCGTTTATCGGCTGGACTGTTGGGTCGACGCGCACTGATGGAGGAACATTCCTGATGGCCCTGACGGTCGAAACTAAAGACTGCACCGCTCTAAGCGATGCTGAGATCGAAGAAATGGCTGACCTCATTGAGGATGAGCCCGTCGTCTTTGACGTGGGGGAGTTATCCAAACAAAGAGATGCCTGGGTTTTGGTAACTCAGGTCCGAGAGGGCAACAAGCTGTCCGCTTATGGTTTTTGCACTCTCGAACGTGTGGGTGGGGACCCAACGGTACTGATTGGCCTTGCCGCAGTGAAAAGGACGAGTCGCAGAGAGAGCGCCTTGAAAGCAATGATTACAGATCAAATGCGGAGAGCGGTGCTGGCATTTCCTGACGAAGATGTCCTCGTGGCAGCGCAAATGTCTGATCCTGCAGCCTTTGACGCGTATAAGCCGCTTAGTCGTGTCGTTCCCCGACCGGGCTATGAAGCGAACGGCGAGGATCGAGCTTGGGGGCGCCGACTAGCCAAGCGTTTCGAAGTAAGAGGAGAATATAAAGCCAAGGAGTTCCGTGTTTATGGAGAAGGTCTGCCTTCCTTGGTCCTCAGCCACAATTCATCGAAACCGGAAAGCATCAAGCCCGAGGTGACAGCCCTGTTCGAAGGCCACGACGTCTTGAAGGGCGACGCACTGGTGACCTTTGGATGGGCCACCCGCGAGAAGCTCGCCAAGCTACTCTAATTCTTCGGCGAAGCTCGTGGAATTCTCTGATCTAATCCACAAGCGGAAAATGACAAGGTCTTTTCTGGCGGATCCGGTACCAGTAGCCACTCTGAACAAGGTTCTTGATTCTTCGCGCCGTGTGCCATCGGCGGGAAATACTCAAGGCTTTGATTTCGTTGTTCTTGAAGGATCCGAAACGTCACTTTATTGGGATGTCACTCTGCCACCAGGGCGCCGAGAAAAGTTTCGTTGGCAAGGGCTTTTGCGTGCGCCGGTTTTAGTAACCATCTGGGCTGATCCCGACGCCTATGTGCGACGTTATAGCCAACCAGATAAGACAAAAAGCGGTCTCGGTGATGGTGTCGAGGCATGGGCCACCCCCTATTGGGTGGTCGACGGCGGTTTCGCAGCTATGACAATGCAGCTTGCGGCGATCAACGAAGGATTAGGAGTTCTGTTCTTCGGGATGTTCGACTTTGCACCAGAGCTTGCGGATGTCTTGGGAGTACCAAGCAGTCGGACGCCCATCGGAACAATCGCCCTCGGGTTGCCCGATGAGGCCGATCAGCAAGCAGGTCGGTCAATTTCAATCGGTCGACGCCCCTTAGAAGGAAATATAACTAGTGTCGTGCATCGCGGACACTGGTAGCCGGGTTACCGACGAGGAGCAACTGTGAGTGGTTCTCGAAAAGTAGTCGAGTCGGGCTATGAAGCAATCGGCAACCTGCTTCATCGCTACTTGACGGGATTGATACTGGCCTTGGTGGTTGAAACTGGCACTGAGAGAACGACTGCTGTAGTGCAACAGCTGTTTCGACGGCAGCAAGAAGAACGGTTTTTGCCGGGGTTAGCGAAACTAGGTCTTGGAGATGAACCAGATGCCGTCGCATGCGCTAAGTACCATTACCTCTCCAACCACTTAGGCGGTGTATCAGTCGCCTTTGTTCCGGAATCAGAGAAGAAAGCTTGGATCCGGTATTTGCCTCCGAGGTGGATTTTCGACGGAACCGCTATCGCTGCTATTCCCACTCAGGTATCGAGGGCGATGTTGTTGGGATGGCACGCTAATAACGGAGTCTTGTTGGGAAATCCCAATTTGGGGTTTGTGTGCACGAGTCAGACTGTCGACGGGATGCCTGGTCTGGAGGGTTATTACATAGAAGAAGATCAGCCACTCTTGCCGAGCGATCGCTTGAGGTTTCGTTATGGCGAAACGTGTCCTCCTATTCGGGAGCAAGATTTACCGGTTCTAGACAACAAAGAGTGGCCTGTCGAACGTCTCCACAAAGTGCTTCGGAACTACAGCATGGATTACATCCGCAATATTATTCCGGTGATAACCCAGGAGTTAGGTCCCTTGGTCGCTCAAGGAATCCTTTACCGCACGGGACGCAAGATAGGCATGCAGTACTCGGTGGAAACTCGAAAGATATTGGGCCTGGAAGAGCCAATTGATATTCTTGAGGCCCTTTTGGTTGCCCAGGGGGACAGCGTCGAGCGAGTGGGGTCTGATTTGTCTCAAACCACCTGGGGTCTGATGAGTGGACTGGAAACAGAGAACACGCCGGAGTGGATGGACGGCCTCATGGGTTTATGGGAGGGGGTTCTCCTTGTTGTCCAGCCAAATTTACGACTAAGTCTCTTGGAGCGGCTTGACGTCGGAGAGAGCAGATTTCTCTGGAGGATCTCTGAGGGAGCGCCCCCGAACAAGTTCTAGGAACGAAACGCTTCGACTGTTGTGCTGAGTTCATCGAGGTAGCGCAAGGTTTCATCAGCTGACGGCAATTCAAAATTCACTGGAGTAAAAATAAATTGAGTGACG
Source organism: Acidimicrobiales bacterium MED-G01 (assembly GCA_002457435.1). Taxonomy (GTDB): domain Bacteria; phylum Actinomycetota; class Acidimicrobiia; order Acidimicrobiales; family Poriferisodalaceae; genus MedAcidi-G3. The sequence continues at coordinate 70,699 of NTLA01000002.1, read as the reverse complement.
CCGGCCGCTGCGTAGCTCTCGAGCCGTTCTTGGTGTGGTCGTCCCCAAACGTAGAGAGAAATCGGTATTGATTTTCCGTCTCTGCCTGCTTCATCCGCCAAGTCACGGAAACGTTGTATGCCTTTAAAAACGTCTGGCTTCCCGTCTACGTTCATTACCCCGACGTCAATTGGTGCCCATTCGTCGGCATATTCTGCAGCATGTTTAATGCCTAGGGGACCGGCATTGCCAAGAGCGATAGGTACTGTCCCGTTAGTAGGTTTTGGAAAGACCCATGAAGCTGAATAGGTGTCCCAGGTACCTGAGAACGCTACCTCTTCTTCGCTCCAAGCGAGACGTAGCGCTTCGACCCTTTCGCGCATCGCAGAATAACGCTTTTTGAATGGCAGATCTGGGCGATGGTTCTCGAGTTCTTCTTCATTCCAGCCGACTCCAATGCCCATCACAACTCGGCCTTCGGATAAGACGTCTGCAGTAGCTACTGTGCAAGCTAGGTCCAAAAGGTCGTGTTCTAGGAGTAAGCAAATGCCAGTCCCCAAGGTCAAGGTTGAGGTTTCTGCAGCAGCTGATGCAATGGATACCCATGGGTCCATCATGTGGAAGTAGCTACCAGGTAACTGACCGCCATTTGGATATGGGCTGCGTCTTTCTACCGGTATGTGGCTGTGTTCTGGGAACCAGACTGAGTCGAAATCACGACTCTCCAACTCTCTTGCTAGGTCGCCGGGAAGAATTCCACCGGCATGATTTCCTGTGAGGTAGCCAAGCTTCATAAATGAATCCTACGACGATATGGGTATCGAAAGCTGAGTCTTCTATCGTTCGCATAGTGAAACCTCCTCAGCTGAGGTGAATGGAGACGCGACAACGTGACGACTTTGTCTATTTGGGTGGCTGGGTCACGACCTAGGACCTGGCCTGCTGCTGTTGTCCCAGTAGCGGTAGGAACTGCTGCAGCCCAAGAGCAACCAAACATGCTCCGGGCTTCTTTAGCGTTATTGGTGGCGCTCGCCCTCCAGATAGGCGTCAACTACGCCAATGACTACAGCGATGGTGTTCGCGGCACTGACGATAAGAGAGTGGGTCCGATGCGTCTGGTTGCGTCCGGATCGGTTGAAGCTCGCAGTGTTAAACGGGCCGCGTTGTGTTTTTTTGGTGCAGCAGCACTTATCGGCCTTTACCTTTCCGCGGTGACTAGCTGGTGGCTAGTGCCTGTTGGTGGTGCAGCGATAGCGGCTGCGTGGGGTTATACCGGTGGGCCAAAACCGTATGGATATCACGGCCTGGGGGAGTTGTTCGTGTTTATCTTTTTCGGGCTAGTTGCTTCAGTGGGCACCACCTACCTACAGGACGAACAAATTTCTGCTTTAGCGGTTGGTGTAGCGGTGCCAGTTGGATTGTTGGCGGTAGCTCTTCTGGTTACGAACAACCTTCGTGATCTTCCTGGGGACGACTTAGTTGGCAAACGCACTCTGGCGGTTCGAATGGGCGATCGACCAACGAGAGCGCTTTATGTCGTCGTCGTTGCCATGGCTTTTCTATCGCTGCCTTACTTGAGTCTTGTCAGACCAGGAGCTTTACTGGCGTTTGTGGCTGTGCCGTTGGCGGTGGCTCCTATTCGGGCGGTTATCAAAGGAGCGTCAGGGCAGGAGTTGATCCCAGTTCTGGGCGCGACAGGGAAGTTGCAGATGGCCTACGGTGCAACACTCTGTGTAGGTCTTGCCTTAGGGATATAGCTCAATCGTCGAGAGTTCCGACTAAGAGCTGGGTAATTCCCCCACTCAGCAGAATCCTGTCGACGTTACTGAATCCAACTTCTTTGAGCCCAGTCAATAGTTCTTCGCTTTCAGGTAGATATTGCACTGACTTAGGAAGGTACTTGTAGGCGTCTTGGTCAGATAGTAGCGCCCCAATCTTCGGGACCATCTTCCCAAAGTAGATGCTGTGCCCCAGCCGAAGTAGAGGATTTGAAGGTTCTGCGACATCCAGCAGTCCCAGCCTGCCTCCCGGCTTAAGCACACGGGAGGCTTCTTTGAAGAACTCACTCAAATTTGTGAAGTTACGTAACGCGAAACCACAGGTGATTCCGTCAACGTGGTTAGCGGGTATAGGGAGGCAAAGAGCGTCAGCTCTGATTAAAGGAGCGTCAGTATTCGCTACCCGTAACATCCCGGCACTGAAGTCAAGGCCGATGGGATCAAGTCCATAACGCAAAAGGTCATTACAAAAGTCGCCGGTCCCACATGCCAGATCTAGGACTACCGATCCTGGCTCCAGATCTAAAGCTTTAACGGTGCGTCGCCTCCACCCTACGTCCATCCGAAATGTCATTAATCGGTTGACTAAGTCGTACCGAGGGGCAATCTGATTGAACATGTGCTCGACGGCGATGGCCTTTTCTTCGCCCTGGGGGAGATCGTCGTCCATGTGCATAGTTTCGTAATCAGATCGCGAGGTTCAGGTATAAACGCGGTAGATGCATTCGGCCACGCAGGCAGGTCTTTCGGAACCCTCAATTTCAAACATGAGCTCGACGGTGTATTGAGCTCCGCCATCAAATCTTGCAACGTCGTTTAGGGTCGCGCCCATTCGCACATTTGACCCGACTGGAACAGGCGCGGTGAATCGAATTTTGTTCGCGCCGTAGTTGACGCCCATTTGAACGTCGCCACCTATGACAAAAGCCTCAGACATGCACATCGGAGCGAGGGAGAGCGTGAGATAGCCGTGGGCGATGGTGGTGCCAAACGGTCCTGCTTTCGCTCGTTCTTCGTCAAGGTGGATCCATTGGAAGTCGCCGGTAGCTTCTGCAAACTTCTGGACTTGTTCGGGGGTAATGGCATGCCATTCGCTGTAGCCGATCTGCTGTCCGACTCTGCTTTCTAGGTCGTCGATTCCATCAATGTGAGTAGTCATAGTTAGGAGTTTAGGTCGATCCTTTAGGTGAACCAGATCCTTCGGTACTCCTTGCTTTGAGGATGAAGCAGCAGCACTAGGAGAACTATGTCGAACATCAATCTGAGGAGAAACCCGAGAAGTTCGATGGGATATTGAGTTCCTATCCACAGTGTCGCCACCACCGAATAGATAGCAGCCGATAGAGCTAGGCGAAATCCGTATTTCTTTTCGTTAGCTATTCCAAGCCCTCCGCCAACAAGTGCGATCAGAAGCAACAGTGGGAATATCCTCGACGCGAAGGATCCAAATAGGTCGTATGGCAGCGCCCGGTAATAGACACTGCCAAAGAGGACGATACTCACACCCCTGAAATAAGCCAGCATCACTGCGCTGTATAGCGTCTGAGGTTGGGTCGGGTTTAACCAACGAAGATTGTTCACCCAGTTAGTGTGGCAGAGGCTGGTTGCAAACCCTCAGACTTTGGGCCGCTTTGACAGTTTGACGCGATGTTCTGCGCGGAGCTGCCCGCATGCTGCATCAATATCGGTTCCCCGATTAGAGCGAACCGTCGCATTAACTCCGAATGATTCCAGGATTTCTTGGAACCAATTTATGGATTCAGTGTCTGAGCCGGGATTTGTGTATCCAGGAGTTGGGTTCAAAGGGATGAGGTTTATGTGCGCATTCAAGGGCTGCGCAAACGCTGCAAGTTCGCGGGCGGCGTTCTCGGTGTCGTTAACTCCGGCCATCATGGCCCATTCGAGACTGATTCGTCTGTTTTTAGCTCGTTTGTAGGACTGAAGGGCTTCTGCGAGCTTTCTGAGTGGGTAGGTGCGATTGATTGGAGCGATGCTGTTGCGGACTTTGTCGTTCGCTGAGTGCAACGAGACAGCCAGGCTGACAGGCAGATGTTTTCGAGATAGTTGCTCAATCCCGGGAATGACACCAACTGTTGAGATCGTTATTTTTCTGGCGCCGATTCCAAGATCGTCGTGTATCCGTTCAACAGCGGGCCAAACGTTGTCGAAGTTGGCCAAGGGTTCGCCCATGCCCATAAAAACCACGTTACTTACGCGCTTGTTCCCCGAACGTTGGGATGCGCGGACTACCTGTTCGACAATTTCCCCTGTGGTGAGATGTCGGTCGAATCCGATCTGGCCAGTAGCGCAAAAGCTGCATGCCATCGCGCAACCGGCCTGCGAGGATACGCAAACCGTCGAACGGTCTCGGTAATGCATGAGTACCGACTCGATCAGATAGCCGTCCCCAAGTTGCCAAAGCTGCTTGACCGTGCTCCCGTTGTCGCTTGCGGTCTCACGGACGGGAGTTAGTGCCGCCGGGAGGAGCTCCTCGATGGCGGAACGCAACGGTTTGGGAACATTTGTTAGATCTGCTGGATCACGGTGTTGGCCGTGGAGGCCTTCCCAGACTTGTGTGATCCTGTAGTTCGGTTCGCCTTCCAGTAACTCTGCGAGCTCTGAACGCGATAGGTCATAGCGAGTAATCACCACGTTTACAGGTTACGGGGGGTAGCTTCAAATATGTGGCTCCTCACCGCTATGACGATCATCATCGAGACGTGCACAACAGTGGAGTTAGGGCAGCAGTTTTTGGCGCCTCAGACGGCTTAGTTTCAAACGTCCTGTTGATTGTCGGGCTCGCAGGGGCAGACGCTTCCGCTGGCGTGATTCGCACAGCGGGTGTAGCGGGGTTGCTCGCAGGTGCTATCTCCATGGCAGCCGGTGAGTATGTCTCAGTGCGAGCTCAAAATGACCTGGTGGCGCGTGAACTGCGTAAGGAAAAACGGGCCTTGGCGGAAGACCCGGAAGAAGAGACTGAGGAATTAGCGGAGGTCTACGTTGAGCGGGGGATGAGTCCCGATCAGGCCCTGGAAATGGCTCAACTGGTTATGCAAAATCCCGAAATGGCTCTCGAGGTTCATGCGAGAGAGGAACTTGGTATCTCCCCAAATGAACTCGCATCTCCGATTAGCTCCGCGATCTGGTCCTTTCTTGCCTTCGCTATAGGGGCGCTATTGCCCCTAGTGCCGTGGTTCGTGTCCTCGTCATCGAACGTTATTTGGTTCTCGGTCGCAGCTGCTGTGATCGGCGCAGCTGCCATTGGTTCGAGTTTGGCGCTCGCTACCGGCCATTCAGTAATCCGAGGGGTGGTCCGACACGTTGGGATAGCTGTGGCAGCTGCCGTCGCTATTCACTTTGTGGGCGTGGGGCTCGGATCGGCTGTAGATCTCTAACAACGTCATGACTGCTGCTGGTATAGACGTCGCACCACCTGGACTTCAAGACCTATGTCGCGGTAGAGACTCACAGCGGGTGTGTTGTCAGCATCGACGTAGAGCATTGCTCGCGTAATTCCGACAGTTTCGAGGTGTTGGTAGCCGGCCAAGGTCAGAGCGCGCCCGAGTCCGAGCCCGTGAAAGTCAGGATCCACTGCTATGACGTACACCTCTCCGATCGGAGGGTTTTCGTCAGAGTGAATTTTGGTCCAACAAAAAGCTGCGATCTGGTTGTTCTGTTCATAAATCCTGAAGCCTTCAGGATCAAACCATGGTTCTTGTTGACGTTCGCTGAGTAGATCGGGAGTCCAGCCGCCCTGCTCACGGTGCCATGAAAACGCCCGGTTATTTACGGCACACCATTCCGCTTCATCCTTTCCAACAACAAACGATCGGGTAACGAGATCAGTTCGCTGTTCGAGTGGAATCGACCTTTCCATCCTGAAGAGGTCCCGTTGAGGCACCAACTTCAATCGCTCGAGGAGCCGATCAATATCATTTGAAGGGTGGTCCAACCAGACTGAGACTTCGGATGATGTTTGCGCCAAAACCTCTCTTAACGCCATAGAAAGGGCATCGTCAGTCCACAGTGAGGCGTCTAATTCCAGAACTTCGCCATCTCTGTCTTCTGTGATCGTTATTGTGGGCGCTTCGTCAGTCACCCCATTGACGGTATCGCTACTTCTCGCTGGATGAGGTAAACAAGCAGGATGGGGAAGCCTCGATCGCCGAATGGCAGGGCGCGCACGGTACACGAACGCCTTAAGTGTGAGTACGAAGCAATCTGTGAATTAGACCACGGCAGCCCGTTCGAACTATTGGTAGCAACCATCTTGTCGGCCCAGTGCACTGACGTACGGGTCAACAAGACCACTCCGGCGTTGTTTAGCCGTTATCCGGGGCCGTTCGAACTAGCGTCTGCTGACCAGCAAGATTTGGAACAGTTGGTTCACCCCACGGGCTTCTATAAAAGCAAAGCAAAGAATCTACTGAAGATGGCCAATCAGCTGCTAGACGACCATGGAGGGGAGGTTCCCAAGGAACTGGGTGAGTTGGTGAAACTAGGAGGTGTAGGCCGAAAGACAGCCAATGTCATACGTTCTGTTGCCTTTGGGCTGCCAGGGTTGCCTGTGGACACACACGTTGGACGTTTAGCACGCCGTCTAGGACTTACCGAAGAAGAGGACCCAGTGAAAGTGGAAATGGCATTGAACCCGATGGTGCCCCAATACGAGCGGGGGGACTTCAGTCTCCGAGTAATTCTGCACGGAAGGCAGATATGTTTCGCCCGGAACCCTCAGTGTGAAAACTGTGTGTTAAATGATTTTTGTCCTGCAGCATTCGATTTCTAGGAGAGAGGAAGAGTCAGCATGACCATCCGCAGAGCAGCACACTTTGTGCCAGGAGCCAATCAGAAAATGCTCGATAAATCATTGGGTACAGAGGCCGATGCACTCATTCTTGATTTAGAAGACGCTGTCACGCCCGAGAACAAGGATTCTGCTCGCACGACAGTCGCTAAATGGCTTGAGGAAGTTGATTTTGGACGCCAGGAAAGAGTGGTGCGAGTAAATCCGATCGGTAGCCCATGGTTCCAGCAAGATATAGAAGAAACAATGATCCATCCGCCCGACTCATACCTTATTCCCAAGGTGAACAACGCCAACGAGATCTCCCAGATAGATGAACTAGTTGGAGAACACGAAAAACTTCACGGCCACCTCCATGGGTCGACAAAGCTCCTTATTTTGGGTACCGAGACCCCACAGGGTTTTCTCAATATCGGGGACCTTGCAGCGAACCCACGGGTTGACGCACTCACGTGGGGTGCCGAGGACTTGTCTGCTGCCATTGGATCGAGAGGCAATCGCAATCCCGATGGGACCTACTTGCCGATTTTTGAACATGCGCGGGTGATGTGTTTGCTGGCGGCGACTGCCTGGGAAAAACAACCTCTGGACACCGTGTTCGTCGACTTCAATGATGCTGACGGCCTCCGAGGTGAATGCCTTCAATCAGCTGCTATGGGATACACAGGGAAAATAACGATCCATCCGAACCAGATTGAAATCGTGAATGAATCATTCACTCCATCCGCTGAAGAAGTAAGCGAAGCTCGGGAGTTGCTGGAATTATTCGCTGCGAAGGAGGCTGAAGGCTTAATGGCGTTCAGCTTTAAAGGACAGATGGTGGATGTACCGCACTTGACGCGAGCCAAAAAGATAGTTGAAATGTCCGAGATTTTGGCAGAACTGGACTAGTGAGACGCTCTACTGCTCAGTTGGTAGACCTCCTGCGGCTCGAGATATTCGACGCTGGGCCGTTCTCAAACTACGTTCAACTTCATATAAGTCCAGAGCAACGTTTTCTTCGGTGGTGCCTATAAGTTCGTCGGCGGCGCTGGTAATTCGGTCACATAACTCGCGGATTGCCGTTTCGAGTGATGAGAGTTCCGCTCTAGAAACCATGACAGAACAATACCGTCAGGTGTGGTTGAGTGATATCCACTTCTTTCTACCGCCCAGTCAGCGGTACCCTCAGTAGGGTGCTTCGCCGCATTGACCTTAGAGACCGAGAAGGGCCTTTGGATCTTCACCTCCCGCGCCCTGATTCGGGTGCTCAGGCGCCAATTACTGAAGTGCGACAAATTATTTCAGAGGTCCGCGAAGGCGGAGACGCCTCGATTCGTGAGCTAACGCAAAGGTTCGATAGTGTCGATGTTGTTCTGCCTCGTGTTTCGGAGAGAGAGCTTGAAGAAGCCTGGAGTTCTTTGGGTTCGGATCTGGTAGACGCTCTTGAGTTGGCCCACGATCGTATTCTGCACTTTCACCAACAAGAAGCCGGCCAATCTCACGAAGTAACGCAAGACGACATAAAAGTCACAAGTGTGCCGCAACCCGTTGAGCGAGCTGGTCTTTACGTCCCCGGTGGACGTGCTGTTTATCCATCCACAGTTCTTATGACGGCCTTACCGGCGAGAGCTGCTGGGGTAGATGAACTGGTCTTATGTACTCCGCCAAACCCGTCGGGTGACATTGAGCAGGTTGTGCTCGCTGCGGCTTATTTGTGCGGAGTGACCGAGGTCTACAAGATTGGGGGTGTGCAAGCCGTTGCAGCCATGGCGTACGGCTCGGAAACGATAAGACCGGTCGATGTCATCGCAGGTCCTGGAAACATTTGGGTAGCTACGGCGAAACAAGAAGTGGCGGGAATGGTAGGGATAGCTGCTGCCTTTGCTGGGCCTTCAGAGATAGTCGTTGTGGGTGACGAAACTTGCCCGAGCACCTCGGCCGCTATTGATCTAATACTCCAAGCTGAACATGGACCGGGAGGTCGCGCCTGGTTGGTGACTTGGAATGAGAATTACGCTGAGCAGGTCCAAGAAGCGATGGGATACATCCTCCAATCATCACCGCGTCGTAGCGAGACATTGGAAACCCTGACTGAAGACGGTTATCTGTGTTTAGTGAACACGCCGAAGGAAGCCGTAGACGTTGTTAATGAGATTGCACCTGAGCATCTCCAACTTATGTGTGACGGGTCTCAGGACCTCGTCCGGGAGGTCCGAAACGCTGGTGCCGTCTTTTTAGGCAATTGGGGACCGGCGTCAATCGGCGACTATCTCGCCGGGCCTTCGCATGTTCTCCCAACCGCAGGTACGGCTCGTTTCAGCGGCGCGCTGACTGTCGATGATTTTCAAAAGCGGATGCATGTTGTTGAGGTCTCGAAATCAGGATTTGATGCAGTAGCAGATGCAGTAGACCGACTAGCACAGGCTGAGGGTTTATGGGCTCACGCCGCCTCAGTTCGTGAACGGGAACGGTGGGCAGAAGAAGGTTTAGAAGCATGAGACGGCCGCTTGTTCGTGATGATTTGAAGTCCATGGAGGGGTATCACTCCCCACAGGTCGATGTGGAGGTGCGTTTGAACACGAACGAAGCTCCTTTCGCCCCACCCGACGAATTTCAGGAGGCGTTCATTAATGAAGTCAAGAAAGTTGATTGGAATAGATATCCCGATCGATTAGCGCGATCGCTGAGGGAAGACTTGGCCGCGCTTCACCAGGTCGACTCTGAGCAAGTGTTCGTAGCGAACGGCTCCAATGAAGTGCTTCAGACTATTTGCCTGACTTTCGGGGGGCATGGCAGAACTGCCCTGACCTTTGAGCCTACGTACGCCATGTATGGCCAAATAGCGCGAACCACCCAATGTCGGGTCGCTGAAGTTCAGCGAGACGAAACTTTCAGAATATCTCTTGATGTTTTGCAGCGAGGTATCGAAACCGAGAAGCCTGATGTCATGTTCCTATGTTCGCCTAACAACCCAACGGGCACACCCGAGAGTGCCGAGGTAGTTGAAGCCGCTCTTGACCTTTCATCAGCTGCAGTGGTTGTTGATGAGGCCTATGGCCAATTTGCTGATTTCACGGCTTTGGACATGTTCGCTTCTCATAATGCTTCTGAGTCCCTGATCGTCACGAGGACCTTTTCCAAAACTTGGTCAATGGCGGGTGTGCGTCTTGGGTATTGCGTGGCCCCATCATGGATGTTGGATGAATTTCAAAAAGTAGTTCTCCCGTACCATTTGGACTCGGTGAAACAGATTGCGGGGCGCGTGGCTCTGCGTTTCCAAGATCAAATGGAGAAGCGAGTAACGCAGATAGCAGGCGAACGACAGCGAGTCTCTGAAGCTCTAACTCTTATGGAGTTGGAGGTTTGGCCTTCTCAAGCCAATTTCATCCTGTTCAGGACGACTTCTTGCGATATTCCAGGCGGCGAGGTCTGGAAAAAATTGCTAGATAAGTCTGTTTTGGTTCGAAACTGTTCTACTTGGCCAGGCCTAGATGATTGTCTGCGAGTCACGCTCGGCACTGAACAAGAAAACACCATTTTTCTCGAAGCCCTCGAGGAGGCACTTCTATGACACGTCAAGCTCAACGTCAACGTACGACGAAGGAAACTCAAGTTGATTTGACCATCGACGTTGATGGTTCTGGACAAGTCGAGGTAGATACAGGGTTGCCATTCTTTGACCATATGATTTCGCAACTTGGTAAGCACGCCCGACTTGACTTGACGGTCAAATGCGAGGGCGACCTAGAGATTGATGCGCACCATACGGTTGAAGATGTCGGCATCGCGTTAGGAGAGGCCCTTGGAGAGGCCCTTGGGGATAAACAGGGAGTTCGGAGATTTGCCTCTATGACGGTTCCGTTGGATGAAGCAGCTGTCGAAGTGGTTCTGGATTTATCGGGCCGGCCCTTTCTGCACTACGACATCGACCCACCTGGAGAAAAAATTTTGGGTGATCCACCGTTCGATCCGCAGTTATGTGAAGAGTTCTGGCGTGCTTTTGCCACGGCTGCAGGGATCACGTTACATCTGGTAATGATTCGCGGCCGCAACACCCATCACATAATCGAAGCGAGTTTCAAAGCCGTCGCACGGGCACTTTACGATGCGGTTCATATTGCTGATGGGGTTCTGCCATCCACCAAAGGTGTGTTGTGAGGGACTTCCGTTGAGAGAGGTCACAGCATCTCCGATGATCGCCATCTTGGATTATGGGGTCGGGAATCTGAGGTCCGCGCAGAAAGGATTCGAACGTGTCGGCGCTGAAGTTCACTTGACTGCGGATCGTGGCTTGATCGCAGAAGCAGGAGGTGTAGTGCTTCCGGGGGTTGGACATTTCGGTGCTTGCATGCGTGAACTTAGGGCGGCGAAGTTGGACGACCTTGCTTGTTCGGTCATCGAATCAGGTGTTCCTTTTCTTGGAATTTGTATCGGTATGCAGATGCTGTTCGAAGGTTCGGAAGAAGCCCCTGGTGTTGATGGATTGGGAGTGCTTCCTGGACAGGCACTGCTTCTGCCTGATGGATTGCCGCGTCCACAAATGCAATGGAACCAGTTGAGTATTGAACGGGAGGGCTCGCCGCTCTTGGCCGGCATTAAGAACCGATCTTGGATGTATTTTGTCCATAGCTACGCTGTAGAAACCGAACCAGATCTGGTGGTTGCTACATGTGAGTACGGGATCGACGTCACGGCCATGGTTGAACAAGATTCCTTGTGGGCGACTCAGTTCCACCCAGAAAAATCCGGAGAACTAGGTCGAACCTTTGCCGAGAATTTCTATAGTCAGGTTTTAGGGCAATGACCTTTGCCTTGTACCCGGCAATTGACCTTCGGGGCGGTCGCTGCGTTCGACTGATCCAAGGTGACTACAACCGTGAGATCAGATATGAGGCTGACCCGGTTGAGGTAGCACTCGCGTTTCAAGAAGCGGGAGCGTCGTGGGTGCATGTTGTCGACCTTGATGCAGCACGCTCAGGCACTTCGGAGAACCTGACCACCGTTGCGGCGATCGCGGAGGCGGTTCGGGTACCGGTACAAAGCGGCGGAGGGGTGCGCAGCCTCGAAGCAGCAAAGGCTTTATTCGGGACAGGGGTTTCGAGGTGCGTGGTGGGAACTGCTGCGGTGGAGAATCCGGGCTTGATTGAACAGATCACTTCACTTGGACATCAAGTTGCGGTGGGTCTCGATGTTCGAGGTGAGATGGTGGCTACCCAAGGGTGGGAGCGAGACAGTGGCCTCAGCATCTATGACCTGCTACCGAATTATGAACACGCGGGTGCTGAGGCGATAGTGGTGACGCAGATCACTCGTGATGGTATGGGAACTGGACCGGATATCGTCGGTTTAAGGAGTGTGATCGAAGCTACCTCCCTCGAAGTTGTGGCGAGTGGAGGGGTAGGAGCGCTCGAACACATAACTCAACTCGCTCAATTACGTGTTGCTGACAGGGGTTTAGCAGGAGTCATAGTGGGTAAAGCAATCCATGATGGCGTCATCAATGTGTCAGACGCCGTGAAAGCGGCTGAACAGATATGAAGTCAGTACGAGTGATTCCCTGTTTGGATGTGGACCAAGGGCGTGTCGTTAAAGGCGTTAACTTTGTCGGGCTTAGGGACGCCGGCGATCCTGTTGAATTAGCGGCTCGCTACGATGCTGAAGGAGCGGATGAGGTTGTATTTCTGGATATCACCGCGAGCTCAGATAACCGCGAAACGATAACTGAATTGGCTCGGAAGGTCGCAGAAGAGGTCTACATACCGTTCACTATTGGGGGCGGAGTTAGATCAGTTGATGATGCTCGACTGCTCCTCAGGGCTGGCGCAGACAAAGTTTCGGTGAACTCAGCAGCGGTGCATCGCCCGGGTTTAGTTTCGGACCTAGCAGCAGCGTTCGGTAGTCAATGTGTGGTGGTAGCGATCGATGCAAAGTCCAACGAGGACATGACCTGGAACGTGTACATCAATGGCGGACGGGAAGATGTTGGCCGTGACGTAGTCGACTGGGCTACAGAGGTCGCGGACCTAGGTGCCGGCGAAATTTTATTGACGTCGATGGACGGCGACGGAACTCGCAACGGGTACGACCTTGAATTGACTCGAACGGTCGTGGAAGCGGTCCAAGTGCCTGTGATTGCAAGTGGTGGTGTCGGAACGCTCGACCATTTGGTCAACGGTGCAATTGATGGTGGAGCGGATGCCGTGCTGGCAGCGTCGATCTTTCATTTCGGCGAACACACTGTGCGAGAGGCAAAAGAAGCGTTATTGGCGGCTGGGGTAATGGTCCGGCCGCCTGTCGATGAGCTGTAGCGGGCGATCGTCGATTAGTTTCAAGATATGACCTACCCGGGAACCCATGCAGCAGTAGACCCTGATCGCGCCGCGGTCATTATGGCGAGAACAGGTGATGCTCTCTCTTATCAAGAACTCGAAGACCGGTCCTGTCAATTTGCGCAAATGATGTGGAAGGCCGGGCTTCGACCGGGGGACCACGTAGCAATTTTTGCCGACAATCACATCCGCTACTTTGAGGCCTATTGGGCTGCGATGCGAAGTGGCCTTTATTTCACCACGGTGAATCGATTTCTCACTGCCGAGGAAGCCGCGTACATCGTCGAAGATTGCGGAGCGCGAGTGTTGGTTGCCAGCCAAGCTGTGCGCGATGTCGCGATTCAAATGTTGCCATCAATACCAAACTGCCCCGTGAGACTGATGTTCGATGGAGCGGCTGAGGGCTACGAAAGCTTCGAAACAACGGTCGGCGAATACCCTGCTGAGCCTCTTGAAGATCAGCCAAAGGGATCCCTGATGCTTTACAGCTCAGGTACAACTGGAAAACCGAAAGGGATCAAACGACCGTTGGACGGGTCAAAGATAACTGACCCAGATCTGATAGGTGCCGGCCTGGTTGGCGGAATTTTTGGCATCAATGATTCATCTGTCTATTTGTCGCCCGCCCCTCTCTACCACTCGGCGCCACTCGGATTCACGACGGGAACGCAATCTGTTGGTGGGACGGTAGTAGTCCTAGAGAAGTTTGATCCGCTTGAGGCATTGCAGGCCGTAGAGCGTTACGGCGTGACCCATTCGCAGTGGGTACCAACAATGTTCACCCGGATGTTGAAGCTCGCTGAAGAAGACCGACATAGGTGGGACCTATCGACGCACAAAGTAGCTATACACGCTGCCGCACCCTGCCCAGTAGAAGTGAAGAAACAAATGTTGGAGTGGTGGGGCCCGATTCTGCATGAGTATTACGCCGGAACGGAACTCAACGGCTTTTGTTATGTGGGTCCAGAGGACTGGATCTCTCACCCTGGGACCGTCGGTAAACCTCTCATCGGAGCCTTGCGTATATGTGACGAAGATGGCATCGAACTTCCTACTGGCGAGCCAGGGCTCATTTACTTTGAACGAGAGGAGCAAACGTTCGAATATCACCAAGCGCCAGACAAAACGAAAAGTTCACAGCATCCGAATAATCCTTTGTGGACCACGCTGGGAGATGTTGGTCGGGTCGATGGCGAAGGCTTCTTGTATCTCACGGATCGGAAGGCCTTTATGATCATTTCAGGAGGAGTCAATATCTATCCGCAAGAAATTGAGGACTGTTTGATTCTTCACGGTGACGTTGCTGACGTTGCAGTTTTTGGTGTCCCAAATGAAGATTTCGGTGAGGAAGTGAAGGCTGTTGTGCAGCCGGTGGATGGGGTCGCTGGGGATGAGCAGCTAGCGAAACGCCTGCTTGAATATGCTCGCGAGCACATCGCTGGTTACAAGGTTCCACGATCTGTGGATTTCCGTTCCGAGTTACCTCGCTTGCCGACGGGAAAACTATATAAACGAGTGCTGCGAGACGAGTACTGGGGCGTCGGCAGCGACTCAGGTGGCGGTGTGTCACCGATAGAACAAATAACTGACTCATGAATTAGGCACCTACGAAAACCATCAATTGTTTTATAAATCTTGGTTTTAATATCCGTCTTCATTCGTCAGGGTCTTCTGATATTTTCGAACAAACGCAGTGACTGGAATTGAGGGAACGCATGTCAATTTATTTTGTGGTGCAAGAAGAAGTTAAAGACCAAGACGGGCTTCAGGAGTACATGGAAGCAGCCAAGAGCTCAACACTTGGTCGCGGCCGTGCCCTCGTAGTGGATGACAATGTTCTCCCAATAGAAGGAGAATGGCATGGTTCTCGCTTAGTGATCCTCGAGTTCGAGGATGAAGAGGCCTTTAGAGATTGGTACGAGTCACCTGAGTACCAGAATGCTCTGCCTCTGCGTCTTGCGGCTACTGACTCTCGCGGCGCATTAGTTAAAGGACTCAAGTAAAAGTATTACGGTGCTTCTTTACGACGGTGAATGTTCATTTTGTTGTAGGTGTGCATCTTGGGTAGCTCGTCGCGCTGATATCAAGATGAGTCCAGGTACTGCCGACGACTTAGAAAATCTGAATATCTCGGTGGTCGACGCGAAAAAGTCTGTTTGGTGGATTGACGGGGATGTGCGGCTGTCAGGTCACCGAGCGGTCGGAGAGGTCCTCCGCTCGATAGGTGGCGGTTGGAGATGGTTAGGGACTGCGATGAAGATTCCACCCTTCTCGTGGATCGCGGCCGTCATCTATAAGTACGTAGCGGCGAATAGGCACCGCATTACCGGATTACGTGACTAGGAAATTTTCAGGCAGCCGGCGTCAGCTGTGATTGCCTATATCGCTTATTGTCCGACGACTTCTGTGATGAATGAGCTTGTTTGATCTGTTACTGGTTGGGTGGCGCCCATAAAGAAATGGTCGGCTCCTGCGACTTGTTCTATTGATGTCGCTATCCATGGTCCACAAATATTCTCTGCATCAACCAAGGTTCGGAATTGGTCGTTTTCGGGTACCAGCAGCATCGTCGGTCGTTCATCTAGTCCCGCTTTCATTTGGGTCGGGTCAAGCAGCGCCAAGGGTGATGCGATTCCCACCCAACCAGCTACACAAAGGCCATCGGCGCTGAGAGAAACGTCTGCCCCAAATGAGTAACCGACCGAAACGACTGGTGCAGACCCAGAAAGTTCGCCTGCAAAAGCGAATGCTGCTTCGCTGTCAGCCACCTCAAGCTTGCCGTCGCCGTGGCTTCCTTGCGAATTTCCAACTCCTCGAAAGTTGTATCTCAGGGTGGCAATATTGTTCTTAGGTAGGGAACTGAACAGAGCCTGGACCACGTTGTTACGCATTTCTCCGCCGTAAAGTGGGTGCGGATGAGAGATGACAGCGATGGCCTTGATACGGCTAGGAAGTAAGTATTCCGCTTCGATAGCGATGCCATCACTGGTTGTAAAATTTGTTATTTGAGGGAGTCCTGAGTCCGCGTTCATGTCTGAGAACGGTACCGTGCCATCGTGGCAGAAGAACCAAATGATGCAGCTACTGACGAAAATCAGAAACGTCCGATCAAAATGCTTCACGATCGGATCCTCGTTCGCATGCCAGGCGACGAAGCCGAACGGAGAAGTAGCGGAGGGATTTTGATTCCCGCTACGGCACAACAACAAAAACGTTTGGTGTGGGGTGAAGTAGTAGGTGCCGGGCCAAATGTAAGAAGTGCCGAAGAGGGCGATCAGGTTCTATTTAGCCCAGACGATCGATATGAAGTCGAAGTTCACGGTGATGATTTCTTAATTCTACGTGAACGTGATGTCCATGCGATAGCTGCTCCCCGGGTAGAGCCCGGCAGTACAGGTCTCTACCTCTAACCAAAGGGGACCCCCGTGTCTGATAACGACCAAAGCAGTTACATAACCCGAGGCGAAATAGAAGTTCAAGTAGATACGGTTCCAATCGAGCCGGATGCAGCCATAGAAGATCTAGTGGACCGTCTCGACTCGGCTCGGGGTGTGCTGCTCTCCTCAAGCTACGAGTACCCGGGGCGTTACACACGTTGGGATATGGGATTTGTCGACCCACCGGTCTCCGTGACGAGTCAGGGAGACCTCGTTACTGCCAAAGCATTGAATCCTCGGGGTGAAGTTCTTCTAAGTCCAATTAGACAAATTATGCAGGAAATCGAACATATTTCTATCGTTGAAGAAGATGCTGACCGGCTTGTATGTCAGATAGAACGACCAACTGTTCGATTCGAAGAAGAAGATCGGAGCCGTCAGCCCTCTTCTTTTGCAGTAATCCGGGCCATCGTCGAGTTATTCAACGGGCCCGATGAGCATTTAGGTTTCTACGGGGCCTTTGGCTACGACCTAGCTTTCCAATTTGAACCTATCGATCTGAAGCTTGTTCGCCCCGAAGACCAACGAGACCTCGTTTTGTACGTCCCTGATGAAATTATTGTCGTTGACCATCAGGGAGGCATAGCCGAACGTCGCCGATATGAATTCAGTTACGCGGGGTCTAGTACAGCTGATATCAGCCGAGGAGGAGCCCGAGAGCCTTACCAACCTGATTTAGCTCTGGAACCGATGCGAGATCATGAAAGCGGCGAATATGCCGAGGTTGTCGACCTTGCTCGCCAATATTTTGCTCGTGGTGATCTTTTCGAAGTGGTTTCGAGTCAAACATTTGTAGAACCGTCTCCCGAACCACCGTCAGAACTCTTTCGTCGCTTGAAGGAACAGAACCCGTCTCCATATGGCTTTTTGATCAACCTAGGTCAAGCAGAGTGGCTGGTCGGGGCCTCCCCAGAAATGTACGTACGTGTAGAAGGAGACAGAGTAGAGACCTGCCCAATCTCGGGAACAATTGCTAGAGGGCAAGACCCACTTGACGACGCATCACAGATTCTTGCCCTACTTAATTCTGAAAAAGATGAGTCAGAACTAACGATGTGCACTGATGTTGACCGCAACGACAAGAGCAGGATCTGCATACCCGGCTCGGTCAAAGTCATCGGACGGCGCCAAATAGAAATGTACTCGCGGCTAATTCACACAGTAGATCACGTAGAAGGTCGACTTCGGCCCGAGTTTGATGCCCTAGACGCCTTCCTTACCCACACCTGGGCGGTCACTGTTACAGGAGCGCCAAAGACCGCGGCGATGATGTTCCTCGAAGACCACGAGAAGAGCCCAAGGGCCTGGTACGGCGGGGCAATTGGAAAAGTGGGATTCGACGGAGGACTCAATACAGGACTGACGCTGAGAACGATAAGGATCAAAGATGGCCATGCGGAGGTGCGCGTTGGAGCCACGTTGTTGTGGGATTCAGACCCAGTTGCCGAGGAAGAGGAAACTGAATTGAAGGCCTCTGCCTTCTTGGATGCGCTGAGGCTGCCACGCCGAACTTCGGATATCACAACGTTCGCAGTAGCCGAAGAAAAGAAAAGTGTCCTTCTCGTGGACCATATGGACTCATTTGTGCACACCCTGGGCAACTATTTAAGACAAACAGGTGCGGATGTCATAACTCAGAGAGCAGGGTTCCCTCTAGAAGACCTTTCTCGCCTGCGTCCAGACTTGTTGGTGTTGTCACCCGGGCCAGGGACACCATCAGATTTCGCGATTTCTAACACGATCGAAGCGGCCCTGGCTCTAGACATTCCGATATTTGGTGTTTGTTTAGGTCTTCAAGCTGTTGTCGAGTTCTTTGGAGGCGAGCTCGGCCAGTTGGAAACTCCGATGCACGGTAAAGCCTCACCGATTCGGGTAGTTGGGGGTCGACTGTTCACTGGCCTTCCGACGGAGTTCAGAGCGGGTCGTTATCACTCGCTCTACGCTAGAAAAGACACCGTTCCTGCTTCGTTGGAAGTGACAGCAACCAGTGCTGATGATGACGTCGTAATGGCTATTGAACACAAATCTTTACCGATAAATGCTGTCCAGTTTCACCCTGAGTCAATAATGTCTTTTGACGACGAGATCGGTTTGCGATTAGTGCGAAATGCAATTGGAAATTTGACGGACCAAATATGACTCCCATGAGCTTTGCTAGCAAGAGAGATGTCCTCACACTGGATGGACCTGATACTGAGGCCTATCTTCACGGCCAGATTTCACAAAATGTGGATGACATGGGGGACGGAGAGTCTCGTCTTTCTTTCCTTCTCGAGCCCAAAGGGAATCTAGAGAGCTGTTTCAGGATTACGCGGTTAGAACAAGAGCGCTACTTGCTTGATACAGAGTCAGGACACGGACCGCTTCTTCTTGAATCCCTAGAGCGCTTTAAACTTCGGTCGAAAATTGAGTTCGTTCTTCATGACTGGCAGATGCTTTCAATTTTGGGTGACTACAAGACGTCCGACGTCTCCTCAGCGTTCTTGTCAGTCGAATCGCCGTGGCCAGCTGCACAACATGTTGATTTACTTGCGGAAAACCCGATGGTGGACCTCCCGATGTGTAGTTATGAGGAATATGAACGGCTTCGCTTCAGTCATGGACTTCCAGTAATCGGCAGAGAATTTGATGTTGGAGCCATACCAAATGAGACTGATCTACTGGATTTAGCGGTTTCGTTCAACAAGGGCTGCTATCGAGGTCAAGAGCTAGTGGAACGGATCGCGTCTCGAAAGGGTGGGCGCCGGTTACTCCGACGTATTCGCAGCGACCTCACACTGTCTCCCAAAGACGACCTATTTTGTGAAGGTAAGGAAGTTGGAGAGGTGCTGGCTGTGACCCCGACGTCTCCGTACATCGGATTTGCTTCTGTTCGCAGTGAAGTTGAGGTTATGGAAAATGAAGAAGGTGGAGATATTGAGGTGTTCGCACTTAGCGAGGTTATTCAATAGCGAAATCCTTCCGGGAGTTCTCGCGGAGTAGCCTCTGCGAGTGCCTAATGGTGTCGCAATCAGCGAGACCAAGTGAACTGGGAGACAAGATTGTGGCTAAACCTGCTTTGTTAGCGAAATTGACTGCGAAAGAAGGACAACGTGATGCTCTATTGGCTGTGATCGCAGACTTGGGAATGCGAAACGTGTCCGGAGAACCAGGTACTGAGGTGTACGCGGCTCACAAAGACGCGGGCGACGAAAACGTTGTTTGGTTTTATGAAATGTATTCAAATGGTGATGCTTTAGCGGCCCATGGTGGATCGGACGAGATGAAAGAGTTTGGGCGTGCCACCGGCGAATTTATGGCTGCTAGAGCAGAATTGATCTTTCTTGAGCCTGTCTGTGCCAAAGGCCTCGACCTTTAGTAAGTGTGAGGGTAGTCAGAAGCCATTACATACCGGAAGGCACCCCAGTATGACTGTCGGTGATGGAACTTATTTAGATCGGATCATTGTCGAACATCGCGATAGAGCTGCAGCTGATCGGCGACCCCTGGAGGGCTTGCTTGAACAGGCCGCCCAGTGTCAGGTACCGCGGCAGTTCTCCTACGCCCTTAAAGAACCGGGGTTGAGTGTGATAGCGGAGGTCAAACGTCGGTCTCCTTCAAAGGGTGATCTCTTTGCTGATTTGGACCCGGCGGTTTTGGCCGAGCAGTACATGCGAGGAGGAGCTGCATGTTTATCTGTTCTCACTGATTGGCCCAATTTTGGCGGATCGAGTCGTGACTTAGAAGAGGCCCGGTCGGCGGTCGAGCTCCCGGTGTTGAGAAAAGATTTCACTGTACACGAACGAGATGTGTTGGATGCACGGCTAATGGGGGCTGACGCCATCTTGTTGATCGTCGCAGCACTTTCCCCTGATGAACTTGCAACCTTCTTTGACTTGGCTCGAGCTTTAGGAATGGACGCGTTGGTTGAGGTCCATGATGAGAATGAGCTGCAGATGGCACTCTCAGTTGGAGCGGACCTGGTCGGGATTAACCAAAGGGATTTATTCACCTTTGAGGTTGACCATGAACGGGCGGTTCGAATGGCGAAACTCATTCCAGACCATGTGGTGGGGGTCGCCGAGTCGGGGGTCAGGGGCCCCGAAGATGCGAAGGCTTTGAGTGAAGCTGGATACAAAGCGATCCTCGTTGGTGAAACTTTGGTGGTGAGTGACGACCCGGCAATGGCTGTCTCCGCTTTAAGAGGAGCCGGATGATGTTTGTGAAGGTTTGCGGAATTACCACCGAAGAGGACGCTCTCTTGGCTATAGGGATGGGTGCTGATGCATTGGGTTTCAACTTTGTTCCTGGATCATCGCGACAGATTCGTTCATCAGTGGCGAGAGATATAGTTCGTCGTTTGCCGGGGGGAGTACTCACGGTGGGGATCTTCAGGGATGAACTGAAAGAAACCGTCGTTCAGACAGTGCATGACGCGGGTCTACAGGCAGCGCAGCTTCATGGGCGCGAATCTGCCGAAGATAGTTCCTGGATCGCCCAACGAGTTCCTTACCTGATCAAGGCATTTGTGGCGGGTGATCCAGCCATTGATGAACTTGATCGCTATTCAGCTACAGCAATTCTGGTTGATGCACCCGAGCCGGGTTCTGGCGAAGTTTTTGATTGGTCGCTGCTTGACGGGAGAGAAAGAGGGCGTCCACTTATCTTGGCTGGTGGGCTGAACCCTGAAAACGTGGCCCAAGCTGTAACGGTCGTTAAGCCGTGGGGCGTTGACGTCGCCAGTGGTGTCGAAGCTTCACCAGGGGTTAAAGATCCAGTCAAAGTTAGAGAATTCGTAATAAACGCCCGAGATGCCGGAAGTTTGCTGGAGCCTGAAGATGAAGATTTCGATCCAGATGCCCCGCGACCCTACGACTGGCGGGATGAGTGATGACGGAAGGGCTGCCACCGATAGGTTGAACATATGGTGATGACCGATCCAAATATGGAAGGGCGCTTCGGCGAGTTTGGTGGACGTTTCGTCCCTGAAACACTAATTCCGGCTTGCGAAGAACTTGAGACAGCATTTCGCGAAGCTTGGGCTGACCCGTCGTTCGTCAACGAGTTTCATCGCATCCTTACTGATTATGGGGGACGGCCCTCTCCTCTTACCGAGTGCTACCGGTTATCCGAACAATTGGGAGTCAGAATTCTTTTGAAGCGAGAAGATCTGAATCACACAGGTTCACACAAAATCAACAATGTGATCGGTCAAGCCCTACTTGCTCGTCGAATGGGAAAATCTCGCCTCGTCGCTGAAACAGGAGCGGGTCAACATGGAGTTGCCACTGCAACCGCAGCAGCACTCCTAGATATGGACTGCAAGGTCTACATGGGGCAAGTCGACGTCGAACGCCAAGAATTGAATGTCTTTCGAATGCACTTGTTGGGGTCAGAAGTTGAGGCGGTTTCATCCGGTAGTCAGACCCTAAAAGACGCAGTGAATGAGGCTCTTCGAGATTGGGTCGCCACCGTCGAAAACACTCATTACTGTCTCGGATCGGTGATGGGCCCTCACCCGTACCCTTGGATGGTCCGAACCTTCCACCATGTCATTGGCGACGAGGCTCATGAGCAATGCCTGAAGCTAATGAATCGCGTCCCTGACGTTGTTGTCGCCTGTGTAGGCGGCGGAAGTAACGCTGCCGGAATCTTTTCGGGTTTTGCAGATACCGACGCCCGTTTAGTCGGAGTGGAACCCGCTGGCGGGGCCGCAGTGGGTCGTGGGGTTCCGGGGGTTGTGCACGGGATGAACTCATATCTGATGCAAGATGAGGTTGGACAGGTTCAAGAAGCCGAGTCCATTTCAGCAGGACTTGATTATCCCGGCGTTGGACCGGAGCATGCATATTTATCCTCGATAGGTCGAGCTGAATATCCTGCGGTGAACGACCAAGAGGTCGTCGAAGCTTTCCAGCTACTTTCGAAAACTGAGGGAATTATCCCAGCGCTTGAATCAGCCCATGCCTTAGCTTGGGTCGTTCGCGAGGCGCCAGCGTTGCAAGGTCAAGCTGTGCTTTTGAATCTCTCTGGACGCGGCGACAAAGACGTCGATCAAATGATGGATGTGTTGGGAACGGAAAGCAATCAGTGAACCTCAACACTGACGTTGGCCGCATGGAAAGCGTCCTTCGTGGTCGTCGAGATGACGGCGCGAAGTTGTTAGTTGTGTACATAACTGGTGGTTACGAGGGGTGGGAAGCAGCAGTAGAAACAGCCGCAGCGGCAGGAGCAGATGCTATCGAAATCGGGATACCATTTTCTGACCCAGTAATGGATGGCCCCGTGATTCAAGAGGCTAGCCAAGCGGCCCTCGAAGCTGGAGCTACTCCTGCTTCAGTGTTAGCGGCGGTACCTAATCTTGATACCGGTGTTCCTCACGCCGTCATGACCTACTACAACCTCGCTCACCACCCCGGGCATGAAAGGTTCGCAGCGACGTTAGCGAACTCAGCGATTGATGCTGCGATCTTGCCGGATCTACCGCTGGTGGAATCAGGCCCTTGGAGGCAAGCAGCTTCAGAGGCTGGCGTTGAGACGATCATGTTGGCGGCACCAACAACCCCAGATGACAGACTCCCAGAGTTGTGTGCCGCTTCCAAGGGGTTTGTTTATGCGGTGGGGCTGCTTGGTGTGACAGGAGAGAGGTCGGCTCTCGCCTCAACTGCTACCCAAATAGCACAAAGATGTAAGAGCGTTACCGACAAACCGGTACTAGTAGGTGTCGGCATTGGCTCACCGGAACAAGCTGTCGAGGCAAGTGTCGTGGCAGATGGAGTCATCATCGGGTCAGCAGTTGTGCGGCGCCTCCTTGATGGTGGCGGAGCTGATGGAGTCGGTGAGCTAGTCGCCTCCTATCGAGCGGCGCTCGATGCAGGGTGAGGTTTGTTTACGGTGGTGACTGAGACTACCGACCCGTGTGAGTTGTGCGAGGCAGCACGATTCACCCACTGGTACTACGAAGACGACGTCTGTTGGGTAGCGGATTGCGAAGCTTGTTCAACACCCATGGTCGTATGGAAATCTCATGGGACCACGCCTGCCGAAGAAGAGATTGAATGGATGCTAGACCGCCTGGATGAGGCGGGAGTCGAGAGATTCGGACAAGGGAATGGCACCGTTGACAGGACCATGAGACAGATTCCTGAACACTTCCATGCTCATATACGCGATGCTCAGTGGGTTTCTCGCAGGTGGACAGAAAAACCCAGCAAGTATTCCGGAGTTGGCGGTCACCGGTTGCAGTTGAAATGAAGGCCTTAGGGTTACGACTATCGCTAGTGCTGCTATGTGGATGCTGCCTAGCGTGTGGTGACGATACTGATTGGGCTTCTATGGGTCCTACAGGTGAACAATACTCAGAAGCTGAATTGAACCTCGGCGAAGCGGTATATATGGACACTTGTTCGGCCTGTCACGGACAACACGGGTCCGGTAATTTCGGCCCCGATCTTGTGGGCAAGGGACATAAATACACCTACGACGAGCAACGCAGCCTGGTCACGCGAGGAAGGCGTTCGATGCCGGGCTTCGGTGCCAGCCTCACGGAAGCGGAAATTGACGCCGTTGTGGCGCATATACGTGTGGGTTTCTTCGATAGCCCCACTAACTAATTATCTTGTTGAGACACGAAGAGGCGCTTGTGGATCGCTAGGTTGGCTAGATGCTTCAGCTTGGTGACCGGGCCCCTACTTTCACGCTGTATGACCAAAATAGTCAAAAGTGGAGGTTGACCGATCAACAAAATTCGCGAATAGCGCTCTTCTTCTACCCGAAAGCCAATACCTCCGGGTGCACGGAACAGGCGGTCGGATTGCGGGATCTGCTTCCCGAAATCGGCGATGTTGAAGTTGTTGGTATTAGCGCTGACAGTCCGAAGAGACAGGCGGCATGGGCTGAAAAGTATCAACTGACTTTCCCCCTCCTCTCGGACCCGGAACACAAGGTTGCTCGCAAGTACTTTGTTTTTGGGCCGAAGAAACTCTATGGCCGGGAATACGAGGGCATCACGAGGTCGCTATTTTTGATTTCTCCTTCCGGTCGGATTGAGGGGACCTGGGTAAAAGTGTCACCAAAAGCAACGCCAGGCGAATTGTTGTCCGCGTTGGAGAAAATCAATGAATGACTTCCCTCATCCAAGTGAGCTGCTGCCGCACCGGTCACCATTTTTGCTCTGTGACGAAATCACGGAACTAGAGCCCGGGGTGTCGTGCACAGCGCTATGGCATCTGACCGGAGACGAAGCCTTCTTCGAAGGGCACTTTCCGGGTCGACCGACGCTGCCCGGCGTGCTGATCGTGGAGGCCCTTGCTCAAACGGCGGGGTTAGCCGCTCTGAGTGCCCAAGAGTTCTCAGGAAAGCTGCCCTTATTCGGAGGGATAGACAAGGCTCGCTTTAGGCGGCAAGTACGCCCAGGTGAAACCTTGACCCTCAAGGCTCATTTGGGCAAGATGTCACGAATGGCGGGACGGGCGACGGGAGAAGCATCCGTGGATGAAGAACTTGCTTGCAAGGCAGAAATGATGTTCATCATCGCGAATACCGGTGACCTGTAATTCTCGGTGTTGACGGTGAGTGAGCGGCTCAAGGCGTTTTGGTCTGGTCGACATCGACGTGACGGATTCTTACTGGGGCTAGCTGTTGGCACCTTCGGCGTCACCTTTGGAGTTCTGGCGGTATCAGCAGGGGTCTCCGGGCTACAGGCCGTATTGATGTCACTCTTAATGTTTACCGGGGCTTCCCAGTTTGCTGCAGTTGGGGTCGTTAGCACCGGAGGTGACCCGATGTCGGCGCTCGGGGCGGCCCTTTTGTTGGCGGCGCGTAATGGTGCCTATGCCTTGTCGATGTCTGAAGTGATGCCTTCTGGAAGGGGCAGCCGCCTGATCGCCGCCCAGCTGATAATCGATGAGAGTACCGCTATGGCTGAGGCTCAAGTCAAGCTTGAAGAAACCCGGGAAGCATTCTGGGTAACTGGTTTATCTGTGTTCTTCTTTTGGAACCTTGGGACTCTAATCGGAGTTTTAGTTGGTGGAGTTGTAGGTGATCCATTGACTTGGGGTCTTGACGCCGCATTCCCTGCAGGATTCTTGGCGTTGTTGGTGCCGCATTTGAAAGATCGCAATAAGCGCAGGGCGGCTGCGACTGGCGCAGTAGTTGCTGCAGTAACAATTCCGCTTTTGCCAGCGGGCTTTCCGGTCCTCCTAGCGTCTTTGGGTGCAGTGGCAGTGGCAAGAATTGAGAGTCGAAAGTGAAAGGCCGAAACTGATGACCTGGTGGTTATTAGGAGGGTTGGCTGCGGGATGCTATTTCTTCAAAATCACTGGAGTCTTAGCGGCTGGGTCCTTTCGCCTGTCCGGCGCGGGCCAGAGTTTTCTGGCGTATCTGACGCCAGCGGTTTTGTCTGGACTCATAGTGGTCCAGACATTCGATGGCGGCGGAAGGCTGACTATCAGCGCACTCACGGCTGGAGTAACAACTGGTGCTGTAGCCACTTGGATGAAAGCGCCGTTGCCAGCAGTCTTGCTAGTGGCCTCGGCGGCGACAGCTGCAATCCGCCTTCTGTAAAGGGTACTTACTCTATTGGGGCCAAAACAATGGAACCGTTGTGTCCACCAAAGCCGAATGAATTTGACATTGACGGCCCTGGCTCCCAATCCTGAGGGCTGCCGGTAACGAGATTGAATTCTGCCATCTCAGGGTCTGGCGTAGTGAATCCTGAGGTCGGTGGGATCTGTTTATGGATGAATGTCAAGAGAACAGCTGTGGCTTCTATCGCCCCTGCGGCGCCAAGTCCGTGTCCCGTAATTCCTTTGGTTGAAGTTACAGGAGGACCGTTATCTCCAAATAGTTTCGACAATGCTTCGGCCTCGGCAGCATCGTTAAGCGGAGTGGAGGTCCCGTGTGCGTTAATAGAAGCGATGTCGTTCGAAGAAAGCCCGGCGTCTTCGATTGCTAACTGCATGCATCGCAGAGCACCATCGCCACCCGGAGCGGGCGCGGTTATGTGGTGAGCGTCAGCGGTGGAACCTGACCCTAAAACTTCCCCATAGATGTGAACACCGCGTGCCATGGCTGATTCCATTTCTTCAAGGATCAGTGTCGCGGAACCTTCGGTCATCATGAAGCCATCTCGATCTTTGTCGAACGGCATTGATCGACCGGAAGAGGATAAAGCGGTCATGTTTTGAAAGCCCGCTGTGCCGACCGGTGACATGACTGACTCTGCGCCTCCCGAAACAATTACGTCGGCATATCCCATTTGGATTAGCCGAGTGGCGTAACCAATAGCGTGGGTGCTGGCCGCACAGGCGGTGGTGATGGTCTCATTTGGGCCCTGTAGACCGAAACGCATTGAGATAGCAGCTCCCGGCGCATTCGGCATGATCATGGGAACCATAAAAGGAGAAACTCTTCGAGCGCCTTTGCGGTCATGGACGATCACTTGTTCTTCGAAAGTCTGTAGTCCGCCAACTCCAGTTGCGTAGATAACCCCACAACGTGCTGGATCAGAAGTCAGGTCCCCAGCGTCTTCCATGGCCATTGTTGCGCTAGCTGTCGCCATTTGCTGAGAACGGTCGGCCCTTCGGGCTTCTTTCGGGTTGTCGTAGAAGGGCAGGGGGTCGAAATCGTGAACGCGACGCTCACCTTCAGGCGGCGCAGAATTCAGTCCCTGCCAAAATGCTTCTAGCCCAGTGCCGGCGCAGGAAACGACCCCTAGGCCGACGATGGCTACCCTGCGCCTTTCGCTCACAGTTTCGACTCAACTAACGCCACAGCATCGCCGACAGTGGCAACGTCGGAAAGTTCTTCTTCTTCGACGGTAATGTCAAACTCTTCTTCAAGAGCCATTACCAGCTCGACTAAATCTAGGCTGTCTGCGTCAAGATCATCAGCAAAGCTTGCTTCGGTGGTAACAGCGGATGCATCCACTGCAAGTACCTCCACGGCACAGTTTTTGAATCGCTCGAAGTTGTCGCTCATTGAGGTGTTCCTTGTGTCATTGGACAATGCGAAGTGTAGATGGTTTGGGTCAATGCCCCATGCCAAGTCCACCATCAATCGGGATTACGGCGCCCGTTATGTAGGCAGCGGATTCCGAAGCGAGAAAGGCAACGGTATGGGCTATTTCGTCGGGTTGAGCAACTCGTCCCAAAGGGACTTGGCCTGTAATCGCCGACTGCTGTTCTTCGGTTAAGGACGCGAACATTTCTGTTGCCACAGGGCCAGGCGAAACGACATTTGCGGTGATACTGCGCGAGCCGAGTTCCCTCGCCATGGACCGCGCCATTCCTACTAGACCAGCTTTGCTGGCGGCATAGTTGACCTGGCCAGCTGAGCCCAAGAGCCCAACGACCGAAGAAACGAAAATTAGGCGACCCCAACGGGCTCTGAGCATCGTTCTGGCAGCTCTGCGGGCCATGCGATACGAGCCAGTGAGGTTGGTCTCAATCACTTCGGAGAAGTCTTCGTCGGACATTCGAACAAGTAGTTGGTCGCGGGTGATGCCGGCATTGGCCACAAGTACTTCCACTGAACCAAGTTCAGCTTCGATTGTTCCAAATGCGCTTTCGACGGCAGACGGGTCGGTTTGATCACAGGAAACCGAAAGGATCCGGTCGTCAATCGGTTCAGGATCCCGAGCTGTAATTGCGACTCGATGGCCTTGATCTGCCAACAATTGTGCCGAAGCGAGACCGATACCTCTATTGCCGCCCGTTACGAGCACCGTTTTGGGTGTACTCATATGCCATCCCACGTGATGACCGCGGCGGCTGAGGTCATGCCGGCGCCAAATCCGACCAAAAGAAGGTTGTCTCCTTTATTGACTCGGCCCTGAACCCACGCGTCTTCAAGTGCTAGTGGTATCGAAGCGGATGAAGTATTGCCTGTCCTGTGAATAACCATTGAGGCTTTCTCATAAGGAATTCCTAAACGCTTGCATGATGCTTCAACGATGCGGACATTTGCTTGGTGAGGGATCACGAGATCGATCGCGTCGGGGGATAGGTCCGCCATTTCAAGCGATTTTATGGCTGCATTTTCCATTGCTAGGACCGCATTCTTGAAAATTGACTGGCCCGCCATTTGGATCTTTCCATCGAAGTCACAAAACAACGACTCTTCGAGGGCACCATTGCTATCAACATGCCAACCGTGCAGGTCTCCGGGTCCGTCAGTTTTCTCAATGATGGCAGCCCCAGCCCCATCGGCGAACAAAATGCAGGTACCTCGGTCTGTCCAGTCGGTTATCCGTGAAAGGGTTTCCGCGCCTATCACTAGGATGCGACTATGCCCCATTTGGATGAAGCCGTGAGCGGCGATGAGGCCGTACACGAACCCCGAACAGGCGGCATTTAAGTCCATAGCTCCGCAACGCAGCCCAAGTATTTCCTGGACGGTTGAGGCCGTAGCTGGCACTTGCCGATCAGGGCTGGTGGTGGCGAGGATCAGTAAGTCGATTGATGCAGGGTCGATACCTGAACGTTCGATTGCCATTTGCGCTGCTTCCGCAGCTAGGCCAGCTGTAGTCCCGCCAATACGTCGTTCGTGAATTCCTGAACGTTCAACGATCCACTGGTGAGATGTGTCAACCATCTGCTCCAGGTCATGGTTAGTCAATACCTTGTCTGGAAGGGCTGTTCCAACGGCCAGCATGCGAGCACCGGCTATGCCTGTTGAAGTCATCGACGGTTTCCTACCTCGTCCGTAGCCATGCAATTGGTTGCCTGGCAGTAACACGTTCGCTCTCTAAGGCCATGAACTCCATGAGGAGTCCAGCAAAAGGTGAGCGTACTTCCTCTTCGGCTACCCACCCGACCACATCACCGACGTTAATCGGCTGGTCGCTGCTGATTCCTTGTTTTGGAACGAAGACCCCAGCACAGGGACTCACAACTAGGCGCTCAGTTACGTAAAGATGTTCTCCGGCTCCGCTGCTGCCCTGCCCAGAAGACCCCAGATCAGTCACGGTAGCCAATAAGGCGTCCACGTCTTCTGGCGTTGCCACTGACAAGGTGTTCACTTCTTTCAGCGTGCGTTTCGCCATACCCGTAAGAACTGTCCCGGGACCTAACTCAACGAACGTCGAGCAACCCAATTCCTGCAGCGTGTAAAGGCTTTGCCTCCACTGAACTGGACTACAGAGCTGGCTCGCTAGGAGCTGCGGCCATTCTGGTGCATCTTCTCTGGCAACGGCATCAACATTGGCTACGACCGGTATGGCTGGCGCTCGCACTTCAACCTCGGCGAGTGCTTTCCGTAATCGATCCCTCGCCGGCGCCATGAAGGGCGTATGAAACGCGCCGCCTACTGGCAATCCCATAGCTCTTTTCGCACCCAACTCTTTGGCCTTTTCGCTGGCATCTCCGACTGCTGTCGGGGACCCCGCTATCACGATCTGACCAGGTGCGTTGTAGTTCGCTACCCAAACATCACCATCCACTCTGGCACAGGCGGTTACCACGAGATCATCGTCTAAGCCGAGTATCGCGGCCATGGTGCCATCTTGCTCGTCGGCAGCTACTTGCATAGCTTCACCACGTTCAGCGACTAATCGGACAGCGTCTTCAAATGAGAGAGCACCACTTGCGCAAAGAGCGCTGTATTCGCCCAGTGAGTGGCCGGCAGCGAGGTTAGGGGCGACACCGGTGCGTTCAACAGCATCCAAAACCACCATGCTGAGGACGAAGGTTGTTAATTGGCTATTTCGTGTTTGTTTTAATTCGTCGGCATCAGCCTCAAGTAAGAGCTGACTAACGTCCCGTCCACAGGCCGCAGATGCCTCATCTACTAGTTCCCAACTTTCATGCTCAACCCATTCTGAACCCATAGCGGGCTTCTGGGAGCCTTGCCCAGGAAATGTGAATGCCAGCACGCAGCCTCCCTATGCGGTCATCTTCTTGTGAGTTGGACCGCATCGTGGTCCGAAAGGTTTCACATGGTCATGCGAAACTTATGGACCATGGCTGAAGGTAGAGGTTAGGGGAAACATTGATCACTAGGTGGGAATGAGGACAATATGAGTGAACAACTTCTATAAGTACCCCTTTTGACGGGTAACCTCAGCGATTGCCGCCCGGGTGGTGGAATGGCAGACACGGAGGATTCAAAATCCTCTGCCCTCACGGGCGTGCGGGTTCAAATCCCGCTCCGGGCACCAGATCCTTTGAGTCAGAGTCATGCAAGGCTCACACCGTTGCATCTAGCGTGTGTCCATGACAGTTGATCCCTATTCTTCATGGACTGATGACGAGCTCGCATCACTGGCTCACGGCTTTCGGGACGACTTGTACCAAGGCCAGGTGGCCCTAGTAACTGGTGGAGCCGGAGGAATTGGTAGAGCGATTTGCATGTTGTTGGGGCGTTTAGGAGCTCGAATCGTGACGTGCGGTCGAGATGAACACAAGCTGGCACAGTTGCGAAATTCTTTAGAAACTCAGGGCATCGATGTTTCAACTGCTCAGGTAAATGTTCGTGATCCGGAACAGGTGGCTGGTCTTTTTGAGGAGATCTGGGGAAAGTCCGACAGATTGGACCTAGTTGTTAACAATGCGGGCGGCCAATTCCCTGCACCGGCAAGTGATATCTCGCCCAAGGGCTGGGCTGCAGTAGTTGAGACAAACCTGTATGGCCCCTGGTATGTCATGCAAAAAGCGGCACAAACATGGATTGAACGAGGGGACGCAGGTTCGATTGTGAACATAGGAACAATCACCGGTCGCGCTTCGGTGGGTATCCCTCACACGGCTGCTGCACGAGCTGGCGCAGAGGGCCTTTCGGCTTCGTTAAGTGTGGAATGGGCACCCCACCAAATACGGATTAACACAGTTGCAGTTGGTGTCGTGCGCAGCCCAGGTTTAGTGAACTACCCCAACGAAGCTCGCCCCTCCTTCGACCACAATCCGCAACGGCGATTAGGCGATGTCCAAGATGTTGCCCAGGCTGTAGCGTTTCTCGGTTCTCCTGCGATGGCTTCGTTTGTGACAGGTGAAACATTTCACGTAGCAGGAGGAGAGCAGGTGTGGGGAGAATATTGGGCGTTAGGAAAACCCGACTATTTTCGTGTTGTGGACGCATCAGAATCTCAATAGTTGAGGAAATCGGATAATGAGCAATCGAATAGACACCACTCGTTTACAGGAGATAGCAAGGGCCTATACAGCGTCGGCGGTTTTATATGCCGCCCTTGATGTAGGTCTGTTCACTGAGGTCAGTGGTGGATGCAGAACGGAAGAAGCTTTAGTGACTGCAACCGGACTGCGACCTATCGATGTAGACAGGCTTGTTTCTTGCGCCCTAAGCCTCGAACTTCTCGATTGGGATGGTGCAGAACTTTGTAATGCACCCGACGTTGAGACCTACCTGGTTGAAGGGAAAGAACGATACGCAGGTCCCTGGATGATGTTCACCCGACCCGATGTGTCGGGCTGGTTCCAAATGACAGAAAAAATGCGGGAAGCAGATTCAACCAAACTCGGGATGTATGACGAATTAACCGTTGAGTCAGCACGTAAATACCATCAAGCGACCTCAAGTATTGGATTCGGGGCGGCTAGGCGATTTGTGCGAACGGTTGACCTATCGAACCGCACGCACCTACTTGACCTCGGCGGAGGGTCAGGCGCTTACAGCATCACATCTGTAGAGCAGTTCGAAGGGCTCAAGGCAACAGTGCTGGATTTGCCACCCGTTGTTGTAGCGACTCAGGAATACATCAACGATGCCGGCGTTGAAGATCGTGTTTCAACGATCGGCGCCGATTTCACGGAAGGCGAGTTTCCATCCCCGGTAGACGTAGTTGTGATGGCTAGCAATTTACCTATTTACGATGGTGAGGTCATTGGAGGTGTCGTAGCCAGAGCTTTCCGGGCTCTAGAAGTAGGTGGAGAAATGCACCTTATTGGCGAGATGCTAGATAACGATCGGAAGAGCCCTGTCGACGCAGCCATGTGGGGTATGAATGAATTGATCTGCGGTAGCCAAGGGCGGGCCCACACCCGTGCTGAATGCGAGAACTATTTCAGATCGGCAGGATTTGTTGATGTGGAAGTCACCGATTTTGTTCCAGGTATCCTTGCCCGCTGTGTTGGAAAGAAGCCCTAGAGGCTGCGTGTAGGAAACGGAGGCTTTGTCGGCTAGATTTCCTGCCCCATGTCAATTCGGACTGTAGAGCGGCAACTCCGTCGAACGAGCGAGCAAATAGTTAATTTGCGAACTGAATTAATGTTACTTGACGAACAGGTTGCCCATTTTTCTGATGAGGCTGAAACGGCGAGAATATACGCCTTAGTGTCTGAGACGCCGATTTCTGAAAGAACCCACCAACGAGCAGCGCGACATGCCGACGTAATCAGTCAACAGCGCAATCAGTTGGTTGCCCGCCTTGCTGAGCTAGAAGGACAACAGGATGCCCTACTTGACCGGATTACAGGCCCATTGAAGTGATAGATCTCTCGTAGCGGAGAGACATCATTCCAGTTGGCTAGGGTTATAGGACGCACTCCTGAGGCTACGTGCCTCACGACCCACGAGGAATCCTTTGTCGAAAAGCGTTGTGATAGCAGAAGACGAAGCCATTATTCGGCTCGATCTGCGCGAAATGCTGGAAGAGGAGGGCTATGTAATCCTTGGTGAAACTGGACGCGGTGACGAGGCCGTACAAATGGTCCTAGAACATTCTCCAGATCTGTGCATCTTTGACATCAAGATGCCTGGAATGGATGGTTTGGCCGCTGCCAGGGAGGTATCTGCCGGACGGAAGGCCGCTGTGGTGATTCTGACGGCTTTCAGTCAACGGCACCTCATCGAAGAAGCGAGAGACGCTGGTGTCCTGTCGTACTTGGTTAAACCGTTTCAACGTGAAGAGCTCGTATCCGCCATTGAAGTCGCGTTGGGCCGGTTTGAAGAAATATTGCAACTAGATGCCACGGTCCGTGAGTTGGAAGAAAAGCTAGAGGTTCGTAAAGCTGTGGATCGAGCCAAAGGGGTGCTTATGGACGGGCATGGTCTAGCGGAGGCTGATGCATTCGCATTTGTCCAGAAGACTGCCATGAGTGAACGGTCGTCCATGTTGGATATCGCCAATCGGATCATTTCAGAAGATTTGGTTCCATAGCCCCGGTGCTTCATCCGCGGATCCTAAGGTCATCCGCTTGAAGTGTTTGGGGGCCTAGGGTTGCCGATGTGGCCAAAATTCTTTTGCTTGACGGCAATTCTCTGACGTATCGAGCGTTCTTCGCATTACCGACGGACATGGCCACAGCGTCGGGTCAAGTAACCAACGCTGTATTCGGCTTCACGTCGATGTTGCTCAATCTGATTAAGGACCAAGAACCAGATGGCATCGTGGTTGCCTTCGATCGACCAGAACCAACGTTCCGGCACGAAATGCTGCCCGAATACAAGGCTCAACGCGACCCAACACCTGAATTGTTGATTCAGCAGTTCGGAGTAGTCCGAGAAGTTCTGGACGCGTTGAAGGTGCCAGCTGTTGATCTTGTCGGTTTCGAAGCTGACGACGTATTGGCCACTATTGCGACAGAGTTAGCAGAGGCCGGCGATGAAGCGATCATCGTGACCGGAGACCGAGATATCTATCAGATGGTCCAAGATCCGCTCATAAAAGTTCTCTATAACCGCAGAGGTGTGAGTGATTACGCCCTCTATGACGAAGCGGGGATCGTTGAAAGGACCGGTGTCACTCCAGATTTGTATCCACAGTATGCCGCGCTGCGCGGTGACCCATCAGACAATCTTCCGGGAGTGCCAGGAGTTGGAGAGAAGACAGCCGCCAAGCTCATTAATGCCTACGGGGGTTTGGATGGAATCTTCGAACATGCAGACGAGCAGACACCCAAGTTGCGACAAAATTTGAGTGAGTTCGAAGATCGGGCGCGAAGAAATGTTGATGCGATGGTCCTGCGAACGGACGCTCCCGTTGACTTTGACAGAAGTTCTATCGATTGGGGCGTCGTAGACGTCAAAGAGGTTCAGCGTCTTTTCGAACTCTTGGAGTTCAACTCCCTGTACGAACGGTTGAGCGAAATCCTGGGCAATGCACTCCCTACACTCGATTCCGAAACCACCGTGCTCGAAGCAGAGGTGGTGCATGCGATTTCTGCAGAAGAATGCATTAGCGCTTTGATTCCAATGCAAGAACAGAGTCAACCGCTGTCGCTTGGGTGGGTCGCCGATGAAGATGGTTCTTTGCTAGCTCTGGCGGTACTTCAAAATCTTGAGACTGCCGAAGTGTTAGTGATTGAACACGCGCTACTGCAGGACCCTAATCTCGTCGCCACTCTGATGAGCTTCACCGCCCAAGGGGGTATCGGCTTTGACGCACATAACGCAAAGGAGCTCACTCGAGGTTTTCGTCAACTGGGTTTAGTTGGAGAGGGCCTCCGTGTTGATACAGCCATCGCTGCGTATCTACTTGATCCAACGGGAGGGAGATACGTTCTCGACGACTTATTGATGCGGTACTGCCGAGAAGAGCTAGTCCGCAGTGAAAAAGCCAATGCAGGGCAGCTGGATCTTGGCGGTGACGGAGAAAATCTATTTCTTGATATCGCAAGAGATGCCTTGGCAGTAAGTCGTTTGGCCCCCACAATGCTGAAACTCATCGCCGAACGTTCAATGACATGGCTCTACGAGGACCTTGAGCGGCCGCTCATTTCTGTTCTTTCTCGAATGGAAGATATTGGGGTAGGTGTAGATGTTAAAGAACTAACTCGGATGCGGGACAACCTAGTCAGCGAAGTTCAACGACTCGAAACTGCGATCCACGACGTTGCCGGACGGGAATTCAATGTCAATTCAACGAAACAGCTGCGCGAGGTGCTGTTCGATGAGTTGGAACTAACTCCGCAAAAGAAAACGAAAACTGGCTATTCGACAGACGCAGCATCCCTCGAGAAAATTCGCGATCAACATGAGGTGGTAGGGCTGCTCCTCGATTATCGAGAAGTTGAAAAGCTGCGGTCAACCTACGGGCAAGGTTTACTCGAAGTCACTGATCCGGACGGCCGAATTCGAGCGACGTTTAATCAGACAGTTGCACGAACGGGCCGTCTGAGTTCGGAGGATCCAAATTTACACAACATCCCAGTGCGAACCCCTCTAGGCAGAGAGTTCAGGAAAGCGTTCGTTCCGCAAAGCGGATACGACTTTTTGGTGGCCGATTACAACCAGATAGAACTCAGAGTTATCGCGCACCTTGCCGAAGACCCGGGCTTGATTAAGGCATTCGAAGCGGGACAAGACATCCATAATGCGACGGCAGCTTCAATCTTTGGGGTTGATCTTGAGAAGGTCAACGTTGAGCAGCGCTCGCGAGCGAAGATGGTGAGTTACGGCCTCGCCTACGGGATGGAAGCTTACGGACTGGGCCAACGCCTTGGAATCGGTACCAGCGAAGCATCAGAGATTCTTGATTCTTATTTCGAGGCGTTTCCAGCAGTCAGGTCCTTCATGGACGATGTAGTGAAGAAGACTAAGGAAGTTGGTTATACCGAAACTATCTTTGGGCGGCGTCGACCAATACCCGACCTCGCTGCTTCGAACTTTCGGGTTCGTCAGGCAGCCGAACGGCAAGCAATGAACGCTCCTATTCAAGGCTTAGCAGCGGATATCTTCAAGATCGCTCTTGTAGGCATCGACCGTTCGCTGACTGAAATGGACGCCCAGAGTCGGCTAGTTCTTCAAGTTCATGACGAAGTGATCCTCGAAGTGCACCCCGATGAGCATCAAGATGTTCAAGAGATGACGGTTGAACAGATGACTAGGGCGGCCGATTTACGTGTCCCACTTGAAGTTAATCTCGCTACGGGCCCGACCTGGGCCCAGGCGAAAGCCTGACGAGTGACTTCGGAAAGCGCTGAAACACATTGGTTTGAGCCACTAGCCGATCATTTGCAGGAGGCCTACCTTCGGTATTCGTTCACTCGGAACACGCAACAAGAGGTCGACCACATAGTTTCGCATTTACTCCTCAAGCCCGGTCAACGGGTATTGGATGTTGGCTGTGGACCCGGCCGCCATTCTCTTGAACTAGCTCGGCGAGGCATCAGCTGCGTAGGGGTAGATATCTCGCAACGCTTCGTCGATCTGGGGAATAGTTCAGCAGCTGAAGAAGAGCTAGAAGGTTTAGTAGTTTTCGAACGCCTTGATGCGAGAAAACTCGAGTTCGTTGAAGAATTTGATGGAGTGATCTCCCTGTGTGAGGGCGCCTTCGGGCTTCAGGGCGGACCTGCCGCGTTGGACCCCATAAATCTCGTTGGCGACCAATCTGTGATTGCCGGCATGACCCGAGCATTGAAGCCGGGTTGTCGGCTGTTGTTAGCAGCGTTCTCGGCCTATTTTCAAATAACGCATGCTGACAGTGATCACAGCGATTTCGACCTGATGACAGGGACACGCCATGAGGTCACTGAGATTAAGGACCCTAGCGGTCAGGAAATACGGGCAGATCTATGGACCACTTGTTTCACTCCACGAGAGCTTTGGCTTATGGCTCAGGCAGCAGGCCTTGAACCGTTGACGGTTCGAAGTGTCCATTCAGGCGAAGATTGGGCCGCTGATTCGCTAGATGTCGACCACGCTGAGCTGCTTTTACTGGCTCGACGTTCGTAACAATTTTCACGGCAAGAACATTTAGACCTGACGCTAGAGATGCTTCCAGCAAGAAGCCGTGTAGCCTAGGCATCCGTGTCGGGTGGGAGCTCTGCCACTGACACGCCGTATCGCCTACCTAGAGCAAAAAACTTGTGTCTGATACCACGGAATTCGGCAGCTTTACTGATGCCGGTGAATATATCCCTCGCACCATCGTCGAAAACGACCTTGGAGCAATGTCCTTTGCCGACGCCATAGACGGAACTATCGTCGAATTCGAAGACGGTGACCTAGTTACGGGCACTGTTGTTCGAATTGATCGCGATGAAGTCTTACTGGATATCGGCTTCAAATCTGAAGGTGTTATACCTAGTCGCGAACTTTCGATTCGGAACGCGGTGGACCCTTCAGAAGTTGTTGATTTGGGCGAGGAGATAGAAGCGCTTGTCCTACAAAAAGAAGACCAAGACGGCCGCCTTGTCCTTTCGAAAAAACGAGCTCAATATGAGAAAGCTTGGGGCAGGATCGAGGAGATCAAAGAATCAGACGGAGTCGTTTCGGGCCCCGTCATAGAGGTCGTGAAGGGCGGACTGATAATTGATATCGGTCTTCGAGGTTTCGTGCCTGCATCGCTTGTCGAACTCCGCCGAGTGCGAGACCTTGATCCTTACATCGGCATGGATCTCGAGGCCAAAATTATTGAGTTGGACAAGAATCGGAACAACGTCGTGCTGTCTCGTCGGGCATGGCTTGAAGAAACACAAAAAGAACAGCGAGAAGAATTCCTCGACAATCTCCAACCTGGAGAAAAGCGGAGCGGTGTCGTCTCCTCGGTCGTTAGTTTCGGTGCCTTCGTTGACTTGGGAGGGATGGATGGCCTGATTCATGTTTCAGAATTGTCATGGAAGCACGTTGACCACCCCAACTCAGTCGTGACGGTAGGTGACGAAGTTGATGTTGAGGTACTAGAAGTTGATCGCGAACGAGAGCGAATCTCGTTGTCGTTGAAAGCGACCCAACAAGACCCTTGGCAAGAATTTGCCGACGGTCACAAAGTGGGGGAATTGGTATACGGCCGAGTCACGAAACTTGTACCGTTCGGCTCTTTCGTTCAAGTTGGCGATGGGATTGAAGGTTTAGTCCACATATCCGAAATGTCAGCTCATCACGTCGAGTTACCAGAGCAGGTGGTCACACCTGGTGAAGAATTGTGGGTCAAAATTATCGATCTAGATCTACAAAGACGCAGAATCAGCTTGTCCATCAAGCAAGCGGCTGAAGGCGGCGTCGTTGCAGCCGAATACCAAGAGGCCTTCGGCGAACATGCATACGACGAAGCCGGTAATTTCATCGGCGAATTTGAGTACGAAGCTCCTGCCGAAGGCGAAGAATCAGAAGCAGAGCGAGCTTGGCGCGAATACTACGAAGAGCACGGAGAAGAGGCTTACCGTCAAGCGGTTGCTGACTATGAGGATTCAGGTCAGACCGAAGGTAGCGCCGACGAGGCTTCTGAGAACGAGGCCACAGCTCTAGCAGAGGAAGCGTAGGCAACGAGGTGATAGTCATCGGGTTAACCGGTGGCATCGGCAGCGGAAAGAGCACAGTTTCTGACCGTTTCGTTGACCGTGGCGCCATCCTCATCGACGCCGATCAGATCGTCAAAGAACTTCAGCAGCCAGGGCAAATTGTCTATTCCGAAATGGTGAAACATTTTGGTAGAGACATCTTGAACGAAGACCAAACTCTTAACCGTCAGGCGATCGCAGGTGTGGTTTTCAGCGACAAGGACTCTCTCAGACGACTTAATGAGATTGTCCACCCTCCGGTGAATAAGGAAATTCGGAGCCGAATTCGAGAACAAGCAGACAGCGAAAACTTGTTGGTATTAGATATCCCCCTGCTCGTTGAGGGAATTATTGCCGGCGGACCTCCACGGTACGTGGTGAGTGGAATTCTTGTGGTGGACACACCATCAGAAATCTCGATACAACGCTTGATCGAACACCGTGGATTCACTGAGGAAGATGCGCGTTCCCGAATTAAGGCTCAGGTGGCGCGCGAGAAGCGTTTGGAGGTCGCAGACTTTGTGATTGATAACACGGTTACATTGGATGCCCTCGAACCCCAGATAACTTCGGCTATGAGCTGGGCTATGAATCTGCCTGAGACCGAACCAACCCCGGAGCCCCCTGAGGAATAGTTCAGATGAACGCGACGATGTGGAACGGTTTGAGCGGTTAACCCAGTCCCACGACCAACAAAATTCCAAACAACACCAATGCACTTCCGAGATAGTCGCGAAAGTGATGCTCCTCCCTGTATCGCACCAACGAAATAAAAAAAGCGACCACGATTTCTAATTGGCCCAAAGTTCTTACTTTTGCTGCTGTGGTGAGCGTCATGGCGGCTATCCAGCCGGTTGTGCCAGCGAAACTCAGTACCCCCACTTGGAAACATTTACGTCGATGCTCCCAGATCTTTATGAGTTCATTCCTGCTAATTAGCCCGATGAACAACCCGTAAAGCATGGTCTGCGCTGTGAGCAAGGCTAATAACGTCACGCAGGTCCTATGCCAAACATCGCCTCCAGATAGCGAAGTCGAGGCGCCACGGATTCCTATTGCCGATAACGCGAAAAAGAACCCAGCCATAACCCCGTACCAGGCAGCCGGATCGCCCCACCGGCGCAACGCGATTCCCAAACCTGACGTTGCTGCAAGAAGTACTACGCCAAGTACGACCACCGCAGCACCCAACCATCCAAATGGTTCAAGAGATTCACCCAGAAACAGGGCTGAGCCTCCGGCGACAATAATTACCTCAGCCTTAGAGTAAACAGTGCCGATTGCAAAGTCTCTTGCCCGAAAGGCCTTTAGCAGGAGAACGGTTCCCATTACTTGGACAAGAGCTGCGCATATCGTCCAGAAGGCAAAGGTGGGAGGAATCTCGACCCGTTGGGGCGTGAAAATCCAGGTAACGCTCGCCAATAAAAGTGCGAACGGCCAAGCGAATAGAAACCGCACGTAGGCAGCACCTAGGGAAGTTAGATATAGACGCAGTTCATGTTGGCGAGCTGTTCGAACGACTTGGGCTGCTGTAGCGCCAAGCGTCACAGGTATCCACAAGAGGCCGTCAGAGGGCATCGATGAGGTCCAATGAATAATGGAGCGCTAGAACGGCTACTCGGACGGCAGAGAGGGGTTGTCCGTGCTCTCTAGCCGCTGTTGGAGCCGGTTCATTCCATGAAGCCACCGATCCGGATCAGCGGTCTTCCTCTCCATCCAGGTTTGCGCTATTTGGTCCGTCAAGACTAAGAAGCGATCCTCAACAACAGCATCCAAAACCTGCTGTGCCACTTCCTCCGGCTCTTTGATCGGACCTCCCGCCTGCGATGCCCATTCACCGCCGGCAGCATCACCCAACATCGGCGTTCTTACCGCCAGTGGAGCAAGCAGGGAAACACCAATTCCGCGATGAGCGTAAGTAAAAGCGAGCCATTCTGCTAGGCCGACAACGGCATGTTTGCTCACTGCATAGGGAAGATTGCCGTGCGAGGAAAGGATGCCGGCCATCGACGCAGTGTGAAGGAGGTAGCCCTCACCGCGATCGAGCATTCCAGGAAGAACAGCTCGCACCGCATGAACGTGCGACATTAAGTTGACGTCCCACTGCCGTTGCCATTCCTCTATCGGGCTGTCAAAAACGCCGGATCCGGAACCAATACCGGCGTTGTTGAACAAAATTTCGGTTTGCCCGAGTTGTGCCTCAACCTGACCAACCATCGTCTCGATGGCTGAAGGATCTCCGAGGTCGCAGTGGATAGCTATTCCGCCGACAGCATCAGCTACTTGTTTGGCGCCCTCAAAGTCGACATCTACGACCGCTACCTGAGAGCCGGCGTTCGAGAAGGCCTGTGCACACGCGGCACCAATACCACTCGCCGCTCCAGTTATGACAGTGACTTTTCCATCCAGTTTCATGTCCTCACCGAGTCTTTATACGTTGAGCTGTGTGCCGCAATGCGGACAACTGGCGATGTTCTCACGCATGTCGTATTGCGATTCTTTAACCAGAAGGAAGCACCCCTCACACAGAATCTCATCTTCTTGTTTGCCGGGTATGCGGTCACCTTCAGCTGTAGTGATAACACCTTCCTCGTCTTCTTCTTCGTCGTCTTCGTCGTCAGCCGATGAGAGTCGTTCTTTGAGAATGGTGTCGAGGTCGGCTTCAACCTCGTCGTCTTCGTCGTCGTCATCGTCATCGACGGCAGGACGCGCCCCAGCTGGGATCTCTTTGTTCTCTTCGTCGGAGTCGTCCTCATCCTCACTTAAGAGGGCGCCAGCTTCTAGGTCGATCTCAATTTCTTCACCCATTTCCTCATCGATGAGGTCAGGATCTGGCTCTGTCTCTTCGTTTTCTTGATCTTTAGAATCGTCGCTCATGTTTGCCTCGTGAGTGGCGACGCCAAATGTTCGTGTTTGCCACTCAGCGCGGAGGATACCCATAGTTCGGGCCATGAGTGTGAATGAAACAAGAAATCCCTAAAGTTCCCGAATTTTTTTGAAACCATCACATACGGCCTTTTGTGGTCCTGATCAGTTCCTAAGCTGTTTCTTGTGACTTCCGAAGCGCTACCTGGCCCAACTGCAGCACACCCCTTTCGTGTGGTTTCGGACTTCAACCCAGCGGGCGACCAGCCCAAAGCAGTTGAGCGACTCTCACAGGGAGTTGAGGCAGGCCAACGGTTTCAGACACTTTTGGGCATCACGGGCTCAGGGAAGAGCGCAACTATTGCTTGGACGATAGAAAAAGTACAAAGACCGACCCTCGTCCTCGCCCCAAACAAGTCTTTAGCGGCGCAGTTAGCCAACGAGTTTCGGGAGTTCTTTCCGGATAACCGCGTCGAATATTTCGTGTCGTATTACGACTATTACCAACCCGAGGCGTATATGCCAGCCTCTGACACTTACATAGAAAAAGATTCGTCAATAAATGATGAAATCGACCGTCTCAGGCACTCAGCTACAGCCGCTCTGCTTACGCGACGGGACGTGATTGTCGTTGCCTCCGTATCAGCCATTTATGGCCTCGGCCCACCTGACGCCTACCTCGAACACATGCTCTACATGAGAGTGGGGGAGACCCATAACCAACGAGATGTCCTTGGGCGACTGATTGACATGCAATACGAGAGAAACGATATGAACCTTGTCCGGGGGAAATTTCGGGTACGCGGGGACACCATTGAGATACATCCCGCGTATGAAGAATTCGTGGTTCGAATAGAGCTATTCGGAGACGATGTTGAACGAATAGCCAAAGTGGATCCGGTTACGGGCGAGCGCCTAGCGGAACTAGAGGAAGTAACTGTGTTCCCTGCCAGCCACTACGTCACTGATGGTGCGACCATTCATCGGGCGATGAGCGATATCCAAGCGGAACTTCAGCAGCGCCTCACGCTGTTCGAATCGGAGAACAAACTGTTAGAGGCGCAGCGGCTTCGAATGCGAACGGAATATGACCTTGAGATGCTCCAAGAAGTTGGCTACTGCAATGGCATCGAAAACTATTCAATGCATTTAGATGGCCGAACCTTCGATGAACCTCCATACAGCCTCCTTGATTTCTTTCCCGACGACTACCTGTTGGTTGTGGATGAAAGTCATGTAGCAGTTCCGCAGCTTCACGGTCAGTTCGCTGGTGATCGATCTCGCAAAGACACATTGGTTGAACATGGGTTCCGTCTTCCATCGGCACGTGATAATCGGCCACTGCGTTTCGATGAAGTTATGGAACGCCTCAATCAGGTCGTCTTCCTTTCGGCGACTCCCGGTGACTACGAGGTTGACATCAGTGATCAGGTCGTCGAACAGATAATTCGCCCCACTGGCCTCGTTGACCCTGAAGTAATTGTTAAACCGACTCGAGGTCAGATCGACGACCTTATTGACCAGATAGAGAGCACCGTCGGACGCGGTGACCGTGTCCTCGTTACGACGTTGACGAAAAAGATGTCGGAAGACCTGACTGACTACTTGTTGGAACTGGGAGTGAGAGTTAGGTATTTACACAGCGAAATCGACACCATCGAACGAATAGAGATTCTGAGAGATCTGCGATTAGGTGAGTTTGATGTGCTGGTGGGTATCAACCTTTTACGAGAGGGATTGGACTTACCGGAAGTTTCCCTAGTTGCAATCCTTGACGCGGACAAAGAAGGATTTCTGAGAAGCAAGACTTCGTTGATTCAAACGATCGGCAGAGCAGCTCGAAATGTTGACGGGCAAGTGATTATGTATGCGGACAACGTCACCGACTCGATGCAGGTCGCGATCGGGGAAACGAATCGAAGGCGGGCGCTTCAACAGGCCTACAACTTAGAGAATGGAATCGACCCGCAGACTATTAGGAAGGCAGTGACCGATATCTTGCTGGTGCTTCGAGGGCAAGAACAAGGAGCACCTGTCCCAGACAAGCTGGTCTCAGGGCGATTACGACCCGATGAGCAGGCGAGGAAAGACCTAGCTGAGCTTCCTGAAGATGACTTGCACCGGCTTATCCACTCCTTAGAACTGGAAATGGAAGAAGCAGCGGAAGACCTTCGCTTCGAGTACGCAGCGCGATTGAGGGACGAAATCAAGGAATTGCGGCGCGATCTACGCGACGCAACCAGTTGAGGATCCTAAGAGGTCGCTGACTGTGGCTGATCGTGGGCCTTGGCGACTAGGTTGCCCAATAGGGCGATGACATCATCGCCACTAATGAGCCAAGGGGGGCCTAGTCATGGCGCATGAAGTGCGTGGGGTGATTGCTCGAAGTAAAGGGACTCCAGTTTCTGTTGAAACAATCCACGTGCCCGACCCAGGGCCGGGAGAAGTGGTGGTCGACGTCCAAG
Source organism: Acidimicrobiales bacterium MED-G01 (assembly GCA_002457435.1). Taxonomy (GTDB): domain Bacteria; phylum Actinomycetota; class Acidimicrobiia; order Acidimicrobiales; family Poriferisodalaceae; genus MedAcidi-G3. Next base: position 26,903 of record NTLA01000002.1, on the reverse strand, counting down.
CGTGCGGAGTCTGTCACACAGATCTTCACTACCGCGAAGGGGCAATCAATAATGAGTTTCCCTTTCTCCTGGGTCACGAAGCAGCAGGAGTCGTCAGCCAAGTCGGCTCAGGGGTGGGAAACGTTAAGGAGGGGGACTTTGTGATCCTCAACTGGCGCGCTGTCTGTGGTGAATGTCGAAGTTGTTTGCGGGGAAGGCCTCAGTATTGCTTTTCCACTCACAACGCCCAACAAAAAATGACGGTTGATGGGGTGGACCTCTCACCTGCTTTAGGTATCGGGGCGTTTGCCGAAAAGACTTTGGTCGCGGCTGGGCAAGCGACCAAAGTAGATGCAGCTGCGGAGCCCGAAGTCGCCGGCTTAATTGGATGTGGAGTGATGGCAGGACTCGGCGCAGCACTGAACACGGGAGGCGTCACTCGAGGTGACACTGTCGCAGTTTGGGGATGCGGGGGTGTCGGAGACGCAGCGATTGAAGGTTCCCGAATTGCCGGTGCTCGTACCATTATCGCTATTGATTTAGACGACCAAAAACTGAAATGGGCTAAGGAGTTCGGAGCGACTCATTCGATCAACTCGTCAGGTATGACGAGCGATGAGGTCATTGAGGCCGTCCAGGCGTTGACCGAAGGAAATGGCGTGGATGTCGCTATCGAGGCGATCGGCCTCCCCGCTACTTACGAACAGGCATTTTATGCGCGAGATCTAGCGGGCACAGTGGTACTTGTTGGGGTCCCGAACCCCGAGATGCGCATTGATTTACCGTTGATCGAAGTATTCGGCAGGGGTGGAGCACTTAAGAGTTCCTGGTATGGAGACTGCTTACCATCACGGGATTTTCCTATGTTGATTGATTTGTACTTACAAGGCCGTCTCCAATTGGACCGGTTTGTCTCAGAGAAAATAGGCATTGACGAGGTTGAGGATGCCTTTCACAAAATGGAACGTGGTGAGGTGCTTAGATCAGTGGTTATGATCTGACCCGATTTGATGCCTCGCTCCCCGTTTAAGAGATGGGCCCGGGATAGGCTCCCAGCACAATGGGAGATCAATTAATCGTCCGAGGAGCAAGAGAAAACAACCTCCGCAACATTGATGTGGATCTGCCACGCGAACAGTTGATCGTATTCACGGGATTATCGGGCAGCGGCAAGTCATCGCTCGCTTTCGACACGATTTACGCTGAAGGGCAAAGACGTTACGTAGAGTCCCTCTCGGCCTATGCCCGACAGTTCTTGGGACAGATGGATAAGCCTGACGTTGATTTTCTGGAAGGGCTCTCACCGGCCATCTCAATTGACCAGAAAAGTGCCAGCAGAAATCCTCGCTCAACTGTGGGAACAATCACCGAGGTTTACGATTATTTGAGACTCCTTTATGCAAGGGTTGGAATACAACATGACCCTGAAACCGACGAAGTCGTACAACGTCAGACTCCGCAAGAAATTGTTGATCGGATTCTGACGCTAGGAAGCGAAAGTCGATTTCAGATCCTCGCCCCTGTGGTTCGTGGACGAAAAGGTGAATATCACACGTTGCTAGCTGACCTTGCCTCGCAGGGCTATGTGCGGGCGCGAGTGGATGGAGAGATCGTCGACCTGGCCGAAACCGATGTACTTCCAGAAGAACGACTCGATCGTTATGTGAATCATGACATCGAAGTGATAGTTGATCGCCTCGTTCTCAGGGAAGGCATAGAGCAACGGCTGACAGAATCAATCGAAGCCTCGCTTTTGCTGGCTGACGGACATGTTTGGGTTGAGCTCATGTCCGAGGATGAAGAGCCAGAGTTGCTCACGTACAGTCAGCACCTATTCTCGCCGACAACCGGCCGGTCTTTCGAAGAACTTGCTCCAAGGAACTTTTCTTTCAACTCTCCCTACGGGGCTTGTGGGACCTGCGATGGATTAGGAACCAGGTTCGAAGTGGACCCTGAGCTGATTGTCCCCAACAGTGACCTCAGTATCGAGGACGGGGCTATCGCTCCCTTCGCTACGGGTGCTAGCCGCTGGTATGGCCGTTTGTTACGGGCTACCGGCGAAGAGTTCGATATTCCCGTGGACAAGCCTTGGTCCAAGCTCACAGCCAAACAAAAAAAGCTACTTCTTTACGGCAGCCCTCAAAACAGAACCTTTACGGTCCGTTACAGAAATAGATATGGCCGTAGTCGGAGCTTCACAACCCACTGGGAAGGGGTCATACCAACCTTGCAACGTCGTCACGCCGACACAGATAGCGACCATTCCCGTGACCGTATCGAGGGGTATATGAGAGAAGTTCCCTGTGGTACGTGTCATGGGGCTCGACTCAACGAGGTTTCCCTCGCAGTTCGAGTGGCAGGCCACAATATCTATGAACTTTGCTCAGTCTCGATAGGTGAAGCGGCCAAGATCATCGATGGCTTGTCGCTTAGCGAAAGGGAAGCGATCATTGCCGCTCCCATTGTCAAGGAAATTGATGCGCGCCTCAACTTCCTATTGGACGTGGGATTGGATTATCTGACGTTGAACAGGTCAGCAGCGACGCTCGCTGGCGGCGAAGCTCAACGAATTCGACTGGCTAGTCAAATCGGGAGTGGCCTTGAAGGGGTTTTGTACGTCTTAGATGAGCCGTCGATTGGGCTACACCAGCGAGATAACCGACGCCTGATCGAGACTTTGCAGCACCTAAGGGACCTAGGGAACACGGTTCTTGTCGTTGAACATGACCAAGAAACAATCATGGAAGCCGACTGGGTGGTTGATATTGGGCCTGGAGCAGGAGAACATGGTGGGGAAATCATTTACAGCGGCCCGGTTGGCGGATTAGAACAAGCTAAGGGCTCAGTCACTGGCGAGTACCTAAAGGGAATTCGCAAGATTGAGATCCCCACCTCGCGTCGGGAACCACTCAACGACTCCTTAACGGTTCGCGGGGCGCGGGAAAACAATCTCAGATCTATAGACGTTGAGATTCCACTTGGCTGTTTCGTAGCTATAACAGGTGTCTCGGGATCCGGTAAGAGCACCCTTATTAACGAGATTCTCCGAAAATCATTAATGCAAAAAATCTACAAATCTAAGGAGGTGCCTGGACTACACACCTCTCTTGACGGCTGGGAAGCTTTGGACAAGGTCATAGACATTGATCAATCACCGATCGGGCGAACTCCCCGCTCGAACCCAGCGACGTACACGGGGGCCTTTGACAGTATCCGAAAGCTCTTCGCAGCAACCAACGAATCCAAGGTGAGGGGCTACCTGCCGGGCAGGTTCAGCTTTAACGTCAAAGGTGGGAGATGTGAAGCTTGTTCGGGTGATGGGACAATAAAAATTGAAATGCACTTCCTCCCCGATGTTTACGTGCCGTGTGAGGTTTGCAAAGGAGCTCGGTACAACCGAGAGACCCTTGAAGTGCGCTTCAAGGGGATGACTATCGCTGATGTGTTGAACATGCCATGCGAGGAGGCCTTGGAGTTCTTCTCAGCTCAACCTCCTATAGCGCGCCATATGCAGACTCTGGTTGATGTTGGGTTGGGTTATATCCGACTCGGGCAACCAGCGACGACCCTTTCGGGCGGGGAAGCGCAGCGAGTAAAACTTGCCAGCGAGTTGGCTAAACGACCAACCGGTCACACCATCTACATCCTGGATGAACCTACGACCGGCCTTCATTTCGAAGATATCCGTAGATTGCTCGCAGTGCTAAGCAGGCTGGTCGATCAAGGCAACACCGTGGTGGTAATAGAACACAACCTTGATGTCATAAAGACCGCTGACTGGATTATCGATATGGGCCCTGAGGGTGGAGATGGGGGCGGGCTAGTGGTAGCCAGTGGCGTTCCCGAAAAGGTCGCGAAAGTATCAGGAAGTCACACAGGTCGCTTCCTCGCGCCGGTCCTGTCGAACTGACAGAGTTTCTTGCGAATAGCCTCTAGGTATGTCACTGCGTCCCGAGTCTGGCTCGGTTCCCGACCAGCCAGGTAGCTATCAGTTCAAGGACCAAGCTGGGCGCATCATTTACGTCGGGAAAGCCAAGAGCCTACGGAGTCGGCTAAACAGCTACTTCCAAGACGTTCGAAACCTACATCCGAGGACCGTGCAGATGCTTTCGACAGCGGCATCGGTCGAATGGATTGAAGTTGCGACTGAGGTAGATGCTCTCATGTTGGAGTACAGCCTCATTCAGAGGCATCAACCTCGTTTCAACGTTCGTCTTCGCGATGACAAGTCCTACCCATTTTTAGCCATCACCCAGCGAGACGAATGGCCGCGAGCGATGGTTATGCGAGGAAAGCGAAAACGGACAAATCGCTACTTCGGTCCCTTCGGTCACGCTTATGCCATTAGAGAAACGTTGGATCTGCTATTGCGGACATTCCCAATTCGGACTTGTAGCGACAACAAGATGTCGGAGCACCAGCGATTAGGTCGACCCTGCCTTCTGTTTCACATCGAGCAATGTGCCGGGCCGTGTGTGGGAGAAATATCAAAGGAGGCATACGAAGATTTAGTGAGCGAACTGATTCGCTTTCTCGAAGGAGATACCGACGAAGTCTTACGTGATTTAAACAACAGAATGCAGTCTGCTAGTAGTTCCAAAGAGTTTGAGTTAGCTGCGAGATACCGGGACCGACTATCTAGCGTTAACAAAGCGATAGAAAAGCAACAGATTGCTGGCACCAGGAATGAAGATTTCGACGTCATAGGTGTCCACGACGATGAGCTAGAAGCCTCGGTTCAGGTCTTTTTCGTGCGTAAAGGCAGGGTTATGGGCCAACGAGGCTCAATTGTCGACAAAGTTGAGGATGTTACGCAACCAGACTTGATTGCCCGAATAGTCGAAGACATCTATCACGACGAAAATCCGATCGGAATGCCAAAGAACGTATTCGTCCCAGCGTTACCACAAAGAAAATCGTTCTACGAAGAATGGCTGACTCAACAACGAGGCTCCCGAGTTGAGATTCGAATACCTCAGCGAGGTGATAAGCGAGCGTTGCACGAAACAGCGACCAAGAATGCTCGGGAATCTTTTACCCGGCACCGACTCAAGCGAGGCACCGACCACAACAGTCGCGCCAAAGCATTAGAGGAATTGCAGAGGTATCTGGGATTACCTAACGCTCCTCTGCGTATCGAATGCTACGACATGAGTCACCTCCAAGGGACCGACTATGTCGGCTCTATGGTGGTTCTCGAGGATGCGCTACCGCGGAAAAGTGAGTACCGACGATTCAAGGTTCGCAATGTCGAGGGCAACGATGACTTTGCGGCTATGGAAGAAGTGCTCTTTCGAAGGTTCAAGAATTACTTAGACGAAAGAGAGTCACCATCGACTGAAGTCACCAAATTTGCTTACCCCCCCCAGCTACTAGTTGTGGACGGAGGGAAAGGGCAGCTCGGTGTGGCGGTACGGGTTCTGGAATCATTGGGCCTGCGAGAAGAAATTCCTGTAGTGGCATTAGCAAAACAGTTTGAGGAAGTATTTCTTCCCGGACGAGGCGCCCCTATCGAAGTGCCGCGAGGTTCCGAAGCTTTGTATCTCTTGCAGCGCATACGTGACGAAAGTCACCGCTTCGCAATCACCTACCATCGGCAGCTCCGAAATAAGAGAATGACTCGAAGTGTCCTTGATGACATAGCAGGTCTCGGAGACGTGCGACGAAAGCGGCTTATCAAAGAATTCGGTGGAGTCCGAAAAATTCAACAAGCATCCCTTGACGATTTGCTTGCATTGAGCTGGCTTCCCGACAGCGTCGGGGTAGCGGTTCACGAGCGGACTCAGGGGAGCGCATGACCGAGGATCTTTGGGAATCTCACGCTACTTGGTGGCAGCGTGAGTTCACTAACGGGGTAGATCCAGAATATAAAGAGCAGATACTTCCCTTGGTCGCGGACCTCGCAACCGGCTTCGAGAAGATCCTCGATATCGGGTGCGGAGAAGGTCAAGTAGCTCGAACGCTGCCCGGTGATCTCTCTCGTGTTTTTGGAGTAGACCGCTCCTGGGCTCAAGTATCTGAAGCCCTAGCTCGGTCGGCTGGCGAACATTACCTCCAAGCTTCAGCATCAGAGCTGCCCTTCCAAAATGAAACCTTCGATGCAGCGGTGGCATGCCTTGTCTTCGAACATATAACCGACATGAGCACCGCAATCAGCGAAGTTGCTCGCGTGCTGAGGCCAGAGGGAAGGTTCGTTTTCTTATTGAACCATCCGCTTTTACAAACGCCAGGCAGCGGATGGGTAGAAGAGCACACACCGGAGTCATCGATTCAGTACTGGAGAATTGGCCAATACCTAGTGGAGCAAGAAACTGTCGAAGAAGTCGAATTGGGAATTCGAATTCCGTTCATTCATCGACCCCTCAGTGTCTACTTGAATACGCTCACTGAGCAAGGCCTATCTCTGGTGCGAATGCTTGAACCGGCTCCGCCTGAAGGTTTCTTGGAGCGTAACGATGCCTATCGATCCGCTCAACATATCCCTCGGCTTTTGGTGCTTGTATGCGAGAAGCGGTGATTTGTTGTAGACGAGCGATCTAACCTTTAGGAATGACTGATTCACCCAATTTTGTCGTGGTGGCAGGACTGTCGGGCGCTGGCCGCTCAACGGTGGCCGACACTTTGGAAGATCTGGGGTGGCTGGTCATCGATAATTTGCCACCCAGCTTGCTGGCTAACGCGGCTGAAGTGCTTACGCCTTCAGATTCCCTAGGCAAACGTATTGCATTAGTTGCTGGTTCCCATCAACATCAAGAAGACCTGCTGAGCTTTTTAAAGGATTTCCATACCCCAGCAGCCCGTGTCAACGTCATTTTTCTCGATGCACGAACAGAGGTGTTGCTTCGAAGATATGACCAAACCAGGCGACGACATCCACTAAGTGAGAGTAGTGCCTCCGTCACCGAGGCAATTGAGCGAGAACGTGAACTGTTGGAGCCCATTAGACAGGCCGCGGACTTAGTCATCGATACAGGTGACCTCATCGTCCATGAATTGAAATCCCGGGTCGTCGAGGTGTTCAGCGATGTAGACAATGAACAGTTCATGCAAACAACCGTTATGTCGTTCGGTTACAAGCACGGGGTACCCACCGAAGCCGATTTGGTTATCGACTGTCGTTTCTTGCCCAATCCGCATTGGGTCCCCGAGTTGAGGCAGAGAACAGGCCTTGAGCAAGATGTCCGCACCTACGTTCTTGAACAGCCGCTTACCACTTCCTTTTTGGAACACACACTCCCACTTTTCGAATTCCTGATTCCCTCTTATGTTGAGGAAGGGAAGGCTTACCTGACGATCGCCTTTGGATGCACAGGTGGCCGTCATCGAAGTGTCGTAATAGCCGAGGAGTTCGGTCGGATTTTGGGTGAAAGCGGCCATTCGCTTCGGACCCGACATAGAGACCTTGAATCGAAAGAAATGTAGAAGTAGCCAATCAATTCCCCACTGCCTCGAGGCAATGGGGTAGACATTCAGAAGCGTCTCTACTCCCTCCCAGAAAGCGAACCTTCCAATGACCGTGCGGGTTGGTATTAACGGCTTCGGCCGTATCGGCAGAAACTTCTTTCGAGCCATTCAGAAACAAGGTGCTGACGTAGAAATCGTGGCAGTCAATGACCTAGGCGATCAGAGCACAATGGCTCACCTTCTTAAATATGATTCTGTGCTCGGCAACCTACCCAACGACATCGCCGCCGTGGACGGTGGCATATCGATAGACGGCAAGGTGTTGAAGGTTTTGTCTGAACGTAACCCTGGAGAGTTACCGTGGGGCGACTTAGGAGTTGACGTAGTCATTGAATCGACTGGCATTTTCACAGATAGAGATAAGGCGGCACAGCACCTAGATGCCGGAGCGCCGCTCGTAATTGTGTCAGCCCCGGCCGGTGGAGCTGATGCCACCATTGTGGTCGGCGTCAACCACGATGAATTTGACAAAGACACACACAAAGTCATTTCAAATGCGAGTTGTACAACTAACTGCTTTGTCCCAATGGTCCAGGTTTTAGACGAAGCATTCGGAGTCGAAAAAGGTTTGATGACAACCGTGCACGCTTACACCGGTGACCAATCACTCGTTGACGGCCCTCACAGCGACTTGAGGCGAGCTAGAGCCTCTGCGGTAAATATCATCCCCACATCCACTGGGGCGGCGCGTGCGACCGGGCTTGTGCTTCAGGCTATGAACGGGAAATTGGATGGCACTTCGTTGCGTGTGCCGATACCGGACGGTTCGATTACCGATTTCACGGCTGTGTTAGCAGCCTCCCCGTCGGTCGAAGAAATTAACGCTGCGTTTTCGACCGCAGCTTCTAGTGCACCACTCGCAGGGATTCTCACTTACAGCGAAGACCCACTTGTTTCGTCGGACATAGTGGGAGATCCCTCAAGTTGTGTATTCGACGCGGGACTCACGATGACTATCGACAACTTGGTGAAAGTCAGTGGCTGGTATGACAACGAGTGGGGCTACTCAAACCGCCTGGTAGATCTCGTTGGCATTACGTGCGGTTGATTCCGGTGTGACTGCCTCTCTAATTCCTACCCTCGAAGACCTAGAGGCCGAATTAGGCAGCTTAGATGCCAAGCGCATTCTAGTTAGGTGCGATTTCAACGTTCCTATCCGGAATGGAGAAATTGCCGACGATCTGCGGATTCGGTCCGCGATGCCAACTATTTCTTGGCTGCTTGATCGAGGAGCGTCGGTGGTTATCGCAACTCATTTCGGTCGGCCGGATGGAAAGCAAGATCCTCGTTATTCGACTGAGATCTTGAGGAGCAGAGTCGAAGAATTGGCCCCAGGAGTCCAATTGCTGGAAAACCTGCGTTTCAGCCCTGGTGAAGTCGGAAATTCTTCAGAGTTTGTGCAGTTCCTGGTAGAAGGAGCAGGTGGACTGGCATTTGACGGTTACGTCAACGACGCGTTTGGCGTCTCACACCGCTCTCATGCCTCACTCGTCGGACCACCTGCACAACTCCCTGCCGCGGCCGGACGTTTACTAGAAAAAGAAATCGAAATACTCGGAAAGATACGTTCATCACCGCAGCGGCCATTCGTGGCGGTGTTAGGTGGAGCCAAAGTCAGTGACAAACTTGGCGTGATCGAAGCCCTCCTAGGCACCGTGGATCGACTCCTCATAGGAGGAGGCATGTGTTTCACCTTCTTGAAGGCAATGGGTCACAACATTGGAGATTCGTTGTGTGAGGCTGACCAGGTGGAAACCTGTCGCCGGATTCTCGATTCAGGTGCCTCAATTGTTTTGCCAAGTGACATCACCGCCCTTAGCCCAGACGGAGACATCGGTGGTGATAATGGAGAGGTCCGACAAATGGGGCGTTCGATACCTGACGGCTGGAAAGGGCTTGACGTCGGACCTGGTACCGCAGCCGAATTCGGTGACGCTATCCACGAAGCCAAAACCGTTTTCTGGAATGGCCCAATGGGACTATTCGAAGATGTCCGTTTCGCATCTGGGACTCGAGCTGTCGCGCAGGCCTTGGCGGACAGTCGCACATTCTCAGTGGTTGGTGGGGGAGATAGCGCTGCGGCAGTAGCAGAGATCGGCCTCACGCCTTACATGGACCACATCAGTACCGGAGGAGGTGCCAGCCTAGAGTTTCTTGAGTTGGGCGACCTCCCAGGACTCTCAGCCCTTAGGAAATAAGGAACACACATGTCTCGTATTCCGTTGATCTCAGGTAATTGGAAGATGAATCTCAACCATTTCGAAGCGATACAAATGGTCCAGAAACTGAGCTACGAACTTAGAAATCATGATTATGACGCAGTCGAAGTGTCTGTTCACCCGCCTTACACCGACCTACGATCAATCCAAACGTTGATTGATGCCGACCGGATGCACTTCCATCTCGGGGCGCAGAACTGTCACGCCGAGTCATCAGGAGCATTTACAGGCGAAGTATCGCCGGCGATGCTGCAAAAACTTGAAGTTGGTTTCGTGATCGTAGGTCATAGCGAACGAAGGTCCCTCTCCGGCGAAACCAATGAAATAGTCGCAGCCAAAGCCAAATCGGTCTTTGCGCATGGCATGGTGCCGATCGTTTGTGTGGGAGAGACCCTTGAAGAACGGGAGAGCGGTGGAGCCGAGTCAGTGGTAGAGACCCAAGTCACGGGCAGCCTGGCTGACCTCAGCAAGGATCAACTGAGCGAACTAGTCATAGCGTATGAACCGGTATGGGCAATAGGAACTGGGAAGACAGCTTCAGCGGAAGATGCTCAACTCATGTGTGCACATATCAGAAGCGTCGTGACTGCAATACATAAGCCGGCTGGGACGAAAGTCCGCATTCAGTACGGTGGCTCAGTCAACGCATCAAACGCAGTCGAATTGATGTCTATGGAAGATATTGATGGAGCCCTCGTTGGGGGAGCCTCCCTAGAAGCAGCATCGTTTGCGAGGATTGTGAGCTTCCAAGACGCCTAGAGTCCTGACATGACTTCCAGTGCACTAAATGCCGACCGTCCAGCATTACCTGATGGTCTCGTAGCGGTTGTTAAGCGAGACTGCCCAACTTGCGTGGATATAGTTCCGGTTCTCGAACAGCTGTCTCAGCGTGGGCCCGGGGTGACGATCTACACCCAGGATGACCCTGATTTCCCCGACACGGTTGAAACGCGAATCCACGACCAAGAGCTAGAAGTCTCTTGGCATTACGAAGTGGAAACGGTGCCGACTTTGATGTTCATCCAAGATGGCAACGAGATGGCTCGAACGGTGGGTTGGAGTCGACAAAACTGGGAGGCGTTGACAGGTGTGGATGATCTTGGAGATGGACTTCCAGAGATGCGTCCGGGATGTGGATCGTTATCGGTTGACCCAGATTTGATTGATTCGTTAGCTCTAAAATTTGGCGCCTCAGCCTTAAACAGCCGGCGAGTGGAAATAGCAACACTGGAAGATGAATTTGACGCAATGTTCGATCGGGGTTGGTCGGATGGCTTGCCGATAGTTCCGCCTACCGAAGAACGAGTGGCCAAAATGTTGCATGGCACACACCGACAACCAGATGACGTGGTCGCAGTTGTTCCCCCGGTGCTCACCGAATGCACAGTTGAAAAGGTTGCGATAAACGCCGTGATGGCCGGTTGTAAACCCGAATACCTGCCTGTCGTGTTAGCGGCGGTGGAAGCTGCCTGCACCGATCAGTTCAACATGCACGGCCTGCTGTGCACCCTTTGGTTTTCTGGTCCGATCATCATCGTAAACGGGCCAATCCGACATCGAATTGGTATGAACGTCGAAAAGAACGCCTTAGGGCAGGGGAATCGTGCTAATTCAACTATAGGAAGAGCCCTTCAACTAGTGATCCGAAATGTCGGGGGAGGTAAACCTGGTATCGGAGGGATCGACCGCTCCGCATTAGGTGCACCATCCAAGGTTGGGTGGTGTTTCGCTGAAGATGAAGAGAACCTCCCAGACAACTGGCCGCCCCTGTCAGTAAGTAGGGGGTTCTCGAAAAACGAGGACACAGTGACCCTGTTTGCCGGACATGGGCCAATCGGATGCATCGACCAGATCTCTCGGACCCCAGAATCATTAGTGCGAACCCTGGCGCAACAACTACATGGTGTTGGAAATCGGAAACTTCCCGCTGAGGCGATGATTGTTATGACCCCTGAACATATGAACGTCTTTGCGTCAGCAGGATGGTCAAAAGATAAATTTTATGAAGAGCTTGAACCACTCTTGGCAATGGATCCAGAGTTATCTGCTCGAGGCGCATCGGGTATAGAGGAAGGTATCCCTACCTCCACTGACGAAGAAACGGTGTTCGGTTCGAGTTCAGGACGCAGCATTCGTAAATTACCCGAGTGGTCACCAATGGTCGTTCGTGCTGGTGGCGGTGCCGGAGGATTTTCGGCAATTTTAGAAGGATGGGTTCCAGGAGCAAAGGGAAGTACACCCATTACCCACCGGATAGAAACCTAAGTCTCGTTGCTCTGCTCGAGGAAAACGGGTTCGAGGAGTCCGGTGAAGACGCTGGTACCATCGGGCTTGTGTTGACCTGGATTATTGGTGCCCTGCACCTAGTTTCTGCCTTCTCTTTAGTTGGTCTCGTCCTTTTGCATAGCGGTAAGGGAGGCGGTGTTTCCGACATGTTTGGCGGAAGCGTAGGAGCAACAGCAGCGGGATCGACTGTGGCTGAAAAGAACCTCAGCCGTATAACGGTGGTGGTCGCAGTGACCTTCGCCTTCACAACACTTGTTTTGGGTCTGTTGCTTGCCTGAGCCTTGAGGTCAATCGGTCCACAGCTCGTTTTTGGTGTGTTGGCAAGCTTCGTCTCATTGGTAGAGTGGGCTCTCTTCCGGGTCTCGGAATAGCGTCGGAGTGGCGGAACTGGCAGACGCGCTAGACTAAGGATCTAGTGCCCGTTAAGGGTGTGGGGGTTCAAGTCCCCCCTCCGACACCATCTGAAGTATTACCAAGGCGAAGCTCGTCATAGCTTGGGTATGTACTTATAGTTGGCCTGAGAATAATCATCGCCAATCTGAAGGTTTACAAACATGGATATCACGACTACTGAGACCTTGCCGGGACGCCGGATCACTTCCGTGAAGGGAGTTGCAGTTGGCTCGACGGTTCGAACGAAAAACATTGGGAAGGACATCGGCGCTGGTCTCAAGTCACTTGTCGGTGGAGAACTCAAAAGCTATTCAGACATGCTTACTGAGGCACGGGCTGAGGCGCTGTCGCGCATGGAAGCGCAGGCAGTCGAACTAGGCGCAGACGCGCTTGTCAACCTCCGTTTTATGACATCGTCTGTTGCCTCCGGTGCGTCGGAGATCTTGGCTTACGCAACTGCCGTCACCACTGAACCGTCCTGACCATACAGGTCGCCTAAGGCGGAAGTTGGTCGACGCGTCCTCAGAAGCTAGTTCGCTCGACGCTGTGTTAGCTGAGGCTTGCACTATTCCGTGAAGCTTGTGGGTTACTCAAAAGTAATAACAGTCCGCCCCTCGGTTCCAGTAAGCATGGAATCAATCGCTTCTTGGATGTTTTCGATAGGTACGCGTTTCGAGATCAGGCGGTCAACGGGCAAATCACCATCAAGGTAGGCGGCACAGAGATCGTCAATTGCTTTGTCAGTGCCGGTGGCAGCGTAGTAGCTCCCTTTGATTGTTTTTTCTGAACGAATGAGGTCAGCGCTAACGAAATTGGTCAAATCCGAGGTGCTGGGTACGCCGACCAGAACCATAGTGCCACCGGGTCTAACAGCCGCCAGCCATTCCTGCTGAAGGCGAGTGTTGCCGATAGCTTCGATCACGACATCGGCACCACGCCCCTCCGTCAAGCTCAATACCGCATCGATTGTTGCGTCATTAGCAGGAATGAAATCTGTTGCACCCAGATCGATAGATAAACGATGTTTCTCCGGTTCGCGGTCGACGGCAATTATCCTCTCAGCACCTGCCATACGAGCGCCCATCACGGCGCTGAGGCCAACTCCACCGGCGCCTACGACCACGACGATGTCTCCTTCGGAGATCTGTCCGCGATGCAGGGCTGCCCCAACCCCTGTAGCTACACCGCACCCGATGAGCGCAGCCACCTCGAAAGGAACGGAATCGGGGATCGGCCTGCAGCTAACCTCGGCAACCACCATATGTTCGGACCAAGTAGATATGCCGCAGTAATGCAATATCGGTTCACCGTTACGTGAAATCCGGCTAGTTCCATCTGCGAGGTAACCGTTCCAGATTCGCTGAGTGCCTTCGGAACACAAATGTTTTTGGTCGCGGATGCAATAAAAGCAAAGCCCACAACTGGGAACCCAATTGAGGGCTACCCGATCACCGAGTCGTATTGTGTTGACTTCCGGGCCAATGGCGACTACTTCGCCCGCTCCTTCGTGCCCAAGCACGCAGGGCAGTTCTGCCCCATGCTGCCCCGAGATCGCGTGTTGGTCGCTGTGGCAAATTCCAGCTGCACCCATCTTGACTAAAACTTCCCCCTCGAGCGGTTCACCCAGGTCAAGGCTTTCAACCTGTACTGGTCCTCCGACAGAATCAAGGGTTACGGCCATGGTTTTCATGCTTAGCCTCCTCAGTCACTCAATTTAGAGTCTCGGGGTGAATAAGGAAGACACCGAATCCCTGAACTCAATAGGACCCTCGTGCGAGACTGTAGAAATGGGTATTAACTACCGACAATTAGTGCGTGGTGATCGCATACACGGAAGCTTGCTCCATGATCCTGATGTCTTTGCGGAAGAGATGGAGCAAATCTTTGTGCGAGGTTGGGCTTTCGTAGGACACGCTTCCGAAATTAAGAACAACGGTGATTGGGTTAAACGTCAACTGGGCAACGAATCAGTGATCATGGTGCGCGGAGATGATGGTGGCATCAACGTTCTATCGAATCGATGTTCTCACAGGGGAACCGCTTTGTGCTGGGAGCACAGCGGTAACAATTCCTTCTTTCAGTGCACCTACCACAACTGGCGATTCGGCTTAGATGGCAACTTGCGTGCTGTTCCGTTCCCAGATGGATATTCGAAACCAAAAGAAGAGCTCGGATTGAACAGAGCCGGACAAGTAGCAAATTACCGAGGCTTCATCTTCGCTAATTTGGACGGGCAAGCAGGATTTATAGATGAGCACTTGGGAGCTGCCGGATACGAACTGATTGATCGTCTATGTGAAATGAGTCCCAGCGGCAACCTAGATTTAGGCAAAGGGTGGATAGGTCACCGGGTGCAATCGAATTGGAAACTCTGGCCCGAAAGTGACAGCGACGGCTACCACGTGGGGTTCGTTCACGCGTCGATGTCTGCTTCTACTGACACCCACTACGACGACGTTGCTATTGGTGGTGACGCGGTCCAAAGCTCCCGAGCTGTTGACTATGGGAAAGGGCACCTTGAGTTAGATTGGCGCCCAAGCTACAAGCAGGAACTCTCTTGGCTGGGCGTCACGCGAGAACGGGTTCAGGACTATTACTCAGCGTTGTCGCAGCGAGTCGGGAATGAACTGGCTGATCAGATGCTTTGGGACGGACCTCCACACGCCTTTCTATTTCCCAACCTCTTTTTAGGCGAAACGGTAATAGCGATCGTGGAACCTGTGGCTCCGGGTGAAATGATTCATCGACACACCGCGGTGCAGTTTGAGGGAGCGGACGACGCATTCAATGAGCGGTTACTGCGTCAAACTGAAGCAGCTTTTGGACCAGCCTCATTCATCACCACCGACGATGCAATCACTGCAGAGCGCGTCCAAGCGGGCGTTTCGGGCATTGATACCTCGTGGGCTTCGGCAAATCGGGGTTGGATAGATCTGAGTCGCGGCATGCATAGAGAAGCAGTCGATGAGAACGGGGTGCGATCAAGTAATTCCTCCGATGAAACGACGAACCGCGGTTTCTGGTATCGATACCTGGAAATGATGAGCGAAGAAGTGACGCGTTGACTTCACCGGAGCTAAGAACAGAAATAGAAGAGTTCTTATACCGCGAAGCCCGATACGCAGATGAGTTTCTGCTCGAGGAATGGGAGGCGCTCCTCACCGATGAGTTTCATTATTGGGTTCCGGCAGGGCGACTCCAAGGTGACCCTTCTAAGCAGTTGGCTTATTTAAATGACAATCGGACTCGAGTCGCAACACGAATACGGCAGCTCCAGACCGGGAAACGTCTCTCTCAAATACCGAACTCACCTATGCGTCGAGTGATTTCAAACATCGAAATAGAGTCAGCTAATGATGGAGAAGTTCTGGTTAAAGCGAACTTCGTCATTTATGAGTTAGCGGCGCAGTCAAGTGGCGAGCTTCGTGTATGGCCCGGACAGGCCCAATACCGGCTTGAGCGGGTCGAAGGGAACTTGCGGATGTCAGCCAAGTGGATCGAACTTGTCACAGCGGACGCAGGGCAAAGGAACCTGACTTTCCTGATCTAATAGACCAGGCGCAGCCACTATCCGTAGTTCATGAATTGGGGTGGTTGCCAATGATCCGTGTAGGAGCAACAAGGACAGCCGCCCTGCGACTACGAATCATTTCTGAGTCGTACTCCTCGAAGTCGTCATGGCTGCCCCCTGCCGCTTGGTAAATCTCACGCAGCAGTAGCCGCAGTGCCTCTGGATCTATCGACTCTTCGTTGTCGTCTGGTCCGAGAAGGTCAGCTTTTCCGGTGACGGCAATCCAGTTCCATCCTCTTCGAATAGCAATTGTGACTTCTGACCCCCGCCTGACATGTTTCAGGCGCGCTGCCCTGCCCATCGAAACGAGGGCAACACATTCAGCGCCCGTCACAGGGTGGGGAATGACACCACAATTTGCGATGCTTGAAAGGACTCGCCCGTCTGCTTGGGTCGTGCTTATCGTGGCGAGTCCAGTTTCATCGGCGAGGAATCGGCGCACGTCGTCAAGTTGAGTCATTGAGGCTCCAGTGTTACGGCATCTTAAACAGAATTGTAGTTAGGAACGAGAAACGCCGGTTGTATCAACGTGGACAGCGACTGCTCTAATGTCGCACGACGAGAGACTCTCTTTGTTGCCCGTATAGTCGAATGCCAGGGAGTTTCCCTGACTTAGGCTGACTCGGTGAACGGATGAAACTTTGGCTTTGTCTGCGATAGCGATAGCGATGGCTGTGGTCGCAGTCGGTCTATGGAAGCTGAAATTACTTAAGAAACTGTGACCTTCCAAAGTCTTTCAAACTCCTGAGAGCTGATCTTTGAATAGAGGTTGCGCCAATATCAGGTTCTCTCTGACAACATAAGACCATGGATATCGTTCTGACAGGGACCGGCAGTCCGTTGCCTGACGCCAATCGTGCGGGTCCTTCGACTCTCATTAAGGTGGACAATTGTCATGTGCTCGTTGATGCAGGTCGGGGCGTAGTGATGAGAATGGCCGGAGCAGGTTCATTACCTATTTTCTTGCGTGCTGTTCTTTTAACCCACCTCCACAGCGACCATATCTGTGACTTGAACGATGTAATCACGACCCATTGGGTTATGAGTCAAGGCAACGCGACACTTCCGATTTACGGTCCTCCAGGAACCCAAGAGTTCGTTGAGCGCCAAATGCACGCTCTAGAAGCAGACATTGGGTATCGGATAGAACACCATGACGCTCTCACTAATGGCCCCCAAGTCGACATTTTTGAACTTTCTTCTGGGTACCAGTTCGAACTCGATCAATTATCCGTGACCACAGCGGCTACGGAACATGCTCCTGTCAAACCAACGTTGGGGTATCGCATAGAGCACGGCGAAGTAGCTGCCGCAATAGTCGGAGACACACTGCCATGTCAGGGCGTTGATGAGTTGGCAAGACATGCAGACGCGTATGTCCAAACAGTCGTTCGCAGCGATCTTGTCAGTTTGAGTCCGAACTCTATGCTCCTAGATATCTTGGACTACCACTCAGACCTCGAACAAGCAGCTCAAACCGCGGCCCGAGCTAATGTCAAACGCTTAGTGCTGACTCACATGGTGCCAGCCCCCAGCGAAGATCAGTACTCCGAGTGGATCGCTATAGCCCAAGAACATTTTGATGGTGAAATAGTGATTGGCGCCGATCTCACAACGGTTTCACTTTAAGGACATCGTGACGACACACCATCTACCCAAGTTCGAAGGGCGAATCGGGAGCACGTTAGAAGACTCCGAAGCCCATTTCCCCTCTAGGTCTCACCCCGGTGAGGATGCCCCAAATGTTGTAATTATCTTGGTTGACGACACGGGCTTCTCCCAGTTGGGGTGCTACGGCTCCGATATCGACACCGGTCACTTAGATTCCCTGGCTGCTGGGGGTCTTCAGTTCACGAATTTTCACGTCACGCCGCTGTGTTCCCCAACTCGCGCCGCGCTCCTGACAGGCCGATCTCAGCACAGTGTCGGGATGAGATCAGTGTCGAATCATCAAACCGGATTCCCGCACCAGCTCGGGCACATAACGAACCATGCGGCAACGATTGCCGAAGTATTGCAGTCAGAGGGGTACGCAACCTTTTGTGCCGGAAAGTGGCATCTTGCTCCTACCAACGACATCTCTGCTGCCGGCCCCTTTGACCAATGGCCATTAGCTAGAGGATTTGATCGCTTTTACGGATTTCTCGAGGGCGAAACAGACCAGTTTTACCCAGAACTAGTTGTAGATAACCATCGCATCGAAACACCAGGCAGTCCTGAGGATGGATATCACCTAAGTGAAGACTTAGTTGAACAGCTCTTGTGGATGATCAATGACAGCAAAGGGGTGCGTTCGGATCGACCATTCTTCGCTTACCTACCTTTTGGTGCCACCCACGCTCCCCATCAAGCACCCGAAGCCTATTTGCAAAAATATCGAGGGCGCTACGATCAAGGATGGGACGTTACTCGAGAAGACTGGTATCGCAAGCAACTAGAACTCGGTGTCACTTCTGGAGAGACGCAACTAGCGCCACGGAACAATGGGGTTGAAGCTTGGGTTGATCTCCCTGAAACTCACCAAGCTCTTGCTTGCAGACTCCAGGAGGCCTTCGCAGCGTTCCTAGATCACACTGATGACCAGATTGGGCGCTTTATCGCTGGGCTACAAGAAATGAATGAGCTAGAGAACACCATTTTGGTCTTCTTGGCTGACAATGGCGCCTCCCAAGAAGGCGGCCCCTACGGGGTCATGCATGAGATGAAGTTCTTCAATGGCGTATTCGATTCCCCTGACGACCTCATCAGCCAAATTGATGATATTGGCGGTCCCCACAGTCATTGCAACTATCCGTGGGGTTGGGCTCAATGTGGTAACACGCCGTTCAAGTGGTACAAACAAAATACTCATGAAGGTGGAGTGCACGTCCCGATGATCATCCATTGGCCAGCGGGAATCGACACAGATCAGAACGGATCGCTTCGCGGTCAGTTTGTGAACGTATCGGATATCGTCCCGACCCTCTACGAGTTGCTATCAGTAACTGCACCGCAGAACTATCGAGGGTACGAACAACTTCCAGTCACCGGATCCTCTTTCGTGTCGATCCTCAACTCGCCTGACGCTCCAGCAACCAACAGGCTTCAGTACTTTGAGCAGTTTGGATCTCGGGCCCTAGTCGCGGAAGATGCAGGGGTCTACTGGAAGGCTGTTACCCGGCATCGGAAAGGGCAAGCCTTCGAGGAAGACCGGTGGGAACTCTACGACCTATCGGCGGATGCGTCAGAGTGCATCGATCTCGCCGAGAACAAGCCAGAGAAATTGCAAGAACTGATTGACCTCTGGTGGGAACAAGCTGAGCTAAACGGGGTCCTCCCACTAGATGACCGCACTATCGAACTTTTTGGATCGCGACTTGATGATCACTCACCACACCCCACGCACCGTAAGTATCGGTACCGCCCACCGATGTCTTCGATCCCCGCACAAGCCTCACCATCGCCATCAGGGCGATCCTGGCACCTCAAAGCCCTCGTTGAGTGCGAGGGCACCGATGAGGGTGTGATCTATGCCCGAGGAAACGAAAATGCAGGGATAACGATCTTCGTTCAAGATTCGCGTTTAGTCGTCGATTACAACGCGTTCAATGACCACTCGGTGCTGGAATCGGAAATTGAACTGACATCGGGCTCGAACAATCTGGACGTTTTAGTCACGCGTCGAAGTAAATCCACGGGTCAAATCCAAATCTCAGTAAATGGAACTCCATCCGGGTCGATTGAGCTCCCATTCTTAATGGGGATGATTAGTTCCATCGGGGCCAGCGTGGGCAGAGACGCGGGATCTCCCGTTTCTCCACGCTACGAAAGCCCCTTTGAGTTCACGGGCGATCTTCGAGAAGTCACCATTCAATTGGGTTTGCGAGCAGAACAAGAAGATGAAGCCAACGGTAAAGCTGAAATGTCGCGCCAGTGACGAAAAGAACCCGTCGTCGCCCCTCGGCTGCCCAGCTACGTCGCGAAGCTTCGAAGGGTTTAGCTGCTGGAGGTGTCGAGGGTGGTCGTTTCCAACCCCTCTCAGGGACACAAATAACCGAGATCATCGATAGCGCATACGGGCTACTAGAAAATACTGGGCTCAGCGAAGCTCCGGAGTTCGTTATCGAACGTGTTTGCGAAGCGGGAGGTGAAATCCGTCAAAATCGATTGCTCTTCCCGCGGGAATTGGTTGAGGCACTGGTTAACCAAGCACCGTCAGGATTCACGCTCCACGGGCGAGAAGAGGTACACGACCTTGATCTCTCTGGGTATCGCGTGCATCTTGGAACAGGTGGCGCCGCTCCGATGATCGTCGACGTCGAAACAGGCCAATATCGGCGATCAACTTTGAAGGATCTTTATGACGCGGCGAGACTGGTTGACTCTTTGCGGCACGTTCACTTTTTAAGCCGTCCTCTAGTGGCTGGTGACATGCCCGACGAGTTAGCTCTCGACGTGAATACGGCATACGCATGTTTGGCAGGCACGACCAAACACGTGGCGACTAGCGCCAGCAACGGTTCCAGTGCTCAACAAGTTGCCAACCTTTGTTATGAGATAGCTGGATCAGCAGAGTTTTTCAGTCGGCAACCGTTTCTGTCTTTCAACGTGAATCACGTAGCTCCGCCCATGCGAATGAGCGAAGATGCAATGGAAGTTCTTCAGGTAGCGGCTGAAAGCGGGATACCTGCGCATTGCAATGTCTTTACGCAAGTAGGGGCCTCAACACCGGTGAATTTTGCTTCAGCGATAGCACAGACGCTTGCCGAAGCTCTGGCAGGAATGGCGTTCAGCTGGATCATCAACCCAGACGCAAAGGTAATTTGTGGACCCAAACCCATGATCGTTGATCTCAGAACCGGGGCCATGAGTGGAGGGGGCGGAGAACAGGCTTTGGTCATGGCCGCTGCAGCGCAGGTTGCAAGATCGTTAGGGCTGCCGAACGTCTCAATCGCCGGCGCTACCGACTCGAAATGTCCCGATATCCAGAGCGGCGCAGAAAAGGCGTTAGCTGTGACCCTTGCCGCGCAAGCAGGAAGCAACTTGGTGACGCAAGCTTGCGGGATGCATGCGGGCCTCATGGGGGTCTCGCTAGAAAGCTATGTACTGGACAACGACATGCTTGGAAGCGTGATGAGTTCCTTGCGTCGCTTCGATACCGAAGACATGCAGATGGAAACGGTTCATCTTGCGGTCACTGAGGGAGTCGGGCACTTTCTGGGTGACGAGGCAACACTGATGCGTATGAATTCTGACTTCGTGTACCCAGAGATAGCTAACCGAACAGATTTTCAGACGTGGGAAGAACAGAATCAACCGCAACAGGTTGATTTGGCGCGAGATGAGGTTAAACGGGTCTTAGACCAAGATCCTATTTCACTGATTCCTCCGGATTCAGATCAGCAAATCCGAACGAAGTTCGATATCAGGCTTGAGTATTGATTTTGAGTATGACACCAAACTAACTAGGAGATGTCGGCGCCCTCCAGACGGCCGTCGTCTCTCCATTCGCTCAAAATTCGATGGAATTGAATTGGGCCCGCCCCATAGCTCGTGGTGAAGAAGCCGTCGGGGTTTCCCACTTTGCCTTCGTTGTTGTAATAGCCCGGCGTGCACTCGGCACGGAAGCGTTCTCCTAGTTTCGATTTGTCCTGAATCTCATCTACCCACATCTGCTCACCTTCCGCAGTTGCCTCAATGGTCGTAGCGTCTTGGTCGCGTACTTGGGAAATCATGTATGAGATATGCATTGCCTGTTCGTTGAGTGCTTGTGGGACGTTCACGGTCACGGCCGTGTGAGTGAAGCCCAGAAAAAAACAGTTAGGAAAGTCCGTGGTTTGCATCCCGTGCAAGGTCCGAGGCCCGTTCTCCCATTTTTCACTCAAAGTGTGACCGTTGCGTCCGATGACGTCGTAGCCAGCACGTCGGGTGTATCCAGTGCCAACCTCGAAGCCAGTAGCAAAGACGATGCAGTCAACTTCATGTTCAACACCATTGGCCACCACTCCATTGGCAGTGATGCGTTCAACACCTGCACCTTGAGTATCGACCAAGGTCACGTTGGGCAAGTTGAACGTTGGAAGGTATTCGTCATGAAAGCAAGGTCGCTTACAAAACTGGCGATACCAGGGTTTCAGAGCCTCTGCCGTAGCGGGATCTTCGACCACGTCATCGACACGGTTTCGGATGGAGTTCATCTTTTGATAGTCGGCCATCTTCATCAGATGACCCTTCTCCCGGCCCGTGACCCGTCGCCCGAGTTTCCGTCCAGCCAACTTGGCAGCAGTGCCAGTCAGGTTCCTGAAGATATCGGTCCATCCGTCAGACACCAGGTCTTCATCTTGATCCCCGCCAGCGACAAGGGTATTGAAGTTGTCCATTCGTCGGTATTGCCATCCGCTCTCGAGCGACGCTGCCCACTCTGGGTCTGTTTCACGATTGTTGCGGTAGTCAATCGACGATGGTGTTCGTTGGAACACATAGAGATGTTCGGAGGATTCACCAAGGTGGGGGATGCATTGGATAGCAGTAGCACCGGTCCCGATAATCGCGACTTTCTTGTCATTCAAGCCGTGCAGATTACCGCTGTTATCCCCACCGGTGTAGTCGTAATCCCATCGACTGGTATGAAAAGTGTGTCCTTCGAAAGTGGAGATACCCGGTATGCCAGGAAGTTTCGGTCGATTCAAAGGGCCGTTGGCCATCGCTACGAACTGGGCTCGCATCTTGTCGCCGCGGTCAGTTTCGATGGTCCAACGCGACGTGTCTTCGTCCCAACTTAATTTGGTGACTGAGGTACTGAAACAAGCGTTCTCATACAGGCCGTAGTGATGGCCAATGTTTTGGGTATGTTCCATAATCTCGGGCGCGAAGGAATACTTATGTTTGGGTATGTAGTCGAGTTCTTCGAGCATCGGCAAATAGCAGTAGCTCTCAACGTCGCACATTGCCCCGGGGTAGCGGTTCCAATACCAAGTGCCTCCGAAATCTCCTCCACGTTCAATTACACGAATGTCGGTGAAACCCGCTTCACGCAGCCTCCCACCCATCAAGAGGCCACCGAATCCGCCACCGATAATCGCTATTTCGACTTCGTCGAAGAGAGGAGCGCGTTCCACGGTCCTTTCGTATGGGTCATCTATGTATTTGGCGAACTCTCCGCTTGTTTCGACGTACTGCTCGTTGTGGTCATCTCGTACGCGCTTGTCGCGCTCTGAGAGGTACTTTGCGTGCAATTCATTCGGGTCGAAATCAATCTCCCCCAGTACCGCGGTCACTGCTTCGTGCATCTCGTCCATGATCTGACCTTACCTGGAATCTAAGTTCTGTTAGTTAACTTATAGAAGAACCTATCTCCAAGCGACCCGAGCCCAAGAAAGAGTTGAACAGTAATAAATGTCTCGGTTGTCGCCCGCGGTAAGGAACATGCCATTAGCGAGGCGCGATTCGGTGCGCACTCGGGATAACAGCTGGCCGGTCTTGATGTCAACTACGACAAGGTCGTCAGTTTGGTCGGTCGTGAAATCGTTGATTACCAACTCGCCAGAATCAGGGAATACCACTGGTTGCATAGATGGCCTGACGTTTAGATGCCACAGAGGTTCGAGTTCTTCGGTGGTGGAAATGCCTGCGAGGCCGCCGTTGATTGAGTCCCAAGCAATAGCGATGCCAAACTCGGGCACGTTAACTGGGGGAGCGATGATGCCACCCCCGGGATTTCCGAAAGGTTCCAGTGCGTCGATATGCCCTGTTGTTTGATCTACTCGCAACAGGCGCTGAGCGCCTTTCCAGGGCGCCGGTTGCTGCCATGACAGCAGGTTCCCTGCCGGCTCATCAAAGCGGCCGTTCGGGAGTCTGTGGTGAATTGCCCTAACTCCTTTAATGTCTCCACAGTCCATGAGCCACAAGTTTCCATCGGAGATACATGAATCCCAGGCAAGCCCCCAGTCAGAGTTTGTTGTCCTGTAACGGCAACGCCAGTCACTGACTTCTGGGAGCCCTTGAGTCACATCAATTTTCCAAAGATGTTCTGTCCCAGGAACGAAAACCGAGTCGACTCCGTTATGAAAATCGGCGGCGATTCGCCCCATGGATCCTTCAGGTAGGACCAGAGTGCTGATGACCTCCAAGTTGGTCGGTTCAACAAAGGTGAGAGTCGTCCCACCTTGCCCCTCTAAGCGCAAGTCTTTCGTGACCAGGGTTCCGTCCGATAGTGACAGCAAGCCATTGTGAGCGCGGTCAACGGGAAGTTGGAGTTCATTGAGGATAGACAGGTCGTGAGGGTCGAGTCTGTGAAGGAAGGAGCCATTCACGGACATGATTGAGCCGTCAGAATGGGCCAAGATTGCTCCGCACCACACGTGATCTCCGCAGGGCAGATGCGGAGACTCAGCCAGACTTTCGAGCGAGATTGGATCGAAGCGAGTGACCCATCCAAATGGGGGAGGCCCTGTAAACGCGGGCATGGTGCCTCCCAGGTACCACTCTCCTGGATCACGTCGAACCGTCATGACGTTCCAGCGGTCGTTGCGAATTAAGTTGACTTGATGTTCGCCGGTTACGGCATCCAAACGGCCACCTTTAGCTTTCTGGCGTCTGTTTCCCCCACATTCAACAGGCCAAGGAGATTTCCAATACCCGCCGTTAGGTTCGTTTCGGTCGAGGGCTGTGTTTGTCATTAGTTACCCACTAATCTTGTTCAGGTTGTGGTTTGCTAGCTACTGAAGTTGGGGTCAGCGCAATGGAACGCACCGAGCAATTGAGCCAGATAAAGGTGCTTTTGTCGAGATTGGATTCGGGCACAAATGTAGATGCGGGAGGCGTGCGGCTCAATCCGACCGCGAGTTACACCGATTCTTCCATCGCTGACACCGAACGAGATTTGTTTTTTCACAAACACCCGCAGCTGTTAGGGCTTTCCTGTGACCTTCCCGAAGCAGGTTCTTTCTTCACCTCCAATGATCTCGATACGCGAATATTGGCTACACGAGACGATGACGGGCGATTTCGTGCGTTCGTAAATGCTTGTCGACATAGAGGAGTAGCTGTAGAGGAAGAGGAAAGTGGAAAGAAACGTCGATTTGTTTGTCCATTCCACAGTTGGTCATATGACTCTCAAGGCGCTTTGGTTGGCCTTCCCAAAGAAGACCAGTTCGGGGAAATCGACAAAGAGTGTTTTGGTCTAATTGAGCTGCCAGCAGAAGAAAAATACGGGTTCCTTTTTGCGAATCCAGATCCTTCGGGAACCGTTGATATCGATGGGTTACTTGGGGAGGAATTAAGTAAAGAGTTTGATGCCTGGAATTTCGGGACTTTCGGCCGGCTCGGTGGGGACCGATATGAGGTTGAATGCAATTGGAAGCTCGCAATAGATACCTTCGGAGAGACGTACCACTTCAACTCTCTCCATAAAGAGTCCCTAGCTAACTTCTTCCAAGGCAACGTGCAGTGTTACGACACCTACGGTCAGCACCACCGCATGATTTTATGTAAGAAGGCAATACAAGAAATGAGAGAGTGGCCTGAGGATCGTTGGGAAATCACGGTCGCAGGATTGCCCGTCTATTGGATTTTCCCCAATAACATCGTGATGCCGAGCGACTTCGGGCTGTATGTCGTTCGGGCTTACCCAGATAAAAGCAATCCGGGTAGACATACGAGCGTCATCTCTTTTTACGTGAACGGCGAGAAATCAGGCACGGCGAAATCCAGCACAGTCCCTGCCGACCGGCAGGCCCTTCTCGAGACGGCACCATTGGAGGTCCTGTCAGAGGTCGCCCAAGGGTTCGCTGCCATCATTCGAGACGAAGACTATGTGGCGAGCGCTAGTCAGCAGCGATCAGCTGAAACTGGAGCGTTGGATCATGTCATTTTCGGCAGAAATGAACCCGCTCTCCACCACTATCACAACACGTATCGGGCAGCGTTAGGCATGGACTTGCTTCCACTTTTGGATCCGACATCAATGAAGTGACATTTGAAATATCGCACACTTAGAGGTCTGTTGAAGGGACCCAAGTCGAGTGAGTTCCGCTGCAAATTCGCTCAGGCAGTCTGATCTTGCATATCGGTCCTTGTGTGGGATCGCCTGCGTCAAAGATAAGAGCTTCCGACAAATCCTGGTTCATGTCGGAGGCGAAGGTAACGAGATATCCATCATCCTCGGCTTGAGAGCCGTCGCGCGGTGCCATGACCGTTTCACTAATAAAGACTCCGGGTTCGAGTTCGTAGAGATCCTCATTGCCAGTGTCTAGGTCATGCTTTAGCAAGCCATCGAATGCGAACAACCCGGGTGCGCAACGAGCGTTATAGGAATAGCGGTGACGTCGACCTGCATGTCGCCCGTTGATCATCGGGAATTCGGTGCAAGTGTCACTTTTAGGTTCTTCTTTGCATTCACCGGTGACTACGTTGAATTTCCAACGGTGAGCTCTGGCTTGGAGGACGTTCATGTCCAAAGTCTCGAAGCCCTTGTGGGTATCGGCACCTCGCTCCACTCCGCGCGCGGTTGGGTTATGTTGGAAAAAACCATCCAAAATCACCCAGTCACCCTCTTCGTAAGCGTTGGTCCAGTGAAGAACGAAAGTCGGATCTGCCTCGAACCAAAGAATGTCTTCGGTCGAGCCGTGCCTTGGTATGAGCGCAAACCTGCTGGGAAGATTCCGGTCAAAGGTGTTGGAGTAGTAGCCATCGGCCAGTGCCTCCGGACTCCAAAACAGTGGGAGATCATTTAGGATCGACCAGTTTTCCGTGAAAGCCATGTCATGGGGAAGTCGCGAACCTGGGAGGGGGATATCAACATGATTGGTGAGTTCGCCGGAACGGCTCACAACGCCATACCTCATGTAGGGAGCCTCAGCGAAGTAGCTAAAGAAGAGCAACTCTCCAGTGTGCTCGTCAACCTTTGGGTGAGCCGATACGCCCTCGGCAGGGAAAAAGCCGTTCCAGGTAGTTTTTCCGAGGTCTTCCAGGGTTCTTGGATCTAACCGATACAGCTCTCCGCATTGATAGAA